>JAPLTF010000041.1 GCA_026398275.1 Verrucomicrobiota bacterium
GCGCATCATCCAGGCGATGAGACGGTAAGCCTCATTGATGGCTTCCTTGCTGTAGCCGTGCTCGTAGAGGCTGCGCGTGAGCAGCCAGCGGGCCGCGCTGCGTTTGTCCGGATTGCGGCTGGTTTGCAGCGCGGCGATCTGGGCTTTGGCCGCGAGCGCCGGCAGCGAAAAGTCCTCCGCAAGGCCGGGGAGGATGTCCAGTAACTTGCAGCACGGGAACCGGAACGCGACCTCACATCCGAGCCGTTCGTAGCGGTATTCCGCCGGCCTCCAGTCCGGGTCGAGGTCGGCAAGGATCGCGAGCGAGATCACGTCCTCCCCGCACGCGCGACGGATCCCATGAAAGCAGTGGAAAACCCGGAGGGGGAAGTCTTCTTCCTTGGAACTTTGGACTTCGAGGTGCAGGTAAAGCGTCTGGCTGCCGCCGTCACACATGGCGACACGGATGAGGACGTCCACGCGGCTGCTCCCTTCGGGTGCCTCGATCAGGAGTTCGCGCAGTTCCTGGTCACGAAAGTCCGGGGGTTGCGACCAATCAATGGCCGCGCCGACCGCCGGGAAATAGCAGGTGAGGATCTCCGGAAGCCTGCGGTGCAGGAGGTCTTTCCATGCCCCATCGTAATCGGATGCCATGCGAGGGAAAGTAACCGGATGATCAGAGCGGGGGAAGCGCAAACCGGATTGGCTCTGGTCAAAGTTTGAGCGGCGGGGGGCAGTTTGCGGATTGGCGATCATCCCGGACCAGACCTCGGATTACCCCCAGCTCACCGCGTCAGCCGTGTGGCGGCATTCCTTTCGCGGGCTCCACAAAAACAAAAACCTCACATTGCTCGGGCTGGCTACGGATGGCACGAAAAGCGTTCGACACACGATCGGACCAATGGGCGCTCTGCACCCGCAGGATGTCCTGCAATCCCTGCCCGGCCTCCGATCCCTGCCCTCCATGCACCCTCTGCCAACCCTCCGCCCCAATTGACCACCCCGTCCCTTTTCGTTGGCTGTTATGCCAACATTCGTAAGAATGTCAGAATAGGTGCCTAAACGCAGGCAGATCTTGATGATTGTGCTGTGGTGTCCGTTGACTGTTGAACCCGGACGGAAGATTCTTCCCGGAGTTCGACAGGCACTTTTCAGGAGCCATCAGTGCGGTGCCGTTGAGCGCGCCGACGACTCCCGAAGGTCGTCTCGCAGAGGGTCAGGCGGCAGCCGACCACGGGGCCGTTGTGCCAAAATACTTTCTGGCCAACTCGTCAGTGCGCTCCTGATTTGTGACGCCTCCGTTCTCACACCATAAACGCAGAACATCGCCCCCATAATCGAGACCAGTCGGAAATACCAGAGATCCATGCCGGATTTCCATTCGCGAAAAAACTTCAGGGTTTTCTAGAGGCGAAACGAGAGGACCGCTGATTGCAATCAGGTCAGGCGCGAGGTCGAGGTCGAACTGGCAGCCATCCTCGAAAGCGAGGCGGACGACATAGCTGCCCACACTTCGAGCGCTTGCAAGCGAAAATGTTTTTTGAGAGGCAATGGAAGTCATAGTTTCTATTCCAAGGGCGGGATTTGAGGCACTGGTTTCATTTCTCTCGCCAATCTCCAGCAGTTGGCAAGCTCCCCCAAATGGGCGACAGCCCACTCAATGACGAGTGTCACCGCTCTCGGGGAAAGATTCCCATGCATGTATGAAAGAGGATTTATCGAGAAAACACCCTCTTTCCCGGCGTGGCGCGCATGAAAATGCGGCGGGTTGTGCTCGCCGCGGTAATTAAAGACGATCTCAATTCCAAAAAACTCGGATACTTTTGGCATCAATCCGACTTCTAGCACCCCGTGTGCGGCAGCGTCAAAGTGAAAAATTTGGAGGAAGGAATGAGAAACCATTGTGCAGCACCAAGATCCGCAAGACGGCTGACTGGCGAGGACGCAACGACGCGCCATTGCCGGGCGAGGGCATCCAACCTGTCGAATGTGAATTGCATCGTGGGGGGCCTGCGAAGCTGCCTCAACTTATAGAGTCCATGATCCGGCAGCATTCTTTCAGGGGCCTGCACAAAAACAGAAACCTCCAACTGCTCGGACTGTCTCCCGAGAGCCCGAAGCAGGCGCGATTCACTTTCGGACCAATAAGCGCTCTGCGCCCGCAGGATGTCTTGGCTGCACTCCCCGCCCTGCAATCCCTGCCCTCCCCGCGATCTCTGCCAACCCTCCACCCCAATTGACCACCCTATCCCATTAATTCGGCTGTTATGCCAACATTCGTAAGAATGTCAGAATATGGCGTGCCCGTGGCGCGAGCGCGTGTCTGACCTCCCGTCAGCGGTTCATGAATTGGGCGAGCAGATAGTTTGGCCAGGGGGACAAATCAGAAATCAGCCGAGGGGCAGGTGTAAAATTTGGCTGTCCATATCTTGGTTGTTACTGGCCTTCGCAACCAGTTCCAGATCAACAACCATACGTCCTACGGTTACAAATAGCTGATGCGCAAAGACCATTCCAGAAAATGACCGATTCTCTCTTTGCCACGATTCCGCAAGTGCTTTGAAGCGGATGTCCTGGGTGACAAGCACCCGGCTCAGCTCGGTCGAACGCGCCAGAAGATGAAAATCAGCAGTTTCCGTTTGTCCGTCTTCAATCGCGGTGACGACATCCACCGCACGCTGCCTCAGTTGGAGTGTGACCGCCAACGGAACATGGACATCCATGTAAAGTCGGCAACTCACTAGGCTGCGGCTTGGAACCGAAGCGCAGCCAGCCGGGCAGCCATGGGGGTATCCTTGTTGGATTTCAGATCCAGGCGGGCTTGCGCCGTCTCGGCTTCGATCTCCCGGTCGATCTGCTCACGATGATCAAAGTAGTAGCCGAGGGCAGCATGAACCTCCGAGGGAGTCAGGTAATCGTGCTGGCGGAGGATGTCTTCAGCCGTCCAACTGTAAAAAATATGGTCCATGGCAATCTGGGCAACACGAACCCGAGGGAGTCTCTCCAGGCATGGCGGTTTACCCGGGAGTTCAAGGATATGCGGATATGTAGCAGAAACCGACATTGGTAGGATCTTTCCTACCACGACAATGGAGGTGGGTCAAGGAATGCGCGACAGGAATGCGCGACTCAGTAAATGCGCGACTCAGACGCTCCGCCCGTTTTGTCGGCTGGCAGCGAGGTGATGAGGTCGACCTTTGACCTCGCGGTAGCCACGGGCGAGATAATCCCCGGGACCGTCAATGCCAAGCACCGTCGACCGCAACTCAAATCCTTCCGGCACCGACGGAAGAAACACCTGTCGATAAAGGATCTCATGGGCTGGAGTATAGCAACAGAAGAGCAGCACGAAGAGAGCCGGGATGCGGAAAGAAACGCGTTCCGAATTCCTACGGGGTAGAAGAGTGCTACAGCGAGGCTGTGAAATCTTCGATCGTCTCTGCCCGCAGGGCGGCCTTGTGCAGTGAGCGGAGGCGAGACTCCTCGGCGATCA
>JAPLTF010000056.1 GCA_026398275.1 Verrucomicrobiota bacterium
GCCTTCCGCGCCCATCGGCACGTTTCGGATCTTCTGGGATATGCTCTTTGACGATGTTCCATTGCTCTTCTGTCAGGTCCATCTGTGTATGAATATACACATCAGGCTGTTGTACAAGGAGTATTTATGAGATGGCTTCTAGTATTTTTGTGATTGTCTCAGTGTTAAGTTCGCTGTCTGCCAGTGCTCCTCGAATTTGTAACTTTATATGGCCATTACAGGGATAGTGAACGTCTATCCATCCCCGTGAGACGTGAGACAATGGAGACTTAACCGATAGCGACACACTGCCTTCCGTGTGGAATATGTGCGCCAGCGTAATGCCAGCAACTACAAAGCTCAGATTGTGTAATTCTGGATCAGAAAAGCTCATTTCGGAATATAACCCCATTGTTGCATTATGACAGAAGCTTCATCTTCCAATTCGGGTCCCAACACTCATCTGGATAAAAAGGCATATGCACATGCCGCCATACAGCCGATTGGCCCCACAAAACTCAGCCAGAACGAAACTTGGCTGGGGCACTGCGACCTTCCACGCAGGTATTCAATCAAAACCCACCATGCTATCCCGCATAGAATTAGAAGCCAAAACATAACTAGTGTTGATCAAAGGTTGAATAGATTCCGTATCCGGCCGTTGCTCCTACCGCGCCAGCACCAAGCCAATATACTCCCCGCTGGACAGGATGCAGCGCAGGGTCAAAGATGACTCCACTTGCACCTATATTTCGAGGCCGAATATCGTTCATTGGGGTGCCCAGTCGCTTGCTCCCCTGAAGCCAAGTGTTCCAGAAATTTCCAGGTGTATACGCTCCGGCATCCCGTGTTATCAGTTTGCCATTTTGATAGAGAGCATTCGGGGCCATATCTCCCAACTTCGACAATCCTGCTGCCTGGGCATCCAACGAACCCCTTGCCCACCACTGAGCGATATTGTTAGCCTCTGGATTAACCTGTTTAATCCAGTAATTTCCAACTTGCCGCACCTGAACCCCGCCTGGAAGATTCCTCCAAGCACTTCCAGTTGCGGTGACTGGGCAGCTCGACGAAAGTTGACTGAGAGGATTGGATTTTCTCGCGGCAAGCAATTCCCCCAATTCTGGCGCAGCTTCGGCAATCGGAAGCGTTGCAGCAAAAAGAACAATTTCGGATTGCCATTGAAGCGATTTCAACAAATCAGCTCCTGCTCTGGCATTCCCATACTCGGAATAGTTTACCTCCGACCGGTATCGCTCCTGGGCTGCCAATAGCGCTCCGGGATCCGTTGTCGTATCAATAACGCGAGCATATTCGATCTCTGCTTTTTTCCTCGACATCGCATCTTGCAATCCGAACGGGTCAACAAGACTCAGCGGATTGTTTGAAACAAAGCCCTGAAGATTCATCCCGCCCGCCTCGCCCAGAGGGTCGTTGTTGAGCCATCGCCCAAGCGAGGGACTGAAATACCTGAACCCATAGTAAGCCAATCCCGTCTCCCAATCCACATACTTGGTGGACCAGCGGATCGGGTTGGCGTCCCCGAACTTCCCGCTGACGCGCAGAGTTTCGCCGAAGGGGCCGTATTCGTAGCTGGCGGCGAGACTGGCGTCGGCCATGTCGTAAAGGGCGCTGGTGTTGCCTTGGGCATCTGCCACGACAGCGAGGGTCTTATTTTCGGGGGATTGGTGGATGAAGACGAGGCCGCCGATTCCTCCGGCGGCGGTGCCTCCGGAAAGGTCGCTGCCCCAAGCGTAGCTGCGCAGGAGCGGGCCGCCTTCGTCGCCGATCTCGGCGGCGAGGTTCCAGCCGTCGTAGAGGAACAGCAGGCCGTAGTTCTTCACCCAGCGGAGCGTGTTCCATGTGGAAAGCGTTTTGCGGATGCGGCGTCCGGCGAAGTCGTAGGCGTAGGTCAGTTGCTGGTTTGGCGCTCCGGCGGAAACGGCGGCGGCGCTGGCCGTTTGGGAGACGAGTCGGTTCTCTCCGTCCCAAACGTTATCCCACCGACCGTCTGCGGTCATGTTGCCGTCGTCATCGTAGGCGAATGCCTCGGAAGCCTGCGGAACGAACCGGTGTCCAGCAAGGTCCACGGTATCGGTGTCGCGCGTGGCGGTGACGGTCGTTGGCTGCCAGACGGGAGCGGCGGAATTGTCCACGGCGAGTTCGGCGCGGAAGTAGGAACCGAGGCGCTCGGCGGGCTGGCTGTTGACGGTGACTGTGGCGTCGGAGGCGGCTTCACCCAGGACATCGAAGTAACCGGGAACGGTGCGGGAGGAGTATTGGTTGAGGCTGTTCGGCGAATAGATCGAGGTGCGGCTGTTGGTCGTGCCGGTGAGTCGATTGCCGATGGCGTCGAATGCGTAGCCGAATGATTGTCCGGGGAACACGGCATCTGCGGAGGTCTTGCGCGCGCCGCTGGTGACTTCTGCTCGGTCGTTGTAGCCGATGTCCCAGCGCGAGCTGTCGGCGAGGGTGACCGTGTCTCGGAGTCCGGCCGTGTTGTAATGGTAGTCGAACGAACTGGTCGGCCCGGTGGCAGGCACGCTGGAAACCACATCGATCCGATCAAGCGCGTCGAAGGTTTTCGTGGTGGTCAGCACCGTGCTGGTGCCGCGCTTGAGTGTGAGGGTGTTTACCAGCCTGGAATTCGGATGGTAAACGTAGGTCCCCATGTCGATCCCCTGCGTGACGGTTTCAAGGCGGGATAGCGCATCGTAACCCCAACCGGTCGAGGCGAGAGGAGCATTGCTGCGGGAAAAAGTGAACGCATTTTTGCGTTGGAGCGTGTCGTAGCCGGTGTCGGTGGACAACCCGCCAAGAATGCCGCCGGTGATGGTTTCGCCGTCCGGTTGACCGGCATCGGTGAACGCGGGGACGCGGGTTCCGGCGGCATCGGTGATCTGGCGCGGGCGGTTGCGCTGGTCGTAGAGGATGCCGACGTCGGGAGTGGCGTCGGAGTAGTCGATGGTGCTCAGGCGTCCGGCGTCGTCGTAGCCAAAATCGGTGAGAATGCCGCGCGCCCACAGGCGCGTGTCCAAGCGACCGGCGAGAGTGTGGGTGTAGATCGTCGGCTTCTGAGTTGCGTCTTTTTTGCGTTCGAGACGTCCGGTCACCGGATCATAGACCCATGTGGTGGTGCCGGTGGCGGTGGTCATTGTCGTCATCCGCCCCTGCGGGTCGTAGGTGAAGCTGGTCGGATAAGAAGCGGTGCCGCCGACGGTCAAGATTTCGCCTGTAGGCTTGAAGGTGCGGGTGAGGGTGCGCGTGCCGGGGAGCGCTTCGCTGTTGCGGTATCCAAGATCATCGTATCCGTATGTGACGGTCTGGTCGCCTTGGGTGATGGTGTGGACGCGGTCGTTGTCGTAATATCCATACGTGGTGACCGTGTTCACGCGTCCGTCGGTGATTTTCCACAACCGGCCACGGGGGTCGTATTCGTAGCTGAGCGAACGGGAAGTATTGCCCCCACCCGAATGGACTTCACTGGCAGGGCGTCCATCTGTGGTGACTCGGGTGAGGGTCGAGTCGTCTGGGAGCGTCGTGGTATCGGTGCGGGTGGTGCCGACGAGCGTGGTCGCGGTGGTGGCGGAAAGGCCGTAGTTGGTCTGGCTGATGGTGCGGCTGCGGACGAACCGGTCGGTGACGGAGGTGGTGATTGGGCCGTTTTCGGAGGCTTCGCTGGTTGTGACACGAAGGGCGGCGGTGGTTCCACTGCCTGTGACGGAAGTCACGGTGGTCGTTGCCGGATCTCCGGCGTTGATCTGGCCGTCGCGGTCGAGGTCGATGGCGGTGGTTTCGAGTTCCCCCCGGTCGTTGTAACCGAAGAGCGTCACGACGCCATCGGCATCGGTGCTGGAAGCAAGTTGGCCTTTGGCATTGTGGCCCTTTACCACGGCTCCGCGTCCGGACGCCTCGATGCGGCTCGTGCGTCCGGCCATGTCGGTGAAGGTTTTTGTAAACTCGGTCGTCGCGCCGTTTTCGCCGACCAAGGTTTCCTTGGTGATCTGGGCTCCGCTTTGTTCCTCGTAGGAAAAGGTGCGCGGATGCGCTGCGGTGCCGGAGAGGGACAGGATCTGGCCATCTGCGGCGGTCGTGGTAATGCGGGTGAAGTTGCCGGGCAGGGTCTCGGTGCGCTGGAGTCCGCCTCCTGTGACGTTGGTCTCCGTGACTCCCGTGGTGCCGAGCAACCCGTAGGTGGCGGTCTGGCGTCCGGCGAGGTTGTAGTCCGCTCCACCGGTGGTGATCTCCACGCTGTCGGTGCCGGTGCGGGTCGAGCGCAGAAGATGGCCGAGGGGATCGTAGGAATAGCCGAGCGTGATGCCTGCGCGGAACTCCGAATTGACGTTGCCGAAATCGTCGTGGCCGAAGACGGTGGTCACTCCATCGCGGTCGGTGGATTGGTCCAGCCCGCAGCAGCCGTAGGTAAAGAGTTCGCTGGTGCTATCAAGGTAATCGATGTGTTCGGCGCGACCGAAGGCATCGGTCTCCGTGGTCAGGGCCTGCGAAACCAACTCGCCGCTCGTGATGTCGGTGAGGGTGGCGAGGTTTTGATGGGCCATGGAATCGGTTTCCACCACGGAACGGGTTCCGTCGGTGACTGCTCCCGACACGGCCTTGCCAGTTTCCACGGTCGTGCGCAGGCCTCCACCGGAGAGGGTGGTGTAGGCCGTTTTCTGGATCGTGCCGTCTGGCCGGGAAATGATTTCGCCATTGGTGTCGTATTCGGTGCTGGTGACCAAGTTGGTTGTTGCGCCAAGGGCGGCTCCGGGAACCGTGCACACCTCGACACGCTCGGTGGTTTTTCCCCCCGTGGTGGTGACGATGACGTAACGCCTGGCCACTTCCTGGCCGCGCAGGGTTTCCCATTCGGTGCGGTTGTCCCCGTCGTAGGTCGTGTTATTTACCCGGCAGTCGGATTCGGCGGCGGTTGGGGGCGTGTTGAGATAGCAACTGACCGTCTTGGTGATCCGGCCCGTGGTGTCGTAGGAAAACTTCTGCCAATACCCCACCTCGTTGCTCGTAAAGGTCAGTCGCTTGTAGGCGGGGAGGGCGGAATTGGTTTCGTATTCCCATGTCTCGGTGAGGGCCTGCCCGTCAGGATCAAGCACTCTGCTCGTGAGGCGTTCCCCCCAGGCATAGGTGGTGAAAACTTCACGGTCCTTGGATACAAGGGTGTTGGCCGCATCGCGGATCTCGCGGATCACGGTGCGTGTCGGTCCGGAAACCGTCTGGTTCAGGGTGACCTTGCGAGCCCCGGAATCTGCCGTGAGCGTCCATTGGCCGGTCGAGGAGTTGTATGAGTAGAGCGTATCCTTTGTGCCGCCCTCGATGGTTTCGGTGACGGTCAGGGTTTGGACTGTTCCGGCAGTTGATGGGGTGAACGTGAATGTCTTGAACAAATCGACGCCTGGGAAAAATCCGCCGGAGAGCGTGCCGGCCCCATGATAAAGTTTGACCTCGGTGCGTTGGAGTATCCCACCGCTGCGCACTTCGGCCAGATCGGCCATCCATTGAGGTGCGACGAACTGCCGGTGCTGGTCGGTGTCTGCCCCGATGATTTGAACTGCGGACGACAACCCGCCGACCAACTGGAATGCCGGCGCGGCGGCGGTTGTGGCGGTGAGTGTATCCGACTTGACCTTCAGGCTCAGCGGTGTGTCCCGTGGGCCGGCTCGACCGAGCAGCACTTCAAAGTCTACGCTGTTCAGGCCGGCCAAAAGCTTGGGCGTGCAGTTGCGGCAGGAAGGGCACTGCCTTTCCCGGCAGATGTAAAGCGTGCCGAAATCGGCCGTGGAACTCGTGGCGGGAGCAGGAATGGAGCCCACCAGCCGTCCGTCGATGTAGACCCCTACTTCAGCGCCAGCGGGCAAATAACCTGTCTTCGAAGCAGTGAGTGTCTGCTCGGCAGCTGGGTAGGATCCTAAAGTGTTTCCCACTTGTTGCCGCTCGCCACCGAATTGGAATTCCACGCGGGAACTCGCACCAGGACACTCATCAATAATCTTGACCGTTGCAGTAGTCGTGCTGAGTGGACCAACATATGAAAGGCCGGCATCACTTAAAGCTAAACCGGCATATGTCAACCAACGATCGGCACCGGGATCATACCAATACCAACACATGAACCAATTACCATAAAGAGTGCCTACCATGACAGGTGCACCGTTTGCAAATCCGTATATAGGCGAAAGATTGGTGAACTGAGGAGCACTCGACGGCTGCAAGTTCACTTGACCATTAGGAGCATTAAACACCCCCCCCGCTTGAACTTGAGCAACGGTTACGCCAGCATAGCTGCACATTCCGAGGGCGAGAAAAACAAAGGCAGAAAATATTTCACGCCTGTAGCTACGAAGAAATGGGGAATACAGATTCATGCAGTTAAAATTCTCTCGCCTCTTTGCAGTTACAGGCTCGTGTAGACTATCAGCCCCAAGGGATTGTTTCCCGTGCGAGCTGTGTCAGAAGCTGCCGGATTCGTTCCAGACGCGATCTCAGTGAAAAAACCAAGTCCATCGTCGTCGGAATCGTTGGCACCCATTGGGTTGCTGCCCAGCTGCACCTCAAGCAGGTTTGACACGCCGTCCTGATCGAAATCATCTCCTTCTGGATCGGAGGTCGCGGCGGTCCAATAGCGAAGGCGGACAAAGAACTTGTCTCCCGTCGTGGTGAATCCCCACTCCTTGATCGTGTCGTTGCCGGGTTCCACAACCGGAACCCACAACCAATTCACCAGATCATCGGAATGCTGGAGGAAATAGGTGTTGCCCGATCTTCCCCACCATTTGAACCGGTAAATCTGGTTGGTCCCGTCAAACTCCAAAACCGATCCCTCATTCGAATCCGTGGGCGTCTGGGCGGGCAGTTGAACAGGAAAAGATCCCAGCGCAATACCGATGCCAAGCAGGAGGAGCATTTTTTTCATTTCGTGGCCCCTTCGTTGGTTTTGACGCTCCGGATTGGAAAATAGTTGATCACCGTATCCTGCGGGATCGGCGGGTGAGCTTTGGCCCAGGCTTCGTTCGCTCTCGCTTCTTCTTCACGTCTCCCATAATCCACCGCCATCTGCGCCCCGTGCTTGCGGTAGTATTCATGGAAATCATTCATGGCCCGCTTCGCTCCCTCCGATAATGGGCTTGCCGCCTGCCACTTCGGGCCGGCTTGTGAGAGTGACGGCAGGGTTGCAGGCGGGAGCGGCATCATTTCCGCCCTGCTCTTGGCCGCTGCATTCATTGCCCTGACCTCCGCCGTGGTGGTTTCCCACCCTGAAAGCATCACACTGTAATACGCGGCATCGGTTTCCAAATCCGAGAACGGGGCGAAGTGCAGGAAGTTGACATTGCTCCAGACAACATTTTCCTGTCCATCATCCCACCAGCGGATTTCAGAAAAAGCCCCGTCGTAAACCGTCACCCCAAGAAATGGCGAATACTGGAACTTTGCCTCCCATCTTCGCAATTCTTCCTCCTCCGGCGCAGTCATCGGAACCGGCTTCACCGGAACGGGAGCGACAACCACCGGCTCAGGCTTCAAGCGCGGAGTCTCCACGCGGTTATAGGTGATCTTCCTGTCCCCAAAATCCACTTCCTGCGTGTCAAGGATTCGTGCGGATTTTACAGCTTCGGGCGTTTCCTGCGAGAAACCAAGAGTCGGCACGAGGACGGTTGCGCAGATTGCGACCAGAAGGATCCAAAGAATGCTGCGCATGATTAGAATATCTTATCAAGACCTCGAAAATCGGTCAAGGCTCATGGCGAAAAAATACGGCATATACTACCGCTCACAAACTGCCTTCATTCGTTCATCAATTGAGACGTGCCCCGAAACTCCAGACCTCACGTGATTGTCGGTCGGAATATTAATCGATTGCGAATGGAGAAAGGGATGACGCAGGAGTTGCTTGCCGAGATGGCCAATGTGGACATTCGTTCCCTGCAAAGAGTCGAAGCCGGGACATGGAATCTCACGGTGGATTATCTCGGTCGATTTCAATCCGCACTTCGCTGCAGGTGGAAAGATTTGATTAGTGGCCTAGACTAAAATCGCAAAGCGGACAAAGGCAACTGATCGTGGGCCGCGGATTCCACTATTTCGATAAAAACACCTTCTGGCAGATCTCAGCGGCGCAATCGGTCGAGGAAGAATCCGGAGGGGATCCATCCGCGCCTGGCGAGAGTGGAGAGAACTCCGGGCCAGCGCAGGATCACGGAATGGAGCAGGCAGGCGGTCCTCATTCGGGAGGCGAACCGCCGCGACTGGGCATGCCGGACCTCTTTGCAAACAGGATTCCAGCCGGCCTTCCCCGCGGCGTATTCCAGCAGGGCAGGCATTGCGGACTCGGCGGACTCGAAGGCCATGGTCATTCCATTTCCCGTGAAGGGGGGGATCATGTTTGCCGCATCGCCAACCGAACAGGGAGGGCCGGCCTGGCGTCCGGTTTCAAATCCGGCCACCGCGCAAAACGAATCCGGATCGGGGCGCGCCCGGGAGATCCTGTCCGCGAGCGAGGTGAGGCCGCCGGCCCGCAGGCACTGGAACAGAGCCTCGCGGCCGCCGATGCCTTTTTGCCTCCGGAACAATCCGCACACGTTGACCATACCATTTTCGATCCTGGCCAGCCCCGCGTATCCGTTTGTGCCGATGTGCATCTCCAGGTCCGCCGCAAGCCGGATATCGCGGACATGACATTTGACTCCGATCCATTTCCCTTCGGTGCGGACCCTTCCTGCCGCCCAGACCACGCCCTCCCCGGGAGGGATCCGGGAACCTGTCTTCAGGATGCCGCCGGATCTGACAAATTCGGCTTCGAGCCTGTGGTCGAGGACCCATCGGGAAATTCCCATGCCGCGCACCGGCACACTGGACAGCCGCCCGGCGGCATCAAACCAGCACGACGTCTCCAAATGGATCGCATCGTCGAGACATTCGGCGATGCCGAGATTGGCCAGGGTCTTCTCCGTGACGCCGCTGATGAACTCGCCGCAGACACGGTGCCTCGGATATTGTCCCGCCTCGTGCAAGGTCACGCAGGCACCCCGGCGGAGCAGGGCGATGCCGAGCGACAAGCCGGCCAGCCCGCCGCCGGCAATCGTAACGGGATGGATCAGCCCCGCCATGCTTTGAACCTCAGCGCGCCGGTGATCCGCGAAACTTCCGCAACCCCCCAGGAGGATTTTTCGAGGCCGAGCAGCCCGGCGAGCTCGCCGGGCCGAAACCCCGCGCGAATGCTCGCCGGCATGTCATGCCTTGTCACCTCCCCCACAAACGGATGCGCCAGCCGGGAAAGCCCGAGCGGCCACGATGCCCGCAGCGGCTCGGAAAACAGGAGGACGCGGAAGCCCGCGAGCATGGCCCCAAGTGAACGCAGCGCCTCGTCGGAGAGGTGATGAAGGATCAAGTTCCCCGCCATAATGCCCCCGTCAGTTCCGGGGAGTGTCTGAAAAAAATCTCCGCTCCTCCATCGGACAGCGGAGTTCAAGCCGGTCGGCCGGTCTGCAAAATCCAGCCCGGTCACCGGGCACTCCGGCATGGATGCCGCCAGTTTTCCGCAAAGCTCCCCCCCGCCCGCGCCCAGTTCGACAATCCCCCTGCCCGCATCGCGCCGGTGCTCAAGGGCCGCGCGGGCGATCCATCGCGACCCGCCCAGAAACCACTCCAGCCTCCGCAAGTCGCGACGGCTCCGCAGCGCCTCCGGATGGCCGGCATCCAGCGTGTCCAGAATTTCCGGGGTGACGATGCGCGCGGATGGAAACATCCCGCAGCTCCTCAGGCTTTATACCAGGGATCTCCGACGGTTTGCGGCGCGAGCACAACCCTGATGCCGACGTTGTTGCGCCCTTTGTCAGGCTGGCACTTGTCCCGGCAGGAAGACCGGAGCAGTTCAGGGTCGTCGTTGAAGCACGAGGCGCCTCTCAGAACCCGGAAGTTGCTCCCTTTTTCATATTCATCCACACACCACTCCCAGACATTGCCCGAGAGGTCGTAGAGGCCGAATTTGTTCGGCGCAAAACTGCCGACGGGTGAGGTTTCCGGGAACTCATCGACCCCGAGCCGCGCATGGTAGTTGCCCGCTCCCGGAGGCGGCGGAAAATGTGCGCCCCAGGGAAATTCCTCGATGATTCCGCTGCGGCCTTTCGGGCTGGCAGCCTGCTCGTAGGGAAGCCCGACGGCTGCGCTCCACTCCTCGTCCTTGGGGATGCGGTATTGAAACCGCGGCGTGATCAGCCCGAGCCAGATCTCCCGCTTGGTGAGCCATTCGCAGAACTGGTGCGCGTCAGCCCACGAGACATTGACAACCGGGTGGGTGGGGTCCTGCGGAAAATCCACCGCAGGCATCACGGCTCCCGTCTCCGCGCAATACTGCCCGTAATCCCTGATGCGCAGGAGCCAGATGCAAAAAAGCGTTTTGCTGCGGGCGGTCGGCACAAACGGCATCCCCAGGCTGTTCAGAAAGGGATGCCCCAGCGCGGCCCGTCCGGGATTGTCCGTGTAGTCGCCTTCATTTTTCGACTCTTCCACAACCGGCGGGGCGGGTGGCGGGGGCGCAGCAACCGGTTCCGGATCGTCCGGAGGGGCGGAGTCTGAGGGAGAGGTCCCCGAACTCGCAAACGCGGCCAGCAGGCGCTTGCGGTCCCCCAGCTTTCCGACGCCGACTTCCCTGAGATCGGAGTCTGTCAAAGTGGACAGCAGGGAATCGTCGATCTTCTCCTTGCGAAAAAGAGGATACAAGCCCTTCAGGCCGAGCTGGGCCAGCGTGAGTTCGAGCTTGGAAGCCATTTTTCGAGCGCCTGCGGATTATTCCGAAGAATCCGGAGATGACAAGACGGGTTACAAGCCGAGAGCAGGATTGGAAAGGACCTTCAGGGCCTTTTTCACATCGCTCACGCGCAGGATCAGAAGACCTTTCTTGGCCGACGGCATCGAGGCGAGATACGCGTATTCGATGTTGACCCTCGTGGCGGAGAGCGCCTTTGCAATTTTGGAGAGCCCGCCCGGACGGTTGTCGTTCTCAATCATGATCACATCGTTCTCGACGACCAGGGTTCCGTGCGACTCGAGGAGAGCGATCGCGCGGCGCGTGTCGCTGACCACCATCCTTACCACCGCGTGATCCACGGTGTCCGAAACGGTCAATCCATAGATGTTGATCTTGTCTTCGGCGAGGGCATCGCAAACCGCGGAAAGCGTTCCCGGCTTGTTGGCGATGAATATGGCGAGCTGTTCAACGATGCGGACGGATTTCATAGGACCAAGCTTCGCACAGAGCGGGCCGGGAGTCGAAGGAATTTGCGGCGGCCCGCATTTTCCGCCAATCCGTCATTGAGCCCGCAGGTTCCTGCGCTAGCTTCAAGGCTTGGAAATATCGATATTCATTGAGAGCGTCGGGTTCGGCGGGGCGGGAGTCGGCAGGCTGCCGGACGGGCGGGTTTGTTTTGTGCCCCTCACCCTGCCGGGCGAGCGCGCGCTGGTCCGGGTCGTCCGGGAGAAAAAGTCGTTCCTCGAAGCCGGGCTGGTGAGGCTCACGGAGGCATCGGCCGGGCGGGTGTCCCCGCGATGCCCGATTTTTGGAAAATGCGGCGGGTGCGCCTACCAGCACATCGCCTACCGGCGCCAGCTCGAGATCAAGCGCGAGCAGGTGCGGGATCTCCTGGCAAGAATCGGCAAGATCGTGGATGCCGGCGTGCGGCCCATGCTCCCCTCGCCTTCCGAATGGGAATACCGGAACCGGATCTCCGTGCATGCCCAGGACGGGCGGGTCGGATTTTATGGGCGGAAATCCCACCGCATCGTCCCGGCCTCGCACTGCCCGATCGCCACCGCCCCGGTGAACGCGCAACTGGCGGAGCTCGCCGGAAATCCGCCAAGGGATGACCAGAGGATCACGCTGAGGGAAAGCTCGGACTACCATGGCTTCAGCCAGGTGAATCCAGGCGCGGCCGAGGTCCTCGCCTCCGCCGTATCAGAAATGCTTGAAAACGATCACGGGCTTCTCGTGGATGCGTATTGCGGCGCGGGGTTCTTCTCGAAAAAGCTCGTTGCCCGGTTCCAAAAAATCATCGGGATCGAATGGAGCGCGGGCGCCGTGCGGGCGGCAAAGGCGACGGCGTCGGAAAACGAATCCTATCTCGCGGGCGCGGTGGAGACCCATCTCGCGCAGGCCCTGGAATCCTCGCCTCCCGCCGAAACCGCGCTGCTGCTCGATCCTCCGGCCGAAGGGCTTTCCCCCGAGGTCATCGATCTCATCGGCCGCCGCCGCCCAGCAACGCTCGTGTATGTCTCCTGCGATCCCTCAACCCTCTCCCGCGATCTGAAGAAGCTGGCCGGATCGTATTCTGTTGAGTATGTCCAGCCGGTTGACCTGTTTCCGCAAACCGCCGAAATCGAATCGGCCGCAAAATTAAAACTCTTATGATGCCACGACGACGCTTCGGCCGCACCGGCCTCGACATGCCAGTCTTCACCTGCGGCGGGATGCGCTACCAGCATTCCTGGAAGGACGAGGAGGACGTGCCGGAGGCCAAGCAGAAAAACCTCGAGGATACGGTCCTCAAAGCGCTCGATGCCGGGATCAACCACATCGAGACAGCCCGCGGGTATGGCAGCTCGGAATACCAGCTCGGCAAAATCCTCCCCCGCCTTCCGCGTGAAAACCTCATCGTGCAGACAAAGGTCTCTCCGGAGTGCGACGGCGCGAAGTTCCGCGAAACGTTCGAGCGCTCGATGTCCCTGCTGAAGCTCGACCACGTGGATCTTTTTTCCCTGCACGGGATCAACAACGAGGAGGTCCTCGCCTCCGCGCTCGCCCCCGGCGGCCCGCTGGCCGTCGCCCGCGAAATCCAGAGGGAAGGCCGCGCACGGTTCATCGGATTCTCCACCCACGGCGACTGCGAAATCATCTGCAAAACCATCGAGACCGGCGAGTTCGACTACGTGAACCTGCACTGGTATTGGGTGAACCGCTCGAACGGGCGCGCCCTCGAGGCCGCGCGCCGGCAGGACATGGGGATGTTCATCATCAGCCCGAACGACAAGGGCGGAAAGCTTTACGAGCCGCCCGCTAAGCTCAGCCGGCTCTGCGAACCGCTCAGCCCGATGGTCTTCAACAACCTGTTCTGCCTGCTGCGCCCGGACATCCACACCCTCTCGATCGGCGCGGCAAGGCCCTCCGATTTCGATGAGCACATCCGCTCGCTCACGTTCCTGCCGGATGCGGAAAAGCATGTCGAGCAAATCGAAAATCGCCTGACATCGGAAATGGAACATGTCCTGGGGAAGGACTGGTGCCGGGACTGGGAAAAGGGAATTCCAAAGTGGCAGGGCTGCCCGGGAGAGATCAACATCTGGGAGATCCTCCGGCTCTGGAACTACGCGAAAGCGCTCGACATGGTGGAGTTTGGAAAGATGCGCTACAACCTCCTCGGGCAGGCCGGGCACTGGTTCCCGGGAAAAAATGCCGCCGACATTCCCGACCTGTCCTCCGCCTTGAAGGCAAGCCCGTTCCGCGACCGCATCCCCGGCATCCTCCGCGAGGCGCACGCCCTCCTCTTCGACAAGCCGGTCGAGCGGCTCAGCAAGTCGGACTAGGCCCGCGAACGTGCAGCTTCTCCATTTCCACGCGCCGCGCGGAAAATCGCCACCGTCCGCCATAAGAGCTTCCTTTAAACACCATGTCGCCGACCAAACCACCTTCGAGATCATTCTCTCAGCGAGGTTCGCAGGCTGAAGGGTCTGCCGCCGCAGCCGCGGAATCTCAAAACAAGCTCATCGGCATCTGCGGAAAATCCTGCGGCGACGCCCTCGACGCTCTGGGCGCTGGCGCAGGCGGGCTTTCGCAGGATCAGGTGGAAAGGGCGCTGGAGGAATTCGGCCCCAACGACATCTCGCACCGGAGAAAGCTTGGGTTCTTCGGAGAAATTCTCGAGCGCTGCCGGAATCCGCTCGTCATCCAGCTGCTCATCATCTGCATCGTTTCCGTCTGCATGGGCGACCTCCGCTCGGCGACGGTTGTGGGGGCCATGCTCGTTCTGAGCGTGGGACTCGCCTACTTTCAGGAGCACCGATCCGGCCAGGCGGTCGAAAAACTGCGCGAGATGGTCCAGACCCAGTGCCTGGTGACGAGGGACGGTGCCGAGTGCGAGATCCCGGCCTCCGAAATCGTCCCGGGCGACATCGTCACCCTCCAGGCCGGCGCGATCATCCCGGCAGACCTCCGCCTCATCGCCGCAAAAGATTTTTTTGTGAGCCAGTCGTCGCTGACCGGCGAGTCGATGCCGGTGGAAAAAAATTCCGAGCCTGCGGAGATTTCCGGGCGGGGAGTGATCGAGCTTCCCAACGCCTGCTTCCAGGGGAGCAATGTGTTGAGCGGGTCGGCGCGCGGCGTCGTGGTCAACACCGGGCTCCGCACCCAGTTCGGATCGATCTCCGAAAAGCTCTCGGGCTCCCGCGTCCAGACCAGCTTCGACCGCGGGATCGCGGGGTTCACGTGGCTGATGATCCGGTTCATGGTCGTCATGGTGAGCGTCGTCTTCCTCATCGTCGGCCTCACCAAGGGCAACTGGGCGGAAGCCTTGCTTTTTTCCCTCTCGGTGGCGGTGGGACTCACCCCGGAGATGCTGCCGATGATCGTGGCGGTGAACCTCTCCAAGGGGGCCATGGCGATGTCCAAGAAGAAGGTCATCGTCAAGCGGCTCAACTCGATCCAGAACTTCGGCGCCATCGACATCCTCTGCACGGACAAGACCGGCACGCTCACCCAGGACCGCGTCATCCTCGAAAAGCATGTGGATGTCACGAACCGCGAGAGCGACGACGTCCTCCGGTATGCCTACATGAACAGCTATTACCAGACCGGTCTGAGGAACCTCCTCGACCGGTCGGTCCTGTCCCACTCCGACCTGGACGTCGACCGGGACTGCCGGAAAGTCGACGAGATCCCGTTCGACTTCCAACGCAAGCGGATGTCGGTCGTGGTGGATTACGAGAGCGACCATGTGCTGATCTGCAAGGGCGCGGTTGAGGATATTTACAAGGCCTGCACCCACTACCAGGTCGATGACGAGATCCACGTCATGATCGACCTCATCAAGAGCGATCTCCTGGAGGAATACGAAGAGCTCAGCCGGGATGGATACCGCGTGCTGGGCATCGCCTACCGCGAGTTTCCGCAGACCAAGCAGGTGTTCTCGGTGGCCGACGAATGCGACCTGATCCTCCTCGGCTACATCGCGTTTCTCGACCCTCCGAAAGAGTCCGCCGCGAAGGCCATCGCCTCACTCAAACACTATGGCGTGGCCACAAAAATCCTCACCGGTGACAACGCGCTCGTCACGAAAAAGATCTGCAAGGACGTGGATCTGGAGTTCGGGGAGGTCATCTCCGGCGACCAGCTGATCGGCCTGGGCGAGGACGAGCTGGGGATCCTCGCGGAAAACAACAACGTCTTCGCCCGCCTCACCCCCTCGCAGAAGGAGAGCATCATCCTCGCGCTGCAGAAGCGCGGCCATGTGGTCGGCTACATGGGCGACGGCATCAACGACGCCCCCTCGATGCGCGTCTCCGACGTCGGGATCTCGGTCGATACCGCCGTGGATGTCGCCAAGGAATCCGCCGACATCATCCTGCTGGAAAAGAGCCTCATGGTCCTGGAGGACGGGATCATTGAAGGCCGGAAGGTCTTCGGGAACATCATCAAATACATCCGCATGGGCGCCAGCTCGAACTTCGGCAACATGTTCAGCGTCGTCGGCGGCAGCTACTTCCTGCCTTTTCTTCCGATGGCCCCGATTCAGGTCCTTGTGAACAACCTCCTCTACGACGCCTCGCAGGTCGGCATCCCATCGGACCACGTCGACCCGGAATATCTCCTCACCCCCAGGAAATGGAACATCGGCAACATCCAGCGCTTCATGATCCAGATCGGCCCGATCAGCTCGATCTTCGACTACGCCACGTTTTTCCTGATGCTCTACTTTTTCAACTGCATCCTCTTCTCGGCGGCCGGCACCAGCGCGGCGGACAAGGCGTATTACGAGCGGCTCTTCCACACCGGCTGGTTCGTCGAGTCGATCCTCACGCAGACGCTGATCGTGCATATCATCCGGACGCGAAAAATTCCGTTCTTCCAGAGCATCGCGAGCCCGTTTCTCCTCCTCACGACCGCTGTCGTGATGTCCATCGGTGCCTGGCTTCCCTACAGCCCGGTCGCCCACTACCTCGGCCTCGTTCCCCTGCCGGGGATTTACTGGCTTTGGATTCTCCTTTTCCTTGTCTGCTACTCGGTCCTCACCCACTTTGTGAAGGTCGCGTTCCACAAAAAGCACGGCATCGACTGATATGAAAAGCCTCCTCCACGCCCTGAACGACGGCCGCCTCATCGAGCTGCCGGACAACGACAAAACCATGGCTCTGGAGTATCTGGCCGCCCTCCTCGAGGCGATTCCGGACATCCATTTCGGCGACGAGGGCATCGCCGAGCGGGTTCTTGCAAGGGAGCAGTCCTGCAATACCGGAATCGGCAAAGGCTGGGCCTGCCCGCACGCCCGGTTCTCGGGCGACGGCGACATCGTCTGCGCGGTCGGATGGAGCCCGGAGGGCATCGACTACGGCTCGCCGGATGGAATCCCGGTCCGGTTCATCGTGATGTATTTCGTCCCGGAGTCGCAGAAAAACTCCTACCTCAAGGAGATCTCCTCGCTGGCCAAAGCGATCTCCACCCTCCCCGCGCTTCAGAATCTCGAAGCCCTCACCGACCTCGCCGAAGCACGCCACCGCCTGCTGGATGCCGTCGGCATGGCCCTGGAATCAACGGCCCCGGATGCCCGCGCCCGCATGATCCGGCTCGAGACCCGCCACGCCCAGGCCGAAATCGAAGCGGCCCCTGCCCTGCCGCCCGGGCTCTCCGGGCTTTTTACTCCACTGAGCATTATCTCGCTGCCCCCCTCGCAGTTCTTTGTCCTCAGCCAGAACGACTCGCTGGTCGAGGCGCTCGAAAAGCTGGGCGACCTGCCGGAAAAACTCCTTAAGGACGGCACGTTCACCCATGCGGACCTCCACGTCGTGCTCCGATCTTCGTCAAACTTCAAGCCGGACCGCATTGTCCATGACTGCATCTGCTATTCGCTGAAGCGGACATGAATATCCCGCTTGAAAAAGCAAGGAACCAGGTAAGGACACTTTGCATGCAAGCAACGCTGACATCGAAGGGGCGAATCACCCTCCCGATCAAGCCCGGATGCTCACACAGACCGGCGTGAATTTGCGGCGTATCCGGGGAGCGCATGCGCCCTCGCGTGCAGGTTTCGGCGCCCCCGCCGAAACTGTCTTCCCCGCCAAGCAAGGAGTTCGCGGCAGCGAGGCGCTGCCGCCCGCACGCGAGGGCGCGCGCGCTCCCCGGAACACTCCGATCCACGGTTTCCCTCAAGTGGGAGACATCCGGGCTAGACGCAATGCTGTTCACTTTGCAAAGAGTGGCCCAGGAGCGACGCCTGCGCCACAACGGAGCAGCCGCCTTAAGTGAACCGCATTGGGGCTACACGATCTCGCGATAGGCGTCCGGGTGCGGTCGGGGAATCACCACCGCATTGACCAGCATGCCGCTCTCTGCGATGACCTGCCTGCCAGCCTCCACTGCAGCCTGCACGGCGGCGACATCTCCGGTCATGGTGCAGAACGCTTTGCCGCCGAGCGCCATCGCCAGTCGGACCTCCAGAAGCTGCACATTCCCGGCCTTGACGGCGGCGTCCGCTCCCTCGAGCAGCGCGCTTACCGTGAAGGATTCCAGGATGCCAAGCGCGCCGCCCGGCTCCGGCACCTGCGAGCGCCCCATGGCGGCGATGACGTCCGGATGGAGATTCGAAAAGACGTATTGGGCGATGAGGCAGCCGTTGGCGACAACGGCTCCCGCCTTGACCGCGCTCTCGACCGCGTCAACCGCCCCGCTGATGACCACCATGTATTTTCCGGAGCAGATGCTGCGGGAGAGCACGATCCCGACGTTGGCGGCCTTGAGCATGGCATCCGCCACGGCATATCCGGCGGCGACGCTGCTGAGTTCGATGATACCAATGGATTTCTCGTTCATGATTTTCTTTCCAAAATAATCCGGTCGCCGGTCACACCGGTCACCGTGCTGTCAAATGGCGCGTGGATGATCGCGCCAAGGGCGTCCTTCGGGATCTCGCCGATCGGCTGCCCGGCCCGGACCAGGTCCCCCGCCTTCACCAGCGGCTTGTTCGGGACGCCCGCGGCCTGCTTGAGCAGGAGGCTGACCTGACGCGGCTTGATCTCAGCTTGGCTCCATGGCGCCGGCGAATCGTATTGCCCGACATCGAGCCGCTGCATCAGCAGCTTGATCGGCACCTTGCGGCCGTCATGCATCGCGTGCGGCCTGGCCGGGGCCTCGCCGGTCCATTTGGTCCCGGAAGAGCGCATCACGGCCTTCGAATCATCGCACGCCTCCTTCGGATAAAGCTCCTCGGGGCAGGAGTAGAGCGTGCAGAGGCCGCAGGCGCAGCAGTTGGCGGCCATCTGGTTCCAGTATTTTTTGTCGGTCGCCGTGAAGGAGAGGCTGCGCATGACCTGGTGCGGCTCCACGGCGTAGCCGAGCAGGTAGCGCGGGCAAAGCTCCGTGCAGAAGCGGCACTGGTCGCAGGCGGATTTTCCGATGCGCGCCTGAACCGGCGCTGGCTTGAGCTTGCGCTCCGCCATGTGGTGGGAGCGCGGAAGGATCACCGCCCCGGTGCTCGTCTTGCTGATCGGGGTATCCAGATCGTCCGTGAGCTGCCCCATCATGAGGCCGCCAAGAAAGATCACGGGGTCATCGGTCGCGAGCCCTCCGCAAACCTCGATGACCTCGCGGAACGTCGTCCCCACCGGAACGGTGAGCGTCGTGGGATTGTTGACCGCCCCGGCCAGCGTGATCGTCTTCCGCGTCACCGGGAGACCTTTTGATGCGGCGGCGATGTTGGCCAGCGTCTCGACGTTGCTCACGACGACGCCGACCTGAAGCGGGATGCCTTGCGGGGGAATGAGCCGTCCGGTGACGGCGTGCACCAGCTCGTATTCGTCCCCGGCCGGGTAGTAGTCGCCAAGCAACTGGAGGCGGACGGGTGTTCCCTCGCAGGCGGCCTGGATGGCGGCGACGGCTTCCTTTTTCTTGGCCTTGATGCCGACAATGCCGTCCTTGGCCCCGACGGCCTCCATGACGAGCTGCACACCCTCCACGACCGCTGCGGCCATGTGCTGCATGACGGCGGAATCCTTGTGGAGCAGGGGTTCGCATTCCGCGCCGTTGGCGATGACGGTGTCGGCCTTGCCTGCGAGTTTCACATGCGCGGGAAACCCGCCGCCTCCCGCACCAACCACCCCTGCCTGTCTGACTTTTTCGACTAAGTTCATTGTGAATAAAATGGCCTATTTCCTCACCGGCACAACGACGACCGGACATGGGCTGTGCTTCAGGACGCCGGTCACAACGCTCCCGCCAAACAGATGAAACAGCGCCCCGTGGCCGTGCGAACCGAGAATGATGTAGTCGGCACCCTGGGTTTTCGCCTGGTCGAGAATCTCGTCGACCGGCATTCCAAACAATGCCTCGCAGGCAACCTCAAGGCCTTTCGCGCGAAGCGGGGCCGCGAGTTGTTCGAGGCGGCTTTTTGCCACATCCGTCTGCGCCATGTCCAAATCGGGCGGTGACGTGGCAATCATATCCATGGCGGCCCCGACGGGAACGCAGGTCGCCACCGGCTCGATGACGTGGAACAGGATCACCTTTTTCGCCCGGAGTTTCACGGCGAGCGATTCGGCTTCCAGCAAAACCTTGGGAGCAATCTCGCTGGTATCCAAAGGGACGAGGAGTGTGGCCATGGAAATTTAATACCCCATCGACTCTTGGCTTGCGAGAAAAACCCGCAATAATCCGCTTCGTGGACGAGCTTTTCCCAGTCGCTGTTTCGGAGGTCGCCGCGGATGCGCCGCTGGCCACCCGCATGCGTCCCCGCACGCTGGAAGAATATGCCGGCCAGCAGCACATCCTCGCACCCGGCAAGCTCCTCCGCCGCGCGATCGAGGCCGACCGGATCTCCTCGCTCATTTTGTTCGGCCCGCCCGGCACAGGAAAAACCACCCTCGCCCAGGTGATCGCGGGTGCCACGCAGGCGAAATTCGAACGCCTCAGCGGGGTCGAGAGCAACGTCGCCGACATCCGCCGCGTCGTGGCCGCCGCCGCCAACCGCCGCACCCACATGAAGACGATCCTCTTCATCGACGAGATCCACCGCTTCAACAAAGCCCAGCAGGATGTCCTGCTGCCGGAGGTCGAAAACGGCGTCGTAAGGCTCATCGGCGCCACCACTCAAAATCCGTTTTTCAGCGTGAACAGCGCGCTCCTCTCGCGCTCGCAGGTCTTCCAGCTCCAGCCCCTCCCGGAGGACGACCTGATCTCGCTCATGCGCAGCGCCCTTGCCGACAAGGAACGCGGGCTCGGAAATCTCCCTCTCGTCCTCGAGCCCGAGGCGGCCACACTGCTTGCCAGGCTCAGCGACGGCGACGCAAGAAAAGCCCTCAACGCCCTCGAAATCGCCGCCCTCACGACCGCTCCCGGCAACGACGGCTCCATCCGCATCGACCTCCATGCCGCCGAGGAAAGCATCCAGCAGAAAGCCGTGGTCTACGATGGCACCGGGGACGGGCACTACGACACGATCAGCGCGTTCATCAAAAGCATGCGCGGCAGCGATCCCGACGCCGCACTTTACTGGCTCGCAAAAATGCTCCACGCGGGCGAGGACATCCGCTTCATCTCCCGCCGGATCGTCATCTGCGCGTGCGAGGACATCGGGATGGCGGACTCCAACGCGCTCGTCGTCGCCATGGCCGCCCAGCAGGCGGTCGAGTTTATCGGGCTGCCCGAATCCAACCTGATCCTCGCCCACGCGACGGTCTATCTGGCCACCGCCCCGAAAAGCAACCGCTGCACGGCCGCCATCGGCAAGGCCTCACAGGAGGTCCGCGAGGGCCGGACACTCGCCGTTCCGGCGCACCTCCGCGACGGCCACTACAAAGGCTCCGAGCGCCTCGGCCACGGCAAGGGCTACAAATACAGCCACGACTTCGAAGGCTCCTACGTCCCCCAGGCCTACCTCCCGGAGGGCCGGATCTACTACGAGCCCACCGAAAACGGCATGGAAAAGCGCGTCAAAGAGCGCCTCTCCCACTGGCGGGCAATCTACGAGGACGCAGCGAAGGGGAAGTAGCCCGGAAATCTCATGGTCGCGTTGTAGGGGTGCTCTCTGAGCGCCCATCCGCGCCTGCCTGCCGGGCGATCCGGGGTCAGAGACCCCGGCTGGCGGGCAATCTACGAGGACGCAGCGAAGGAGAAGTAGCCCGGAAATCTCATGGTCGCGTTGTAGGGGTGCTCTCTGAGCGCCCATCCGCGCCTGCCTGCCGGGCGATCCGGGGTCAGAGACCCCGGCTACAGCGCGCGGCCGAAATAGACCGTCGTGATGGCGATCAGGATGAGGGCGATGGCCACGCCGGTGAGCAGCGGAATCCGGTCGGGCTTGCGGTAGCCGAGACCACTGATGGCCACCAGTCCTAGCCAGCAGATCCCCTTCACGATGACCCACCACGGAAACCCCACATGCAGGGTGGCCAGCAAGCCGAATCCGCCGATCAGCATCAGCAGGGCCAGGCTGCCGATGAGCATCGCGCTCCTCTTTTTGTTCTTCGGGTCGGGATTGGCAAAGGCCTGAAAAAGGAAGGCGGTCATCAGGACCATCGAGGCCACATGCATCACTTGGTAAATCGGTAATTTCATCGGCAGGCATCGGAGGCCGGAATCGACCCGGCGTCAATCAAGTTCGGTGAAAATGTGAACGCTTTTTGATCCGGGCGAATCGGTCGCGCCGGCCGGAACCGTCAACCTTTCCGGTCGCGCTTCGCGGCCAGGAAGGGAAGGACCTGCTTGAGCGGACGGGTGTTGATCACATCGTCTTTGGTGAGCCAGCCTTTGCGGGCCGAGCCGATGCCGAAGATCAGATCCTGGAGTCCCGCGACCGAGTGGGCGTCGGGATTGATCGAGCACCGGACGCCCTTTTCCTTCGCGAGCGGCCACCAGCGCCAGTCCATGTCGAGCCGGCGGGGGTTGGCGTTCAGCTCGATGATCGTGCCGGTGTCAGCCGCAGCGTCAATGATGGCCGGCACGTTCACGGGGTAGGGCTCGCGGGTCAGCAGGAGGCGTCCGGTGAGGTGGCCCAGCATGGTGACATACGGGCTGCTGATCGCGCGGATGATGCGGTCCGTCATCTCGGTTTCGGAGAGGGTGAACGACGAGTGAACGCTGGCGACGACGTAGTCGAGAGATGCGAGCACATCGTCGGAAAAGTCCAGGCTGCCATCCTTGAGGATGTCGCATTCGGTGCCCGCAAAAAGGTGCAGGGACTCCCCGCTGAGCTCGCGGATCTTTTCCACCTGTGCGGCGAGCCGCTTCTCATCGAGCCCGTGGGCCTGGAACGAGCTTTTGCTGTGATCGGCGATCCCGAGGTATTCCATCCCGAGCTCCTGCGCGGCGGCCGCCATCTCTTCGAGCGTGGCCCGCCCGTCGCTTCCGGTCGTGTGGTTGTGGAACGTGCCGCGCAGGTTCTGACACTCGATGAGGCGGGGCAGGTTGTGCGCCTCCGCCGCCTCGATCTCGCCGCGATCCTCGCGCAGCTCCGGAACGACAGGCTCGAGGCCCAGCGCACGGTAGATGTCATTCTCCTCGTGAATCTCCGGGAGCGGCTCCTGGAGCTCGCGGCCCCCTGCCTCGCTGAAGCGGTATTCGTTGAGCGACCAGCCCCGCGTGAGCGCCCGCGAGCGGATGCGGACGTTGTGTTCCCTGCTGCCGGTGAAGTAGGCGAGCGCGAACGGATACTCCGGCCCGGTGACGACGCGGAGATCGCACTGGATCCCGGATTTCAGGATCACGCTCGATTTCGTCGCCCCCTTGGCGAGCACCGATTCCACCAGCGGATGGGTCGTGAAAAACTCCGAGACCTCGGCGGGGTGGCGGGTGGAGACGATAAAATCCAGGTCGCGGACGATCTCCTTTTTTCTGCGGTAGCTTCCGGCGATCCGGGCCTGGGTGACGCGCGGATGCCCGCGCAGATCCTCGAGGAGGCTCTCGGCCAGCCCGGCCACATCGCCGATGCGGAACTCGCCCGTGTGCTTCTTCTGGTGTTCGATCGCCTGCAGGATGTTGGCGGCGGTCTTCTCCCCGAACCCCGGCAGCTCGGCGACTTTTCCGGATTTGCACGCGCGCTCGAGCTTCGTGATCGAGTGAACCTGCAGCGAATCCCACAGCACTTTGATCTTCTTCGCGCCCAGTCCCTGGAGTTCGAAGAGACTCAGAATATCCGGAGGGAACTCATCGGCGAGATGGTCGTAGTAATCCAGCCGCCCTTCGCGGACCAGGGCCGAGATTTTTTCCGAAGTCGCCTTCCCCAGCCCGTCCACCGTGCCGAGGCGATCCTCCCCGACCAGCTTTTCAAGCGGCTCGGACAGTGTCTCCAGCGCGCGGGCGGCATTCGTGTAGGCGCGGACTTTGAACGGATTCTCGCCCTTCAGTTCGAGGAGCCGCGCAATGTTCCCAAGAACCGTGATGATTTCGTCTTTACTCATTCCAAATATGTTTTCAGGCGGCTGCGCCATCCGGGCAGCCACTTTGCCTCGTTCCGCTCCGGCGGGGAATTTTTCACCCGCAGCGTCAGCACCTCATCCGCTGAGTGGGAGAACGAAGCGAGCGCCGGGCCGGGCTCCATGTTCATCAGCACCTGCAAAAGCCCCCATCCGGTCCCCTGATACCGCTCCGAAGGGTTTGTCCCCTCCCCCTTGAAGTTCACATAGTCCATCAGCGCATAGTATCCGAGCGGCTCGGCGGCCACCCGCTTGAAATTCGCCCCGACCTTCGCCCGTGCGCCCGCGGGAGCGGCTGCGAGCATTTTCGGCAGAGCAGAGTCGAGCCGCATCGCCGCGTAGCGGGCCTGCAAGGGGACCGTGCCGGCCAGAAGCCCCCGAAGTTCGGTGAGCCGCGGACCATCGGCATCGCCGAGAAATTCCGCCCTGGTTTTCCATGGACAGGGTCCAAGCATCCAGTCCTTCACCGGCTGCCCGTTCGCCTTCAGGAACCGCACCAGCCCCGGAAAGCTCTCCTCGAACGGGCCGCGCTGCCCCGCAGGATACCAGATGAAATGCCCGATCCCGAGCGAAGCAAAACTTTCCCCCGAGTTCCATGAGGTCAGTCCGGAAACCGTCCCGGCGCATTCATTTTTCCAGATCCGGCGCCCGATCTCGGTGGCCTGTTTGTCAGTCAGGGCAAGCGCAGGAAGGGATGTCGCGGCCAAAGCAAGAGCCAGCAGTGCGGGAGTTTTCATGATGGGCCGTGACAATATCAAGGATTCCTGCGCGCGGAAAAAAAATCTTTCAGAATGGCGGCGCAGGCGTCCGCCAGAATCCCCGGGGTAATCTCGCTGCGGTGGTTGAGCTGGGGCATCTGGAGCAGGTTGATCAGCCCCCCGGCCGCGCCGCCCTTGGCATCGCCGCAGCCAAAAATCACGCGCCGGAGGCGGGCGTGGACGATCGCCCCCGCACACATCGGGCAGGGTTCCTTGGTGACATACAGGTCGCAGTCGGTGAGCCGCCAGTCGCCGACCTCGGCTTCCGCCTGCGTGATGGCCAGCATCTCCGCATGGGCGGTCGCATCCTTGAGCAGCTCAACCTGGTTCCAGGCCCGTGCGATGATGGTGCCCTCGCGCACGATGACAGCCCCGATGGGCACCTCCTCGGCGGCGTAGGCCTTCCGCGCCTGGCGGAGGGCTTCCCCCATGAAATATTCCTCGCTCACAAGTTCCATTGCAGTCAAATTATGACAGATCCATGCCACCACGCAAAACCATCATTGCCCCCTCGATCCTCGCCTGCGATTTCTCTCAGCTCGGCGCCGAGATCGCACGGGTGGACCGGGGAGGAGCCGATTGGATCCACTGCGACGTGATGGACGGGCACCTTGTGGAAAATATTTCCTTCGGCCCCGCGATTGTCGAGGCCGCCTCGCGCAGCACAGCCCTGCCGCTGGATGTCCATCTGATGATTGAGCGGCCGGATGTCTACGTGCCGCGGTTTGCCAGCGCCGCCTCCTCGATCACCTGCCATGTCGAGGCCCCCCACGATGTTTCAAAAACCCTCCTCGCAATCCGAGAGGCCGGCTGCCTCGCGGGCCTCGCGGTCAGCCCCCCCACCCCGCTGGAAATGATCCGCCCGTATCTCGGACGGTTCGACCTCCTGCTCGTGATGACCGTTGTCCCGGGGTTCGGCGGACAGCCGTTCATGCCGGAGATGCTGGAGAAGGTTTCCGTCGCGGCGGAGTGGCGCGAGCGGGATGGGCTGGATTTTCACATTGAGGTGGACGGCGGGATCACCGTCACAACGGCCGCGCAGTCGGTGGCGGCCGGAGCTGATGTTCTGGTCGCGGGCACATCGGTCTTCAAGGCGGACGATGCCGCCGCCGAGATCGCGGCGCTCCGGACGGCGGGCTGAGGTTTTTTGTTGCAACTTTTTTTACTCTGCGGTTTTCCATCGGTGTTATGAAAACTCTGCACTGTCTCCCACTGGTCCTCCTTGCCGCGGTGGCTCCCTTGCTTCACGCATCCGACTCCAAGCGCACAGCGGAATACATCCTGACCACGCCAACCGACTTCGAAGGCAAAGAGGTCACCCTGGACGTTGCGTTTGTCCAGCCGGTCCACTGGAAAAGCCCGAACCCCGAACTCGCATTTTTCCACGCCATGACGCTCGACCGGCGGGACCATAAATTCGGCGGACAGATTCTCGTCGTGATCCCGTCCGCGGACGCCTCGAAGTTTGCAAAAAAATACGGCACGGACTTCGAAGGCAGGAATGAATCGAATTCCTTCCAGGGCACGCTGATCGCAGCCCCCGGCGGGAGGATGCATGCCAAGGCCTGGATCGTGGACACCACCGGGAAGATTGCGGGGCTCGTCAAACAGAACCAGTTGACCATTGAAGACGAAGGTGGCGGAGGTGGGGGCCCCGGCGGTACTCGTGGACCCGGCCCCGGTCCTGGACCTCATGGCCCGCACAGGCCCCAGGGCCCGCCCGCAAACTGAGTTGCTCGAAAATCCCAGGCGCCGGAAGATCGATCTTCCGGCGCCTTTTTTCTGCCATGTTCTGTTCCGGGCGGGTATCATCCGGCCATGACGACGTGGCATTGGCTGGCGATGGCCGGCATTTTCGGGGTTCTTGTCGGCTGGCTGCTGGCCTCGGTCCGGATGGCGCGCCTCCATGCGCAGGCCTCCGCGCTCGGGGCCCGCGGGGCGGAACTCGAAGTCCAGATGGCCAAGCTTGACGCAGCTCTCGCCGCGGAACGCGGAAACAATAACGGTCTCGGCGCATCACTTGCCACGGTGACGGCGGAAAATACCCATCTCGTTCAGCGCTTGGCGGAGGACGGAAAAAGACTGGTCGAGATCCAGGAGCGGATGAAGTTGGAGTTCGAGAACCTTGCCGGCCGCCTGCTCGAGGAAAAGAGCGCGAAGTTTCTTGAGCAAAACCAACTGCACCTCGGAACGCTCCTGAACCCGCTGCGCGAACGGCTGGGGGAATTCCGGGAGCGGATGGAAATCATCCACACCGAGGAGGAAAAGTCCGCCGCGGCCCTTGGGTTCCAGCTGAAAAGCCTCCACGAGCTCAACCGGCAGATGGCGGAGGAGGCGGGCAACCTGACCAGCGCGCTCAAAGGGCAGTCCAAGACCCAGGGGTCGTGGGGCGAGCTCGTGCTCGAGCGCATCCTTGAAAAGTGCGGCCTCACCAAAGGCGTCGAATACGAAACCCAGACCTCCTACCAGGACGACGACGGGGCCCGCCGGATGCCGGATGTCGTGATCCATCTCCCCGAGGGAAAGAACCTCATCATCGACGCCAAGGTCTCGCTCACGGCCTACGAGAAAGCGGTGAACGCTGCCTCGGATGGTTTGCGGGCATCGGCCCTGCGCGAGCACGTACTCTCGGTGCGCCGGCATGTCGAGGAGCTGGCAAAAAAAGATTACCCCGGGCTCAAGAGCCTGCTGTCACCGGATTTTGTCCTCATGTTCGTGCCGGTCGAGCCCGCCCTCCATCTCGCGCTCCAGGAGGATCCCTCGCTCTATGGAGACGCGTTCGAAAAGAATGTCGTCCTCGTTTCCTCCTCGACCCTCCTCGTCGCCCTCCGCGCGGTCGAGAGCGTCTGGCGGCACCACAAGCAGACCGTCAATGCGCAGGAGATCGCCCGGCAGGCCGGAAACCTCCACGATGCCTTTGTGAACTTCACGCAATCGCTCGAAGAAATCGGCTCGCGCCTCGACCAGGCGAAAGTCGCCTACGACAGCGCGCTTTCCCGCCTGGCCACCGGCCGCGGAAACCTCGTCAGACGCACACTCGAGCTCCAAAAGCTCGGAGCCCGAAGCGACAAGCAGCTCCCTTCGGGCATTGCAGGCCTCTCGGAGGAGTAGGGCCTGCGCGCAATGCTGTTCCCTTAAGTCATCTGTTCCGTCGTGGCGCAGGCGTCCCGCCTGCGCTCTGGTTCGCTTCGCAAAGTGAACAGCATTGGGCCTACGCGATCTCCACCGGCTTTCCGGTGGCCGAGGATTTGTAGGCGGCGTCGATGATTTTCATCAGCGAGAGCGCCTGGTCGGGGGAATTGAGCGGGGCTTCCCGCCCCTCGATCGAACGGATAAAATTCGCGGCCGACCGCTCGCGTCCCATCGCGGGATCCGGCTCGACGATGAGGCGGCGGTTCACCGAGCGACCGTGTTCCTGCGAGTAGATTTCGGCGGTGTCGATCGCTGTGTCGTCCATCCCGTCGCGCCCAAAAAGCCGCCGCACGGAGGCTCCGGCTTTTTTCCCCTGGAAAACAACCGAGACCTCCTCGCGCTCGATCAGTTCCGCCCAGGACGCCTGGAACGACAGGACCTGGCCGGTCTTGAATTTCACAAACCCATGCGCCGCGCTCTCGACATCGGTGACGCCATCGGCCACGTCAGGAATCCCCCACGGGCCTTTGAAGGCCTTGTCCGTGATGAAATCATCAAATGTCCTTGCGAGAACGTATTCCGGTTCCGGACAGCCCAGAAAGTAATAGGCCAGATCCACCATGTGCAGCAGGTCGATCAACGGCCCGCCGCCGGAGAGCGCCTTCGTGGTGAACCATCCGCCAAAGCCGGGGATGCCGGTCCGGCGGATCCATTTCGCCTGCGCCGAGTTGATTTTCCCGACCGATCCGTCGCGGACATAATCCATGACCGCCTGGGTGTCCGGCCTGGCCCGGTTGTTGAAATTGAACATGAGGGATTTTTCCGCCTTCTCCGCTGCCGCCATCATCTCGACGACCTCCGGCGCATTCAGCGCGGGCGGCTTCTCGCAGAAGACGTGCTTCCCGGCCTGCAGGGCCTGGATGGCAACCGGCCTGTGGAACTTGTTCGGAAGGATCACGCTCACCGCGTCGATGTCCGGGTTGGCGGAGAGCATGTCGGCCGCGTCCCTGTAGGAGCGCTTGATGCCGTAGCGCGCGGCGGCTTTTTCCGCAGCGGCCAGGTTGGTGTCCGCAATCGCAACCACCTCGGCACCCGCCGATAAAAAACCCGGGATATGAAACTGGGCCATTCCCCCTGCTCCGATAATGCCGACCTTTGTGCTCATGCCCGATTTGTTACAGATCGCCAACGCGCAGCAAGCAAATGTTTTGGCGGCTACTTCCCGTAGCGCCGGCGGATCCGCTCCAGATAAAACAAGCCGCCGGGCAGGCCCCAGACCATGTAGACGAACATTCCCGTGATCGAGATGAGGACGCCGGTTCCCTGCGGCACGCCGCACAGCTCGGAGAGCAGCTGCTCGAACAGCGCCTCGCGGACACCGATGCCGTTGAGGCTGATCGGCAGCGACGAGATCGCGGTGACCAGCGGCATGATCGAGGTCATGTCCAGAAATGTCACCTTCACGGTGAATGCGAGGGCCACAAAATAAAATGCCGCAAAGTAGGCGAGCAGCATCGGCACGGTGTAGAGCGCTCCGAGCAGCGCCTCCGTACGGTTCTCAATGCACAGCCGCCACAGCGTCGAGAGCTTCACGATCTGCTCGCGGAGGGGAAATCGCGCGGGCAGCCGGCCGACAAGATGGCGGCTCGTCAGAAAAAATGAGGTGATCAGCCCGACCCCGATCACGAAAAGCACAATCGCAAAGACCTTCATCGCATTCCCCACCGCAAAGCTGCTCGCGAACCACTCGCCGCGGGTCCACGCAAAACCGAGCCCCATCGCCACCAGGACCAGCACCGCCAGCAGCCGGTCGATCGCGACGCTCAGAAACCCCGCCGTCTTGTTCTCCGGATGATCCCGCATCAGGTAAATGACCCGCACCACATCCCCGCCAGTCGTGCCGGGAAGGAACTGATTAAAAAATGCGCCAATGAAGAACAGCCTGGTCACCTCCCCAAAACGCACGCGGAGGTGCAGCATCTTGAGAAACAGCTGCCAGCGCAGGATTCCCAAAAACTCGCAGACTCCGGCGGACGCGAGCGCCGCGATCATCCATCTCCAGTCCGCCGTCTGCAGCGCTTTCCAGATCGTGATGCGCCGCAGGGGATCGTGAAAAAGCCACCACAACAGCCCCACCGTGACCAGGACCTGAAGAACCGTCAGCAGGTGCTGGCCAAGCTTCGGAACCTCCCGGCGGGAGGATTCGGCCGGGGGATAAACAGGCATCTGGCTCATTGATCTGCGGATGCTAGCAGCCCATGGATATTTTCCAAGCCCCGCGGCTTGAAAAGGGCGCATCGGACGCCAGAGGAAATGAATCTCCTGCAAAAGTTGAACGGGCCGCTCAGCAGAGAAAGAATTACCCGTTTTCCCGAATCCAGCCTACAGTTCGTCCATGAAGGTGATCGCCCTCTCTGTGGTGCTGCTCATTGGCGGAATCGTGATTTTTGCCGGTTGCCGAACTTCCCGGCAGGGTTACAAGTCTGCCCCCTACGCCGTGGTGCGCTCGGATGGAAAATACGAGTTGCGGGACTACCCGGCCCTGACCATTGCGGAAACTCCGATGAACGAGGGATCAGGTCCAAGCTTCAACCGTTTGTTTGGTTTCATCACGGGACGCAACGGGGGGAATCAAAAGATCGCCATGACCACGCCGGTATTTATGACCGGTTCCACAATGGCTTTTGTCATGCCGGCGGACTTGAAGGCGGTGCCCATGCCAGCCGATGGATCGGTGGTGGTGAAGGAACTTCCGGCCGGACGTTTCGCCGTCCTCCAATACAGCGGGGAACGCAGCCGCTCGCTGGAAGAACGAACACTCGCAGAACTAAAAGCCTGGATGGCGGCTCAAGGGCTGCCCGTTCTGTCGCAACCGCTTTACGGCTATTTTGACCCGCCATGGACGCCGACGTTTCTGCGTCGAAACGAGGTCATGCTGCGGACGGAAACTCAGCTGGCGGAGAGACTGGATACCTCCTCATCGACCGGTATCGGCGTCAGCACAGCACCGGCCGGCAGATCGAGCGCATCCGGCACCCTCGCAAACAGTTCCAGCATTTCAGGAAAACCTTTCTCTTGGGGATCGTAGAAACGATAGAAAAGAGTCACCGCCCATTACTCCGAAGCCGTTGACTCGGCGGACGAGGACGGGAAGTTCAGCATCGGGTTCAAGGTCACGTTCGACCGGTCCCACTCGCCAACAAAACTGAAGGTCACGTCCCGGATCTCCAAATCGCTCACCGACGAAATCGAGACGAGCGTGCCGGATCCGAACCAGCCGGAGTTGCTGTGAGCGATTCTAGGAAAAAGACGGTCAAACTCTACGGTGAATGCATTTGGCACGGTCGCCAATCCGTATCCAACTGCATTCTCGCTGGACTGAAATTCGAGTGCGGGTGCTACGTTTACCGTCTTCGCGAGAGGGGATTGTTCTGGGCGTGGGCCAGGGAACCGGAAATACCGATTGCGGATAAATCGGTAGCAGATCGGTATTTCGGCAAAAGGTTGACTCCGCACCCTGGGGATGCCCCGTCTCCGATTCCGCGCCAAACGATCCCCATCCCACCTGGAAGCCCGGTTCGCCTTCCTCTGGCGAGCGGCAAACGGCCCAGCCCTTGAGAAGGAATTTGTCTTCCACCCCGGTCGCCGTTGGCGTGCGGACTTCGCACACCTCCCGAGCCGCACGCTGATCGAAATCGAAGGCGGAATCTGGATTCTTGGCCGGCACAACCGGGCGGAGGGATTCCTGGCCGACATAGAAAAATACTTCGAGGCGGCAATGGCAGGTTGGACGGTTCTGCGTCTCTCGGAACGCCAGCTCACACTCGAATCCGTGGAGAGGATCGTGCTCTTCGTGAAATTGGCATCCTCTCAACCGGGATGTTTCTCTTCCCCCCATGATGTAGTTTTAGAAACAAGAATTCCCAATCACGGGGAATGATGCTAGACCATTACACCTTCAGAATTTGAAAAGGTGAATTTACTGTCAGACAACGCATCCATTCGGACTTATCTTGTCGGACTCAGTTTTGAGTGTCCGATGGAAGGGGGAAACCCGGAGAAATGCATCTGCCACGAGCTTCGAAAAAAACCAGTGGCGGAAAGAATTCGAATTCTTGCCTCTTTTTCCGATGAGCAGCGTCTTGATATGTTCACCGGACATCGAAAATGCTTCAGAGAAAAAATTGATTTGGTCTATCAGAAGAAAATCTGTGAGCAACCGTCCCCAGGCCATACGTTGAACGCGATCGAGGGCGGAATGAGCTGATAATATCGGGTGAGCAGTCAGGCATTTGCTATTGCATTAGGCCGTTGATCTGATTCTTACTCGATGCTTCCAAACATGGACATATCACTCATCAACAGCCAATCCCTTTTCCATCTGCTCAGCCTGACGGAGAAGAAGGAAGAACTTCTCCAGATCGTGGGGCAAATCGACGCCGAAATCATCAGAACCCTAAAAGGTGGGATCTCGCTCGAAGTTGTCGAAATCGCATCCTCATCCGTAATCACACGGCCAGCACCTGCAGCGAAAAATCCGGTTGCTGTCACACCGGTTAAAACCGTCAAGCCAGCCAAGGCAAAGCGGACAATGAGCGCCGAGGGCCGCGCCCGCATCTCCGCTGCCACAAAGGCTCGCTGGGCAGCACGTCGCGCAGACAAAGCCGCCAAGGTTGTCGTTGCTCCCAAGGCAGGCAAGCCTGCCAAGGTGAAAAAGAAAAGCGGCCTCACCCCCGAAGGACGCGCGAAACTCGCTGCCAACATGAAGGCCCGGTGGGCAGCACGTCGCGCAGCAAAAGCCTGATTTCTATGCCAACCGCAAAAAAACCAACAGCCAAGCCCGCCTCGAAACCCGCCCGCAAACTGAACCCGGCGCTGATGAAACCCATCCAACCGGATGCCGTGCTCGGCGTGATCGTTGGCACAAAGCCGCTGCCCCGCAGCGCAATGACCAAGAAGCTCTGGGACTACATCAAGAAGAACAATCTTCAGGATCCCAAGAAGAGGACGATGATCAACGCCGACCCAGCTCTCAAAGCGGTCTTCGGCGGCAAGAAACAAGTCAGCATGTTCGAGATGACCAAGCTCGTTTCGGCGCACGTCAAATAACAACCCTCTACTCATCCCCGGTGGCTCGTAACGGGCTGCCGGGGATTTTTTATGCCCGGATGGACGCGGTTGACATTGCACCGTCGGCATCATGTCCATACTTCCAGCCTCCTGCGACACCATCACCATTGACGAAGAATTCCGCGCCCACTGCCCGCCGCTCACGGAAACCGAGCGCCAGATGTTGCGGCAAGACATCGAGCGCAGCGGTCTTCTCTCCCCGCTGATTGTCTGGAATCACGAGGAAAAGACGATCCTCGTGGACGGCCACAACCGCTACGAGATTTTGCAGGAACTCGAAAGGTTGGACGAACTCCAGACGACCGAGTTGGTTTTCGGCACTCGCGAAAACGCGCTGAACTGGATCATCAACAACCAGCTTGGCCGTGGCCGGCGCAACCTGTCCCCGGACGCGGCGGCGTTGCTCCGGGGCAAGCTTTACACAGCGCAACGCATCCCGGTGAAGGAACGGCTGGCGGCGCTCAAGACGCTGAACCCTTCCGGGAGGGCTACAGACCCAAGTGGACACAGTGTCCACATGGCCTCCGATCCTGAAATCGCAAAAGGAATCGCAGAACAATCCGGCGTCTCATCGCGCACCGTCCGGCGAGATGCAAAGTTTGCGGAGGCGGTCGAGAAACTGGGCATCACCAAAGAAGTCATGGCCGGGACCGAAAATCGCACCCGCAAGGAAATCATCCAGGCGGCATCGCCGGAACCGAAACCTCTCCCGACACTAATGCGGGAACGTCCGCTGGAGGACATCCTCTCGCAGCGCTGGGAGCCCTTCATCAAAGACATCCCCTTCAACAAGCACAGAGACGTCTACCATTGGATCACCCGGAAGCTCAACCAGCCCCGGTGGTGAAATCAGGCGCGGGATCGTGCGCTTCGTTCGGGTTGACATGCCAACTCAGGCGTTATGTCTATCCACCTTCCACGTCCCCGTTACGATCTGACGCTCATCAGCACAAGCGAACTGTGCCGCCTTCTGAACGTTCCCGAATCCCGAATGCTCCGCGCCATCCGCGAGGGC
>JAPLTF010000029.1 GCA_026398275.1 Verrucomicrobiota bacterium
CCGCACCGCTCGCCGCGGCAGGCGTTCGGGGGGAACTCAAGAAATGGCGCTTCGCGCCTGAAACCGCAACGACTCGTTACCTCAACGCGTCGCAGGCCCTCTTTTTTTTGTTGACCGATTCGGCTTCATAGCAGGGAGGGATACTCTGCGAGCGATTGGTTCAGCGTGGCAAAGCCCGGGGTTTCCGGCAGCAGGATCGCACTATCGAGGCAGCCAAAGGACCGGGCCCATTCTTCCTCAGTATCCGGATAGTAAACAGCGCTCTCGGCCTGGAGAAACGCGTGGTAGGCGGTTGCCAGTGCCTGCCCCTCCTTGGAAAGATCGGTATCAACGGCGGGGTTGATCCATGCAATCAGGCCCTCGAGCCGGACAACTTCATCCAGCGCGTCCAGGGCGGCCGCGTGAATCAGCTCCGCATTTCCCTGGGCCGCCTCTGCAGATGGGTCGGAGGCCACCTTCGCGCTCCGGGCCGCCGCAGCGGAGATGGAAGCTGAGGATGCGGCGGAGGATGGGGTCGGACTGGGCGTTGCGGTGGGAGACGGCGAGGGCGAGGGGGTCGGGGTGGGGTTGCCGTTGGAAGAATCTTTCCGGCATCCGCTCGCAAGGAGAGTTGCCATCACGACGAGGAGTCCGATTGCGATCCGGGCACGCCGGGATTTTGGAGGTGAAACGGAGTCCATTGGGATGAATGCCTACCCCACCCTACGATCGTAACGGAGGATCTGCAAGCCCGCCCCGGGTGCGGGCCAGGCGAATTCCGCGAAAATCCTGGGAAAAGGGATTGACTGGCAGGCCGGATAGGTTAATTTCCTCGGCTCCACCGATCACTTTTTATGAAACGCACCTACCAGCCTTCCAAACGTACGCGCAAGCAGCAGTTTGGTTTCCGCGCGCGCATGGCGACCAAGGCCGGGCGCGCAACCCTGAGCCGCCGCCGCCAGCGGGGACGCAAGCGCCTCCTGCCGAAGGGTGTCGAGATTCATTTTGCCCGCCACACCGCCGCCTGAGCGAAAAAGGCTGCGTTTTCCCAGGGAGGCACGCCTCCGGGAAGGTCGGGAATTTTCCCAGGTCCGTGAAAACGGCCGGGTGTCACAGGGTCGGTTGCTGAGGGTCGCCCTTCTTTGTCTTGAGAGCGGCGCGCCCGCAAAGGCCGGAATCATCACCTCCAAACGTGTCGGCGGCGCGGTCGTCCGCAACAAAGTCCGCCGCCGCCTGCGCGAGTTGATCCGGGCCTCGCGGCCCGATTTTCCGGCCGGTGCCCTGGTGGTCGCCATCGCAAAACCTGCCAGCGCGAGCGCCTCATTTGAAGAATTGAAAGGGGAATGGTTGCTTCTTGCCCGCCGACTTTCTATTTTGCCGCCTCCTGCATGACCTCGTTGCTTGTCTTTATCATCCGGATTTACCAGCTGGCGCTTTCGCCCGCCCTGCGCGCGTTGTGCGGGCCGGGGTGCGGATGCCGCTACGAGCCGTCGTGTTCGGAATATTTTATCCAGGCCCTGCGCGGGCATGGATTTTTCAAAGGGCTCTGGCTGGGAACCAGCCGGATCGCCCGCTGTCACCCGTGGGGCGGATGCGGGTATGACCCCGTGCCCTCCGCCTTCAAATCTCTGAACTGATGGACCGTAAAGCCTGGATCGCAATCACACTCTCCGTTGTCGGGCTCGTCGCCTGGCAGTGGTATGTCGGAAAATATATCACGCCCGCCCAGCAGGCTGCTGCCGCCGCGGCAGCGGCCGCATCACCGGCGGGAAAGGCTCCAGAGACAGCCGCCTCCCCGGCAGGCAACGCCCCGGCTCCTGCGGCGACCGCGACCCCCGGAGCCGCCACTCAGGCCGCCCCGCCGCCCCAGCAGGTAATGACTGCCCGCGCGGAAAGCCTTTCGGCACCGGGGGCCGAGTTTGTTTTCAACAACGACTCCGGCGGCATCGAGCAGGTGATCCTGCTGATGCACCAGGGGGAAAACCAGCAGAGCGTCTCGATCAACCGCGACCGTGGAATGCCGATCGGGGCGTTGGGGTTCACCCCCGGCGAGGTCTTCGGCGGATTTGAAATGACCGCGGACCGCGCGAAGGGCGAGGTCACATTCTCGAAAACGGCCGCCGATGGGTTGGAGATCACCAAGCGGTTCGTCCTGCCGCCTGCCACGGAAAAAGACCGCCTCTACATCGTGAACCTCGAGGTCACGTTCCGGAATCCCGGCGCCTCCGCGCTTCAGGTCCCGCCATTTTTTGTCGGCACCGGCGGAGCGGCCCCGATCCACCAAAAAGACCTGCCGATGTATACCCGGTTTGACTGGTCATCCGGCGGGAAGATGACGACGATCGACGTGAATTGGTTTTCCGCCAGCACGATCCCGTTCATCGGCATCCAGACCCGCGGCGAGCGGCCGCTTTATCAGGAGAACAAGCCCGATGTGCAATGGGCGGCGGTGGCGAGCCAGTATTTCTGCACGGTCGTGACATCCAAGGATCCGGCCGTTGCGGTCTGGGCCCGGAGGTTCGACACCAGGAAGCAGAACGATGCGCCGGTCTTCGGAATCCAGGGCGCGGTCGGGCTCGCCGGGTTTTCCGTGGCTCCCGGCGCGACGGTCACAAAGTCCTTTGAAATCTACGCCGGGCCGAAGGAGCTCGCCCGCCTCCGCAAGATAGGCGGCAACCAGGATGCCGTGCTGAATTTCGGAATGTTCGGCTTCATCAGCGAGTTCCTGCTCTGGGCGATGAACACCCTGCACGGCTGGCTCGGCAGCTACGCCGCCGCGATCATTGTCCTCACCCTCATCATCAAATCCGGCCTCTGGCCGATCCAGAACAAGGCGACCAACGAGATGCGGAAGATGTCCTCGCTCTCGCCGAAGATGACCGAGCTGAAGGAGAAATTCAAAGACGACCCTCAGAAGATGAACGAGGAGACGATGAAGCTCTACCGCGAATACGGGGTCAACCCGTTCAGCGGCTGCCTCCCGATGCTCATCCAGATCCCGATCTTCTTCGGGTTCTACTCGATGCTCGGCACCGCGATCGAGCTCCGCAACAGCTCGTTCTTCTGGATCCACGATCTCTCGCAGCCGGACACTGTCGGGCATTTCCTCGGATTCCCGATCAACCTCCTCCCGCTGATCATGTCCCTGACCATGGTCTGGCAGATGGTGATCACGCCGAAAAGCGGCGACGCCGCCCAGCAGCGGATCCTCTACTTCATGCCGGTCATCTTTCTGACGTTCGCCTACAATTACGCCAGCGGGCTCGCACTTTATTGGACAACCCAGAATATTTTTTCTATTGTCCAGCTTTACCTGACCCGCAACCGGCCATTGCCCACGCTGGAAAAAAAGAGCGTGATCGCCAAGCGGGAAGCCGCCAAAAATCCCAAGAAAAAGCGACCATGAACCAGACTCCCGTTGAAGTCCTCGACACGATTCTCGGATACCTCGGCTTCGTCGTGGAAATCCAGGAGCAGGAGCGCGACGGACACGGGGTTCTGCAGATCCTCACCCACGAGCCCGAGCGCCTGATCGGACGCCATGACGTCGTGATCGACGACCTTCAATACCTCGTCAACCGGGTCCTCGCAGCACAAAACCCTCCCGGCCCGCGCGTGATCGTCGACGTCGAGCACCACCGCGCGATGCGCGATGACGTGCTCGTCGAAAAGGTCCTCCACCTCGCGCTGGCGGTCCGCTCCACAGGACGGCCGATCCAGACCGAGCCGCTCAATTCCTACGACCGCCGGATCGTCCACAACGCGTTCAAGGACGATCCCGAGATCGCCACCTGGAGCCCGCAGGACGACGCGCGCGTCAAACGGATCACCATCCGCCCGCGCAAAAAATCCGGGGATTCTTAAGCCGCTCTACGCTGCGGTATCCGGCGCCTCGCTTTTCGGATAGCTGCCGAGGACTTTGACGGCGCGGCATTTTTTTGAGAGCTCGCGGAAGAGGTCGGACAGCTGGAGTTCCTTCGTATGGCCCTCGGCCTCCAGGAAGAAAAAGATGTCGTTGCTGCCCTTCATGGCGGGGCGGCTGGCGAAGTGGTTGAGGTTGATGCCTAGTTCCTTGAACGGCTCGAGGGCGGCGACGAGCGTCCCCGGCTTGTCCTCGATCCGGAGCATGAGCATCGTATGGTCGTTTCCTGATGAGGCATTCGGCTGGCGTCCCAGAACAAGATACCGGGCCCGGGACCGTTCGTCTTCGGAGGAGGAATCCGGAACGATCTCGGCGCACACGGAAACTTCGTTCGCTGCCAGCGCGTCGAGGGTCTGGTTGACGAGCCCGTGCGCAGGATCTTCGAGCGGCACAACCCCGCAATCGGCCCGGTCGGCCGCGACCTCTTCAAAAACCCCGGCGATTTCTGCGGAGAATGTATAGCGGACGCTCGAACCGAATTTCGCCAATGCCGCCTGGTAGGACGAGCTGCCGATCGGTCCGACGCAGGCGATCGCGACGTCCTTTTCCACGGCGAGCGCGGCGGACATGATCTCGCGGTAGATCGCGCGGATCGCCTCCGGTCGGAGCGGGCCCTGGCTTCGATCGATCAGGCTCCGCAGCAGCTTCATCTCGCGGTCGGGCGAGTAGATCGGGAGGCTCTCCCGGCTTTTGATCACCCCGATTTCCTGGGCGATGGTCGTCCGCTCGTTCAGGAGCTTCAGCAACTCGCCGTCCAGGGCGTCGATCCTTTCCCGCAATTCGGTGAGGGCGCTCATGTGGGTTCCTCGCTTCCGGCTTCGGCGGGGGGTTCCTCATGGGACTCATGGGAGGTATGGGAGTTATGGGACTCTATTGCGGGCTCCTCGCCAAAGGGAAGCTCGGGCGGCTTTTCTTCGGGGGGAGGGGTGGCTGTCGGGAGCGACACCTTGCGGAGCTCCGCGGCATTCGGCAGCTCATCGAGATCTTTCAGGCCGAAGTGCTCCATGAAATACTGCGTGGTATCGTAGAGGAGCGGACGGCCCGGGACTTCCGCACGGCCGGCAATCCGCACCAGCCCCCGGTCGAGCAGCGTCTGCATGACGCCATCCACGGCAACCCCCCGGACGGCTTCCAGGTCGGCTCGCGTGATCGGCTGGCGGTAGGCGATGATGGCGAGGGTCTCGAGCGCGGGCGCGCTCAGCTTGGCGGAGCGGTTCTCCGGGAACAGCTGCCTGAGCCACGGTGCGAAATCCGCGCGCGTCACGAGCTGCCATCCGGCCGCGCTCTCGCGGACTTCGTATGCGCGTCCGGTTTCGAGGAATTCCGCCTCAAGCTTCTGGATCGCTTCGGAGATCTCCTCGTGCTTCACCTTGGCATGGCAGGCCACAAGGGGATTTTCCTTGGCGGCGTCGGCGGCGCCTTTGAAAATTGCGGCCAGCTCCTTGAACGAGACCGGTTTTTGCGAGGCGAACAGGATCGATTCGACGATGCGGTGGAGGGGAAAGGGTGACTCTTCGCTCATGCTCTTGAAAACAATGGTGTGGTGTTCTCGGCGCGATCGATCCAGATCTCGCCAAAATGGGAATCCTGCCGGACGCAGAGCTGCTTCATGCGGATCAGCTCCAGCATGGCAAGAAACGTGACCACGATCTCCGCGCGGCTGGCCACGTCGGCAAACAGTTCCTCGAATCGCATCGCTACCCCACTCGACGTGACCTTCAGGAGGTAGTCAATCTTATCGGAGACCGTGAAATTTTCCTCGAAGATCTCACGCAGGTTCTCTGGCTGCTTTTCGAGGCGCTTGAGGATCTTTTGAAATGCATGGATCAGGTCGAAGATCCCGACCTCCTCGACCAGCAGGTTCTCCGCGGGCGCGAGGTCGGGCACGACCGGGACCCGCGGGAAAAGGTTTTCCATGAGGGCTTCCTTGTCGCGCAGCCGGGCGGCCGCCTCCTTGAATTTTTTGTATTCGATGAGCTGCCGGATGAGCTCCCAGCGGGGATCATCTTCCTCGGCGTCCTCCTCGGCCATCTGCTGGTCGACGGGAAGAAGCGTCCGGCTCTTGATGTAGAGCAGGTTGGCGGCCATCACGATGAACTCGCCCGCGAGCTCGATGTTCAGCACATGGAATGCCTCCATGTAGCTGAGGTATTGCTTCGTGATGCGTTCGATCGAAATGTCGTAGATGTCCACCTCATCGCGCTTGATGAGGTAGAGCAGCAGATCGAGCGGCCCCTCGAAGACGTCGAGCTTGACCTTGTAGTCGTCCACCAGGCCTTAGCGCCGCTTGAATCCCCGCTTGGCGGCCTCGCGCTCGAGCTGGGTCAGGTGTTTCTTGTGATCCTTCCGGCGGGTTTTCCGCTTGCTGAGCTGGGCGGCAAGCTTGTGGACGACCTTGTCGATCGCCGCGTAGAGATCGGCCTCGGCATCCTCGCAATAAATGTCGGGCCCCGGAATCGCCAGGTGGACCTTCACCACAAACGGCTTCTTCTTGTTCTGGTCGTGAAGGAGGACGACGTGCGCGGCCAGGATCTGCTCGCCGTGCTCTTCGAGGTGCGTGATTTTTTCTGCGATGAACGCGTGGATCGCCCCTGTCAGGGCGATGTTGCGGGGACTCAGGTGGATTTGCATAAGTTGATTTTGGCGCGGAGCGGGGCTGCGTGCCAGCAAAAAGCGGTGGCGGACCTCAGCCCGCCAAAATCAACCGGAGCCCGCCAGCGAGCGAAAACACGATCATCAGCCACTCGAAGGCCTGCTGGTTGATCTTCCCGAGGAGGAACCGTCCGGCAACCACCCCCACCGCGATGCCGGGAATCAAAAGAAAATTCAGCCAGAGCGACGGGCCGTTGATCAGCCCCAGCGAGGCGCTGAACGGGACCTTGATCACGTTCACGATGAAAAAAAACCATGCGGCCGTACCGACAAACTCATACTTCGGCAGCCGGCAGGCCAGCAGGTAGACGGTCATGACCGCCCCGGCGGCATTCGCGAGCATCGTGGTCACGCCGGCGGTCCAGCCCAGCGGCCACGCGATCGAAGGATGCTCGGCGGCGCTCGCCGAAAGCCGGCCGGACAGCTTTTGAGCGACCGTCAGCACAACCAGCGCGAGGACCATCCAGCCGATCAGTGGACCGAAGAACCGTGCGGAGATGTGCGGCATCAGGAGCCAGCCCGACACAATCCCCAAGACCGCCGGCGGCAGCATTTTTACAAGATGCCTCCAAACCGTGAAGCGCCTGAACGTATATACGGCAAAAATATCCGCGACGATCAGCAGCGGGAGCACGGCCCCGGTGGACTCGCGGGGCGGCATCACCTGGGCCATGAGCAGGACCGCGACCATGCCGACGCCGCCAAACCCGGTCTTGCTCAGACCGATGCAGACCGCCGCCGCATACGCGCAGGCCCATTGCCATGAAGAATCCAGCATGGCAAAGCCTGTCGGGATTTCGCGCCCGTGTCCAATACGGTCGTTCTTGTCCCGCCGGACCTGCCGGTGTTTATTGGCGGCCGATGAAGCATTACCTCTGCCAGCGCTGCACAAATTGCTGCCGGTGGCCGGGGTTCGTGAAGGTCAGCAGCGACGATATCACAGCGATTGCCGCCCACCTGGGCATGGACGAACGGGAATTCGTCGAAAATTTCACCCGCCTGCGCCCGTCGCGGGACGGCCTCGCCCTCATCGACCAGTCGGACGGGGCCTGCGTCTTCCTCGAGGGCCGGGACTGCCGGATCCAAGCGGTCAAACCGCACCAGTGCAAAGGCTTCCCGAACACCTGGAACTTCCCCGGCTGGCGGGACGTCTGCGAGGCGATCGAGGTGCCGGACGGGGATTCTTTGATCTGATACTACCTTCGATGGCCCCATTCCTGAAACAAGGTTATGTCAAAGAGCAAGGACCGACACCTTTACCACGAGGAGATAATCGACGAACTCCAATCCCTGCTGGGCCATCGCCTACACAATGGGAGTGTTCAACGTGTTTCTTCAGAGATCCATCGGCCTCGACCTCGCACAGATCGGCTTCATCACCGGGATGGTCAGCGGCGTCAACATGGTCCTGACCTATCCCGCCGGCGCCCTGGGAGACCGGTTCCATCCCCTTCGCGTTCTCGTCTGGGTCAAGATCGCCAACATCGCCTTCCTTCCGCTGGGGCTGATCTGGCTGTTTTTCGACTTTGCGCCCGTCACGGCTTTCAAGGTCGCGCTGTCGATCAGCGTGATCAACATCCCGTTCGGCGTACTCACCGAGGCGATGATGATCCCGATGTATATGCGGGTGCTGCCGCGCGAGCGCTACGGTCAGTTCTGCTCGGCCAATGCCCTGGTGCGGTCGTTCGGCGTGATCTGCGGCGGCTTTTTTGCGGGGCTCTTTATTGACCTGATCAAGCGCTTCTACAACGGTAGCGACTACGCCTACCGCTTCATTCCGATCTGGACGATTTTCTGGAGCGCGGCCGCCCTCTTCTTCCTCTGGCGGCTCTATCAGGCATGGAAAACGCGGCCTCGACATTTTGGGATCGAAACTCGCGTTGATCCAAACCCGGCTGCTGTCAACCAGCGGGCGGATTCTCTCCAGCCACCAGCTTGAGTCCGAGGGGCGTAAAAAGTTTGAAGTCGTCTCCATCCGCGGTGAGCAATTCCGCGTCCTGCTCGATGGCGTTGGCGGCAATAAAGCAATCGGCGGTGGATGCGCGACGGCGGCCAGTGGCGTTGAACAAGCGGGCAGCCAGTTCCGACGTGCTCCGGCTCACGGGCTGGACCCGGGCACCAACCACCCGCTCGACGCGCAGAAGTTCATCCGGCATCAGTGGACCGCGCACAAATTCATGCCAGGCCACCGCGCTGGCGGCGGGGAGCATGCCCGATTGGACGCGATCGCGCACAAGCTTCACGACTACTCCCGCCGGATCGGCCAGGGCGATAAGGGCATTCGTATCAAGATGGAGCAGGCTCCTCATTTATCCGCTCCCTCCCGACCCCACCCCTCGGAGCGCAGCCTGCGGGCTTCGGCCTGCAGGCCGGCAATGCGTCCGGCAGGCAGTGGCGGACAACGCAGGATGTCATCCAAGGCTTCCAGGACCCGGTTCGTTTCCTTCTTGTCATCTGCAGTGTTCACAGGATGTGCCGTCAGCACTACGCGCAACCCTTCGGATACCAAGTCTTTGATCTTTCTGTTTTGCGAGGCGGCCCGGGTTTTCGCCTGGCGATAGAGCTCGTCGGGCATTTCGAGAGTTGTCTTCATATGCATATATATGGCGTTAATATGGTTTTATGGCAATTGATTTGAATTCTCTCCTCCGGCAATTCGTCGCATTCCTGAAAAGTTCGCACAAATCCTGCTGGATGCCGGTCATCGGGGCCGGTAATGTTCCGGCGTGAGCTACCGAGTCTTTGCCAGAAAATACCGTCCGCAGACGTTTGACGAAGTTGTCGGGCAGGACCACATCACGCGCACGCTCCAGAATGCCGTCTCGGCGAACCGCCTTGCGCAGGCCTACCTGTTTGTCGGGCCGCGCGGGATTGGCAAGACCTCGACTGCGCGCATCCTGGCCAAGGCGCTGAACTGCGTGGACGGTCCCACGACGACCCCCTGCGGGGTTTGTGACGCTTGCAAAGAAATCACCGACGGGCGCAGCCTGGACGTGATCGAGATCGATGGCGCGAGCAACAACGGCGTCGAAAACATCCGCGACCTCCGCGACAATGCCGCCTACGCCCCGGCCCGCGGGCCGTTCAAAATCTATCTCATCGACGAGGTTCACATGCTGAGCACCGGCGCCTTCAACGCGCTGCTCAAGACGCTCGAGGAGCCGCCTCCGCACGTGAAGTTCATCTTCGCCACGACCGAGGCCCAGAAGCTCCCGGCCACGATCACGAGCCGCTGCCAGCGGTTCGACCTCCGCCGGATCCCGACCGCGCTGATCGCGAAGCACCTGACATTCATTGCGGACAGCGAGAAGATTTCCCTCGATCCGGCCGCCGCCGAGGCGATCGCCCGCGGGGCCGAAGGCGGGCTCCGCGACGCGGAGAGCATGCTCGACCAGATGGTCGCGTTCTGCGGCGAAAAAATCCTGGCGCAGGACGTGATGGACGTCTTCGGGTTCACCTCAAAGGAGACGGTCGTCGGGCTCACAGATCATCTCTTTGCGCGCAATGCGGCCGGCGCGCTGGGAATCATCTCGGAGCAATCGGATGCCGGCAAAGACCTCTCCCGCCTCACTTCGGATCTGATTGCCCACCTGCGCGATCTGCTGGTCTCGGCGGCCACCGGCCAGCCATCGCCAGTCCCGCAGGGAAAACTTCTGGATCTCGTGGACCATTTCGGCGAGGCGGAGACCCGGATGAAATGGGTGGCCGACAAAAAGCTGCAGCTCGATGTCGCGGTCATCAAGGCGCTCCATCTTCTGGACGAGACGAGCCTCACGGATGTCATCGAGACTCTCACCAGCCTTGGTGGCGGAAGTCCCGCACCGAGGCCGACGCCGGCACCCGCCCCGGTCGCCCGTCCGGAACCTGCAGCGGCACCCGCGCCAAGACTCCAGGAAAAGCCCGAGCCCGCGCCCAAAGTCTCCGCCCCGCCAGCTCCTGCTGACCCCGATGATGCCGAAGTCTCTGCCGCCACGACCTGGGAGAAGACCGCCGAGTCTTTTGCAAAGGAATCCTTCATCCGCTACGGGTGGCTCCGCGAGGGGCTGTTCGAACGGTTTGAGGACGGGAAGCTATTTGTCCGCTTCCCCGCCTCGTCGAAGGAAAACTCTGAGAGCATCTGGATGGAAAAGGGCATCAAGGATCTGGAAACGTCGCTCACCCGTGCGCTGTCGCGCACCACGCGGCTCGTCCTTGAATGGGACGAAAGCCTGGTGGAGCAGCCGGAGCCGGTCCTGGAGACCAATCCCTCCCGCGAAGAGCCCGCCGCCTCCGCTCCTCCGGAACCCGCCCCGCCCGCGGATCCGATGGAGGACTTCAAAAACGATCCCCTGATCAAGAAAGCCCTCGAACTTTTCAAAAGCACACTACAAACTACCCCCGCATGAATATCGCCAAGATGATGAAGGAGGCCCAGCGCATGCAGGAGCGCATGGCCGAGACCCAGAACGAACTCGCCGCACGCACGGTCGAAGCCACGGCCGGCGGCGGAAAAATCAAGGTCACCGCCACCGGCGCGGGCGACATCGTCTCGATCAAAATCGACCCGCAGGTCGTGGACCCGCAGGACGTGGAATTTCTCGAGGACCTCGTCCTCACCGGGGTCAAGCAGGCGCTCGAAGATGCCAAGGCGCTCGCGGGCGCCGAGATGGGCAAACTCACCGGCGGACTCAAAATCCCGGGATTTTAAATTTATGTCAGTCTGTTCCGACAAATGGATCCGCCGCATGGCGGTTGAGAAGGGCATGATCGAGCCGTTCGTGGACGGCCAGATCAAGCAGAACGAAGATGGCAGCCGCGTCGTGAGCTACGGGCTCTCAAGCTACGGCTACGACCTCAGGGTTTCGGATGAGTTCAAGGTCTTCACCAACGTCTTCAACACGATGGTCGACCCGAAGGCGTTCGATGAGAAGTCGTTCGTCGACATGCAGACCGATGTATGCATCGTGCCGCCGAATTCCTTCGCCCTCGCCCGCAGCGTGGAATATTTCCGTATCCCGCGTGAGGTCCTCACGATCTGCGTCGGAAAATCCACCTACGCCCGCTGCGGGATCATCGTGAACGTCACAGGGCCTCGCCCAAGTCGTCTTCTTTCTGGCATCGGAAATCTGCGAGACCAGCTACGCCGACCGCGCCGGAAAATACATGCGCCAGCGCGGGATCACGATCCCGCGGCTCTGAAAGACTCCACACCAGCGCTTCGTGCCTCCTGTCGGCTGCATGTCATCTTTTGATCGCACCCATGGCAATATCGGACGGGCCATCCTGAATCGGATGGGCGGCGGGGCAGGCGGCATTCATGGGCGCGGCTCCGGATTTCACCGTTCCGGCACCCAAGTGGGGGCGCCCTGACGGGCGCACAAAAAGATACAGGCCGCCGCAGCGAATGCTACGACGGCCTGTTGTTCCCCCCAGAACAATCTTTAATGCCGTTAAGTTAATGCGTCGTTAATATATTGCAAGGGGTTTTTTGAAAAAAAAGCCGTAGTTTTTCTTATCTCATTTGTCGGGAACTAGTTGCAATATCATTTATTTGACCAGATCACGTCATATGTCAGCATTTTTTCTCCGTCAAAGTGGAAAAATCCACGGAAATTGCCCCCCGAAATCACGCCCGGGAGCCAGTGGATATCGTCATCCCACATTTCGTGATAGGGGATTTGATCGAGCGGCGTCCAGAGCGGCGCAGCCTCGTCCGTCTCGTGGGGTTCGCCGATGTAGTCCGAGGCCACGAAGACCGCGCAGTGGAGCGCGTAGCCATCGGCAAATTGGAAGTGGAGTTCGCCTCGATCCTCGACTCCTGTGGGCGTGATTCCGAGTTCCTCCTGCGTCTCGCGAATGGCGGCAACGAGCGCCGTCTCTCCGGCCTCGAGCCGTCCGCCAGGCGCATTGATCTTGCCGGCCCCAAGACCTCGTTTTTTCCGGATGAGCAGGATCTCTCCGCCGCGGATGACAAAGCAGAGCGTCGCCCGCTCGGTCGGCTGCCAGGATTTCCAAAATTCAGTCATCCCGCGACTGTAGCGGCCCGCCGCAAACTTGCCAGTCTGCGGATTCGGGAGCGCACGATGGGGGCGGGATCAAAGGTGGGTGCGGTTGCAAATAGGAGCAGGGCGGGACGTCCCCGGCCCGCTGCTTTCTTCCTTCGGGCAGCCCGGAGGTCTGCCCCTGCCTTTCACGGAAAACCTCACCCACACTTCATCACACCTGCGCGATGGAATCCGCGCGACTTGTGCGGGATTCTTTGATGAGATCCACCCATGTCTGCGAAGCCCCCGGTCACGATCCTGCACACGGAGATGGTCCCGCTTCCGCAGGCGGTGGCCGCGCATCTCCGCTCAAAAAATGTGAGCACATGGGATCACATCCTTGTCGTGCTTCCCACGATCGAGGCCGGCCGGCGCGTGGTCGGGGCGCTGCTCGAAGGCATTGACGTGATCTTTCCGCCGCAGTTTGCGACGCCGCTGACCCTGGTTCCCTTCGGCGAAGGCGAGGGCGTGGCCACGACCGCGCAAGCCGGGATGGCCTGGCACGCGACCCTCTCTGAAGCGAAGGACTGCCCGCTGACATTTGGCGGGCACTCTGGAACCAAGCTCGCGGCCAGTTTTGTCACGCTCACACGCGATCTGGCGGCGGGTGCTTGCAACATCCCGGGCGCCGCAAAAATCCTTTCCGCACGCGATCCGCGCTGGCTCGAATGGTGCGGGCTTTGGAAATCCTACATGGCGCGCCTGGCCTCGGCCGGCCTGAGCTGCCCGGCCGAGGTCCAGATCGGGGCGGCTGAACATTTTCTCCCGCCGCCGGGAATCACCAACATCCTCGTCGCCGGGGTGGCGGACCTTCCCCCTTTGGCCCGGATGGCGATTCAAAATTGCGAGGCCGAGATCCTCATTCATGCGCCGGGGTTGGACGCCGGGGCATTTGATGAATTTGGATGCGCGGTGCCGGAATTCTGGTCTCCGGCCACCCTGCCGGTTCGCGACTCCCAGATCCAGGTTGTCAGCGATCCCGCGGAGCTTGGGAGGGCTGTTGTTGAAATCGAGTCCTCCTCCCGGATCGCGGTTTTCTCGGGCGATGCGGGCCTCTCGACGGATATTGCGTGCGCGCTGGAGGAATCCGGACGCGAGGGATTCATGCCCGAGGGAAATCCGCTGAACCGGCATCCGGTCACCCGCCTCGCGACGCTCATCGCACGCCTCCCGGGGGATGGATCGTGGGGCCACCTCGAATCGCTGGTTTTTCATCCGGATTTTTTCCAATGGATCAAAGCCCTCCTCCCTCGGGAGGCGCACAAGGACTGGAACCGGCTCGGAGCGCTCACGTTTTGTGCGGACCTCAGGGAGATCGCGGATCGCCTCGGCACCAGCCGGTCGAGCGGCGATGAGCGGGACAGGAAGCGTCTTCTGAAAACATTTTCTCCACTCGTGGAGAAGCTTCTGGATCTGAGACAATCCATGTCCTCTCCCCATGCCGCCCCGGCATTGAGAAAAATCCTGTCCGACATCTACGGTCCGCGCGACATGGGCCGCCGTCCGGGGGACAAGGAGGCCGCAAAAGCGGTCATCGCGCTTCTCGACGAGATCTCCGCATTTCCCGGCCTCGCGCAAATGGATGCCGCAGCGTTGCTGACGATGCTCGAGGCCGTGCCGGGAACGTGGACCCCGGCGCACGAATCCGGCGCGATCGAAATTGAAGGCTGGCTGGAGCTTGCGGGCGAAGATGCTCAAGTGATCGTGCTTGCCGGGCTGAACGAGGGGCTTCTTCCAAGCAAGAGGCGGGTGGATGCCCTCCTGCCCGATGCCGCCCGCGCCGCCCTGGGTCTGGATGACGCGGTTTCCCGGCATGCCCGCGATGCCTCCATCCTGCACGCGGCGCTTGCGGTCCGCGATCCGCAGAGCGTGCGGATCCTGTCGCTCCGGCAGGCTGCGGACGGAAGCCCGCTCAAGCCCTCGCGGCTCCTGCTCCGTGTGCCGGACAAGGACCTCCCGCAGCGGGTCAGGAACCTCGTCACGTCGTCGTCCGCCCATGTGGAGGCGCCGCTCAGGAAGTTTTCCGATGAGCCATTTCGCGTGGCCCGCCCCGCCGGTCCCATCCTTTCGCTCAGCGCCACGGCTTTCAAATCCCATCTTTCATGCCCGCTCAGATTCTATCTCTCCAACCGCCTGGGATTTTCCGAACCCGGAACCGGAAGCCCGTGCCTCGGGGCCGATGGCTTCGGGAGCTGGATCCACGATGTTCTTCAGCAGTTCGGGGACGACCCTGTCCTCTCGTCATCGCAGAATGCCGACGAAATCCGGTCCTGGCTCCTCCCCCGGTGGGACGCGCTGTTTCATGGGCTGGATGACGATGTGACGCTCATGCTGCAGCGGGAGTCGGGGCGTCTGCGACTCGAGGAATTTTCCACCGCGCAGGCGGCGATGCGGGCGGATGGCTGGAGGACGAAACTTGTGGAATGGAAATTCTCCATCACGCCTCCAGACTGGCCGCTGGCCTTGAGGGGAAGAATTGATCGCGTGGATGTGCGCGACGGAGCGATCCTGCTCATCGACTACAAAACCGGATCCCTGAACAAATCCAACCCCGCCCGTTCGGCCCACCTCAAGCGGGCGCGCCCGCCGGGGAGGTTCGGGGTCAGGCCGGAGTATGCGCTGCTCGGCACGGACGTCTGGTGCGATCTCCAGCTCCCGCTCTATGCCATGGCGATCTCGCAGGAGAAACCGATCGAGATCCCGAAGGAAATCCGGCTCGCCTATTTCCTCATCGCTGACGACGTCGCGCAGACCGGGCTGTGCGAGTGGGCGGACGCCGACATGGAAAGCGCGGCCCGGTGTGCGCGGGGTGTGGCGGATGAAGTCGCTTCGGACGCCGTTTTGGAATGGATCGCGGCGAAGGATTTCAGCCGGTTCGCAGTTGATCCCGACTATGATGATTTTGAGCCGCTCGCGCTCTCACACTACATCGAGGGGGGGGCGCTCGTCGTATGAAAACCCTGCACCTCCGGATCCGCGCCTCGGCCGGCACCGGAAAAACCTTCCGGCTGACCGACCGGATTGTCGAGCTCCTGCTTCTCGGGGCGGACCCGGGAAAGATCATCGCGCTCACGTTCACGCGAAAAGCGGCGGGGGAATTTCTTGTGAAAACCCTGCGAAAGTTGGCCGACCTCTCTTCAAGCGCGGATCAGGTCGCGGCATTCTGCGAGCGCCGCGGGATCTCCGCCAAGCTCGCCCCGAAGGATTTTCTTCCGCTCCTGCGGAAGCTGGCCGATGCGCTGGATCACATCGAATTCGGAACGCTCGACAGCTTTTTTTACCGCATCGTCTCCGCCTTCGGAGCGGCGCTGGGCCTTGGCGCATCACCCAGGCTGCTCGACGAAACCTCTGCCGCGCGTTCTGAACGGGAGATTCTGCAGCACGTGGCGGACGGGCTCTCACCGCTGGACCTTGTCGCCGAGCTCATCCGCGGTCCCGCCCGCGCGAAGCTTAATCCCCTCGCTCCGGATTTTGATCTTCTCGAACGGATCGAGTCGCTTTACGCGCTCCACCCCGGCGCTGCGGCCTGGGGAGATGAGCGCGCGATCTGGGGGCCGGGCGGATGCCCGTGGAAAATGTTTGCGGCCCCGGAAGATACGTCCGAATGCACGGAGAGAATCGCCGAAGCGATCGCCCAGCTGAATGCGATGCGCCCGGGATTCGGCAAGCTGGGAACTATTGCGGAGCAACTGTTGAGCGAGGCTGAAAACCTCCGCGCCGGAAATCCTGTAACCGTCGAATACCGGAAAAAAGGGATCGCACTGACCACACACGAACGCACGCTCGCCCTGCAATCCGTCGGGGCCTGCCTGTGGAGAATCCTTGCCCCGCGCCTGATCCAATCGCGGCGCTGGCTGCAGATGGCGGAGGCACTGCGCGCTGCGCGCGACCTCCGCCTCGTCAACGAGGGAACGCTCCGATTTGCGGATCTGCCGGTTCTCCTCTCGCGGATCACGGACTCCGGAATCGGGCCCGGTGAACTGCAGTTCCGCCTCGACGGATGGTTCGACCACTGGCTGCTCGACGAGTTCCAGGATACGAGCCGGATCCAATGGCGGGCGATCCAGCCATTGCTCGACGAGGTTCTCCAGGACGCCTCGGGAGTGAGGTCGTTTTTTTACGTCGGAGATGTGAAGCAGTCGATCTACGGATTCCGCGACGGAGACCCGACGCTTTTCGGAGAAATATTCGACCACTACACCCGGCATGCACCCGGCCACATCGGGGAGGAATCGCTCGGGGAATCGCGACGGTCGTCGAAGGAGGTCATCAGTCTCGTCGGCCGCACGTTCGACCCGGATTCACTCGCGGCCGCCGGGATTCCGGCTCCGGTCGTCGAACGCTGGCGGCAGGCCTGGACGGAACACACCGCCCACGAGAGCAATCCTGCGCCGGGATTTGTGCATCAGATCGTCTGCGACGAGGAGGACTGCTGGAACCGGATCGCGGAGATCGTCCGCTCCTCGGAGATCCTCCGCCGCCCGGCGCTCACGATCGCCGTGCTGGTCAGGACGAACGATCACGCCCGCGAGGCGGTCGGCGAACTCGGCCGGCTTGGGATTCCCGCGACCACCGAATCCAACCCGCTCATCGCGACCGATAACCCGCATGGCATCGCCATCCTCATGGCCGCGCGCCAGGTGGCCGATCCGGCGGATGACTTTGCTCGCCAGGCGCTCGCACAGTTTTCCGTTTTCAGTGATGCGGATTTCGGCGAGGAGGCGCTTCAACTTTTCCACCTCCAGGGCGCACGGGGGATGGTGCATGCGTGGCTGAAAAAACTTCCCGTCACCCCGCGCCACGCGGCACTGCGCAGAGCGGCCCGGGAGTTTGATGACAACGTGCAGGGCTCGCCGCGCGAATTCGCGGAGTTCCTGGCCGGGTATGCCGACCCGACATCCGCGCGTCCGGGCACCGTGCAGATCATGACGATCCACAAATCCAAGGGGCTGGAATTTGACCTGGTCTTTCTACCGCTGAAAAAGGACACCCGGATGGACAAGCGCCACTCCGACTCGCCGTATTGCCCGGATGGCGAGGCGGCCTGGATCCTCCAGCTCCCTTCAGAAAATCTCTGCGCGGCGGATCCTGTCCTGCGGGCCGCCGGGGAACACCTCCGCGAGGCCGCCGCGTTCGACAGCCTCTGCGGACTTTACGTGGCGGAGACCCGCGCCAAGCGGGCGCTGGTGGTCCTCAGCCAGCCGGCGAAATAGCCGCGACGTCATCTACGGGCTCTACCGGGAGATTCTGTCGCTGAAATCCCCCCGCTGAAAAACAAGAGCCCTCGTCGGGACGCCTGGAGACATTTTTGGGCGTGATCGGGACGACCGCCGTGTCGTCCGTGGATGAAGACAGACCGGATAGCGCCGGTCCCTCCAAACTTCAGGAAACGCCCTACGCGATCCGTTCGAGGAGGAAGGGCTTGAGGTCGGCGATGGCGACACGTTCCTGCTGCATGGAATCGCGGTGGCGCAGCGTGACTGTCCCCTCTTTTTCCGGGCCGTTTTCGCCAACGGTGTCGAAGTCGACCGTGATGCAAAACGGGGTGCCGGCCTCATCCTGGCGGCGGTAGCGGCGGCCGATCGCGCCGGATTCGTCGTAGAATACGTTCATGTCGCCGCGGAGCGCCTGGACGATCGCGCGGGACGCCTCGACGAGGGCGGGCTTGTTTTTCATGAGCGGGAAGACGCCGCATTTGATCGGGGCCATGCGCGGGTGGAAGCGCATGACGTTGCGGGCCTCGGATTTCCCGTTGTCGTCGGTGACGGTCTCCTCGGCGTAGGCCTCGCAGAGGAGGGCAAGGACGGTGCGGTCGGCACCGGCGCTCGGCTCGACGACGTGGGGAACGAAGCGTTCCTTGGTCGCCTCGTCGAAGTAGTCGAGCGGCTTGCCGCTGTGCTCGATGTGCTTCGAGAGGTCGTAGTCGGTCCGGTAGGCGATGCCTTCGAGCTCGCTAATGCCGAACGGAAACTCGTATTCGAGGTCGTAGGTCTTTTTGGAATAGAACGCGCGGTCGCCGTCCGGGATGTCGTTGATGTGGATCTTCGAGCGGGGGATCCCGATGTCCTCATAAAATTTCAGCCGCTGTTCGAGCCAGTAGTCGGTCAGTTTGAGGCCGTCCTCCGGGCGGCAGAAGTATTCGATTTCCATCTGCTCGAATTCGCGCGATCGGAAGATGTAGTTGCGGGGGTTAATCTCGTTGCGGAATGCCTTGCCGATCTGGGCGATCCCGAACGGGAGCTTCTGGCGCGAGGTGTCGAGGACATTGCGGAACTGGACGAACATCGCCTGCGCGGTCTCGGGGCGGAGGTAGACCATGTTGTCGTCGCTCTCGACCGGACCGGCGTAGCTCTTGAACATGAGGTTGAAGGCGCGCGGCTCGGTGAGGTCGCGGCTGCCGCAGTTCGGGCAGTATTTCGCGCCATCCTTCTCCGGCAGCTGGTCCGCGCGGTGGCGGGCCTTGCAGGCGCGGCAATCGACCATGGGGTCGGAGAACGTCTCCTCGTGGCCGGACGCCTTCCAGACCGCGCGGTTCATGATGATCGCACCGTCCATCCCCTCCATGTCGTCGCGCTCGCGGACGTTTCGCTTCCACCAGAAGTCCTTGAGGTTCCGCTTCAGCTCGACCCCGAGCGGACCGTAGTCCCAGAATCCGTTCAGCCCGCCGTAGATTTCGGAGGATTGAAAAATAAATCCGCGCCTCTTGCAGAGGCTCACAATTTTTTCCATGCGCAGGGAAGACTCGTCTTTGGCCATAATGAGAACCGCCCATCAAACCCGACCGCCGCCGGATCGTCAACGCAGCAGTCGCGTGCTCAACCCTGGACGGCCAGCAGGCCCACAATCTGGCCGGATGGATTTTCCACAACAACAGGAACGCGCGGAGGGATGGTCGCCATGGCGGCTGTGAGGAGGGCATTGCCTTGGATCCGGGCGACCGGCTGGGCCAGGTCGTCCGCCGGATGGCCGCCGAAGCCGTCGGCCATGGCCTTTTCCAGCGATTGGACGCTGACGATTCCGATGGCGCGGAGCTGGTGGTCGACGATAGGAAAAACCCCCTGCCGGCTCGCCTTGGCCAGCGCCAGCGCATGGGCGATCGGGGTTTCTGTCGGAATCGAGGAGTAGCCGGAAAACATCACGTCCGAAACCCTGCGACTGCCTCCCCCGGAGCGGAAGCGCGCGTAGGCAAGCTCCTGCTGGGCACCGGCAAAGACAAAAAAAGCAATGAAGAGCAGCATTGTCGGACCCCCGGAGAAGCTCCACACCGCGAAACCCACAGCCAGCACCTGGCCGACGCGGGCCGCAATTAGGGTGGCCTTGGTATGATCCATCACCATTGCGAGCAGAGCGCGCAGGACGCGGCCCCCATCCATTGGGAAAGCGGGAATGGCATTGAATGCCACCAGCATGACATTCATCGCCAGCAGGCTCTCCAGCAGGCCGCCTTGATCGAGCTCGGTGATATCCGACATCCGGACTTTTGTGGCCAGGAACGCGAGGAGCCCGAGGGCGATCACCACGTTCACCGCAGGCCCGGCGATCGCGACTACAAATTCCTGAACCGGCTTATCCGGCATGCGCTCCAGCCGGGCGACCCCCCCGATGGGCAGGAGCGTGATGTCCGGGGTGCGGATCCCGTAGAGCCTCGCCGCAAAGGCATGGCCGAACTCATGGAGAAGCACGCAGAGAAAAAGAAGCAGCGTGAATCCGACCCCCTCCACCGCGCCAGCAAGCCCGCCCTGGCGCCAGTAAATCGCTCCAAAATACGCCAGAACCAGCAGGAATGTGACGTGGATTTTGACGTCAATTCCCGCCACCCGGGCGACTTTATATGACCAGCGCATAAAAATTTGGTTTTCCGTGGGAGCGGTTTGGCATTATCACACGCTTTCGCGCAGGACTGCCGCAACCGTCCGTCCAACAGATAATTCAGAATTCTAAAAAAGAAAATGCCATTACCAAAAGTGCTCGTAGCTGATCCGATCTCCCAACGTGGCGTCGAAGAACTCGCCGCCGGCGGCTCCCTAGAAGTTGTCGTGAACACCGGGCTCAAGGAAGCCGAACTCATCGCGATCATCCCGAAATTCTCGGCCCTCGTCGTCCGCAGCCAGACGAAGGTGACCGCCGCCGTGCTCGACGCCGCGAAAAAGTTGAAGGTCGTCGGCCGCGCCGGTGTCGGGGTGGACAATGTGGATGTGGACGCCGCGACCCGCCACGGGGTCATCGTGATGAACACGCCGGGCGGCAATACGATCTCGACTGCCGAGCATGCGTTTTCGCTCCTCATGAGCATCGCCCGCAGCATCCCACAGGCGGATGCCAGCGTGAAGGCCGGCAAGTGGGACCGCAAAAAGTATGAGGGCGTCGAGCTTTACAACAAGACGCTCGGCATCCTGGGAATGGGCCGGATCGGCACCGAGCTCGCCCGCCGCGCGATCGCCTTCGGCATGCGCGTCGTCGCCTACGATCCGTATCTCTCGGTCAGCCGCGCCCGCAGCCTTCAGGTCGAGCTCGTGGAAGACCTCGATGCGCTCGTGCCACAGGCGGATTTTATCACGATGCACATGCCGCTCACTGACGAGACCCGCCACATGCTCGACGCCCGCCGGCTGGCGCTCTGCAAAAAAGGCGTGCGGATCGTGAACTGCGCACGCGGCGGACTCATCGACGAGGCCGCGCTCGGCGAAGCCCTCAAATCCGGCCATGTGGCCGCCGCAGCCCTTGACGTTTACGAGGTCGAGCCTCCTCCGGCTGAGTTCGCGCTGCGTTCGCTCCCGAACATCGTCTTCACTCCGCACCTCGGCGCCAGCACGGCCGAAGCCCAGGAAAACGTGGGCATCGAAATCGCGCAGGCGATCCGTGCCGCCCTCCTCGAAGGGGAGATCCGCAACGCCGTCAACATGCCGAGCATCGACGCCAAGACCGCGGCCGTCGTGAAGCCGTACCTCACGCTCGGAGACAAACTCGGACGCTTCGCCGCCCAGCTCGCGCCAAAGCGCAACGACCGGATCGTCATCACCTATGGCGGAAAAGCCGTCGAGATGCCGACCGAGGCGATCAGCCGCGCGATCCTCACCGGGTTTTTGAAAAATGCCGGAGGCGAGGAGGTCAACAGCGTCAACGTCCGCACAATGGCCGTCACGCTCGGACTCAATGTCGAGGAGATCCGCTCGAGCGAGCAGACCGACTTCAACGAATGGCTCCACGTCGCCGTCTTCAGCGGAGAAAACAAGATCTCGATCGGCGGAACATTTTTCGGCGCGAAGAACGACCCCCGCATCGTCCGGGTCAACGGCCGCCCGGTCGAGGTCACGCCCTCCGGTGTCGTCCTGCTCCTCGAGAACAAGGACCGCCCCGGCATCGTCGGCCACATCGGAACCCTCCTCGGCAAGGAGAACATCAACATCGCCAGCATGAGCCTCTCCCGCACCGAACAGGGCGGCAGCGCACTCACCCTCCTCAACCTCGACAGCCTTCCGGACGCCGCCGTCCTCGCACGCCTCGCCGCCGACGACGACATCATCACCGCCCAGGTCATCTCGCTGTAGAGAAATCACAATGGTTGAAGTTCAAAGTCACGGATTCACATTTGAAAAGTGGGTTCGTGATGCCCTATTTGAGGGATATACCGGCAATTACATGCAGAAATGGGACATCCCTCCGGAACTCAATCGCCACGAACTTATCCCTCCGGACTTACGGAACATCCCGGTATCGGTAAAGACCGCAAAATATGGTTCGCCGATTGCTTTGGGCGATGTTCTCAGGCAGCGAAGCATTGACGAACCATTTCTGCTGATCGCTGGTTTCTGGAAACAACGCACCCCTTCGGAAAAATGGTTCGAAGACATCGGATGGGTGAAATTTACTCCTGCCGTATGGGGCCCACTATGGGGAACACTGAGTCTGAGCCAAATCACCGAGATTGATCGGATCGTGAAAAATCAAGAGGGACTCTATTCTGTCGTCCGAGCACAAGCCCAAGAGTGGAAAACCCGCGTGGCGTCCAGCTCAGGCAGCCGAATTGTCGTCAATCCCAAAATTGATTCCAAGAAACAGAGACGCATCCAGTGTTCACTCCCTTTCCAAATATTTTGGAATGCTGTTGGACGAAATGCGCAGATTCACGAAAGCCCTCTGTTATTCGGCATTCCTTTTGATAACCCTGTGATTTCGTCATCGCGGTCGTTTAGCCAAGGCTGAATTCTGGGGAAGCAAGGATTCGCGCCATTCTCTTTTTTGTGATCTCGCAGTAGTCGGGGTTGAGTTCGATGCCAGTCCATTGTCTGCCCAGTTCCTCGGCGGCTGCCGCAGTGGTCCCACTTCCAAGAAACGGGTCGAGCACGGCATCTCCCTTCCGGCTGCTCGAGAGAATAAGTTGCTGGATGAGTGCGATGGGCTTTTGCGAGGGATGCCCGATCTTTTCCTTCGAGGAGCCTTTCAAAGAAGGGATACGCAGGATATTCGTAGCATACTTGCCTTTCCTGAGATGCAGCTCCCGAGCGTCCTTGTCTTTGTATCGCTTGTCCTTGAGATACGACTGGATTTTCTCCTCTTCATAAGGAAGCCGCACGGCATCCTTGTCAAAGTATGGCGTTGAATTAGCCGAATGACGGAGTGCAAGGACCATTTCGTATTGAGGCGTGAATGAATCGTAGCGTTCGTTGTATCCTACAGCCCTGTCCCAGACGATCATGTCGTGAAATTGCATCTCTTTCGCCAGCATCGCGCAGGTGTGCAGCCAAACATGCTCCCTCTTCCCGAGCTGGCCGAAGACGTAGAGGAGGCCGTCGGGGCGAAGAACTCTTTTGCATTCGCGCACCCATTTAAGAGTCCATTCCAGATAATCATCAGGCGATTTCCAAGTGTTGTCCCAACTTTCCTCCAATAGAACCTGGAAGTATGGCGGATCAGCGATGATCAGCTGGAACTTGCGGTCACCAAGTTTCGGGAGAACTTCCAGCGCGTCTCCAATAATGATTTCACCATTTCCAACCGTGGTTTTGTCCAAGTGCGACGTGTGATACATAGGCGCATCTTCCATTACTATTGCGCGCGCGCAACCTTTTTCTGTCGGGCGGCCTTTATTTTTTCTTCCATGTCGAATAAAATGTGCAAGATCAGATTCTTGAATGAGGTGGTCTCTTCCCCTTTTTTCCGCAGGAATTCGGCCATCTTTGATCAGCTTTCTGACTCTCGCCTTGCTGACCCCAAGATAAGTTGCAGCAGCCTCTGTCGTAAAATGGTCTCGCATGCGCAATGTTTATTAACGGTCGCCCTTCTTGCCTGCAAGATCGAACTGATCCCACAAGCGCGGGACAAACTCGAACCGGATCGTCGTCTTCCGGAAGCAGTGATCAGGTCAGGTGTGATGAAATGTGGGTGAGGTTGAAAGGTTCGTGCGCGGGTGGATCGCGACCTCCGGGCGCGATGGGAAGAAGTGGCGGCGAAACCGCGTAGGTGCAGGGTGCGAGTCAAAGCGCCCGATCCGCCGCCCCCACATTTGATCACACCCGATCAGGTCAGCTGCTTGATCGCGGTCGTTAGGTAGACGGCCTCGGGGTGCTTGCCGCGGTATTTTGTGATCTCCTTTTTCTCGATCACGCGGAATCCGAACCGCTCGAGAACCTTGGCCCCGCGGCGGGATTCGAAAGTGACCATCTGGCCGAAGACCGCCTTCTCCCCGCGCGACTTGAGGTAGTCGAAGTAGGCGTTCAGCATCACATGCGTCCCGGCGATGCTCTGCGCCTCGGGGAGGACGTTGAAATGGAAGTGGGCGGTTTTTCTGGGTGCGGCCGGGACCTCGCGCCAGGAGTTCTTCAGGATCCAGTGGATGAATTCCCGTGTGGCCGGATTGTAGCGGCGGTATCGCGCGAGGCCGGTGGCAAATAGGCTGAGGTTGTGGAAGAAGCTGTGCCACTGCTGGCGCAGCGGGCGCCGCGAGCCGAGCAGGTAGCCTTTCACCACGCCGTCCTGTTCGAGGACAAAAGCGGATTCGGGCTCGATGTCGGTGTAGTAGGCCGTGAGATAGTCCGCGAAGAGTTCGCGGTCCTCGAAGATCGGATCGATCGGCTTGCCCAGGAACCCGGTCTCGCAACAAAGCCGGCGGACGGCACCGCGGTCGCGGGGTTCGTAATGTCGGATCGAAATTCCAGAGGGCAGGGCCACGGCCCATTTTGTAGGCGGGAATCCCGTTTTCGACAAGTTCAACCGCCGCGGGTCCCGGTCGAGTCGCTGCTTTTCATGTGGTCCAGGCTCTGCTAGTATGCTCGGTTAATCTGCTGCTTCTGAACTCTCAAAGCCATAACGAAGGACACGCCGGCATGGCGGGGCCCGCGAAAAACCGGCGGGCAAACATTCGCGGAGTGCTCTCGGCCGAGGCGCTTGCGGCCATCGGGGCATGCGTTGTTCTGGTCGTTCTCGTGGCGCTGACCATGCGGGACAAAAAGCCGCGCTTCCGCTTCGATCCCACGCCGACTCCAGCGCCCGCCGCAACCGCGCCGCCGGGCTCCGCCTCGGCAACGCCGGTTTCTGCGCCGGATTTGGATGCCCTGTTTGTCCAGGGCCGGGCGGAGAGCCAGCTCATCGCCCCGGTGGGCGAGCCGCTCAGCCCCCCCTTTGTCCCGAATACCGATTACGCAAAACCACCGCTCTATCGCGAGATCCGGGAAACCGACCTGAGCGGGATGTATGCGAGCGCACCCAAGAAGGACAAGCGGGCGATCGGCAAGGTCGCGAAGCTCGGCGGCTTCGGCACGCCGGAGGCCATGGCCCGGGCGTTCGGCTATCCGTCGGTGGATCAGATGATTTGGAGTTGGGACCAGACGATCGCCACCACCCCGCAGTTTCAAGCCGGCAATTTCGGCACCAACTCCGCGCCCCCGCTTCCCTGGCAGGATTAGTTATTCACCGTATTTGACCGAGCAGCCGTAGGCTTCGGTTTGCGGCGTGCTCACCGGCTTGCCTGCAAGAACGTCATCGAGGGCGGCTGCCACATAATTTTTCGCCCCGGCGATGTCCGCGGGATCGGGAGTCTTTTTGTCATCGATGGCGCCGTGGTAGACGAGGGTTCCGTCTTTGTTGATGACATACATCTCCGGAGTGCGCTTGGCACCGTAGAGCTGGCCGACCTTGCCGTCCTCGTCGAGGAGGTAGGCGGTGGCGGCGGAACCATTTTCCGCGCTGGCCTTGGCGGCGTCGCCGGCGGACATGTTTCCCTGCTTGCCGGGGGCCGAGGAGCAGATCGAGAGCCAGACGACCCCCTTGGCGGTCGCGTCTTTCTGGAGCTTCTGCATGTTGCCGGAGCCGTAGTGCTTCTTGACAAATGGACATCCCGGGTTCGTCCACTCCAGCACGACGACCTTGCCTTTGAAGTCCGACAGCGAGACCTCCTTGCCGGCTGCGCTTTTCAAGGTGAAATTCTGCGCAGGCTCGCCGACTTCCGCATAGACGGCACTGACGAGAACAATGAGGAGGGCGAGGGCTTTTTTCATGATGGCGGGAAGATAGACGACAATTGCCTCCGCGCAAGGGGCGCGGATCGGACAGCTCAGGGAAGCTTCTTCAGCGCATCCACCAGGATCGATTCCGTCAGAAGCTCCGGCAGGACCACCGGGTCGCCGGCCCGACCGGCAGGGTAAATCACATAGAACGGAACCCCGACGCGCCCGAAACTTTTCAGGGCGGCGGTGATCTCGGGATTGGCATTCGTCCAGTCCGCCCTCATCGGCACCACGCTTTTCTCGCGGAGGAGCTGCTGGACAGCCGGGGTGTCGATGGCCGTCCGCTCGTTGAACTTGCAGGTGATGCACCAGTCGGCGGTGAAATCGACGAAGACGGATTTTCCGGAAGCCTGCAGCGCGGAGAGGGATTTTGCTGAGAACGGCACCCATTCGATCCCGCCGGGTTCCTGGCTGCCCGCATAGGCGAACTTCTGCCCGAGGAAATACCATCCGCCGCCGCCGCCAATCAGCACCGCGAGGAAGATGGCGGTCGCGCGCGAGCGGGTTTTGGAAAGCGGTCCGCAGAAGCTTCCGTAAAGCCAGCACGAGATCGAGAGGCAGAGCAGAAAACAGAGGAACCAAAAGACTCCGTCCGTCCCGCGCTGTCCCCCGACGATGCTCAGAATCCAAACCAGGGTGGCCATGAGGGGGAACCCCATGAGTTGCTTCAGCCGCTCCATCCATGCGCCGGGGCGCGGGAGGAATTTCATCCAGCCCGGACGCGCGGTGAGCAGGAGATAGGGAAATCCCATGCCGGTCGCCACCGCGGCGAACATGGCCAGAATCACGATCGCGGATTGACTGAACGCGAAACCCAGCGCGGTTCCGAGGAATGGTGCCGTGCAGGGGGTCGCGAGCAGGGTGGCAAAGAGGCCCTGAAAGAATGATCCGGCGAACCCGCTGGACGAAGCGGCGGATTCCAGCGCCGTGCTCGCCCGGCCCGGCAGGACCAGTTCGAACACCCCGAACAGGTTCAGCGCAAAAACAAAGACCACCGAGCCGATGGCAACATTGAACCACGGATTCTGGAATTGAAACGCCCATGTGACCTCGGTGCCGCCGGATTTGAGGATGACCACGAGGATGCCCAGGCCGAGGAACCAGGTGAAGATGCCCCCGATAAATGCGAGGCCATGCGCGAAGATCTTCCGCGGCGACTCGCCGGCCTGCTTGATAAAGCCGAAGATTTTCAGCGAGATGACCGGAAGCACGCAGGGCATGAGATTCAGGATCAATCCACCAAGAAACCCGTAGAACAGAGCGAGCCAGAGGCCCTGCTTGGGAGCGGGAGCAGGGGCGGAGCTCTCAACAAGCCAGGCCCTCTTTTCTGATCCCTCACCGACTGCCAGGACGCCGCGGAACGCGCCATGCATATCAATCTGAAATTGTCCGGGATCGCCAGCCACCGGATGCCCGACGGATTGATCGTCGAGCGGCAGAGGGAAGAGCGCGGCCTTCGCCCCGGCAGGCAGGTTCGGGATCTTGAGAGTCCAGCCGCTGCCGCTGTTCGCCCAGTTGAGAGTCAGAGGCGGCGGGCCAGCGGAGGGGATCAGGGACCGGAATTCCGCGAAGAGCGCCTGATTTGCCGCCGTTGAAGCCGCTGCGACAGGGAGTTTTAATTCCAGCTCGGCGGACCCCGGGATGCACATGTCCTTGCAGGTGAGCCACGAGGCCTTCGCGCGAAGCGTGACCGTCTTCCCGGCCGGGAGGTCCGACGGCGGAATAATCGTCGTGATGAGCAGGACCTTCCCGTCGTATCCGTAGGTCCAGATCTCTCCCGGCTCGATCATCAGATGCGGCGCAGGCCATTGAATCGGTCCGCTCTGAAACCCCGACGGCAGCGCCCAGGCAATCTTTGTCGGAAGCCCCGCATCCCCGCTGTATTCCCAATAGGTGTGCCAGCCGGGAGCCATTTCGAGCAGAAGCCCAACCTCAAACGGCTGGCCCGGAACGATCGCGGTCGTTGACGGAATCAGCCTGGCCGACACCAAAATCTGACCATCAAGCACCTGCGCCTGCGACGAGGCCAGCGTCAGCATCAAAGCGGCGGGCAGGAGAAAACCGCGAAGGAGATTTCCAAAAACTGGTTTCTGCATGGCTTTCACTATCACCGGATCCTTCATTCGGCAAACGCAGGGTTTTCACCCCGGAGACCACGGGTGTGATCAAATGCGGGCGAGGTTTCCTTGGTGCGAGAAAGGATCGGGTCAGACCTCCGGGCTGACCGTTCCCCACGCGGCGGGCCGGGGACGTCCCGCCCTACCACTCATCGCGTCCAACCTCACCCAGTTTTGCAATCGCGATACGGCAATCAGGTGATGGCGCAGGCGGGTCTATCTGGCGAGAAACTCCCGCCAGAAGAAGACGAGGGAGAGGAATACCCCGATGACACCGACGATATTCCGCACCTGCTGCTGGCTGATTTTTTGCGCCATGTGCGACCCGAGGAAGTAGCCGAGCGTGGCACCGAGCGTCATGACGACCGCCTGCGGCCAGATGACGAGGCCGGCAAAAATGAAGTATGTTGCCGCGACGATGTTGATGAGCGAGGCGAGCACGGTTTTGATCGCATTCATCTCGTGGATGTGATGGAGGCCGAGAAGGCCCATGGTGGCGAGCATGAGGATGCCGATGCCCGCCCCGAAATACCCGCCATAGACGGCCACGCCGAACTGCAGGACCAGCGCGGCGGTTGTCCCCGCCGCGCGGGTCTGCCGGCCGGTGGCGACCGCCTCGATGCCGGCCAGGCGGCGGAAGACGTTGTTCAGCAGGAAAAGCGCGGTTGCGAACAGGATCAAGAACGGCACGAGCTGGTCGAAGACCTTTTCGTTGGTGCGGGTGAGCAGCCATGCGCCCAGAAGCCCGCCCGCGATGCTCACCGGCGCAAAGTTTTTCAGCCACGGCTTCACGGCGGAGAGGTGGCTGCGATAGCCGTAGAGGCTGCCGATGATCCCAACGAGGAGCGCGAGCGTGCTCGTCGCGTTCGCCTGAATCGACGGCATGCCAAAGGCCAGGAGCGCTGGAAACGTGAGGATCGTGCCCCCGCCGGCCACGGCATTCATCCCACCCGCCAGACAGGCGACAGCGAACAAGACCAGAATTTCCGTGGTGCCGGGCGTATGCATTCCAGAAATTCCGTTCAAACCACGGATGAACACCGATGAACACAGATATTCTGGCTGTCGCAACCCCCACCGGTTTTACGTGCGCCGCGATCTGTCTGACCAGCATGTCCGCTCATGGCATTCAGCATCCGTGTTTATCAGTGTTCATCCGCGGTTCCTTCCACAGCAAAATTTCCGATGAGCGCCCGGCATTTTTTGCAGTAGCCCAACACATCCGCCGCCTGGAGGATGCCGGAAACAATCACGACGCGCATTGCTCCAGCCGCGAGAACGGCTGGCAGATTTTCCAGCTTGATTCCCCCGATGCAAAATACCGGCAGGGCGACCTGTTCGTGCACGCGGCGGATCTCGTCAACTCCGATGGGCGCGTAATCGGGTTTGGTCGGCGTCGAAAACAACGGGCCGAAGCCGATATAGTCCGGCCCTGCCTGCGTGGCGGACACAGCCTGATCGAGACTGTGCGTGGAGAGGCCGATGATGGCATCCGGCCCGACGATTTTCCGCACCTGCGGGACCGGTAAGTCGTCCTGCCCGACATGAACCCCGTCCGCGCCGGTCAGGGGAACGAGATCCGGATGGTCATTGAGAATGAGCGGCACCTCGAATTCGCGGCAGATTGGAAGGATTTCGCCCGCAAGCGCGCGGATCTCCCCGGGCAGGAATTTTTTCGCGCGAAGCTGAAGGATGTCGACTCCGCCCTCCAACATCCGCCGCGTCATTGAAGTCGCGCCCCCGGCAGCGACATAGCCGAGGTCAAGGATCCCATAGAGGTGGCGGTCGGAGAGGTTCTTCACGGTCTGGAAATTCCGAAATCTACAAGGTGAGACATCATTTTCTGGAATCCGTTTCCTGCGCCACATGCATGCCGACCAGCCGCGCGATCTGGACCATGAGGATCACCTGGCCGATCACAGCCACGAGGACCGAGGCACTGCGTGCGACGGCGCTGGCGGGCAGGACATCGCCGTAGCCAACGGTCGTCAGCGTCACGAAGCTGAAGTAAACCAGCCAGCCCGGATCCTCAATGAACGAGGCCTGCTGGGCAGCGGCATCGGTCGTCCAGTTGCTGACCCGGAAGCTTCCCGGAGCATAATATTCGATCAGCACGAACATCAGTCCGGCCAGAACCCCGACGAGCAGATAGACCGCGACCGCGCCGCAAAGGATGTCGCTCGTGACGATCTTCGCCTTGAAAACCGAGCGGACCACGATCCCCAGGACGTAGCCGAGAAAGAGGATCTGGATGATGAGCTGGACCGGAATCCACTTGTGGTGGGTGATCACGCTGCCAAGCACGAGAACAATCAGGACAACCGCCCCGGCGAACATGTGCCGCGCGTGGTGGTTGGCGCGCTTCCAGAGCGTGAGCATCGAGGCCCCGATCACGAAAAGGCTGAGGGGGGCGAGCGTCACCATGCCATGAAAGTTGGGAAGCCACTTTCCAAACAGGGAAGTGCTCGGGGCGAGAACAAGCATCAGAAACAGCGCCAGCAGGAGCACGCCGAACGGGTGGCGGCTGATTGTGTTCCAAAAGCCTTGTTTGGTCATCCTGTGAATCTGCCACCGATCCGCGGAGATTGGCCAGCACGTTTGTCTTCAATCCCGGGTTGTCAACCAAGCCTCCGGGAAATACAAATTTCATCGCCATGCCGACCACCACATCCTCCGCCTCCGGACTCGAAGCATTTTCTGCGAACGAACGACTTCTCTCGCCGGAGGACAAGGCGCTCGCGGAATGCCTGATCGCCGAAAATCAGCACCATCTTTATTCGGGCTGGAAAAACCCGGGGGTAGATGACGATAAGAAACTGGCCTTTCTGAAATGCCTGCGGTCCGCGGATCAGTCATATCCTGGCGGACTGCCGGGCTACATTAAAAATGCCCGCGTGCTGCTGGCTGCCGCCGCCACCGGCAGCAATCCCTACGAAGGCTACACGCCGGAGCAGCCCGACATCGTCGACCTCTCGGGGTTCGGCGCTGACTACGCCGCGGCCGAAGAGGCGGGCCTGGCCGCGTTCGCACACACGGCTGTCGTTATTGTTGCCGGCGGGCTCGGCGAGCGGCTGGGCTACAACGGCATCAAGCTCGACATCCCGGTCGAGGTCACGCAGGACACCACCTACCTTGCCCACTATGCGAGCGTCATCCGAGCCGCTTCCCACAAGCTCGGCAGGCGGATCCCGCTGGTGATCATGACCAGCATGGATACCAACGCGGGAACGTTGGCCACGCTGGCTGCGAACAACAATTTCGGTCTCGAAGCCGACCAGATCACGATCCTGCGCCAGGAGTTGGTTCCAGCGCTCGCGGATATCGATGCACACCTCGCCCTCGAAAACCCCTGCGAGCTGATCATGAAGCCGCACGGGCACGGGGACATCCACATGCTCCTGCATTCCACCGGCACGGCGAAGAAGCTCGCGCAGGATGGCGTGCGCTATCTGCTGTTTGTCCAAGATACGAACGGCCAGGCCTTCAATGCCGCGCTGGCGGCCATCGGCGTTTCCGAACAGCGGGGATTTGATTTCAACTCGATCGCCGTCAACCGCGTGCCCGGCGAGGCGGTCGGAGGGGTCACCACGCTTGTCAAACCCGGCAGCCCGAACCTGACGATCAACGTCGAATACAACCAGCTCGATCCCCTTCTGCGCGCCACCGTGAGCCCGGAGGGGGATGTTCCGAACGAGCGCGGGTTTTCACGTTTTCCGGGAAACATCAACCTGCTGGTGATCCGCATGGAACCTTATCTGCGCGTGCTCGAATCGTCGCAGGGGATCATCGCCGAGTTCGTAAATCCGAAGTTCGCTGATGCCTCCCGCACGAGCTTCAAAAAGCCCGCCCGCCTCGAGACGATGATGCAGGACCTGCCCAAGCTCTTCACGAGCGGCGAGAAAGTCGGCGTCACCATCTTTGACCGGGCTTGGTGCTTCAGCGCCTGCAAAAACAATCTCACCGAAGCTGCGGACAAGGCCGCGAAAAATGGTCCGCCGGAAAGCGCCTCAAGCGCGGAGAACGACTACTACCTCGCGGGGCGCATGAAGCTCCGGTTTGCGGGAATGGCCGTCACCGACGAGCCGGAGATCCCGATCTGCGGAATCCCGTTCACACCCGGTCCACGCGTGATCCTCAGGCCGTCATTCGCCCTGACGCTCGCCGAGGTCAACGAACGCATCAAAGGCGGAACCATCTCCGGAGCCAGCACGCTGGTTCTCGATGGCGATGTCCGGTTGGAAAATGTCTCCGTCTCCGGCGGCGCCTCGCTTGTGATCTCGGCAGTTCCCGGTGCCAGGGTGACTGTCAAAAATCTGAATGTTTCATCGGGGCCGGGCTATCTTTTGGAGCAGCTCAGCGCTGACGAAATGGCATCGGCCGATGTCCCCGAGTATCTGCGGATTCGCGGATACCGGATCACCGATCGGGGGGCCAAAAAGTTTGTGGTTGGCGAAGAAGGCCGGTGGGAGATTGACGCGGGGGGAGTGCGGAGGGCCGGCTGAGGGCGAGGCGGCTTTTCTCGAGTCCGCCCTGACACAGGGCGGCTACATCGGGGGCGGTTTGTGAGGAGCTGGAGCGGTTTGTGACTTCGATGGGCCTGTGGCACGAAGCGATGTGGCCACGGCGCTGAGTCGTCGTGTGGAGGTGGCGAGGCTGCCCGATGGCGCCGAATTAATCCACAGGCACGCCGGATTCCTTGAGCGTTTTTTTCAGGAAGATGCCCCATTCGTCCGGGTGGAGTCGTCGTGCCTCGGCGAGGATTGCCGCGCACTGGGGTTCATTCCCCTCATGGTGGGACATGGCCGCGTAGGCGGCATAACCTGCGGCTGAGATCGGCGGCCACTCGGGAAGCTGACGACGCGCGGAGGCCTCGTCGTCGCTCCGCAGGTCGATGAGGAGGAGTTTGAGGGCGAGGAGTTCTTTTTGTGCGGGATCCTGCGGGGTGATTCCCACAAAATGCTTCCGCGCCAGCGCGAGGTTGCCATCCATCAAGGCGAGCTCTGCGAGATTGTATCGCGCCCAGAAATGAGCGGGATCGCCATCAAGCGCCCACTCGAACATCGCGGCGGCCTCTTTCTTGCGCCCGAGCTCCGAAAGCACCGCCCCGCGCATGTTGAGGATCTCGGGATGCGGGGCCGATCCGGTTTCCAGAATTTTCAAGCAGTCGGTGTAATTCCCACGCTCAAATTCCGCACACGCTTTCTGCAATGCCTCGGTTTCTTCTGGCAAAAGCGGGCGGGGGTCAGTTGCTGCGGACCTGGCGGAGGCAGAGATCGGAATCGCGCCCTCCGGCTCGATCCCCGGAATCAATACCGACGCCAAGAGGCCGAATCCGACAACCGGGGAAAGAAAAAGCTCCCGCGGCCAGTGTCTGCGGGAGCTTTTTGGAATTCGCACGGTCAATGCCGCAGAATCAGGAGATGCGCCGACGGCGGAGGACCATCACCATTGTCAAGCCGCCTGCGAGGAGCGCCCACGTGGAGGGCTCGGGGACGACGGTGAATGTAGCGGTTGGATTCGTGCCACTCACAAAGCCAAAGATATTTCCCGCTGTGTTGACGCCATTCGTGTAAGACTCGGTATAAATTTCCATCGTGTAGTTCCCGTTGGAAAGGCCGCTCAGCAGATTCGTGCTTCCGTTGGTTACCTGCCATGTCTTGTTGTTTCCACTGACTGACAAGGGAGTGTCGGTCTGTATCTGAGTAAAGCTACCGCTGGGCGTTCCACTGTAGATACGATAATACAGGTTCGCGTGTGTGACGTTGGAGCTATTGTCATTGAACGTCTTGTATTCAAAACCCTTAAGCGTGAGATTCGACGAACTGTTCAAGGTTCCGAAAGATAGAAACTGCGGATTTACCCCATCGGCAGCAAGGTTATAGCCTGAAGCAGCTCCAGTTCCAGGGGTGGTTCCCGTTCTCACTTGGTTGAAAACATTGCCTGCCCCGTTGAGATTCGTAACCACATACAAGTAACTAAAGAATCCGGTGGCTGCCTGGGATGCCGTTGTCAGCGCGATGACGCAAATGGCGATTGCTGCGATTTGTTTTTTCATGGTTCTGTTTTTCTGAGGTTGTTTTTGGGTTCAGGAAACTTTTGTTTTCCGGCGGAGGGCGAATGCCGCGAGGCCGAGGCCCAGCAGCGCGAATGTCGACGGTTCGGGGACGACGCTGAGGCTGTTCACGTAGAGGTTGTTCTGAGCCGCGCCGCCGGCGTCCGTGCCCGCGACGTAGAAGCCGATGCCGGTCGGGCCCTGGGTGAGGCCGCTCACATTACCGCTGAAAAGTGTCCCTTGCGTGCCCAGAGAAGATGTCCTGCTGATGTCGTAGGAGAAGGCAGAGCTGGAGGTCATCGTGAGTGTGACGTTGAAAACAGCGTTGTTGCCACCGTAGTCATAAACAACGCTGGTCCCCGGGGTCAGGGTCTTTGAGGATGACACGCCAGCCCCGCTTCCCACATTGAAGTTCAAAACCGTTCCGTCCCCCCCGGCAAAGAAGTCGAAGCCCTTGTTGCCGTTGTCGAAATTCAGCGCGAGCTGGAAAGTAAAGATGTTGCCCGAGGAAAGGGAGACAGCAAACGCCCGGTTCGCATTAACCGACGCCGCCGCCGGATTTGCGTAAAGACCGAACGCAACGCCGCCGGTGTTGATATTCCCGGCACCGGAAGTCGAATCGCCGAGGAAGTTTCCAGCAAAGATGCTCGTCCCGTTGTTGTTATTCGTGATGTTCCACGCGAGAAACCCGGTGCCCCCATTCGAGCCATTCGTCCAGCTTCCGCCGTAGTTCGAAGCATTATCCGTAGCGATTTGGGCATGTGCGCCAGCCGTCGCGAGAGCGATCGCCAACCCGGAAATGAGGACAAGTTTTTTCATGTTTGCGGAGCCAAGTTCTGGGGACTCGTGAATGTTGCGTATATGGCACTCGGGGCCGGGGCTGTCAACGGGGAGAGTGGCGGCCCGGGGGCGGGGCGCCCGCTGTGAAAGTCCGCAGAGCCTGATTCTGCAATGGCTTGAACGATTCAATAATGTTCCTTGGCAACCGGTTCCGCGGCGATTGACGCGGGGCGTGTGAGGCGGGATAGTGCGGGCCTTCGGATGATCAATCGGAAACGAGCCATGACGAATATCCTCCCGGAAAATCAAATAATCAGCGCACTTCGTGCGGAGGAGCACGAACACGGCGACGCAGCGCCGTGGCCACAACGCGAACGCCCCTCTCACGCTGCTCTCGGTGTAGCCGCCCCGCTGTGTCGGGGCGTGAACGCGCGAAGCGCCAATTACCTCCCGCGAGCGGCGCGGATGGCTCTCCTTTGTGCAGGCCTGTCGATTTGCCCGCCATCCGCGCAGGCCGCAGGGGAAAACGTGCCCGCATGGGCGAAGGAGGCGGTGTGGTATCAGATTTTCCCCGAGCGGTTCCGCGACGGGGATGCGTCGAACAATCCGGGGCGGACGTCATTGGAGTGGCCGATCGTTCCCTCGGAGAAGTGGAAGTTGTCGCGGTGGACGGCGGACTGGTATGCGCGGGACGATTGGGAGAAGGAGCAGGACCGGGCGGGGAAGCCTGATCCCGCTCCCGCATTTTACAAAGGCGGCGTGCTCGACCGCCGATACGGCGGCGACCTGCAGGGGGTCGTGGACAAGCTCGATTACATCGCGGACCTCGGGGTCAACGCGATCTACTTCAACCCGGTCTTCTACGCGCGGTCGCTGCACAAGTATGACGGGAACAGCTACCACCACATCGATCCGTATTTCGGCCCGGATCCGAAGGGCGACTTCGCGATCATGGACAAGGAGACGTCCGACCCGGCAACGTGGCAGTGGACGTCCGCCGACAAGCTGTTTCTCGAGCTGATCAAAAAGGCGCACGAGCGCGGGATCCGGGTGGTGATCGACGGGGTCTTCAACCACACCGGGCGCGACTTTTTTGCATTTGAGGACCTGCGGAAGAACCAGGATAAATCCCCCTACACCGGATGGTATCAGGTCAACTCATTCGACGAACCGGCGACGACGCGGAACGAGTTCGACTACCGCGGGTGGTGGGGGCACAAGACGCTCCCGATCTTTGCCGCGACCGCCGACAAGAAGGACATGGCGGCCGGGCCGAAGGATTACATCTTCAACTCCACGAGACGCTGGATGGATCCCGACGGCGACGGGAAGCCCGACGACGGGATCGACGGATGGCGGCTCGATGTCGCCGACGAGCGGCCGGCAAAATTCTGGGCCGACTGGAACGCGCTGGTGCATTCGATCAACCCGGACGCCTACACGACGGCCGAGGTCTGGGGCAGCCCGCTCGAGATGCTCAATCACGGGAATTTTTCGGCGTGCATGAACTACTACGGGTTTGCAATGCCGGTGAAGGGGTTCCTTGTGGACCGCGTCGTCCCGCCCTCGAAGTTTTCGCGGCTCCTTGACGAGCGGCGCAACGCGATTCCGCCGGCTACCGCGTATGCGATGATGAACCTGATGGATTCGCACGACACCGACCGGCTCGCCTCGATGATCGTCAACGGCGAGGGCACGGTCTACCCCGATCCGAACCAGATCGAGTTCAACGCCAAAAACAGCGCGGCCCTTTCAAAAACCTACCAGATCCGGAAGCCGGATGCCCGCGAGCGTGCGATCCAGCGGCTCGTCGCTCTCTTTCAAGCCACGTATGTCGGTGCCCCGATGATCTACTACGGCACCGAGGCCGGGATGTGGGGCGGGAACGATCCGGACGAGCGGATGCCGATGGTCTGGGCGGACATGAAGTTCGACCCGCAGGCGATCGACCCGCGCGGGGGCACGCGGAAGCCGGACGAGGTGAAATTCGACGATTCGCTCTTCGCGTTTTACAAATCCGCCGTCGCCTTCCGCAAGGCGAACCGCGTCCTGAGCCACGGCGAATACCGCGCGCTCGGAGCGTTCGACAAGGAACAGACGTTCGTCTTTCTGCGCAAGCTCGACGACAAGGCGCTGGTTGTTGCGCTGAACCGCAGCGATTCGCCCCAGACCGTCGAGGTCGACCTCGCGCCGGGAGACGCCTCCCTCGTCGCGGGTGCCAAACCGCTCTTCTTCACCAGCCCGGATGCCGCTGGGATCTCCAGCTCGCTGAGCGGTGACAAAATGAAAATCTCCCTTCCGGCGCTGACCGGCGCGGTTTTCGGGAAACTTTGACTGCCGCACCGCTTGAAAATAATCCGGAATCCTTCTTGCACCCGCGGCCGGACCGTTCATAGTGGTCAGTTCCAGTTTTTCAAGCCATGACCATCATTGAGAAGATCGAAAGCGAACAGTTGAAGAAGGACGTTGCGGCCTTCAAAGTCGGCGACACCGTCAAGGTCCACACCCGCGTTGTCGAAGGCGACAAGGAACGCATCCAAATTTACTCCGGCATCGTGATCGGTCGCAAAGGTGCGGGCTTGAATGCCAATTTCACCGTGCGACGGGTTTCCTACGGCGAGGGCGTCGAGCGGGTGTTCCCCCTCCATTCCCCGCGCATCGCGAAAATCGAAGTCGAGCGCCAGGGCGCCGTCCGCCGCTCGAAGCTGAACTTCCTGCGCGACCGCAAGGGCAAGTCGGCGACGACGGTGAAAGAAAAGGCCGAGCGGGCATAAATGCCCTGCTCCTTCGAGCAGGAAAGCCTCCTTTTCGCCCGCGGCATTTTTCCTGTCGCGGGCATTGATGAAGCGGGTCGCGGGCCATTGGCCGGCCCGGTTGTTGCTGCGGCGGTCGTTCTGCCGCGCGACTTCCGCCTCCCCGGCCTCGACGACTCGAAAAAACTGCCGCCGGCCAGGCGCGAGAGCCTGTATGAAGCCCTGACCGGGAATCCCGATGTGATCTGGGCCTCCGCCCGCCTGGACAACCTCGAGATCGACAGGTGGAACATCCTCGGGGCCACCCACCGGGCCATGAGCAAAGCCTTTCTCTCGCTCGATCCCCGGCCGGTCCATGCCCTGATCGACGGGCTGCCGGTCCCGAATTTTCCCTGCCCGCACACCGCGCTTGTTGGAGGGGACGGGCGCAGCCTCAGCATCGCCGCAGCCAGCATCATCGCCAAGGTCGAACGCGATCGCGCGATGCTCGAGCTCGACCGGATGTATCCGGCCTACGGATTTTCCAAACACAAAGGCTATCCAACGCCCGATCATCTTGCCAGACTCCGCGAGCATGGCCCCTGTCCGGTTCATCGCAGAAGCTTTTCGCCGGTTGCGCAATCCGGGCTCCTCTGAGGCGGCCCACATCCGCCTCGGGCGCGAAGGCGAGGGCATCGCCGCGCGGCACCTGCGCCAAATCGGCTACAAGATCCTCCGGAAAAATTTCCGGGCCCCGCACGGCGGCGAAGTCGACCTTGTCTGCCGGCACGGGAAGGAGCTCGTCTTCGTCGAGGTCAAAACGCGCTCGACCGAAGAATTCGGACGCCCGTTCGCCGCTGTGGATCAGAAGAAGCGCCGCCTCATCATCCGCGGCGCGATGAAATGGCTCCGCCTGCTCGACATGCCGGACATCACCTTCCGCTTCGATGTCGTCGAGGTCCTCACCGGGCCGACCCCCGAGGTGCACGTCATCGAGAACGCGTTTCAGCTTCCGGACAGCTATTCCTACTGATTGCGGCTGGCAGCTTTCTCGAGCGCTTCCCGCGTGAGCCCGTCGGCTTCGACGATTTTTTTGCGCGAGGAAAATCCCGAGGCGATCCGGACCGCGCTTTTCGGCAGCCCGAATTCCGCGGCGAGAAATTCGCAGAGCGCATCGTTGGCCTTGCCGTCGGAGGCAGGGGCCTGGATGCGGATTTTCAAATCGTCGCCCAGCCAGCCGACAATCCCGCTGCGCGAGGCGCCCGGGACGGCTTTGACGGGGAACTTCACGGGCCTCTACCGCTTCTTCGCCGCGAGCTGCTCCCAGAGCTTTTTGTCTTCGTCGTCCAGAGCAGTCGGAACCGTGACGGCGACGACCGCGTAGAGGTCGCCGCGCTTTCCTCCGCCGACCGGGAGCCCCATGCCGGGAAGGCGGAGCTTTTTTCCGGATTGCGTGCCCGGCGCGAGTTTCATCTTGGCGCGGCCTTCGAGCGTCGGGACGTGGACCGTGCAGCCGAGCGCGGCATCCCATGCGGGAACCTCCAAATCGTAATTGAGGTCGGCTCCCTCGATTTCGAAATCCGGGTGCCGCTGGAATTTAACCCTCAGAAAAAGATCGCCCTTGCCAGCAGAGCCGCTCTCGCCCTGCCCGGCGAGCCGGATCTTCTGCCCTTCCCGGATGCCCTTCGGGATTTTGACCGTGTAGGTCTCGACCTTGCCGGATTCCCCGCGCCGGAACGAAATCTGGCGGGTTGAGCCGTGGAAGGCTTCCTCCAATGTGACCATGATGTCGGCCTCGACGTCCTCGCCCTTCTGCGGCGGTTCCTCGTAACCGCCGAATCCACCAAAGCCCTGCCCTCCACCACGGCGTCCGCCGCCGAACATCTGCTCAAAAAAGTCGCTGAACCCGGTGCCGCCGAATTCGAATTCCACCCCTCCGCCGCCGGGACGCGCCCCGCCGCCGCGGCGTGCACCTCCCCCGGCCTGCTGCCAGCCCGGAGGCGGACCGCCGGCCTGCTGCCAGCCGGCACCGTATTCGTCGTATTGCTTCCGCTTCTCGGGATCGCCGAGCACCTCGTAGGCCTCGTTGATCTCCTTGAATTTCTCCTCGGCCTCCTTTTTGTTCTTCGCCGTATCCGGGTGGAATTTGCGGGCGAGCTTTCGGAAGGCGCTCTTGAGTTCGTCGGCTGCGGCGGTTTTCGGGACCCCGAGCGTTTGGTAATAATCGCGGAATTGCGCTGCCATGTAAAATTTTGCTTATCCCATTGTGCCGATTTTGTTCATTCTGTCCAACTCATGCTCGATATTCGACTCATTCGCGAAAATCCCGACTCGGTCAAAGCCCGCCTCGCCACGCGCGGACCCGGCCACGAATCCGCCGTGGACGCCGTCCTCGCCATCGACGGGGAACGCCGCGCCGCGGACACCAGCCTCCAGGGCCTGCAAGCCGAACGCAACCGCCTCAGCAAGGAAATCGGCAAGCTCCGCGCCTCAAAGCAGGACAGCTCGGCGCTCGAGGCCGGGGTGAAATCCTTCGGGAGCCGGATGGAGGAGCTGAACGCGGCGGTCACCGTGCTCGATGCCAGGCAGCGCGATCTGCTGCTCAACATCCCGAACCTTCCGTCGGAAACAACGCCGGTCGGCAGGGATGCTGCGGACAATCCGGTGCTGCGCGAATGGGGAACCAAGCCGGCTCTCGAGCGCGTCGAGGACCACGTCGCCATCGGCGAGCGGCTCCGGCTGTTTGATTTCGAGCGCGGCGGAAAGATCAGCGGCAGCGCGTTCGTCGTCTACACCGGCGCCGGCGCAAGGCTGGAGCGCGCGCTCATCAACTTCCTGCTCGACCTCCACACCACGAAGCATGGCTACACGGAAATCCTGCCGCCGCTGGTCGTGAAGCCCGAGTCGCTGTTCGGCACCGCCCAGCTCCCGAAATTTGCCGACCAGCAATACCGCTGCGCAAACGACGAGCTTTACCTCATCCCCACCGCCGAGGTCCCGGTGACGAATCTCCACCGGGAGGAGATCCTCCCGCTCGCGTCGCTGCCGGTCAAATATGCCGCCTATACACCGTGCTTCCGCCGCGAGGCAGGCTCGGCCGGCCTCGGCACGCGCGGACTCATCCGCATGCACCAGTTCGACAAGGTCGAGCTGGTCAAAATCACCACGCCGGAGACCTCGGACGCCGAGCTGGAATCCCTCACCGCCGACGCGGAGCGCGTGCTCCAGCTCCTCGGCCTGCACTACCGCGTCATCGAGCTCTGCACCGGCGACATCGGGTTCGGATCCGCGAAAACCTACGACATCGAAGTCTGGGCGCCGGGACAGAATGCGTATCTCGAAGTTTCGAGCTGCTCGAATTTCGGCGACTACCAGGCCCGCCGGATGAACCTCCGCTTCAAGGGCGAGAAAAACCGCTTCTGCCACACGCTCAACGGATCCGGCACCGCGCTGGCGCGGCTCTACGTCGCGCTCCTCGAGTCCGGCCTCCAGCCCGACGGATCGGTCGCCCTGCCTCCGGCGCTCCATAAATATTTTGGTGCCGAAACGATCTGAAGCTCGCGGCCCTGGAGGGACCGGCGCTGTCCGGTCCGACTTCATCCACGGACGACACAGCGGTCGTCCCTCCAGCGTGAAATCAGCGCCCAGTGATGGCTCGAGTGCTTTGGAAGCGAGCCTTTCGACTGCCCTGGCCGGACACTCGCGCAGCCGGACCTATCTCGTCGGCGTCTCGGGCGGCCGGGATTCGATGGCCCTGCTCCATGCCTTGAAGCGGCTCGGATTTGAAAAGCTCGTCGTCTGCCACCTCGATCACGGGCTGCGCGGAAAATTCTCGCGCGCCGATGCGAAATTTGTTGCCCGAGAGGCGGCCCGGCTGGGTTTTGAGGTCGAATCCGCGCGGTCAAGGACGAAGGAATTCGCCATGGCAACCGGACGTTCGATCGAGACCGCGGCCCGCGAGCTCCGGCGCGCATTTTTCCTCGAATGCTCGAAGCGCCGGCGCTGCCGCACCCTCCTGCTGGCCCACCATGCGGACGATCAGGTCGAGACCTGCCTCTTCAATTTTCTGCGCGGCTCCGGTGCCGCCGGCCTCGCGGGCATGAGGCCGGAGAGCAGGCAGAACGGGCGGCGCATCATCCGCCCGATGCTGGAGATCCCCCGCAAAGCGATCAGCAGCTTCGTGGCCGACAATAAAATCCCGTTCCGCGAGGATCACACCAATGCGGAATCCGGGCACACGCGGAACCGGATCCGGAATCTCGTGATCCCCGCGATCGACCGGGCGTTCGGCGAAAGCTTCCGCCAGGCCGTGCTCCGCGCCTCGCAGATTTTCCGGCAGGAGGACGACTGGATGGAATCCCTCACGCCGGAGGTTTCGGAGAAACTTTCCTGCTCCCGGCTCCGCGCGATGCCGGACGCCCTGCGGCACCGCACCGTCCTGCGCTGGCTCCGTCAGAGCGGCGTGCCAGAGCCGGGCTTCGCGGAAACCCGCCGGGTGCTCTCGCTTCTCGACGTCACCGGTCCGGCCAGGGTGAGCCTGCCGGGCAGCCTCCACGCCCGCCGCCGCGCCGGGGAAATTTTCCTCGGACACGAATGAAAAATTTCCGCCAATCCATCCGCATGGCCGGGGCCGCCGCGAAGGCGAACCTTCTTCCCGGGCTCCTGCTCCAGTGCCTGATGCTGGCGTTTTTCTCGCTCTACATCGCCCACGAGGGGACGAGGCATTTTCTCGGCGAGGTGGCCGCGGTCAAGCAGGAGGCCGGATACGGGTTTTCGTTTTTGTCGTATGTGATCGCCGGTGCCGTGCTGCCGGAGCTTCTCCGGATCGCATTTTTCCAGTCGGGGAAGCCGACCCGGCGGAATCTCTGGCTCCTCCTCACTGCGGCACCGTTTTGGGGGCTCCTGGGTGTCATCATCGATCTGCTCTACCGCCTGCAGGCGGTCTGGTTCGGGACCGGGCACGATTGGTTCACACTCCTCCGCAAAGTCCTCGTCGATCAGTTCCTCTTCGCCCCGATTATCTCCGCCCCGCTCATCGTCGGATGGTTCCTGCTCCGGGATGAAGGGTTCCGCCCGTCCGCGTTCCGGAAAATTTTCCGCGTGGACTTTTTTCCCGACAAGGTCTTTCCCGTCGTGGTCGCGGGCTGGTGCGTGTGGATTCCGGGCGTGATCCTCGTCTATTCCATGCCGCCCCTGCTGCAAATCCCGGTGGCTGTATTCATCCAGGTCTTCTGGGTTTTGATCTTCACGACGATGGAGGAATCCATGCGGCGCAAAACATGACGCCTCAATCCCGGAAATTCTGGTAGCCCAGCGCGACGCCGAAGTCCCGGCTTTTGCAGAAGCCGATCACGCTCTGGAGGTCGTCGCGGCTCTTGCCGGTCACGCGGATCTGCCGGTCCTGGAGCGCGCTTTGGACCTTGAACCCGCTGGCTTTGATCTCCTTCACGATCTCCTTGGCCTTGTCTCCGTCGAGCCCCTGCTTGATGATGAAATCCTGCGTCGCATGTCCGAGCGGGGAGATGGCGGGATCCTTGCGCTCGACGTTCCGCAGGTCGATGCTCCGCTTCGCCAGCTTGCCGGTGACCATGTCGTGCAGGGACTTGAGCCGCGTGGCGTCCTCCGCCTTCAGCGCGATTTTTGAGTCCTTCGCGACCCACTCGATCGTCGCGATGCTCCCCTTGAAGTCGAACCGCGTGGCCAGTTCCTTCACCGCCTGGTTCACCGCGTTGTCGATCTCCTGCTTGTCGATTTCCGAAACAATGTCGAACGATGGCATGCGGAAGTCCTAGCACCCGGGGTGCGGGCCGGTCAATTTCCGGATGTTCTCCGTGAATGTTTCCGTCCGCGTTTTTGTGCAAGGTCATGGTCTGCTTTGTATAACATTGAATAATCGTTGACTGAGCCTTGAGGGTAATATAAGCTTTTCTTATGAGCGACTTGCCGTCACCGATTCTCTCGGGCGGTCCGCTTTTTCCCTGTCGCGACTCCCGGGCCGATTCGCAGGCCGGGCGATTCCCTTTTCCAACCAATCCAACATCCATAACCATGAAACCCACGCGCCTTATTCCACTCCTGATGCTCCTTTGTCCCGCCGTTCTGCGGGCCAGCGAATCCGACCTCGCCCTGCCGACCGACCGCTCGGCGGTCTTCCAATTGCCCGGCTTTGCACTGCCGAGTGAGATGATCCTGTGGATCGGTCTCGGCGTGGCCCTGCTGGGGATGCTGTTCGGCTGGGCGGAATGCCGGAGCCTCCGGAAGCTCCCTGCCCACAAGAGCATGCTGGATATTTCCACCCTGATCTACGGCACCTGCAAAACCTACCTCCTCCAGCAGGGCCGCCTGCTCCTGATGCTGGAAATCTTCATCGGCGCGACGATGGTTTACTACTTCGGGTTCCTGAAGCATGCCGCTCCCTCGACCGTGGTCCTCATCATCGTCTGGTCGCTCATCGGCATCGGCGGATCGTTTGCCGTCGCCTGGTTCGGCATGCTGATCAACAACATCGCAAACAGCCGCATGGCTTTTGCCGCGCTTCGCGGACGGGCCCTTCCGGTCTCGGAAATCCCGACCCGCTCGGGCATGAGCATCGGCGTGCTCCTCATCAGCACCGAGCTGCTGCTGATGATCGCCATCCTTCTCTTTGTCCCGCCGGCCCTCGCCGGATCCTGCTTCATCGGCTTTGCGATCGGTGAATCCCTCGGCGCGAGCGTGCTGAGAATCTGCGGCGGCATCTTCACGAAGATCGCCGACATCGGCAGCGACCTCATGAAGATCGTCTTCAAGATCAAAGAGGACGATGCCCGGAATCCCGGCGTGATCGCCGACTGCGCGGGCGACAATGCTGGCGACAGCGTCGGCCCCACGGCGGACGGGTTCGAGACCTACGGCGTCACGGGCGTGGCTCTGATCACGTTCATCCTCCTCGCCGTTCTGCCCCAGTATATGTGGACGTTCATCGTGTGGATCTTCGCGATGCGCATCGTGATGATCCCGACCTCGATCCTCTCCTGGAAAATCAACACGTGGATCACGAAGGGCGTCTTCGGCAAGCACAGCCATTTTGATTTCGAGCACCCGCTCACGATCCTGGTCTGGCTGACATCCCTGATGTGCGTGGCGGTGAGCTACATCGTCAGCTACTTCATGCTGGCCCCGCACTTCCCGACCCTCTGGTGGAAGCTGTCGACGATCATCAGCTGCGGCACGCTCGCCGCTGCGATCATCCCCGAGCTGACCCGCGTGTTCACGAGCACGCGGAGCGCGCATTGCCACGAGGTCGTCAACGCGACGACCGAAGGCGGCGCCGGGCTGACGATTCTGTCCGGCCTCGTCGCCGGCAACTTCTCCTGCTTCTGGAAAGGCCTGACCCTCGCCACCCTGATGCTGGTCGCCTACCTCACCAGCCTCTCCACCCTCGGCGACTACATGGCGTTCCCCGCCGTCTTTGCCTTCGGCCTCGTGGCCTTCGGAATGCTCGGCATGGGACCGGTGACGATCGCCGTGGACAGCTACGGCCCGGTCGCCGACAACGCGCAGTCGGTCTTCGAGCTTTCGACGATCGAGCAGATCCCGGGCATCGGGGCCGAGGTCCAGCGCGACTTCGGGTTCACCCCGGACTTCGAAGTCGGCAAGCTCCTGCTCGAGGACAACGACGGGGCCGGCAACACGTTCAAGGCCACCGCCAAGCCGGTGCTGATCGGAACGGCGGTCGTCGGTGCGACCACGATGATCTTCTCGCTGATCCTCATGCTCAAAAACCACTTCGGGTGGACGGACATGTCGAACCTGAGCATCGTTGATCCCCGGATCATCCTCGGGCTGATGATGGGCGGAGCGGTTGTCTACTGGTTCGCCGGCGCATCCCGCCAGGCAGTGACCACCGGCGCCTACCGCGCGGTCGATTACATCAAGCGCAACATCAAGCTCGGCAACTCGGACCGCGCATCGGCCGAGGACAGCAACGCGGTTGTGAAAATCTGCACGAAGTATGCCCAGCACGGCATGGTCAACATCTTCGCGGTCGTCTTCTCGCTGACCCTCGCGTTCGCCTGCTTCGACCCGATCTTCTTCGTCGGCTACCTGATCTCGATCGCGATGTTCGGCCTCTACATGGCGATCAACATGGCGAACGCCGGCGGATGCTGGGACAACGCGAAAAAGATCGTCGAGGTTGAGCTGAAGCAAAAAGGCAGCGCCTTGCATGATGCGACCGTGATCGGCGACATCGTCGGCGATCCGTTCAAGGACACCTCCTCGGTCGCGCTGAACCCGATCATCAAGTTCACCACCCTGTTCGGAATCCTCGCCGTGGAGATCGCGGTCAACACCGAGCGGATGCTCGCCGCCGGAATCGGCGTCGCGTTTTTCCTCATCGGCATCTTCTTCGTCCTCCGCTCGTTCTACGGGATGCGCATCTCCACCCTGCACCCGCAGGCCCACATCGACTTCAACGACAAGCGTGACGCCGATGTGGCGGCGGCAGATGCAGCGGCGGCGAGGAACGCGGCCTGAGAAATCCATTCACCAGGCCAGGGACGCTGAACCCGGCAACCCTGCAAAAAAAGGACCGTGGAAACACGGTCCTTTTCTTTTTGGCAGGCCGTCCTGTTTCTCGCCCGCATGCCTCACACTCCGGTTTGAGAGGCCACAGGTTGTAGCCGGGGTCTGTGACCCCGGGTCGCCCGGCAGGCACGCTGGAATGGGCGCTCATAGAGCACCCCTACAACGGCGACCGCCGGATCCGCGTTCATCCGTGTTTCTACTTTTTATAAACGGAAGCGTCGTCGAAGAGCTTCTCTTCCGCGACGGGAAGCGGGTTGCCCTTGGAGTCGAGCTCCTGAAAGAAGCAGCTCTCGTAGCCGGTGTGGCAGGCCCCGCTTGTCTGCTCGACCTCGAAAAGGAGCACGTCCTTGTCGCAGTCCACAAACCACCGCACCACCTTCTGCGTGTTCCCGCTCGTCTCGCCTTTCAGCCAGAGCTTCTTGCGCGAGCGGCTCCAGTAGGTCATCAGCCCGGATTCGAGCGTCTTCGCGAGCGACTCGCGGTTCATCCAGGCAAACATCAAAACGCGGCCGGTCGGGCGCGTGGTCTGGCTGGCCTCTTGAACGATGACGGGGATCAGCCCGTCCGAAGTAAATAGAAATTCCACAGGATTGCTTTGAGTGAGAATCTGGGATAATCGGAAAGTGGCGATGAATGAACAGAAAGAAATGCCGGTCGTAATAAATTCCCCCGCTCCGAGGTTCCGGTATTGGTTCACCCCGCCGGAATCCCTGACGATCAATGTGGCGGACATCGAGCCGTTCGTGCCCAGGGCCAACTGGAAGGTCCCGGCTCCCGCGGGGCTGACGGTGGAAATCCCCGCAGAGAAGGTGCTGGCAAAGAATGTTCCGAGGATTCCCCTGCGGCTGCTCGCCGAGCTGCTGCCGGACCACATTTCCTCCTCCGACGGGCTGGTCAAGCTGCCCGCATCCAAGCTTGCCGCCACATACCGGCTGGTCGAGCACATGGAGGAGCTGATCCCGGAACCCCCTCCCGAGCCGGAGCCGCTCCCGGAGGCCGTAATCGCCCCGGAACCCGTCACACTTCCTGCGCCGGCACCGGAGGCCCCGGCGCCGGAGCCCGCTGCCGAGCCGGAGGAAAATTTTGGCACGCTGAAGCCGCTTCCGCCATTCATCAATCTCTCCCGCCCTGCCGTCGCCCCGGCTGCGCCGCCGGCCATCGAGGAGACAGCCCCCGTGACGGACAACGATCCGGCTCCCATTTCCGAACCCTCCGTTTCCTCAGTCCCTGCGATTGAGCCGCCGTCGCCGGCCGTTCAAGACCCGATCCCCGTGGCTCCCCCTCCGCCTGCGGCACCGGAAACACATGTCGCCTCGGGAAAATTCCCGCCCCGCCGGACTGGTTCGTTCGTGGGCCTGCCGCTCTTCCGGCGCAAGACCCCGGCCGCCATCCCGCCGCAGGTTCAACCGCCCATCCCCCACCCTGCGACGGACCTCCCGCCGGTCGAGCCCCCGCAGGAAAAAAGTGTCCCGGCATTTGTCCTGCCGGAGATCCCCCTTCCGCCCCCGCGTCCGGCTCCCGAGCCGCCGGTCACCGTGCCGCTCCACATTCCGGAACCCGCCCCCGAGCCGGTCGCGGAACTCGTCGCGGAGCTCGTCGCGGAGCCGGAGCCTGTCTCGGAAATTGTTCCCGAGCCTACCCTGCCGCCTCCCGTTGCCACGCCGGTCCGGATGCTCCGGACAGAGCACTTTCCCACGCAGTCAAAAAACCAGGAGATCGTTGAGCAGGAGCCGCTCCAGGCGCTTTTCCTCACCGAGGAGACCATGACGGTGAACCGCGTCATCGAGCTCTGCGGCGGGCTCCCGGGCATCAACTCCTGCGTCCTTGCACACGGGTCGATCGTTGTCGCCTCGCACAATGTCCCCGAGAGCGTCGATCTTGTCTCCATGAGCGCCCACGCGTCGGACATGCTCAAGGCGATGCGCGACTCTTCCGCACGCATGGGCGTCGGCACCGTGCCGGCCGTCACCCTCCACACCGAAAAGGGCGTCATCAGCTTCTTCAACCGCGAAGACCTCACCATGCTCGTCTTTCACAAGGACCGCGGCTTCGTTCCGGGCGTCCGCGAAAAAATGGCCGCAGTCCTCGGCGAACTGACCAAAGCCCGCCTCACGCTCCCGGTCGGCGGCGACGAGGCGGACTGATATACTCCCCAACACCACTATTTCGGAAAACGGCGTGGAGGAATTTGGAACAAATTTCTTGGGGTTGAGGCTCTGGAAAAAGAAACATGTTCCGTAACTGCTCAGGAGGCATCCTGAAGCAGGAAGCCCCCGGAGGGACGTGGGCGGCCCCGCGCTGGTCTGCCCGCCTTCAGGTTTCACGTTTCCAGTTTCAGAAATCTTCAGCTTCCTCCCCCTCCGCCAGCCAGTGATCCCGTTCGCGCGGAAAATCTTCGCCAACTCCGTCGCCTTGTTGCCTCGCGAGCGGATGCAGGACATCACCTCGGACCGCTTGTTCTTTGTGAAGACGCCAGCCCCTTGCCCTATGCCGCGACGAGTTCCACGCGGGGCACAAACCCGAGTTCGGCAAGGATCTCCTCGCAATCCTCCCACGCCAACCCGAAGGCCCGCACGTCCGCGACTCCGAGGCGGGCGACAACCCGCGCAAGCAACTCGGATTCGCGCTCGTCGAACTCCCCCTCCATCAATGTCTGCTCCGACCAATCCACCAAATCGGGCAGCGCGATCTCATGCCGGAGATACGCCGCAATTTTTCCGGCGACATGCTGTCTGGTGATCGTCATGATTTTTGACATTAAACTTTCTTGTGCCCTTTATCCAGCGGGTATTTCTCGTGGATTTCAACGAGCCGACCCTGATCGTCGTAAATCTCCTGCCAAAACCGAATGGTCGCCTCCCCGGCGTCCACTTCCTTTTTGTAGCGGGCGAGCCAACCAAGCCGTCCCCTCACTTCCAGCCGGTAAAGCCGCCCTCCGCCGGGCAACTCCTCCCATTGTTCAAACTTCTTCTCGTTTTGTGTTCGCCTGCTCAATTCGCTTTCTCCCGGTCACCGGACATTCTCGTGGTCCGGCCAGCCGACATCAAGCCGACAAATTACCCTAAATGGGAAAATGAAAAGATCGCGCGGATGGCGCAACTGACGCAAAGTCAGCGGGATGGAGAAGCTTTCCGAGGTCCTATCTGTTCACCCTGCGGGTGAGAGTAAAAAAGTGGATGGCGGCGGTGCAAAATCGTGGCC
>JAPLTF010000033.1 GCA_026398275.1 Verrucomicrobiota bacterium
AATGATCTGATGCTTTTCAAGGCATGAATGTCGCTGGGTGAGAATGAGCAGGCGATCCGAAACGAACCGCCAGCTACCGTTGAGGAGGAGGGGGGATTTTCCGCCGCATAAATGCAGTCTCTCCGTCGGCCTTCGCTACGCTCCGGCCTCCTCCGAGACTGCATTTATGCGGGAGTCAACTCGAATATGGGCCTCCGAATGAGAATTCCACTTTTGCTCCGTCTCAGTTCACTTTTGCTCCGGCCCCGACAGGCCGAAATTTCGCCGTGTCGGGTGGATCGCGATTTGTTGCCCCATTGACCAGGCACTTCGTGCGGGTTTTCCGCACGCGATGGGATGATGTGGTGGCGGAGCTGCGCTTTGTTCCCTACGGGCGCGGCTTGACAGCGGCCCCGGCGGCCACGGTATCCGGCGGATGGAGGATCACCCGCTGGCCTTCAGAAAGCCCGCCGAGAACCTCCGCGGAGATGCCGTTCGTGTGTCCGATGGAGACCTTCGTCAGCTTCGCCCGCCCGCCGGCCACGACAAATGTCATCCACTCGTTGCCGCGCCGGAACAGCGCGCCGGTCGGAACTTGCAGGATATTTTCGCCGGACCAAGTGACGATCCGCGCCTCGACACGATAGCGGTCACCGAGGACGCCTTCGGGAAGGTTCGTGAAATTCACCCTTACCTTGACCCGTTGCTCCTCGACCCCCAGCGCTGAGACTTTGAGGAATCCGCCCGGCTCGACCAGCGCGACCTTGCCGTGCAGCGGATCGCCGCCGCCCCATTGCTCGATGGAAACATCAGCGCCCGGCTTCACGTTCACGGCATCGCTGGAGAGCAGTTCGATCTCGGCTTCGAGGTCTTTCGGATCCCCGACCTCCATGATCGGGAGGCCCGGGGTCACCGGCCGCGCGCTCTCCTCGAGGACATTCAGCACGAATCCGGAAACCGGCGCGCGGATCTCGATCGGCTGGCCGCTCTCGACGGATTCGCCCGTCGCCTGCACCAGCGCGGCCTTCGACTGCTCGAGCTCAAACTCGGCGACCTTGAGCGCGAAGTGAGCCGACCCAACCTGGTTGCTGAGCATCTCCACATGGTTCACCGCCGTGTCGAATTCCTGCACAGCGATGGCCCCCTTTTTCCGCAATTGCTCCGCCCGGACCAATTCCTTGCGCGCAAGGTCCAGCTCGGCGGTCGCGCTCTGCACCTGTTCGTTGCGCTGCTGGAGGACGGCGTCCGCCGACCGCACCGCCGCCTCGGCCTGGGCTTTCGCCCGGGGATCGAGAAAGCTCGACGGCGAGGACTGGATCACGGCCAGAAGCGTTTTGCCGGCATCGATCGGATCGCCTGCGCGCACCGGCACCCGCTTCAGGTATCCGGCCACCGGCGGCGATACCACATAGCGGTTGCGGATCCGCGTCTTCCCCTCCTCCAGCACCGAGACCGTCAGCGGCCCGCGCGTGACGGACTCCACCTCGACCTCGACCGGCTTTGGCATGAGCCCGGTCACGATGAATGCGGCGAGGCCGAGTCCTGTGGCATAGAGCGCGACTTTGCGCCAGGGGCTTTTTCCCTTGGCGGTGCGGCCCGTGCTGCTTGGCGTGGTGTTTTTCATAAAATTCTTAATTTTTTAGTTGGACCGCTAATCCTTACTAAAAGCCGCTGATCGGCAGAGTGCTGAAGGGTTTAGTGTCTATTAGTGGCCATTAGTGGTTCATAGGATCATTCGCTGGCCTTCAGTACGCCCAAAAGGTCGAGGTTTCGGATCCGGCGGCTCACCACATAAAATGAAACGCCCGCAGAGAGCAGCACAATCATAATCGCGGTGGCATAGGTCTCGTGGGTCAGGATCAGCGGCAGCCGGATCGTCTCCGTGCTTGCGGCCTGGACGATGAAATTCGAGAGCTGACCGCCGATCCAAAGCCCGGGCAGGATCGCCGCAATCGTCAGCATGACGAGCTCGGAGATCATCACCCCCGCGACCTCGCGGTTCGTGAATCCGACCACCCGCAAAGTCGCCAGATCGCGGCTGCGCTCGGAAAGCGAGATCCGCGCGCTGTTGTAAACCACGCCGAACGCCACGATCACCGAGAACGTGAAGTAGATGCTTTGGATGAGGGTGATCGACTCCGTGATCGTCCTCCGGAAACTCTGCTGCAGCGCCGACTTGATCCCGAGGTTGGCGATCCGCGGCACCTCCTTGATCTTGTCGAGAAATGCCCCGCTCTGGCCCGCATCGACCGAAAGATGGGCGCCGCTTACCGTCGGACCTTCCTGCATGAGCCGGCGCAGGGCGTCGATGTCCATGTAGGCCGACAGCCCGGCGTAGTCGGTGATCAGCCCATGGATCGGCACCTCCCGGCTCGGTCGCCGCCCCTCCTGCACCTCCATCACCAGCGAATCCCCCGGCTTCGCACCAAGCATCTCAGCAAGCTTTTCGGAGATCAGCAATCCATCGGGCGGAACGGGAAGCGGGTTGCCGTGCGCATCGAGGGCGCGGTTGAGCAGCGTTCCCGCCGGCACGCCGGTCACCGCGAGGCGATGGCTGTGGTGCCCGAAGCGCAGCCGCGCGGGCACGCTCCGGAATTCCTCCGCATGGATCACGCCGGGCAGGTGCCGGATGTCGTTGAACGCGGACGCCGACCCCGGCTCGATCAGCGTCACGGTCACGTCCTGCCGCTGCGCCAGGGTCCATTGAAAATCGAGGAGGAAATTGATCCCGTCCCGCATCGCGCCCGGCACGATCGGAATCCCGACCGCCAGCGCGAGCCCGAGCGCGGTGAACGCCGCCTGCCACGGCCGCCGCTCGATGTTCCGCAGGGCCATCCGCATCGAGGGACCGGCAAGGTTCGTGACACCCATCCGCTCGAGCAGCGAGGGCTTGAAATCCGCTGGCGGCTCCGGCCGCATCGCCTCGGCCGGCGGAAGGCGCATCGCCTGCCGCACCGCGCCGACCACGCCCAGCAGCGACGCGGCGGAACTCACCAAAAACGCCACGCCGATGGCCACAAAATCCGGATGGAATGTCAGTGACGGAAACTGGAAGAACTTGTGATACATCTCGACCACATTCGTTCCGAGCCAGGCCCCCGCGACCCCGCCTGCCAGGAGGCCGATCGTCACGATCACCAGCGCAAATTTCAGATAATGCATCCCGACCTGGCCGGACGAATACCCGAACGCCTTGAGCTGCGCGATCTGCTCGCGCTGGAGGCGGATCACCCGTGCGAGCACCGCGCTCGTCATGAACGTCGCGATGCTGAGAAACACCACGGGAAACGCGATCGACATTCCGTTGAGCATCGCGATCTCATCGTCGAGCTGCTTGGCGGAGGCGTGGTCGCTGCGGTCGTAGGCGATCAGCCCGCCGTAGGGTTCGAGCAGCCGGTCCAGCTCGGCCATCACCGGCGCGGTCTCCCCGCCCGGAGCCACATCCACGACCACATTGTTGAACGCCCCGTCGAGGTCGTTCGCCGTCGCGAGCTCGCGCTCGTTCATCCAGAAGACGCCGAACCGCTTGCTATCGGGCAGTGCCTGCCCGGGCCTCGCCTCAAAAACATATTCCGGCGACAGCGCGATCCCCACGATCTTCAGCCGCTCCTTCGCTCCCCTCAGGATGACTTCGATCGAGTCGCCGGGCTGGAATCCATGCGCCTTCGCAAATGCCTCGCTCACGACCACCTCGTTCGCTTTTCCGATTTCCGGATACCGACCCGTTCGGAGAAATAACGTGTTCAGGCGCATCGGGCGGTCCTCGGGGATCGAAATGATCGTCCCATCCGCCGGCTCGGCCAGCCCCGGCAAATCCATCCGTACCGCACCGACCACCCGCGTCTCGACCGCCGCCACTCCCGGGATCGCCGCCAGCCGGTCGCGCAGGGAATTCGGTGCCCGCTTCAAATCACAGAATACGTCGGCAAACCGATTCCGCTCATAGTATGCCGCCCGCGTCGTCTCCAGCGAAAGGATCAGGCTCCGCGCCATGATCATCATCGCCAGCCCGCACGCCATCACCAGGCCGACCGCCACCATCTGGCCCTTCATCCGCCCCACATCCCGGATCAGCTTGAGATCAAGAGCCTTCATGGAAAGTTTCCGAACATGGAGGGATGGCCGCCGTGCCGTCCCATTTTCTGGTTTGAAAAGGCCATGCCGGCGCTGACGGCGCAGCGCCCTCCACGGAGCACTTGATTCACCATTGCAGCGAGCGCACCGGGCGGCGGGTCGGGTTGTTTGTGACTTTGGAGATTTTCCCATCCATGAGGTGGATCACGCGGTCCGCCATTTCCGTCATGACGGCGTTGTGGGTGATGATGACCGTAAGCGTGCCGAGATCGATGTTCACTTTCTCGATGGCCTCAAGGACAGTGATGCCGGTCTTTACATCAAGCGCACCCGTCGGCTCGTCGCAGAGCAGGACCTCCGGACGTTTTGCGATCGCCCGGGCGATCGCCACCCGTTGCTGCTGCCCGCCGGAAAGCTGCGACGGAAAATGGTCCATCCGGTCGCCGAGCTCCACCAGCTCCAGCGCCTCCTCCGGGGTCATCGGATCCGGCGCGATCTCGGTGATCAGCGCGACATTCTCCCGCGCAGTCAGGCTCGGGATGAGGTTGTAAAACTGAAAAACAAACCCCACGGCATTCCGGCGGAACAGGGTCAGCTCCTGCTCGTCCGCGTGCGTAAGGTCGCGCCCGCGATACGTCAGCGTCCCGGCAGTCGGCACATCCAGCCCGCCAAGGTTGTTCAGCAGCGTCGATTTCCCGCTCCCCGACGGACCGAGCAGAACGATGAGCTCCCCCGCGCAGAGGTCAACGTCCACGCCGTCGAGCGCCCGGACTTCCGTCTCGCCAGCCGCATAGACTTTCGTCAGCCCCCGCCCGACGAAAAGCGGCTCACGCCCGACGCCATTGGATGGAGTTTTCATGCGGAATGCTGTTCCATTTCATCCAATGGGCTTCGCGCGGCCATTCCCGGACGGTTGAGCACATGCGTGTAGATCATCGTCGTGCTCACGTCCGAATGCCCGAGCAACTCCTGCACTGTCCGGATATCCGCCCCGGACTCCAGCAGATGCGTGGCAAACGAATGCCGCAGCGTGTGCGGAGTCACCGGCTTTGTCAGCCCCGCACGAAGCGCGCATCTCCTCACCAGTTGCTGCACGCCATTTTCCCCGATGTGATGCCGACGGATTTTCTTTGTCCAAGGATCCGTCGAGAGCCCATCCGCAGGAAACACCCAATACCATCCCCATTCCGTGGCTGCGTGAATGTATTTCGCCGAAAGTGCCTCCGGCAAAAACACTCCCTCCACGCCCATTTCGCGGTCCTTGGCCCAGCGATCCCTCGCCGCTTCGATCTGCGCTTTCAGAGCAGGAATCACCTTTTTCGGCAACGGAACCCGCCGGTCCTTGTCCCCCTTGCCCGCCCGCACCACGATGTAGAGGTTCCCAAAATCCACATCCTTGATCCTCAGCCGCACGCACTCCATCACCCGAAGACCCGAGCCATACATCAATTCCGCCATCAGGCGCCCCGTCCCCTCCATCATCCCCAGCAATTGCCCGACCTCCTCCCGAGTGAGCACCGTCGGCAACCGCTGACCCTGCGCCGGACGCTTCACGTCCTCCATTCCGCCCGCCTTGCGTTTCAGCACCCTGCGGAACAGAAACTGCAAAGCGCTCAGCGCCTGGTTCAGTGTCGCCGAGGCCACCCGGCGTTTCAGCGTCAGGTATTCCAGGTATTCCTTCACCTGCCACCACCGGGTGCTCTCACGCGACGCCGGTTGTGTAAAAATGAGAAACCTCCTCACCCATTCCAAATACGACTGCTCCGTGCGATAAGAATACCGCTCCAGCCGCAAGGCCTCCGTCGTTAGCTCCAGAAACGGCAGATACCTCTCCGCCAAATCCCCGGTATCCTCACGGCCCGCGTAAGCCAGCGTTGCCGCTCCCGCTGTCGGATGCCTCCCGAGATCCGCCGGCCCCTCCTCATCAATGCCCAGCTTCACGTTTGCCAGCAGGTCCGTCGGCCAATTCCCTGCCCATCGGTGCGGTTCCACCTCCTGAAAAAACACCCGCACTCCTTCCTCCGCCTGCCGGAGCTGCCATTCCTTCTTGCCTTCCCCGGACAGCTTCTCTAAAAATTCCCGAACATCATCTGCTGTCGCCGCCTCATATTTCTTCGGCTTGATAAACCCAAAAAATCCCAGAACCCAGGCCCGGTAATAATCTTGAAACCTCGGCTCGACCCCGCGGTTCTTTAAAGCCATGCGAAACCGAATCCATCGCTCATCCCATCTCGCTGAATTACTGCGTGTTGTGAGATTTCTTGACACCTCATTCATAATCGAAATAGAATGATATCACGTTTTCAAAATAAATCCACACATCATTCTATAATACGTTAGGAAAAGAATATCGTGAACTCGCCTACCGTTGGAATAGAACCTTACTAATGTTCATATGAGATTCAACCCCCGCCGTGACTCCGGAGAAATCAATTGGTGCATGGTTCTTTTTATTGCCTTGGCAACGATTGTTCTTGTTTCCCTGGCCCTTCCATCGGTTTCAAGTGTTCTGGAGAAGCCGCGCTTATCTCCTCCGCCAATTGCGTGGCGTATAGTTGCAAGAGATGCTGGGAAGCACAATCAACTCGATTTGCTTCTTGCATTCGTAAGAAGTGGATACCCAGACGCGACTGAGGCAGCCTGCCAGATAATTAGGGATTTGCCGTTAACCGATTCCACTTTGCCTGCTTTCCGCGAATTGCTTTACAGTTCTGATACCGAGGTGCAATATCATGGTATAAATGCTCTCTGGGATTCAGTGAATGCGCTTCATATCCGCGGAGTCACAGACTTACCCCACTGCCCTGATTTTGAGAGCTACAAGAAGGACATTCCTAAGCACGTTGAGCTTTTCAAGACATGGCTCAATTCAAATTACACTGCGCTGGCTGAACATACAAAAACAACCAATAAAGAAAAATAATCCTAACATGCTCGTCCAGTTAATCGCTGGCCGTCAGGAGTTTCGATGAACACCAATTTGACGTTCCACCGCTCAGGCACAGGGCCTGCTGGCAGAAGAGCAGGCCGAGTGCCTTCACTCCCCATGCCTTCGATCCACCCGCCGCGCCAGCCAGCGATACCTGACGAGGGACGTTCGGCAATAAAAAATATGCATAGCCTCTACATAATATTTATCGGACTCGCTATTGTGTCTATAGAAGCGCATGCGCAGGAGATTAAGAGACCTGTGCCTCGTGTTCAAATCGTTGATGCCATAAATCAAGCGGGAAATTACATTAAAAAATACAATGTTGATGTATCTAAGCATTTTCTGTCATGTGTTCAGTATCACGACTCCGGTTCATGGACAAACTCATCACTAGGAAAGGGGCCTTATTGGCAGGTCACTTATGAGTTTGCGGAGCGATATGTCGATGGCGGACAGATTTTTATTCTCGTATACATGGATAAGTCTATAGGCATAACACATGGAGAATAACAAAAATGCCGAACAAGGCGCTGCACCCAACTGCACACACGCGGGGCGGCAGAGCCGCCCGTGCGTGTCCGCTGTCACGGGGTCTGCTAGCGCACACCCCGCGCCAGCGGCTTCGGCTGCGCCTCGGTGCAGTGGGTGAGCTTGGACGTTCGGGAAACAATATATGAATGCGAGAATCGTGGCCGTTTTTGGATTAGTTATCTACCTGAATTGTGCCGCTTCGACGTTTTGAGTGGGTTCAAGCATGAACAATATTGAGTTGAAGACCGCCCGCTTTGAGGTAGGCAGCGATGCGGAAGTAATGGAAGTTACGGAAGCCGCGCGCCATGCGCTTGGCGATCTGGAGGATTCCGT
>JAPLTF010000048.1 GCA_026398275.1 Verrucomicrobiota bacterium
TCGCGCTGGCGAGCTTTATCCGGAAGCGGACGATGATGACCAATGGCTGGCTCTCGAAAAATCTTCACATGGGCGACCCGAGCCGGGTCTGCCGGTATTGCTCCGCTGCTGCCGGCCGATCGGACATCAAAAAACTTGTCAAAAAGTTAAATATGTCAATAGGCAAGGCCTGACCCCTTTATCGGGAAAGCATCTTCGGCGGTTCCATCAACGTCGTGTGTCCATCATCGGGCAAGAGGCTAGTCGGCATGAAAAACCTCCTCCATGTCCGCCCACCATTCGCCCTCGGCGCGGTCGGGGAGCGGTTCCTGACACGGCTTACAGAGCGCCCACCATTCCTGCGTCTTGGGGTCTGCCGCCATGCGGGCGGAGTCGGCCTCGATATCCGCCCCGGTGTATTCGAAGTAGCTGAACAGGTAGTGGTTTCCATCTGGAAGTTTTCGCAGAAAGATGGAGTAGTTGTGGATGTGGCAGTCTTTGATCTTCTCAAGGATTTCCGGCCAGGCGGCCGCGTGCAGTCGCTTGTATTCTTCGAGCTTTTCCGGGCGAAGCCCGATGACGGATCCGTAGCGTGTTTTCATAGATTGTATGTTCAGGCGATCTTCGCCGGGGCACCAGGACCTTTCGGGTCGCGGTATTTCACCGTCTGCAGATGCTCGCAGTAAAGCACAAGTTCCCCTGCATTCTTGAAAACCTCGTAGCTTGCCCGATAGAGGCCCATCTCCGGGTATTTGGGGGACTTCTCCAGATCGGTCTTGATCGTATAAATCGTATCGCCGATGAAGACCGGTTTGATGAACCGGAGCTTGTCGTAGCCATAGCTGAAGGCGTTGACGCAGTTTGTTGCCACAAGGCCGAGCCCCACGCTGAAGACCATGGCCCCCGCAATGAGGCGACGTCCGAAGACCCCGCTCCTCCTTCGCGAAGATCTCGTCGGCCACATAGGGGTGCATGTCGAGCACAAGCGCGTTGAACTGCATGCTTTCCCCCTCGCTCAGCGTGCGGCGGATCGAGCGGATGCGCCGTCCGATGACGATGTCTTCGTAGAGCCAGTCCTCGGCGTTCCAGACGGGGATTCCCTTGTGTTTCGCAGGATCGGGATTCGGGTTTTTCATAGAGTTCAGTGCGCCGCAACGGCCTCGCCGAGGTAGCTTCCGTAGGCCAGGGCTAACACAGCAACGACCAGGATGAGTAGAGCGGAAGCCAGAGCCGACCATGTGCGTCCGCGACACCCCTGCCACTCGCGAAGAACAAGTCCGGTCAGGCTGCTGAAGAGAACCAGCATGATCATGTGAATGCCCCAGCTGGAAAACTTGAAATCGCCCATCCGGACGTGACCGAGCCCGTAGAAAAAGAACTGCCCATACCAGAGGCATCCGGTGAGGATGGCGAGGACGAAATTGAGGGGCAGTGCGCGGCGTTCCGGGCCGGCGGGCAGTTCGACGTATTCTCCAAATGTCCGGTGCCGGACGTGCAGCCAGAGGCAGTAGAGACCGGTGGTCAGGAACGCTCCGCTGTTCGAAAAAATATAAACCACATTGCCTTGAAAGACACCGGCTCCGTGGCTGGCAGCCACTGCGGCGACCGGTTCACCAGCCGCGAGCGAAAATCCATAGACTGCGGAAAGAACTCCCGCGAGCAGGCAGAGCGGCAGCCCTTTTTTGAGGTTGAACCCGGTGTTTTGGCCATCCAGATCCAGTTCCTTGAGGCGTCCCGCAAGACCGGAGAGCAGGATGCCGACGACGCCGATTCCTATCCCTGCCAGCACCCAGCCCGAGCCGGTGCGGCCAAAGACGGCTGCGAGCTGGCCGGATACCAGAGGAGGCAGCAACGTGCCCAGCACGCAGGAAATGCCGATGGCAATCGCATAGGTTAATGAAAAACCAATATGCTTGATGGCAAGCCCGAATGCCGTCCCCCCGATTCCGTAACATGCACCAAGAAGAAACGCATTCCGCATCGCGGAGGCCGGGGATTCCTTCAACACCTGCACGAGATCCGGGATGGTTAGCCAGGCCCCGAGCACAGGCAGAACGAGCCAGCAGACGGACGCTTGGGCCAGCCAGTAGGTCTGCCACGACCAGCGGCGGGTCGCCTTCTGCGGCGTGTAACAAAGCGCTGCTGAACAGGCCCCCACCGCATGCAGGAGGACGCCGAGAATGGGATTTGCTGTGATCATAAGAGTTGAAACTCCGCAGTGAGGTTTGCGGTGTGTTGCCCGATGGACGGAGCTCCTTTGGCGGATTTGTAAATCTCGCCGTCGATGCGGATCGGGCAACGCAGGGTGGGCATTGGGGTGCCCTGCGGACAGTTGACAGTTTGCTCCATATCGAGCACCCGGTAGCCTTCGGTCTGGCGCAGCTTCTCCCTGGTGATCACCTCAAACTGCAAGTCCAGGATCGACTCCATAAGGCTCACCTCGACGCGGCCCCCCGCTCCCGTAATGCCACGTCGAACGAGGCAGGCGAGGATTCCCTCCACAAGATGCGCGCTCGCCGTGAGGTCGGCGACCGAAATCCCCATGGGCACCGGCGGTTCGCCGTCATTGCCGGAAAGCCCGCCTTTTTGTAGGCCGGCAGGTGCGCGTCTTGGACGATTCCTCCGGTTCCGATAACCGCGATCGGGAACATTTTTTCCGGCAGAGGTGGGGCGGTGATGATTTCTAGGATCACTTCTTGTGTTTTATCAGCAAACATCTATTTTTCAAATGAAATCACCGTTAAGGCATGACCGCGCCATCCCCCGACTATTCCGTCCCCGCCCTCGAGAAGGGGCTGGAAATCCTGGAGGCTTTGAGCGCCAGCCCCGAGCCGCTCACGCTCAGCAGCCTTGCCGGCGTGCTGAATCGCAAAAACAGCGAGATATTCCGGATGTTGAATTTCCTGGAGCGTCGCTGTTACGTGATTCGCGATGACTTGGGCGGCTACCGGCTTTCGCTGAAGCTCTATCAGATTTCTCATGCACAGTGCCGGGTGCGGCAGCTGGTGGATGCGGCGCTGCCCGCGCTGCAGGAGCTGAGTGCCCAAACCGGAGAATCCTGCCATCTCAGCGTGCTGGAGGGAGCGGAAATCGTTGTTCTGGCGGGCGTGGAGTCCCCCAGGCCCGTCCACCTCGCGGTCAAATCCGGTGGACGCTTCAGCGCCATTCACACGGTTTCCGGACGCATGCTCCTGGCCGGACTGTCCGCAGAGGCGAGGCTGGCCGCATTGCAGTCGGCGCCGGAGTTCCAGAGAATGAAGCGCCCGGCGCGCATGGCCTTGGAAAAATCCATCGCCCGAGCCGCCCGCGAGCGTTTTTCTTCCGCCGCGAATGAAACCGTGGCGGGCGTGGTGGATGCCGCGGTGGAAATCGGAAACGCGGAGGGCGGCATCCACGCCGCCCTCGCGATTTCTTCGCTGCACGCCAAGGGGAAATCCCCCGATCCCAAAGTTTTTCTTTCTCCTTTGAGAAAAAGCGCACAGCGCATCGAGGCGAGAATTGGCTTTCGTGTTTAGTCCGGTTACAGCACAGAAGGCATCGATGATGAAAGTCGTTGCGGTCGCATTCGCCGCACAAAAAAGCGGGCCGACGCGGGTCGGATTCTCGTTCTTCGAGCACATCACGCGCTGAACGATCAACTGAGGGTCTCGTCAGATTCGCCAAGCTGCAGCGGGTAGCGGCCGTATTCCCGCACGAGCTTCACGATGTAATCGTAGGTTTTTCCTGACACGGAACTGCTCACCGAGTGGTCGCTTTGAAAAATCATCCCACCTCCCTTGGCGGCATTGAGCTTGCGCAGGACCTCGCGCTTGATCGCCTCCAGGTCGCCGCTCTCCCAGACCTGCATGTCGCTGTTGCCGCAGAACCCGATGCGGTGGCCGAACTTTTTGCGGAGATCGACGCAGTCCATTCCCGCCTTCACTTCGAGCGGGTTGTAGGCGTCGATCCCGGCGTCGATGTAGTCCTCGAAGATCGCGTGGACGTTCCCGCAGCCATGATAAATCACGGGCAGCCCGGCGGCATGCGCCGCCTCCGCGATCCGGGCCACCCACGGCTTGAAATACTCCCGCCAGTAAACCGGGGAAAACAACATGCTCTTCTTGTAGGCGACATCGCCCCAGATCACGAACCCGTCGAGCAGCCCGCCCCCCGCTGCGATTTCGGCCTTCGCCATTTCAAGGTAGAACGCGCCGATCCGGTTGGCCACCTCGCCCATCTCCTCCGGATATTCCCCCATCCACATCAGGGCGTTTTCCTGCCCGACGAGCCGTGTCAGGCACTCGCTCACCTCGATGATGCTGCCGTAAACCGGAAAATCCGGATGGAGTGATTTGACGGTTTCGATCCATGCGGGGGAATTCCGCTCGAACCCGTCTCCAACGCCGGCGATCTGGTTGTCGCCCGCACTGAAGAACCGCCGGGGATCGTCCGGCAGATCGAACCTGGCGCTCTGCAGCTTCTCGAACGTGTCGGTCTCCCAGCCTGTCATCTCCGGCATCGGGAACGAAAGGTGCTTGTGCATGATCGCGCCGAATCCGGTTTTCACCGTCACCTCCTCCACGCTCTCCGCAAGCGTCTCGAACGGCCGGATCCACGGATCCATGTTCGGCACGGTGGCAATCCAGTCGAGGTCGTAGTGGTAGTAGGGGTTTGCGTCCGGGGCCAGCCCCAGCTCCTCGCGCCAGCGCTTCGTGAACCCGCCCCAAAAGAAGTCGCTGATCGGAACCCGGTCCGGCTCCTGGTGGTTCAGCGCCTTGTTCATGCGGTCGAGCTTCTCCAGCGTCGTCGCCTTGCGTCCCGTGGCAGAGACGGATTTTCCAACGGTATTGAACATGCCCATGCCTGCACAATTAGTCTCTCATTGTAGATTCCGTCTATATCTGTGACCATCAAAGATATGTCCGATCCGATCAATGGCCGGGTGAACAGGGGTGCTTACGACCGCCCATTTTCCGGCGTGGGAATCGAGTTCGATCCGCTGGGGATCAATCCCGACCGCTCGGGGGTTTCCCTCCACGAGACGGGGTATCTGGCGGAGAACTCGCAGTGGAATTATCCGGGCGTGTTCAGCCCGTTCTGGCGGTTCTACTACAACGGATCCAGCGGTCACTGCGTCCTCTTTGGAGAGCGAATGGTCGAACTGGTTCCCGGTTTCATCATGCTCATTCCGCCGCACTGCCTCTTCCATTGCCTGGGAGGCAACCCTGTGCCGACGTTCTGGATGTCATTTAGTTTTACGCGCAGGCTGCACAGGGATGCTGTTCCGCCTGTCGCGCTGAAAGCGCGGGATACCGATCTGTGTCTGATCCGCGATGTGAATAAACTCGTTCTGTCGAATCCGGATCTGCGGCCCGACGATGCCATTTACCGGAACAGCCTCGCGTTGCTGCAAATCACGCTTTCGCGCCCCGAACTTTCCTGGCAGCCACCGGTTCCCAAAAACCTGGAAAGGGTCATTGAACAAATCGAAAGCCGCCTGGACGCGAGGCTGGCGATTCAGGAACTCGCCCGGCTGGCCGGGATGAGCCCGGCCAGTTTCAACCGCGCGTTCAGAAGCCGGTTCGGCACATCACCAGCACGCTACGTCACCGAGATGCGAGTGCGTGAGGCGGCGCGATACCTTCTTCAAGAGGACGAAACCATCGACGCCATCGCCGAAAAAACCGGATTCCCCAACCGCGCGTATTTCACCCGGGTGTTCAAACAGATCACGGGGGAATCGCCCGCCGGGTTTCGCCGAACACACAAAATACCTGGAGAGGCACGTTCCCGTGCATCCAGTTTTTTCTAAGAACCTGTGAAAGAATTACGGCTTCAAGTCGCTTCCTGCGCCGGGTTCCTGCGCGGTGCGATAGACGCCATTTTCGATGCGCACCGGATGAACGAAATGCTCCCGCAGGTGCGGGATGTGCTCGAGGAAAATGACCGGGTGGTTGATGGCCACGTGATTGAAGAGCACGAGGTGCTGGTGGATCTGCCCCATGTCGCCGACATGCGGAACGACCGGGATTCCGAACTTTTTCGACAGCAGGCTCACGGCGAGAAACTCGCTGATGCCGGCGACGCGCACGGCGTCCACCTGGATGAACCCCGCGCAAGCGGCCTGGAGGTAGTTTTTGAAAACCACCCGGTTGGGAACATGTTCACCGAGCGCGAGTTTGATCGGCGCGATGGCGTCCGCAAGCGCCTTGTGTCCGAGCACGTCGTCGGGATGCGTGGGCTCCTCGATCCAGTAAGGCTGGATCTCCGCGAGCCGCGCGCACGCATCCAGGGCCTGCGGGAGAGTCCACTGCTGGTTTGCGTCCACCATCACCCGCGCTTCCGGACCCGCCACCTCGCGGACGATCCGCGCTCGGCGGATGTCGCGCCCGGCATCCTTCGCCCCGACCTTCAATTTCATGGCGCTGAAGCCGGCATCCAGAGCGCGGCGGCAGTTCTCCCTTACCTGCTCGTCGGAATAGTTGAACCAGCCGACCGACGTGTCATACCCGGGATAGCCGGCATCCAGGATGCCCGATCGCGATGCCCGCCCGGAGGCCTCTCTTTTGAGAAGCTCCAGAGCTTGGGAAGCGGTCAACTCATCTTCCAGATAAGAGAGATCCAGCGTGGCGACAAGTTCCTCCGGCGACAGGTCCAGAAGCAGCCGCCAAAGCGGAACCCCGCGCTTTTTTGCCCAGAGATCCCAGCAGGCATTCGTGACCGACGCGAGCGCGAGCTGGACCACCCCTTTGTGAGGTCCCAGCCACCGGAACTGCTGCTCGTCCGCCATCTCCTTTTGCAGGGAGCCGAACCCCGACATGACCTCCTCGATATCCTGGCCCTTCAGCCGCCGCGCATAAAACTCGGCCGCCCGGCACACGAGATCGTTCCCCTCTCCCAGCGTGAACGCGAGCCCGGATCCGGTTTGCCCGCTGTCGTCTTCGAGGAGAGTCACCGCGTAGGAATACACGGGGTCTTTGTGGATCGCGTCGCTGCCGTGCTCGCCGCCGATCGGGTAGCGGGCATCTCGCGTGGAGATGCCGCTGATCACGGGGCGTCGCCTCCATATTCCGCGACCGCCTCAAACATCGCCACGACGTTTTCCGGCGGCACGTCGGCGAGGATATTATGGATGGTATTGAAAACAAACCCTCCGCCCGGCGCGAGGATGTCCATGCGGCGGCGGACGTCGTCCTTCACCTCCTGAGGCGTTCCGTGGTTGAGGGTCTTTCTCGTGTCGGCACCCCCGCCCCAGAATGTGATGTCCTTGCCGAACTCCGCTTTCAGGCGCTCCGGTTCCATCTGGTAACATGCGGTCTGCACCGGATTGATCACGTCGAACCCTGCCTCGATCAAGTCGGGCATCAGCGAGTAGATCGACCCGCAGGAATGGAGGAATGTTTTCATCCCCGAATTCTTGTGGACGTAGTCGCAAAGCTGCGTGTGGCGGGGCTTGAAGAGTTCGCGGTAGGTGGCCGGTGCCATGAACGGTCCGGTATCGGTCCCGAGATCATCGCCGAATCGGCATACATCGACGACATCTCCGACCGCGCGGCAAACCTTGTCGAGGGTCGCCAAATGGACTTCCATGAGCGCGTCGAGAAGGCGCTCGACATTCTCCGGCTCGGCCAGCAGATCCATCAGGAAGTTATCCATCCGGCGCAGGAACGTCCCCCACTCGAAAAGGTTGCACCCGACGACGACCATGATCGCGCGGTCGGTGGACGCGCGGAGCGCGATCGCGTTCGCGCGGAGCGTTTCCCAGAACCCGGTGTCGCCAGCATGGTCCCAGGGACTGTGTGCCAGCGCGGCCCAGTGGACTTTTCCCATCGCCTCCGCCAGCCCGCTGAAGTCGGCGGGATAGTCGTCCAGCCACGGGAAGCACGTCTGGTCGTAGAAATTCATGTCCTTGAGCTGCATCGCGATTTCTGTGCCGTCCGGCGCATACGAGCGCCAGCCGCCGTCGGGCGTAGCCACCGGATGGAACCATTGCGGGTATTGGGCCGTGCTGCCGTCGAAAAGCGTGACGTCATACCAGTCGGAATCCGCCGTATCAAACGTGCGCGCGACATCCACGACATCGATTCCGAAGCGGTTTAGGATATCATCCTCCGGCTGCGCGAGTTGCTGGACGACATCATACACGCGGTTGTACCCGGACGTGATCCCGAGATGCCTTTTCACGTTGCTGTAGGCGATGGCGGAAATCCCGGAGCTCGGCGTGGAGCCGAGATCCACAGGGACGCGGTCGGGTTCTTTGTGGGCGATGGCTGCGAGGATTCGTTCCCGGGATGTCATGGTAAGTAGTGTCAAATCGTTTGGTTTGAGGATGGGGAAGTGCGGCGGTATCCGATTTCCGCGCCACCGCTCACATGCATGATGTGGCCGGTCACAAAGCGCGCTTTGTCGGAGAGAAGAAAAACGCAGGCGTCAGCGATCACGTCGCCATCCGGGCAATAGCCGAGAGGGTGGATTTCATCCAGGTAGCGGTGGATTCCGTCGGAATCCGGCTGCTCTCCAGCCCATTTACGGAGCATCGGGGTCCAGGTGCCGGCCGGGCAGACCGCATTGACCCGAATCCCCAGCGGGGCATAGTCAAGAGCCATCGACTTTGTCAGCGTGTTCATCCCGCCCTTCGTGGCGGTATAGGCGGCATGGTTTTCCTGACCAATCACCCCTACCAGGCTCGATGTGTTCAGGATGCACCCCTTGCTCGCCTTTAAGGCTTCAAAACCGTGACGGGTGGTAAAAAGAACGCTTTTCAGGTTGGTGTTGAAAAGAGCGACCCACTCAGCGTCCGTCGTTTCATGCAGCGGCTTGCTGGGGGTGGCGATCCCCGCGTTGTTGTGGATGGCATCGAGTCGCCCAAACTTGCCCAGTACCTTCGCGATCGCGGCCTCCACATCGCCTTCTTTCGACACATCGCAAGCGAAGCCCAGATGCTCGTCGCCCAGCCTCCCGGCAGCGGCCTCTGCTTCGCCTGGGGTGCGCGAAACCAGCGCGACGAGCGCCCCTTCCGCCGCATAAACCTTGGCGCAATCCCAACCGATGCCGGTTGAACCTCCGGAGAGAAAAATGACTTTGCCAGGGAGAAGCATTGAATTTAAGTTGTCTGACAACTATGATATGAGCAAGATAAAAACATCATTTTACTTTCGCCTTCCCTCGAGTGTGCTTTTTTTGATGCTTTCCAATGAAACAGCGATCTGAAACTTCCAATCTTCCCAAGCGTGGGCGAAGGGCCGCCATGGCGGAGGTAATCGAGCGGGAAATCGTGGAAGCAAAGTGGGGGCCTGGTACGAAACTTCCCGGGGAGGAGGAGCTTTGCGCAAGGTTTGGAGCGAGTCGACCGGCTGTCCGCGAGGCGCTGCAGGCGCTCAAAACCCGAGGGCTGGTGGAAAGCCGGCGCGGAAGCGGAAGCTATGTGACCTCTGAACGCGGGGCCAGCGGGGTGCGCGACATGCTGGCTCTTTATTCGGCAATCAGAAAGGATGCGCAGTCCTTTATCGAGCTCATGGATCTTCGTTTGCTTGTGGAAAACTTCTGTATCCGCAGGCTCGCAGGTTCCGCGTCTGGTCCAGGCCTCGATCTTTTGAGGCAGTGCCTCACTCGTATGGAGGACTCTGTTGATGACCTGGCCAAGTTCGGCAGAGAGGACATTGCGTTTCATTTGACACTTATTGAGGCCGCGGGCCACGAGCTTTTTTCCACTATCATGCGTGGTCTGCTTCCCGGGCTGGGTGTGAGGTTTGCGTTGGAAACCTACACCGATGCCGCTCTGGTCAGTCGAAATCTGGCCGACCATCTCGCGATTTTCCGGCTGATTAAGAAAGGCGACGGCGATGCTGCGGAAGCCCGCCTGACGAAGCACCTCCTCGATTCGCGCCGACACCTGGAGTCGATGCTTGGCGAACCCTCGCGCCCTTGTTGAAAAGCTCCATCCCTGGCGGTCCTGGCAGCCGCCGGTTCCCAAAAATCTGGAAAGGGTTGCCGAGCACATCGAGGCCCACCTGGACACGAGGCTGGCGATCCAGGCGTTGGCTAGGCTGGCCGGAATGAGCCCGGCCGGTTTCAACCGGGCGTTCAGAAGCCAGTTCGGCACATCGCCCGCTCGCTATGTCACCGAGTTGCGGGTGCGCGAGGCAGCTCGGCGACTCCTTCAAGATGACGAAACCATTCATGTTATCGCCGAAAATACCGGGTTCCCCAACCGTGCGTATTTCAGCCGCCTGTTTGAATTTGCGGTAGAGGGTCAGGTAGCTCACCCCGAGCGTCCGCGCGACGCCTTTGACATCGTGCCCTTGTATAAGAAGTTCACGGGCTTGTCGGGCGAGATCCGGCAGGTCCGGCTTGTTCGTGCGTGCGGACGAGAGGCTTTGCGAGACTACAGAGGCGAGCAGGGTCATTGCCAGGCCGGAGGCAATGGCCCGGTATCCCAGCTGGTGGGCCAGGCAAACATCGTGCAGCTCGGGAAATCGCCTCCAAAATCCCGCACGACGATTCACATGCACGGGAGCCACATCCAGAATGCCATGCCCGAGCCATGCTTCGAGTGTGGGGCCGCGCAACTCAAACCAGTCCTCGGTCCAGCCCGTTTCTGGGTCGGGCCGATAACGGTGCCAGTAACCGGGCGGAAGCAGGAAAACCGAGCCCGCGGAGAGGCGCGTCCCGACGCTTCTCGATTCCAGCGTCCCGAGTCCTTGAGATATTGCGACCAACTGGAATGCAGAGAGGACCCTGCCGCGCTCCCAGGTAAACGCGCGCCCTTCCGGATGCCGTGGCGGCGGGTAGGGGTTGCCGGGAAGGATGCGGGCATGACCGATCGCTGAGACATGGAATGTCCAGACGGCTTCCTGCGGACCGGCTGGAAAATATTCGAAGTAGTTTTTGATAGGGTTTTATATGAAACGGAAATTTCTTTGCATGCAAGGCCGCGTGACATGTTTCCCGTGGCAGGGAATCCTGCCGCAGATGAATCTCCAGGTGCCCCCTCTTCGCGCTGGTTTGTTTGGAATCGGTTTGGAAGCCTACTGGCCGCAGTTCCAAGGCCTAAAGGAACGGTTGGAAGGCTATGTCCGAGCCGTTTCAAAAAAGCTCGAGCGCCCGGATGTCGAGATCATCAACCTCGGTCTCATCGATTCCCCGGAGCGCGCCATGGAGGCAGGGCACCAGTTTCGAAGGGAAGATGTGGATGTGATATTCCTATATGTCACCACCTACGCGCTTTCGTCCACCGTCCTCCCGGTCGTCCGACGGGCCAAGGTTCCGGTCATCATTCTGAACCTCCAACCGACGTCCGCGATCGACTATGTGGCGTTCAATACGATGGGCGATCGCACGCGCATGACCGGCGACTGGCTGGCGCATTGCTCCGCCTGCCCGGTGCCGGAAATCGCCAATGTGTTCAAGCGGACGGGCATTCCATTCCATCAAGTCACCGGAGTTCTCGAAGAGGATCCGGTTTGCTGGAACGAGATCGGTGCATGGCTCGATGCGGCCCGCGTGGCAAACGTGATGTCGCACAACCGCCTCGGCCTCATGGGGCACTGCTACAACGGGATGCTCGACATCGCGAGCGACACGACCCGCCACATCGCGACGTTTGGCGGACATATGGAGATCGTCGAGGTCGAGGAACTGGCCGCCCTGCGGCGCGGGGTTTCCGATTCCAAAGCGATGCGGCGTGTCGGGGAATTCCGGGAAATCTTCGACGTGCAGGCGGATTGCCCGGAGGTGGAACTGATGCGAGCGGCCCGCACCTCGCTCGCGCTCGACGAACTGGTCTCGCTCAAAAACCTCGGCTCGCTGGCATACTACCACATGGGCTCGGGCTGTCCGGAGCTGGAGGATGTCATCAGCTCGGTGATTCTCGGGAACTCCCTCCTGACCGCGCGCGGGATCCCGGTCGCCGGGGAATATGAGGTGAAAAATGTGCAGGCCATGAAGATCCTCGACGCGTTCGGGGTGGGTGGGTCGTTCACGGAATACTACGCGATGGACTTTGCCGACGACGTCGTCCTGATGGGGCATGACGGCCCGGGGCACATTGCTATTGCGGGCAGCAGAACAAAGGTGCGCCCGCTCGGCGTCTATCACGGCAAGGTCGGACAGGGCCTCTCCGTCGAGATGAGCGTCAAGCACGGTCCGGTCACCCTGCTATCGATTGTCGAAGACCGGAACGGCTCCCTTTTCTTCCTGGCGGCCGAGGGCGAATCTGTTCCCGGGCCGATCCTGGAGATCGGAAATACTAATAGCCGCTACAAGTTCCCCATCGGTGCGCGTTCGTTTGTGAACAATTGGAATTCCCACGGCCCTGCTCACCACTGCGCGGTCGGGGTCGGACACATTTCCCACAAGCTCGCAAAACTGGCGGCCCTCCTCAACATCCGCATCGAGGTCGTTTGCTGAAAAACTTTATGTCGTACACTTCCGCCCTCGAACAATACGCCGCCCTTGGCGTGGACACCGAAACCGCACTCAAAACCGTGGAGGACGTCCCCATTTCTCTGCACTGCTGGCAGGGCGATGACGTCGGCGGATTTGAGAAAGCCGATGCCAGCCTCTCCGGCGGCGGCATTCAGGCCACGGGGAACTATCCAGGGAAAGCCCGCACGATCCCCCAGTTGCAGCAGGACCTAGACAAGGCCCTCTCGCTGATTCCCGGAAAGCACCGCCTCAATCTGCACGCCTGCTACGCGGATCTCGCCGGACAAAAAATCGACCGGAACGAATATTCAGTCGCTCAGTTTCAAGTCTGGATCGACTGGTGCAAGGAACGGGGGATGGGGATGGATTTCAACCCAAGCTATTTTTCGCACCCGCTTGCCAATGACGGCCTGACCCTATCGCATCCCGACAAAGCCATCCGGCAGTTCTGGATCGATCACGGCATCGTCTGCAGGAAGATCGCCGAGGAGGCGGCCCGCCAGCTCGGCTCGCCCACCGTCACTAACTTCTGGATACCCGATGGCTCGAAGGACACGCCGTTCGACCGCAAGTCGCCGCGCGAGCGGTTGGCCGCCTCGCTGGACGAGATTTTTGCGGCACCAGTGGACCGTTCGCTGAATCGGGATGCCATCGAGAGCAAGCTCTTCGGGATCGGCTCCGAAAGCTACGTCGTGGGCTCGCACGAATTCTATCTGGCCTATGCGGTAAAAAACCAACTCCTCTACTGCCTCGACGCCGGGCATTTTCACCCGACGGAAAACCTCGCCGACAAAGTGTCCTCGATCCTGCAGTTCGTGCCGGAGCTTCTCCTGCACGTGAGCCGCGGCGTGCGGTGGGACAGCGACCATGTCGTCCTCTTCGATGATCCCACGCGGGCCATGATGGAAGAGCTGGTGCGCGGCGGCTTTCTCGGGCGCACCCACATCGGCCTGGACTTTTTCGACGCCAGCATCAACCGCGTGGCCGCCTGGGTGATCGGCACACGCAGCGCGATCAAGTCCCTTCTGTCCGCCCTGCTCGAACCTGCCACGCTTCTGCGGCAAGCCGAGCAGTCCGGGGACAACACCCTGAGGCTTGCCCTTTTTGAGGAAGCAAAGACACTCCCACTCGGAACTGTCTGGGACGAGTATTGCCGGCGGAAAGACGTTCAGATCGGACCGCAATGGATGCAGGAAGTGAATCACTACGAGACGTCGGTACTCGCAGGCAGATAGGTTGCCTCCATATGAAAAAGGCATCCGCCACCAGCCTGGGAGAAACCAGGCGCGCTTCATCAAAAGTGCCCGTGAGTGTTCACCTGGCCATCGATTTGGGAGCCGGGAGCGGGCGTGTCATCGCAGGATCATGGGATGGGCATGCCGTCGCCATGAAGGAACTGCACCGCTTCGCCAATGTGCCTGTCGTCGTGGCCGACACCATGCGGTGGAATGTCATGCAACTCTGGGCGGAGATCGAGCATGGGCTCTCGCTTGCGGCTAAAAAGCATGGTGGACAAACTGTTTCGCTCGGGGTGGACACCTGGGGGGTCGATTACGCGCTATTATCCAAGAGTAACGAGCTGCTGGGGCAGCCCTTCAACTACCGGGATTCCCGCACCGACGGCGTGGCGGAGGAAGCCTTCAAGACCGTTTCCCGCGAGAAGATCTTCCAGGGAAGCGGACTGCAGTTTATGCCGTTCAACACTCTTTTTCAATTGCTTGCCGCGCAGAAAAGAAATCCGGAAATCCTGCGCGAAGCGGGCTGCTTTTTGATGATTCCGGATTTCCTGCACTGGGGACTGTGCGGCAGCCGTGTTGTGGAAGTGACCAACGCGAGCACCACCCAGTTCCTGAATCCGCTCACCGGGCGATGGAATCTGCCGATATTGAAAAAGCTGGGCATTCCGACACACTTCCTGCCGAAGCTGGTGCAACCCGGCAAACGGCTTGGCCTGCTGCGGCCCTCGGTCCAGAAACGCACCGGACTACCTGCGATCCAAGTGGTCGCTCCCCCCACACATGACACGGCGTCCGCCGTGGCCGCCGTTCCAACGACTCAGACAGGCAAGGCAAACTGGGCTTATCTGAGTTCCGGCACATGGTCTTTGCTGGGCGTTGAACTCAAGAGGCCTGTGCTCACGCCCCGCGCCCTTGAACTTAATATGACAAACGAGGTGGGAATTGATGGCACGTTCCGCCTGCTCAAGAACATTATGGGTCTGTGGCTCGTGCAAAGGTGCAAAGTCGCCTTTGACGCCAAGGGCAAAAACTTCGACTATACCCAACTGGCAGGAATGGCCTCCGCATCCGAACCGTTTCGCTCACTTCTGGATTTAGGGGACAGCAGGTTTATTAATCCTCCCGATATGCCTGCCGCCATGCAGGGGTTCTGCCGGGAAACGAAACAGCCAATCCCAAAAACTATCGGGCATTTCATCCGCTGCGCGTATGAGAGCCTCGCTCTGGCTTACCGGAAAACCCTGGAGGAGTTGGAGGAACTGACGGGAGAGCGCATCGAGGTCCTCCACATTGTGGGCGGAGGTTCCAGCAATGTCGTTCTCAACCGGTTTGCCGCCGAAGCCTGTCAGGTTCCGGTGGTTGCAGGACCATCGGAAGCCTCCGCACTGGGAAATATTCTTACACAGGTCAGAACCTTTGGCGGGCTAAAATCGCTTTCGGACATGCGCATGGCCGTCCGAAATTCCATTGGCGTCAAAATCTTCAAACCTGAAAACAAGGCGAAGTGGCAGGAAGCCTCGAAACGATTCCGCGATCTGGCGCGGTAGAATTCATGTATGAACCGCGATCAAATCAGCCAAATTGTCCGGCAAGTCCTGAAGGGAAACGGGGCAGTCCTTACGGAACCCTCAGCCTATCCGGTGCTTAAATTCACATAACCATCCCTATGAGCAACCCACTGATCGGCGTCATCTACCACTGGCTCGGCGGCCTCGCATCGGCCAGCTTCTATATCCCCTACCGCGGCGTCAAAAAATGGTCCTGGGAAACCTACTGGCTCGTCGGAGGCTTCTTCAGTTGGATCATCGCCCCGCTGACTCTGGCCTCGTTGCTGGTGCCTGACCTCTGGAAATCGATTGGGGCAACGCCGGGGACGACGCTTTTCTGGGCGTATTTCTTCGGTGCAATGTGGGGTATCGGCGGGCTCACATTCGGGCTGACGATGCGCTATCTCGGCATTGCTCTGGGAATGGCTGTCGCCTTGGGGTTCTGCGCGGCCTTCGGCACCCTGGTTCCGCCGATTTTTTCCGGGCAATTCGAAAAAATCCTCACGACCGGGTCGGGGCAGATGATCCTCCTCGGTGTCCTAGCGTGCCTGGCGGGCATCGGAGTGAGCGGAATGGCTGGGATGTCGAAGGAACGCGAACTCTCCCCGGAGCAGAAGGCTGCGACGGTCAAGGAGTTCAATTTCAAGAAGGGGATGCTCGTCGCGACGTTTTCCGGAGTGCTCAGCTCCTGCTTTGCCTACGGGCTAGCTGCTGGAAAACCATTGGCAGATCTCTCCAAAGCCGCACTCCTGCGGGATGGTGGCAGCGATCTCTGGCAAAACCTGCCCGTGCTAGTGATCGTGCTGTGGGGTGGTTTCACGACGAACTTTCTCTGGTGTGTCATCCTCAACATCAAGAACCGCTCCAGCCACGAATACCTGAACATGCGCCCGTCTGCGGTGGGCGAGGTTAGTGCGGCAGAAGGGGTGATGCTCTCGGGCGCCGCAGAAGAGTCCGCCGTGCAGGATGCCAACGCCTCCAGCCACGGGGGACCTGACGGCCCCTCGTCTCACACCGGTCCGGCCCCGCTGCTCCGCAATTACTTCTTCTCAGCCCTCGCAGGCATCACATGGTATCTCCAGTTTTTCTTCTACAGCATGGGCCAAACGAAAATGGGAACCTACGAGTTCTCGAGCTGGACGCTCCACATGGCGAGCATCATCATCTTCAGCACGCTCTGGGGCATCGTCCTGCATGAGTGGAAGGGCACAAGCAATCGTACCCACGTGCTCATCGGCATTGGCTTGGCCGTGCTGATCGGCTCCACCGTCATCGTCGGCTACGGCAACTACCTCGGTGCGGCATCATCAGGGCATTGAACACGCAGGCAACAACCGATTCGGTGTTTTGAGTAAGTCCAAGGCAAGCAGCCAGGCGGCGAGATCGCCGCGTTTGAGAAATTCGTGGCGGGCGAGTCTGGGGTTGCCGCAGCAGACGGAGTCGGAGGGGAGGAAGTAAAGAACCCCGGGGCAAGCCCCTAGGAAGGTCGTGCCAATGTTGGGGGTAGGAGCCAGCGGCCGTTTCATACCGCCGGTTCCACATGCGCCCCGTCGGCTCTTGGGGAGCCGGCGGGGCGTTATTCTTCTCCCATACCGCCCTTCCCGAGCTTCGTCTGTCGAGCTTCGTCTTGACGCTGACCGCCACCGGCACGACTTTATTGATCTCCATATTCTCGTCCGCTGAATACAGCGTGTGACGGGCAGTGTGGAATTCCTTGGTCGGTTTGACACGGCCTTGGCGCTGAGAGCGGCCCCGGCGTTATGGCGGGCGAATAGGGCTTGGAGTTCGCCGATGATCTCCTCGGCAGCGGCTTCCGGGATCAGGTCGGGCTCTGTCAATCGACCCCGAAATATCACGCGATGAGTGAATCTCAGCCAATCGATCCCGTGAATATCACGCGAGAAGCGAAGATTTGCCAGCCGAGCCATGGGTGGGACGCATCGGATTCCGCGTTTATCGCCCTGTGGAGCTCGTCTTGACGGGCAATGGAGGAGCGATATTGCCCCGATCAATCCTCACCGAGGATTTCCCGCACAAGGCTGCGGGCGTCATCGAGCGCCGCGTTCACTCCCCCGCTGATCTTCCGCAACCGGAACGCCCGGCGCGGGCCTTTGGTGCAGAACCCGGCCGAGCGGATCCGCTTCCGCGACTCGGGCGTGTGGTCGGACGGGAACTTGATCACGACTTGGCCGGCCTCGGCATCGTCGCGGATCACGATGTCACCGATCCTCTTCTCGGTCGTCGGGGTGGCTTGGATGGCGAGCGCATGGTCAAGCACTGCGCGAGTCCGGGCGATCCGGCTTTCCAGCTTCACGCTGCCCCCGAACTGGCGGGCGTTTTCGAGGATTGACAGACGTTGGCGCAGCATCGTCACCGCCTCGGGATGGGTGGCCCGGATGTTGCGCAGCGGCTTCTCCAGCATCTCCCGCACGTAATCGGGCAGGCGCTGGTAGGCGGGGCGCAGTGGGTCGGCGGTCGGCGCGGCGGGCTCGGGCAACTCGTTCAGCACGGTGATCCCGTTGAGCGCGAGCACCACGTCCGTATCGTCATCGCTGAGATAATCGCACGCGCTCATTTCGCCGCCTCCATCTTTGCGAGCAGCTCGCCCATGTTCCGTGGAACCATCTTGCCTCGCTCCCAATCGGACACCTTCGCTTGATCGCCACCCTCACCGAGGATCGCCAACGCCTCTCGTTGGTTCAGCCCCCGCTTCCGCCGCCACTGGCGCATCTGCTTTCCGAAACTCCGACCGACTTCCTCACGCCGGGGCTCGGTCATCGGCGGCTTCTCCGCGAGCTTTTCAAGAATGGCAAGCGGGCGTCTGGGCAGCATCCGCTCGGACTCCCACACCCAGAGCGTCCGGGCCGTGGTGGCGAACCCCATCGCCTTGAGCGCA
>JAPLTF010000078.1 GCA_026398275.1 Verrucomicrobiota bacterium
CCGAAAAAGTCCTCGCTTTCCGTTGCATCAACGCGAGCCGCAGACTCGATTCCTTCTGGAAAGACCGCCTCAACTCTCAGGCCGCGCAGAACCACTTGCTACCCCTTGCTGCCTGACGGAAGATTTTTGTCCTGCACCCGAGGGCTGAACCGCTGAAAGACCGCCCTTGCAAGCGCGGCGGGGACCATTATTGTGGTGGCTTCTTATGCACCTGAATATCGGGGGTATCCCACGTCCTGTCCGGCGGATCCATTCTCTCAACGCAACTCTTCTGGCGTTCGCGTCGGCCATGGTCGCAGCTCCGGCGGCTTTGGCCCAGGAGGTGATTGAGGTCCCGATGAAGACCAGCCTCTGGCAGATCGCGCTGTCGGGCGGGTATGTGATGATCCCGCTGGCCGCGCTCTCGATCCTCGCGGTGATGCTCATTCTCGTCTATCTGGTGACCCTGCGCCGGGGCGCGGTGGCGACCTCGCGATACATGCAGACAGCGGAGGCGCTGATCCGCAAGAAGGACTATCTCGGGCTCCTCGCAATCTCAAACCGTCACAACGAGGCCGTCGCGCGGATCGTCCAGCGGACGCTCGATTTCATGACAAAAAACCCGCGCGCCACTCTCGCGGAAGCCCGGGAGATCGCCCAGGCCGAGGGCACCCGGCTGGCCGGCGCCCTGAACCAGCAGATCACATACCTTGCGGATATCGGCACCATCGCGCCGATGCTGGGGCTCTTCGGCACAGTGCTCGGAATGATCAAATCGTTCACCGCGGTCGCGAGCGACATCGCCGCCTCCCGGCCCATGCTCCTCGCGCACGGCGTCTCCGAGGCCCTCGTGACGACCGCCGCCGGGCTGCTGGTGGGCATTCCCGCCATGGCGGCGTATTCTTTTTTCCGGGGACGCGTCCAGGCGCGGATCTCGGATCTGGAGGCGGCCACCACCCAGCTCATCGCGCTGCTTGGCGTTGGCTCGTCCGACCGCCGCGAATGAGCCTGTCTCCTGCGAACCTTCCGGCGGCTTGTAGAGGCGGTTGTGCCAACCGCCCATCGGCTCAACAGGCCCTTGGCACAAGGGCCTCTACAGGCGAATGAGAGCAAAGCTCACGGCCGTTGCTTTTTTCGCCGGATTGATCGCAGCCTCCGGCCAGCCGGTCTCGGGAGAGCCGGAAATCCGCAGGGCGCTGCCGGTCAACACGCCGGCACCGACAGAAATGCCGGGATGGATGGACCGCTTGCCAGCGCCAACACCTGCGCGGCGCGAAGTCCCTGCAGCCACACCAATCCCTGTCGCCACCCCGATTCCCATGGATGCCGCCACTCCGCGGCCGTCCTCGCCTTACACCCCGTCCGAACAACCGTTCCGGCCAGCGCCAGGCGGCGAGGGCGCACAGGCACCACAACCGGACGAGAGCGGCAGCATCCGGATCGCGCCATCCTCCGGTCAGATCGTTGACCAGGCCCGCGGGCAGCTGGAGCTGGCGAACAGCCTTTACTCGCGGAAAATGTATGACCTCGCGATACCGGAATATGAGAAGTTTCTGATCTCATCGAGTCCGGCGGAAGGCCGGGATGGCGCCCTGTTCCGCCTCGCCGAGTGCCACCGGATGCTGGGCAACACGCCCTCGGCCAGATCGGGCTACGAGAAGCTGGTGATGGAGTTTCAGAAGGGCGAGTTCGCCGGCGCGGGCGCCTACCGCCTCGGCGAATTTCTGTTCGGCGAAAAAAACTACGAGGCGGCGAACACGCAGTTCCAGAACGCGGCCCGCGAATCCAAGGACGGCGAGGTCCGCCTCACCGCGCTGTATTTTTCCGCCCGCAGCCTCGACTACCTCAAGCAGGACAAGGAGGCCCTCGACGCCTACAAGTCGGTGCTGGCTGTGCCGGGGAAAAACCCCTACCGCGACCACGCGCTCATGGCGACCGCCGACATCGCCTCCCGCGACGGCGACAAGGAGGCCGCCCTGGCCGCCTACGAGGATCTGGGAAAATCCGGCAAGAGCGCGATGGCGGTCGAGGCTGCCGTGAAGGCTGCGGCGCTGGCCTCGGATCTCGGCCAAAAGGAAAAGGCGGCCGCGCTGTTTGAAAAAGCCATCGATAATCCGGATGGCGGGGACTGGAAGTCCGTGGCCGTCATCGGACTCATGCGGCTCCGCTACCAGGCCTCCTCCTACAAGGCGCTCGTGGACATGGCGGCCGCTGCGGACCAGCTTCCTGCGGATACCCGCCCGGAGGCGCTCCAGATCATCGCGGCGTCCCACCGGCAGCTCGGCAACAACCTCGAAGCCCGCAGGACCTACGACCGGATCCTCAAGGAATTCCCCGACTCCGCCCCCTCCGATGATGCGCGCTACCAGCGGCTGGTCAGCCTCTACGCGCTGAAGGACAAGAACCTCTCCGCGGAGGTCGATGCGTTTTTGGAAAAGACCACGAACCCGAAGGAGCGCACGCAGGCACTGCTCCTCAAGGCGGAGACGCTGTTCAAGCAGGCCGACTATGCCGGTGCCGGCAAGGTCTACGAAGGCCTCCTCTCCCGCGAGCTCGCCGACGACCTCCGCGCCGACGCCCTCTACAAGCTCGCATGGTGCCTGGCCAACACCGGCGACCACCCCGCCGCCTCCTCGGTCTACACCGAATTTTTGCAGAAATTTCCCGACCACAAGCTCGCCGCCACCGCGCTCGCCCAACGCGCGCTCTCGAAGCAGGAGAGCAAGGCGTTCGACTCCGCGATCGAGGACTTCGACCTGATCGCGGAAAAATATCCCGGCACGAAGGAACACGAGCTCGCCCTCCAGCAGAAGGCCCTGATTTTCGGACAGCTCAAAAAATATCCGGAGATGACGCAGGCGTTTGAAAAGCTGCTCGCCGACTTCCCGAAAAGCGCCGCCGCCGCCCAGGCGAATTTCTGGCTCGGATGGGCGGCGTTCGAACAAAAGGATTACAAGGCCGCCATCCCGAAACTCGAAACCGCCCGCACCCTGGATGCCGCGCAATACGGCGAGCGCGCCTCGCTGCGGATCATCCTGTCGTATTACTACATGGAGGACCGCGAATCCGTCGCCAGGGAGGCAGCCAATTACAAGGGGGGAAATCTTCCCGCCGAGATCACCCTCTGGCTGGCGTCCCGTCTCGTGGACGAGGGCAGCTACGCCAAAGCCGAGGCCCTTCTGCTTCCGCTTGCCAGCAACCCGGCCGCCCTGACTCCCGACGCATGGATCAACCTCGGCGAGTCGGAGATCCGCCTGGGAAAATTCCAGGAAGCGCGCGGCCCGATCGACAAATTCCTCGAGACCGCCCGCGATTCGGCCACCCGCGCGCGGGGCCTCATGGCCAGCGCTCAAATCCATCTCGGAATGAAAGATCCCGCTCAGGCCGCCCCCGTCGTCGAGGAGGTCCTGCTCCTCCAGCCGGAGGGGCGCCTGAACGCCGAGGCCCGGATCCTGCAGGGGGACATCCAGCTTGCCCAGGGGAATGCCGATGCCGCGGCGCGCTCGTATATGACGGTCGCCGTGCTCCTCGACGACCCCGCAATCACGCCACGCGCACTGCAGAAGGCGGCGAATGCCTACCAGCGCTCGAACAACCGGTTCGAGGCGGAAAAAGCCCTTGCACAACTCCGTGAAAAATATCCAGATTTCCAGAAATCGTCCAAGCCTCCGAAAACCAAATCATGAGAACCGCACTCCTTGTCCTCCTCACCGCTGCCGCCGCATGGGCCGCCGAGATTACCCTTCACGAGCAGGCCCTGCCCGAGGTGAAAGCCACGATACAGGTTCCCGAGGGCTGGACATCGTCCACCGAGAGCGACGAGGGGGTTTTTGTCTACCACCTCGGCAAAGGCGGCAAGCCGGAGGAGCCGGACCCCATGGCCATCACGCTCAGCGTCACCACAAAGGTCCCTGAGCGTACGACCCAGTCGCCTTCGGCCTATGCCGCCGCGCTGATCGACATGTCGCAGGATGAAGGCCCGAATACCCCGGCCCAGAAAGGCCAGCTCAGCGGCCTTCCCTCGCTCCGGTCGGAATACGGCTTCGAGAGCGACAAGGGCAAGATGCGCGCCGTGAACATCGCGATTCCGAATGACAAAACCGGCACCCTCTACTTCTTTGCCTGGCAGGCCCCGATGAACGAGCCTGCCGAGGCGGAGGCGATCCGGGACAAGGTCGTCGAGTCGGTGAAGTTTGATCCCGCGTTCTGATCCGGACCATGAGGAACCTGCTGCGCTTTCTCGTTTTCGTCGCTGCGGCCGCCTGCGCCGTCGGAGCCCTGTATTTCTGGAAGACCGTTGCTCCCGCCCCGCTCTCCCCTGCCCCCGCGCTCCCGGCATCACACGGACGCCTGGCGGAGATCGATCGCGAATTCACCTCCCTCGTCGGAAACGTCCTGCCTTCTGTGGTCAGCATCAATGCGATCCCTGCGGATGCGATGGATCCGCGGGCCAACCTCCTGCGAAGCCTGCTCGGCGCAGGCCCCGGAGCCAAGCCTCCCGGCCAGCTCGGCTCGGGCGCGATCGTTTCGAAGGACGGCTACATCGTCACCAATGTGCATGTCATTGAAAATGCCGGAGCGGTTCAAATCCAACTCAACGACGGACGCTCGCTCCCGGCGAAGTTTGTCGGCGCGGACCGGATCGCCGATGTCGCCATACTCAAGATCGATGGCGGGGATTTCCAGCCGCTCGAGTTTGCGGACTCCGATGCCGTGCGCATCGGGCAGATGGTGATCGCCGTCGGCAACCCCTACGGCCTCCAGGAAACCGTCACCAAGGGGATCGTCAGCGGCAAGGGCCGCAAGATGATGAGCGAGGCGGCGAACGAATTTTTCCAGACCGACGCCCCGATCAACCCCGGCAACTCGGGAGGGCCGCTCGTGGATCTCAATGGCCGGATCATCGGCATCAACAACTTTGTCATCCAGAACACCGACGGCATCGGCTTCGCCATCCCGGCAAACACCGTCCGCAAAGTGTATGAAAATATCCGCGAGTTCGGCCACGTGATCCGCCCGTGGTTCGGAGTCATCATGATGGAGCTCACCCCGGCCGTGGCCGCGCAGCTCGGCCTGCCGGATGCCAGAGGCGCCCTCATCCAGGCGACCATGGAAAACTCCCCGGCAGCGCGGGCGGGGCTGAAACCCGGCGACGTCATCCTCTCCTACGGCGGCCGCCCGATCGCCGATTACAACGACCTTCGCAACAGGGTCGCGGAAACGGAACCCGGCCGGGAGGTTTCCCTCAATGTCATCCGCGAGGGCCAGAGCCTTAAAATTCCTGTCAAAATTGAAAAGCAGCCCGGCGAATAGGACTTTGTTTTTTCAAAAAAACCGGTAGGTTGCGAAGCTTGTGACCCAGTCCTCGCAAGCATCACCTCCGATTCCCCGCCAGCCGATTGGAGCGACATTCGCTGTTGCCGTTGGCATCCTGGGGTTTTTCCTCGTCCTGCAATTCCTCGCGGTCGCCTGGTATTTTCTGCCGATCCTCAGGGAGAAAGTGGTCGAGAGCGCCACGGTTGCCAGCGTCCAGCCCGCCGCGGAAAATCCGGTTTCTCCGGCGCAAACGTCCGGCACGGCAGCGCCCGAACGCCCGCAGGCGGACCCCGCGCTCGTTCAAAAAATCAGCCGGCTCGTCACGGATTCCGACCGCGCCTACCGCGTGGGAGATTTTGAAACCGCACTGAAAGGGATCAACGAGGCGGCCGACCTGCTGCCCGACGATCCGGGCATCCTCCTCCGCCGCGCCCGCCTCCTCGAGAGCATGCAGCAGCCCTCCGACGCCGCAGCCGACTATGCGCGTGTCGCCGCGCTCCCGGGCCTCTCCCCGGAACTGCGCGCCCAGGCGGAACGCAAGCTCACCCAGCTCGGCGGCAGCGTCTCGGGAAATCCGGCCGCAACTCCTTCCAGCAGCCAGACTGTGGACGATGCCCCCTCGCGCAGCGGCGCGGATGTGCGTGAAGACACCGGCCTCCAGCCCGGCTCCAGCCTCGGGATCGTGGATGCCAGGCTGCGCGACGGAACGCCGGGGACCAAAGTCCTGCGCGTGGCCATCAAGGCCCGCCCGGGAACCACCGTGGACACCAGGCAGATGAAGCTCCACGTGTTCTTTTACGAAAAGGACGATGCGGGAGAAGTGCAGCTGACCGAATCCAAAGTGGTTTCCCAATGGATCAGCCCGCCGGTCAACTGGGCGGACAACGAGCCGGAACTTCTCGACGTGACCTACATTCTTCCCGACAGCACCCTCCCCGGAAGCGCCGCTTCGAACGGCTCTCCCGGCAGAACATTCGTGGGCTACATCGTCGGCATTTACTACAACAGCGAACTTCAGGATACCCGGGCCGACCCGGGCAATCTGGCCAAAAAGTTCCCGCTGCCGCTGTATCTTAAACAAGAGACCCCATGAAAATACTGGTAGTGGATAACGGGCCCGGTGTGGCCGAAGCGTTGGCGCAATCTCTCCAGACCCTCGGATGGCCGGGAGCAGGAGCAGCATCCAACTCCGACGAGGCTGTGGAATGGATCAACCGGCACGGAGGATGCGACATCCTCGTCACGGAGGTCTTCCTTCAGCCTGCGGACGGATTCACCCTCCGGGAAACCATCCAGCCGCATCTCCCAGAGATGAAAACCATTTTCACATCGATCCACGATGCCTCGGCTTACACCGGGCGGATGGCCGGAAACGGATTTCTCCCGGCACCGCTGACGGCAGAAGTCTTGAACGCCGCACTCCGCCGGTTGACTCCCGTTTCCATCCCGACCCCTTCCGCGCCTGCCGTGTCCGCCAGACCGACACCAAGACCCACCGCGACTCCCACCGCGACACCCACCGCGACTCCCACCGCGACTCCCACCGCGACTCCCACCGCGACTCCCACCGCGACTCCCACCGCGACTCCCACCGCGACTCCCACCGCGACTCCCGACTCCCACCGCGACTCCCACCGCGACTCCCACCGCGACTCCCACCGCGACTCCCACCGCGACACCCACCGCGACTCCGGCCCAGCCCAAGGCGGTTGCCCATCCTCAAGCGAGAGCCACTGTCTCGTCGCAACCAAAAGCAGTTGCACCGCTCGCCTCCGCACCGACCCCCAGAGCCGCTGTCAAAACCGACGCGCAGCCATTGGCTGTCCAAGCGACGCCGGCCCAGCAAGCCGTCGCGGTAAAGGCTGTCGCGGTAAAGGCCGTCGCGCCGAAACCGGCCGCCGGCAAGCCGCGTCCCGCTGCAGCCTCCGCGACCGGCGCTCCAATCCTGGGATCCGAGATTGAACTCCCCCCCGACCAACTGGTTGGCCAAACCATCGGGAACTACCATGTGGAGGCCCGTATCGGAAAAGGTCCCATGGGCCCCATCTACCGCGCCAGCCAGACGAATATTGAAAGGCTGGTCCGGTTCTATGTTCTGGATGCCGCGCTCACCTCGGATAAAAACGCGATCACCCGGTTCCTTTCGAACGCCTCCGCCAAAGCCAAGGCGACCAACCCTGTCATCATGGCGGTCTACGAAGCCGGCGACAGCGAAGGCGTGTATTTCTACTCCTGCGAATACGTCCCCTGCCGCTCGATCGGCCAGCTCCGCGAATCGGGTGGCACCCTGGATGAGACCACCGCCCTGTCGGTTCTCAAGGCTGCCGGCGAAGCCCTGGACTATTTCGCCCGCGAAAAAATCGAGCACGATCTGCTCACAGAGAACGCGTTGCTGATAGGCCCCGGAAACCGCATCCGGGTCGCGAACATCGCTTCGAACAAGGCCGCGCAGGCGTTTGATGTGAAGGCGGAGATGCGCCGCGTCGGCGAGATTGTTCTCGGCGCGCTCCCGACCTCCGGCACCCAGAAAGCCAGGGACCTGGCCACGCAGCTTGCCGATCCCGAAAACTGCCCTCCCTCGTGGGCGGCCTTCCTCCAAACGGTCGCCACCTACCAGCCCAAGGCTGTCATCGCCGATGCCTACAAGCTCGATGCCCAGGAGCGCGCAGCCATCCGGATCGTCGAGGAATCCAAGAAGCGCCAGAAACGCGGGATGATCATCAACTCGATGGTCTCCCTCGTCCTTTTGGCAGCAGCCCTCTTTGCCATCAAGTATGCCCTCAGCGGCTCCAAAAGCGCCACCGTCCGCAGCCTCGAGGAGATGGTTGAAGTCCCGGCCGGCGAATTCATTTACCAGGATGGGAAGAAAGAAACCCTGCCGGCATTCTCCATCGACAAGTATGAGGTCACGATCGGCCAATACGCCCAGTTCCTCGACTTCCTTGAGAAAAATCCGGACAAGGTCGCGCAGTATGAGCATCCGGAGCAACCGAAGGGAAAAACCCATGTGCCGGTGGAGTGGGCGGACAAAAAGGAGCTCACCCCCCCGTTCCCGGGATATTACCAGCGCGCCAAGCGGTGGGGACGCTACAAGGAAGCCGCGCTCGACGTGAATTCCCCGGTCTTCGGCGTGGATTGGTTTGACGCCTATGCCTATGCCAAGTGGAAAGGCCGCCGCCTGCCCACCGAGCTGGAATGGGAAAAAGCCGCCCGCGGAACAAGTGGGGCAAAGTTTTCCTGGGGAAACGAGGAGGATGCCTCCCACTCCCGCGCAAACACCGGAGCCGATCTCGATCCCGATCCCAAAAAGGGCGGAGACAAGGACGGCTTCAAGCGCTGGAATCCGGTGGATGCGAAGAAAGGCGACAAGAGCCCATTCGGTATGGTGGGCGCTTCAGGCAATGTCTCGGAGTGGACCGGATCCATTGTGCCCAGCCCGGAAGGCGGCGGAAAAGTGCCGGTGATCCGTGGCGGAAATTGGAAGACAAATGATCCGTCCGTGACCCGCCGCATCCTCCTGCTGATGGACCTTCAGCAGGATGACGCCCTCGGCTTCCGCACCGCCTCCGACACTGCACCCGCCAAGAAATGAGGCTTTATCTCGTTCTGGCAGCCCTCCTCCTGGCTGCCCTCACCGCAAGTGCCCAGGTGCAGGTGGATATCTCGATGAAGCGGACGCTCTACATCGCTTACGAGCCGATCCTCGTCACCGTCACAATCACCAACCTCTCCGGAAACGAACTCGCCCTCGCGGACAGCGGAAACAACAAGTGGTTCGGCTTGCAGTTGGAAACGCTCGACGGACGGCCCATCGCGCCGGTGAACGGTGAATATGCCAACCAGCCGATCGAGCTCGGACCCCAGCAGAAAATCTCCCGGACCGTCAACCTCACCCCCATCTTTCCCGTCAGCGAATTCGGCGGATACCGCCTGAAGGCAAATGTCTTCTCGCAGCAAAACAACCGGTTCTTCGCGTCGCCGTCACTCAATTTTGAAGTCACCGACGGCCATGTGATCTGGCAGAAATCCGTCGGTGTGCCCGACGGTTCGCCCGGCGGCGGCACCACCCGCCTGATCTCATTGCTCTCGCACCGGCTTCCGCAGAGCACCCAGCTCTACATCCGGATCGAGGACAAGCAGGCGGGGATCGTCTACTGCACGCACCAGCTCGGAAAGTTTCTCACCTTCGGGAACCCCAACATCCTCCTCGATACCCAGAACAGGATTCATATCCTTCAGAACGTCGCCCCGAAATCCTTCGTTTACTCCAAGATCGGACTCAACGGCGAGGTGATGGAGCGCAAGTCCTACAACGAGTTTTCCACCCGACCGGAGCTCCGCCGGGGAAGCGATGGAAGCGTTCTGGTTATCGGCGGGCAGGTTTACGATCCAACAGCCACACCGCCGGAACAATCTCTGCCGACACTGAGCGACCGCCCGGTTCCCCTCCCCGGGCCAAAGGCCAAACCCACCCCGGAAGACAAGCGTCCGGAAAATCTCCTCTCGCGATAACCTCGCGGAAGTCCCGGAAGATGCGCCACCCTCCCCGCAAATCGCAGAAGCGCCCGTCACGAATCCTCACAAATAAGGAGGGACTGGCTACATACACAATTTAAAACGTGGCCGCCTTTTTCCATCTGCTTAACCTTATTCGCGTTCGTTCGCTTGATTCGCGGGAAAAATCCGTTTTCGGGATGAATGTTCTCAAGGCAGGGCTGCCCCTCATTCCGCTTCTCCTCGTTGGGTGCGCCAGCACTGCCCCGCTGCCGGAGGAAAGCGAACCGGTCGTAAGCATGATGGCGGAGCGACTGGAGCTCGCGCACGATGTTGCCTGGGCCAAATGGGCGGACGGCCTGCCGGTCAGGGATCCTGCGCGCGAGGCTGCAGTCCTCGGCAAGCTCGTCCGCCAGGGAGAGGCTGCGGGAATCGAGGAGGCTTTGGTTTCACGGTTTGTCCGCGCGCAGATCGAAGCCTCGTGCCTCGAGCAGGAAGCCTGGATGGCCAAATGGCGGAAGGGCGATCCCCTTCCCCCCGGAGAACCTCCCACGCTGGAAAGCCTTCGCACGCGGATCGACCACATGTCCTCCCTCCTCCTCGCGGAATGGGCGGCCGCCCCAACCACTCCCCGCCCCGCCGCAAGGCAGCGACTCTTGAAGTCGGTGGCCGACCCCCGCTCGGCAACCGTCGCCGCATCGGGATTTTTCGACGCTGACCGGTAAGTCCGCGCGGGCGTGATCAAATGTGGGTGCGGTTGGACGCAATGACTGGATCGGGTGGGACATCCCCGGCCCGCCGCGTGGGGAACGGTCAGCCCGGAGGTCTGACCCTACCTTTCGTGCGCCAAGGAAACCTCGCCCGCATTTGATCACACACCTTGCGAAGAAGCCGGGCTTGAGGCGCTCACGGACTTTCAAGTCATCCAGCGCTTCGCCGATGGCTCATCGTTGCTCGAAGCCCGGCCGCGGACCGGCCGCACAAACCAGATCCGCATCCACCTCTGGCAGTTCGGCCTGCCGGTCTGCGGCGATCCGGCTTATCTGGCAGAGGGGAAAATCGGATCCGCCATGACCCTCGATCCCGCGCAACCCCCGCTCCGCCTGCATTCTTGGAAATTGTCGTTCTTGCATCCGCTGACCAAAGAACATCTCGCCTTCGAGGCCCCCGCCCCTGGCTGGGCAACGGATGCCGCGCCCCAGGCGATCGCCCGGGAATAGCGGGCCGCGTATCGCTCCGAGCAAAGGACGTTTTCGGGCCAAAACTCAGCCCCGGTTGATGACGAGGCACCGCGGTTCGGTCATCTCCTCCATCGCGTAGCGGACGCCCTCGCGGCCGAAGCCGCTTTCCTTGACGCCGCCATAGGGCATGTTCTCGACGCGGAACGTGGGGACCTGGCCGATCATGACTCCTCCGACCTCGAGCTCTTCGAAGGCAAGCAGGGCCTTGCGGATGTCGCCGGTGAACACACCGGCCTGAAGTCCGAATGCGGAGTCGTTGACCATCGCGAGGGCCTCGGAAAATGAATCGTAGCTTTGCAGGACAGCGAGAGGGGCGAAGGCCTCCTCGCAGAGCGCGGAGCAGTTTGCAGGGACATTTTCGAGAAGAACCGGTCCGAGAAGCGAACGGCCTTCGACGCGCAATGGCGTGAGCCGGCGGGCTCCCCGGGCTTCCGCCTCCTTGATCCACCCGACGATTTTTTCGCGCTCGTCCGCATTGATCATCGGTCCGACGACGGTGGATTTGTCCGCAGGATCACCCGCGGAGATTTTCTCGTTGATATAGCCAGCCAGCGCCTCGCGGAAAGGAGCGTGGATATCCTTGTGGACGAGGATGCGCTGGACGCTGATGCACGACTGCCCGGCATATCCGAAGGCCGCAGAGGCGATCTTGGGAATCGCGGCCTTCCAGTCGCAGTCCGGCTCGACGACGACCGCCGCGTTGCCGCCCAGCTCGAGGGCGACTTTCTTTTTTGCGGCCTGCGCCTTCATCCGCCACCCAACCCGGGCGCTGCCGGTGAAGCTGACCATCTTGATCCGCGGATCCGCGAGGAGCGGCGGGATGTGATCGTGACCGAATGGGACCACATTGATCTGGCCCGGAGGAACCTGGGCTGCGTCGAGCACCTCCGCCAGCAGGAGGCTGGAAAGCGGGGTCTTCAGCGCCGGCTTGAGGACCATGGTATTGCCGGTTGCGAGGCAGGGGGCGACTTTGTGGGCGACGAGGTTGAGCGGGAAATTGAACGGGGTGATCCCGAGGATCACGCCCATTGGAAAGCGCTTCACCAATCCGAAATGTCCGGCGCCCGGTGCGCTCGCATCCATCGCAATCCCGTGGCCCTCGTCGGAGAGGGCGAGCGCGGCAGCAAAGCGGAATGTCAGGCGCGCGCGCTCGGTTTCCGCCTCCGCAAACGCCACCGGCTTTCCCGCTTCGGCGACGATCGTCGAAACAAAATCCGCCCGGCGCTCCGCGATGAGCAGCGCGATATTCTCCAGGATGACCGCGCGGGCATCGGCGGCCATCTTTCGCGTGGTCTGGAAGGCGGTGTGGGACGTTGCGACCGCCTCCTCCACCTGTGAGCCATCCGCCACGCAGACGTCCGCCAGCCGGGCGCCGTTCCAAGGGTTGTTCACGGTATGGGTGATTCCGGAAGCCACATGGCGGCCGTTGATGTAGAGCGGCTTCGGTGTCATGGCTGTGGCTTCAGATTCTTTCCACTTCGCGCTTCTCGACAAAGATCGGAAGCCCCTCGCGGGTGAAGTGGTTCATGAGTTCCTCGGGATCGAGCGCCTCCGGCATCATCACCCCGCGCTCGGGAATTTTTCCGGTGGCCAGGAGCTTGGCCGTGAGCGCCGGCGGAATCCCCGTCTGCACGAGCGTGAGCGAGTATCCGTATTTTTCGTAGGTGTCGCGGTGGCTGTCCATCGAGTAGACAAAATACTCAACGCGCTTCCGGTCCTTCGTGCCGCGCACCTCGGTGCCGACGCACGAGTAGCCATCCACGGTCGCCCCAAGCTGGGCGGGCTTCGGCAGGTGGGCGCTGGCCACGCGCACCGGCGCCACCTCGACGCCGTCCACGCGGACTTTTTTCCACGTGTCGAGGTTGAGGAGCTGGAGCGATTTGGAGATGTTCACGACCTTGTCCGGGACGCTGTATTTGAAGACGGAATACCGGACCCCCTTCTCCACGAACGGCGGATAAATCCCGAGGCTGACGCCCTCTTCGTGGGCGACGGCATAGGTCTTCTGGAGGCCGATCGGATCCGGGAAGCGCACCCATTCGACCTCGGTCTCAAGCGGCTTGCCACTGATGACCCGCCCGTCTTTCACGTAGTAGGGCGCGGCTCCCAGCTCCTCAAAAAATGTCTCGGGGGAAAACAGGACGGCGAACCGGTAGCCCTTCACCTCGGCATTGTCGGCGTCGAGCACGCGGATGCTGGATGCGGTGTCGAGCCGGTCGATCGCCCAGCGGGCGAACACGTTCACCGCCCCCGGATCCATCCCCATGCACAGGATCCCCGCGAGGTCGCGGTCGAGGAACGGCTGGTGGAATTTTTCGATCTCGGCCTCGAAAGAATTTTTCCCGGGGCGTTTGACGCCCGGTGCGGAGTAGATGTCTGCGGCCATGTCGAGGTAGTGCGAACCCGCGCGCAGGCAGGCCTCCAGGACCGAGTGGTTCGTCTGGCAGACGCAGGCGTTGCAAGTCACGGTGACCGAGTGTTCCTTCATCAATGCCGTGAGGCCGTCGATGTCCATCGCGTTCGCCTGCACGACGACAAACCGGTTTTTCGGCGTCTTGGCAGCGAGCTGCTGCGCGAAAACCGGATCCATATCCGCGAGAACAATCCGGTCGAAACAATCATATTCGTGGAGCTTCTGTCCGATCACGGAGCCAACCCCACCGATCCCAATAACCATTGCATTAGCCATAAGAAAATGCCCTTCGGGCAGTGTCAGCCTAGCCCACAGCCTTTGACATGGCAAGCTTTGCAGGCGCTTCCCAGCGATTTAATTATCACACAATCAACTCTCAACCAATCACTTATTCAGGCCTGACCGGCCCTTATTGCGGTGCCGGTTCGACGGTGAGCGCGCCCTTTAGCTTCGCGCGATCGGGTGGCCCAAGCCGGTTTGGAAATGAGCCCAGACGCTTCGGGCCGGCGGCTTTTTTATACGGGATTGCCCCGCGCTGATACAGATATTCCGAGAGGGAGGAATTGACCTCGCGGGCGGTGCGGATCGTATCGAAGGTGATCCCGCTCCGAATGCCATCCACCACGTTGAAGAGGTTGGTCAGTGCGGTCGGCCCGGAGATGAAGAATGTCGCGACCCCCCCGATTCCCGGCGAGATATTTGATCCGCCCGTGGTGACAATCCGCAGGAAGGGCATCGGCTCGGGGCCGGAGAGATCGTAGATCACGGTGGTGGTCTCCATGCGGGTGGCCCCGGCTCCCAGCCCGACCACCGACCTCAGGAACCGGCTGCCCTGATAGATCCGGTCGAAGTTTCCGCGGATGAGCCAATAATTTCCCCGGGGGAGAGGCGCGTTGACGGCGATCGCCTCGGCCGGCGCCACATACTTCGGAAGCCGCCGCACCAGGCTTCTGGTCATAAACTCGCGGAGGTTGAATTTGAAATTTTCAAGCGCGGCCCCGGAACGGTCGACCCGAATTTCCTTTTCGCTGAAGGAAAACGGTGCGACGAGAACCTTCTCCGGCAATCGGGATGGCGGGTTCGGATCCAAGCGGGCGACGTCCCTCACGCTGACAGAGGCACAAGAGGAGAGCAGAAGGGCGGACAGAACGAGGGCGGGAAGCCAGTAACAAATCTTCAGAAAACTACGCATGCGGGGCATTGTTTTTGATGAGGAAGCCCTTCCTGTCCATGAAAAACCGCCTCCCCCCGCACGCGGGAATTTTAATCCAGGAATGCCCAAAGCAATCTTCTGCTGGCCTGATCAATCTCCTCGGGCCTGGGGATGCGGTAGAGATCGCCGGTGGTATCACGCACAACCCACCCCCCGCCTGGGATCGGTTCCGGCCATGTCGAGCGAGTTCAGGTCCACCCCGTCGATGGCGACTTTTTGCAGATGCGCGTAGACCTCCTGCCTCAGATCATGCGCGACCTCCTTGCGGTAGGGCTTGAAGTAACCGAGCAGCCTCCAAACAACGGCCATCTGGTTCTTTGCCACAGTCGACTGCGCGTCACGGATCCGCGATGCCACCGCCTCCGCATAGATTTCATCCGGGTTCGACGGCGTGACCGGATGGCCGTCCAGCTGCTGCTGCAGCAGAAACCGCACCTGCTCGAACGCGCGCTTCTGCCGGTTGGTGAAGGAGATCCCGGCGGATCAGCGACTGGTCGGTGGAGAGTTTTGAGGAACTGGGCATGCCGTTCGGCAAAGATTCCATCTTCTTCCCGTCAGGGCAGGAAGAGAAAGGCCAGAATCATGATCGCGGTCGGGATGAGGGCGGCGAGGAGGAGCTTCACGGCATCCACGCCATTTGCTCCGAAGTGGGATTGCAGGATCGACTGGCCGGCCGGGTTCGGCGCGTTCGCGATGACGGTGAGACCGCCGCCGGCGACGGCACCCGCCATGACCGCGAGTTTCGCCTGCGCTGAAAACCCCGGCACGAGCGACGCGAGATAGGTGATCGCCGCATTGTCGTTGAAAGCGGTGAGCACGGTGGAGCCGAGCAGGAGCTGGAGCGGGTTCAGGCTCGTCAGCACGGGCTCGATCCACCACCCCTGGCATCCGCCGTGGATAACGAGCCCGGCGAGAAAAAAGCCCACAAGAATGGGAGACTTCAGGCTGATGAGATCCTGGTTCCGCTCGGTCGCCATCACGAAGGCCTGGAACAGCATGAACGTGAGGACGACGACGGCGGCGTAGTGGGACGCATAGACGACGAAGCCGATGAATAGAAGGTGGGTGCCCACGATCCACTTCGGAACATCCGGCTTGGGCTTGTCGAACTCACCCACCGGAGCGCTGAGGGCGAGAAGCTCGCGCCGGAAGACCAGAAAGGCCAGAAGGTTGCACGCCACGATCCCGAGCGCGGCCTTCCAGCCGAAATTGGCCATCATGAACGGCGTGCCCCAATCCCATCTCGTGGCCGCCATCACAACTGGCGGAGCTGCGAAATGGGTGAGCGTCCCCCCGACCGAAATGTTCACGAAGAGCAGGCCGAGCGTGGCGTAGCGGAGAGGCATGGAGGGTTCGAGCCGGTAAAACTTCGCCACCAGGAGCATCGCGCAGATCGTCATGGCTGCGGGCTCGGTCACGAAGGATCCGAGCAGAGGACCCACGGTCAGGAGCGACAGCCACCACGCCGCGGGCGTTCCCCGGCCGAGATTCGCCACCACCCTCAGGCAGGCCTCGGCGAAGTAGAGGACCGGACGCGAGCTGGCGATGGCCATGATCACGACGACAAAGATCGGCTCCGTGAAATTGACCCCGTTGATGTAGGCGCGCGCCGTCTCGGGGCCCTCCATCAACGTCATCGCAATCGCGAGCGGGATCACCCAGATCCCGAACACCGCCTCCACCTCACCGAGAAAATGGAACACGACCTCAAAAAACTTCTTCCTGTCCGCCGCCCGCTCGAGCTTCCGGCTGGAGGACTCCCCGCCATCCAGCCTCGCGCGGATCTCCTCATATTGCTTTTCAAACCGGTGGGAGATCCCGCGGAATTTCGCGGCGAGAAAGGTATGCGCGATCGCTCCCAGAAACAGAAGTGTGGCGACCGCGTTGAAGGGATCCTTCTGCACCCTGCCCGCAAGCTTCACCAGGAGGCGCGTCTCCCCGCCGTCCGCATAACTTTCCACCGGCGTTGGAAAATCCGCATGGTCCGGAGCGGCGGCCCGCGCCGCCGGAATCCCGAGGGCACCGGCCAGGGCCAGTGCGAACACCCACTTCTTCAGGGACCCGGGAAACAACGCCATGGCAGGTGCTTAACATAGAATCGCAGGATCGCAAGACGCGCCAGCGCGGGCTGCGGAAAACGATTGCGCTCGGGTCACTCTCAGGAAATGATCGCCGGATGTTTACAGGACTGGTTGAAGAAATGGGCGAGTGCCAATGGCTCCGCCGCACCACGGAATCGACGCAACTCACCGTTTCGGCGCCGCATATCGAAAAGCGGATCCGGACCGGGGACAGCGTCGCCATCAACGGCTGCTGCCTCACCGTCACCTCGCACAAGAAGGAACTCATCTCGTTCGATCTCCTCGACGAAACCCTGAAATGCACGAACCTCAAATCCGTGCGGCCGGGAACGAAAATCAACCTCGAGCGCGCACTCGCGGCCGACGGACGGCTGGGCGGGCATTTTGTGCAGGGCCACGTGGACACGACAACCGTCCTCCGCGCGGCGACCCCCAAAGGCGGCGACCTGCGACTGGATTTCGAAATGCCGGCCGCCTACGCCCGCTACATCGCCTACAAATGTTCTGTCGCGATCAACGGCGTCAGCCTCACGGTCGCGGAAGTCGGCGATGATACCTTCACGATCTGGATCATCCCCCACACGCGGAAAGTGACGAACCTCGGCAGGCTCGAAGCCGGCGACGAGGTGAACCTCGAATGCGACATCCTCGCCAAATACACCGAGCGCATCCTCGCAGCAAAGTAGCGGTCCGCGCTGGCGAAAAAGCTGAGAAGAGACCGCCCTGTCCAGCGCCACCCCGGCAACCTGCCGCGCGGGTTTATCTGGGTCGGCATGTCGGCGCAGTAAACTGCCCCTCGCTCCGCAATGCCGGCCGGGTGCGATCAAATGTGGGTGCGGTTGAATGCTATTTTTGGGCAGGGCGGGACGTCCCCGGCCCGCCGCAGCCTCCTTCTTCGGTCGGTCCGGAGGCCCGCCCCTGCCTCGTATTATCCCATCGAACCCCACCCAGTTTTGATCACGCCCAATGCGGCCGGTCATCGGCTTTTTTTCTCGCATTCTGGCGGCATTTGAAACTACACTGCCGTTATGTCTCCCCGGCATACCACCTCCGAAGTTCGGCGGAATCTCATCGGCAGACTTGCGCGGTCGAGGGATTTCTCCATCTCACTGATCCTCCACCTCATCCTCGTCGTCTCATTCGGATCGCGGATCCTCTATGTGGCGGTCCATGAACCCCCGGAAATCTCCTCCGGAGACGAGCAGTTTGTTCAACCGCAGGCGGCGGCAAATCCTGCCCCGAAGCACGAAAGCCCCGCACCGGAAATTCCAGATCTCATCAAACAGCCATCCCAGCAACCATCAATCCAGGACATCATTACCCACCTTCCGCCGCCGCAGGAATCCGCGCCGCCGATCGGGGATATGGCCTTGAAAACCCCGGCCGGGCTGGATCCGGCAATTTCACGCCCGCTGCCGGCTCCAGATGCAGGACAAATCCCGCGCGAACAGATGGCCGCCATGAAGGAATTCCGGGAGGACTGGGTGAAACCCTCCTCGGGCGGCAGGCCGCCGGAATACCAGTTCACCGCATACATCGGCCAATACGCCAAGGGGGACTGGAACTCGACGAATCTCGTTGCCAACAACAAAGTGGAGAATGGAAGCCTGCCCAACCTTCTGTATTTCATGAGCGCCTTCTCGAACAGCAAGGTGAAAACCAACTACCAGAACGTGAAGGCCATCCGCCTCGACAGCGACGAACTGTTCTCGGAAAAACCTCCGTTTATCTTCCTCACCGGAACGCGCGACTTTGAACTCTCCCCGCAGGAGATCGAAAATTTGCGGAAATACCTCATGATCGGCGGGGCGATCTGGGGCGACAGCTCGGTGCCGGGAAAAAATTCCCGGTTCGACATCGCATTCCGCCGGGAGATGAAAAAGGTGGTCGGCAATGTGGACAGCGGCTGGGAGCGGCTCCCCGCGCAGCATCCGGTTTTCACCAAGGCCTTCTTCCCCGAAGTCCGCGATGTGCCGGCCGGCCTCAACTCCTATCGCGATCCGGTCGAGGTTCTGAAAATCCACGGCGAGATCGCGGTGGTCTACACAGCGAACGATTATGGAAACATGTGGCAGGTCGGCCTCGACAAGTCGGGGAAGATCGACCTCCGCAGAAATGAAAAGGGCGCGTTCGTCGCCACCAATGAAAAAATCTGGGACAACCGCGGAACCTACCTCCGGAACCTCACCGAGGATTCGCTCAAACAATCCTACAAGTTCGGCACCAATATCGTCATCCACCTCCTCACCCGCTGGGAAAATTTGAACACGGGCGCGAGCCGGCTCTGATCGCGCCGCGCTTGGGCACCTAGGAAACCTCAGCCGCGTTTGATCACACCCGGCTGCGGCAGGAGATGAGATTTTTTCTCGCAAGCGGATCGGGAATGTCCTAGGGTTCCACCATGCCCTCCGCCAAGAGTCCAATGCTCCAGAAGCTGATCGACAAATTCAGCAACTCCCGGGATTTCACGATTTCTTTTGTCCTCCACGTCATTCTCGTGGCGATTTTTGGAACAACCGTGCTCTTCCAAGCGGTCCAGGAGCCGCCGGATTTCGAGGGGGAAGGCGGCGGATTCGTGGGAGGCGACGCAGCGGTCACAGCCCCGCCTCCAACAACCCAGCCGGTCCCGACAACTCCGAATATCACCGTGACCCCCACCACCAACCCGGTGAACACCATCACCACGGTTGCCCCGTCGCCCGTGAACTTCACCATGGCGCCGATGATCATCACTCCGGTGAACCCGACGACTCCTCCGGCCGCGGAAATGAGCGCGCCCAAGCCCTCCACCGCTGGGGCCGACGGGCTCACCGGCGCCCAGGCCTCGGCGATCAAAGCCTTCACCGGCGGCTGGGGCAAGGGCAGCGGCACCGGCACGGGAACCCGCAGCAGGGAGTTCGAGTTCACCGCCTATCTCGGCCAATATGCCGGGGGAAATTGGAACTCGACGGTCCAGATCACCAACAACGTGATCTGGAACGGCAGCCTCCCGAACCTCCTTTACTTCATGCAGTCGAGGTCGAAGAACAAGGTGAAGACCAACTGGAAAAATGTGAAGGCCATCAAGCTCGACAGCGACGAGCTGTTCTCGGTCAAGCCCCCGTTCATTTTCATGACCGGAACCCGCGACTTCAGGCTCAGCGACAAAGAGGTGGAGAACCTCCAGAAATACATCCGCCTTGGCGGCGCGGTCTGGGGCGACAGCTCGGTCCCGGGGAGAAACTCCCGCTTCGACATCGCGTTCCGCAGGGAGATGAAGCGCGTCATCCCCGATGTGGACAAGGATTGGGAGCCACTGCCGGCCAACCATCCGATCTACACCCAGACTTACTACCCGGAGGTCAAGGAAGTCCCGCCCGGCCTGAACTTCTATCGCGAACCGATCTATACCCTGAAAATTTACGGCGAGGTCGCGATCATTTACTCCCCGAACGACTACGGCGACATGTGGCAGATCGGACTCAACGAGCAGGGACAGATCGATACGCGGAGAAATGAAAAAAACCAGCTTGTCGCAATGAACGACGTGATCTGGAATAACAGCAAGGTTTATCTGCGAAACCTCACGCCCGGCTCCCTTGATGTGACCTACAAGTTCGGAACCAATCTGGTCATCCACCTCCTGACCCGCTGGGAGAACAAGACCCGCACCGCTTCCTCGCTGTAGGAATCCCACCGGAGGGACGGTCGCCGTGCCGTCCCGCTTTTTGGATTGCGCCGGAAACAAACGGGCACTGCGGGCGTTGCCTCACCCGCCTGCCGCGATCCGAAGGATCTCGATCCGGTCGCCATCCCGGAGCGGCGTCTCCCCCCATTCCGACTTCCGCAAAGCCAGCCCGTTGAGTTCGACAAGAACCAGCGGTCCGGGCAGACCCAGCTCCTCCACCATCCCCGCAACTGTGCCGGCGCTCAACTGCTGGCCAGCCCCGTTGATCGTCAGCGTCTTCATGCGGCACCGAGAATGCCCGCATCCCAATCCTTCCAGACCGGCTCCAGCCCCATATCCGCCAGAGAGGCTCCCATCGTCCGGGCATCCCGGTCATCGGAAATCGCAAACTGCTCGGTTGCGGACACCCCGCCGGTTCCAGTCACCGCCTTCCCCCTTACCGTCAGGTGAAGCGCCTCGCGCCCCTGTCCCGTGTAGCCGCCGGGCTCCGTGTGGCTGCCGGCGCTCATCATTGTCACGCCGAGCGGGGCCACCACGTCGCGCAGAGCCGCTGACTCCCGCGTGCTCAACACGATGCCGACCGTGGGAAATGTCACCCGCAATGCGCAGAGAAGCTGGATGAACTCCCGGTCGGGCAACGGATGCGGGGGCTCGAACTCGCCTGCGGCCGGACGCAGCCTCGGTGCGCTCACCGTGATCTGCGAGCGCCAGCAAACGCGCTGCAGATGCTCGAGGTGCGCGGCGAGCGCCAGCGCCTCCTCCCGCCAGTGCCAAAGCCCGAAGAGCGCGCCGATCCCCACCCGGCGGAATCCCGCTTCATGGCCCCGCTCCGCCGTGTCCAGCCGCCAGTCAAAATCCTTTTTCGGCCCGTGCAGGTGCATGTTCCGGTAGGTTTCGCGGTGGTAGGTTTCCTGATAGACCACGAGCCCTTCGGCCCCGGCGGCCACCAGCGGCCGGTAGGCCTCGCTCTCCATCGGTGCCACCTCGATCGAGATGCCAGGAACAAACCCGCGCAGCCGCGCAATGCAGCGGGCCAGGTAATCCCCGCTGACAAACTTCGGGTGCTCGCCTGCGACCAGCAGGACATTCCGGAACCCCTCGGCTGCCAGATGCCTTGCCTCGGCCTCGACCTGGTCGATCTCAAGCGTCACCCGCTGGATCGCATTCTCGCGGGAAAATCCGCAGTAGGCGCAGGAATTGATGCATTCATTCGAGAGGTAAAGCGGCGCAAACAACCTCATCGTGCGGCCGAAATGCCGCCTCGTCAGCGCCGCCGCGCCCGCCGCAAGCTCCCCCAGCCCACGCTTGTCCATCGGCTCCAGGAGCGCCTCAAACCCCCTGACAACGCGGGATCTGTCCCTGAGGGATTGGTCGAGAATGGCTGAGAACGACATGTGGAAAACCTTCGATGCTTGGCCCCTGAAAATACATCTCTTTCCGCGGATAGCATCAGAATTTCAGTGCCCGAAAAAATTGGCGGCCGCGGCAACCGGAGGGCCCGGCTTTGATTTCCGTGTTTTTCCACTCGCATTTGCTGAACATTCCTGCGCATCGTGTGTCTCTTATTCCAATGACAAAATTTCATCTCTCCGCCACCATCCTCTCCCCGGTTGCTGCAGCAGCTCTTGTGCTGCTGCCCGCCTGCAAGCCAGCCCCGGCTCCTGTTGAGGCTCCCGCCAAGCCCGCTCCGACAGCGGCGCCGACGGCAACTCCGACCGCCGCCCCGACCGCGACGGCGGCTCCCGCACCAGCCACAAACGCCGCAGCCCCTTCGGAAACCAGCGCGCCTTCGGTGGATTTGAAGGATCCTGTTGCCAAGGTCAATGGGGAGGACATTACGAAGGCCCAGGTCGAAGAGGCCTTCGCCGCCGCCGTCCAGGCGTCAGGCGTGAAGGCGGCCGACCTCACCGCCGACCAGAAATTGAATGGCTACCGCCAGATCCTTGACGAGCTGATCATGGACAAGCTGGTCGCAAAAGCCGCCGCCGGCGAGACCGTCTCCGACGAGGATATCACCGCCGAAATCGCCAAGCTCAAAAAGCAGTTCCCGACCGAGGAAGCCTTTGAAGCCCAGCTCAAGGAAGCCGGTCAGTCTCCGGACAAGCTCAAGACAGCCCTCCGCACCATGCTCCAGCAGCAGCGCTGGATGCAGAGCCAGATCAAGGACGGGGACAAGATCACCGACGCGGATGCGAAGAAATTCTACGACACGAACACCGAGGAATTTAAAAACCCCGAAACGGTCAAGGCAAGCCACATCCTCTTCATGGTCAACAAGGATGACTCCGAGGAAGTCGTGAAGCAGAAGGAGGCCGCCGCGAAGAAGGCCGCCGCCCGCGCCAAAAAGGGCGAGGACTTCAGCAAGCTCGCCAAGGAACTCTCCGAGGAGCCCGGTGCCAAGGATTCGGGCGGCGATCTCGGATTCTTCGCCAAGGACCGCATGGTGCCGGAATTCGCCGAAGCCGCCTTCAGCCAGAAGCCGGGCACGATCAGCGATCCGGTGAAAACCCAGTTCGGCTGGCATGTCATCAAAGTCACCGAGAAGAAGCCGGCCGGCACAGTTCCGTTCGAGGAGGTCAAAGACCAGATCACCGCCTACCTCAAGAGTGCCAAGCAGAGGGAAGCGGTTCAGGCTATTTTGAAAAAACTCAAGGACTCGGCCCAGATCGAATCCACGCTGCCACCAGCAAATTGAGCGGGCGAATGGGACGCCAGGTCAAACCCACCGCCGGAGTCATCGGGCTCGGCATCATTGGAAGCAGGGTGGTCTCCGCTTTGAGAAAAAACGGATACCAGGTGTGGCTATACAATCGCTCCCCGCGTCCGGAACCGAATTTTCTGAGCTGCCCCGCCGAAGTGGCCGAGTCCGCAAAGCACATCCAGATCTTTGTTTCTGACGGCCCCGCATTGATCTCCGTCGTCAAAAATCTCGCTCCGGCCCTGACTCCCGATCACGTGGTGATGAACCACGCGACGATCTCCCCCCACGAGACCAGGGAGGCCGCGGAAATCGTGGCCTCACGTCACGCAAAGTTTCTCGATGCCCCGTTCACCGGAAGCCGCGACGCGGCGGAGCGCGGCGAGCTCGTCTACTACATCGGAGGTGATTCGGCAGTCCTCTCATCCGTCCGCCCACTCCTTCAGGCCTCCTCGAAGCAGATTCTGGAGATCGGCGACATCGGGCAGGCATCCGTTGTCAAAATTGCCACCAACCTCATCGCGGCGACCGCCGTGGAGGCCCTCGCCGAGGCGCATGCGCTTCTCGACAAAAACGGAATCGACCTCCGAAAGCTTTCGCTCGCGCTTCAGTCCCATGCCGTCCGCTCCCCGCTCGCGGACATGAAAATTCCAGGGATGATCTCCGGCGATTTCGAGCCCAGGTTTTCTCTCAAGCACATGTTCAAGGATATCCAGCTTGCCCTCGGGCTCGCCGCGGAGAAGGAGATTGACCTTCCCGCCGCCTCCGCATTCGCCGGCGCTGCCATGGCGGGCATCCAACAGGGCTGGGGAGATTCCGACTTCTCCGTAATTTCCAGATTCTACGGGTTTCCTGGTCAGGGCCACGCGCTGCCGGAGGTATCCCCCGAGGCTGCCAAGCCGGAGCCCGCGGCAGCGGAAACCAAAGCGGCACGCGGCTGGAGCCTCTTCCGCGGCGGAAAGTGAGCAAAGCTCCTGCGGAGCGAATCCAAGCCCTCCGCGACTCCGGAGGGTATTTCCCGCTCCGGCACAGATCCCGGATCCGCCTCACCGGTGCCGATCGCGTCAGATATCTCAACGGGCAGCTCACGGCGGACATCACCAAACTCGCCGGGGAAACCGCAAAGCCGGCCCTGCTCCTCACTGCCAAGGGCAAACTCTGCGCGCCCGTCCTGGTTTGGAAAGACAGCGACGCCCTTGTGGTAGAAGTCGAGGAAAGCCTGCGCGAAGAATCCCTCGCAAGGCTGGAGCGATACATCATCTCGGATGATGTCGTCCTCGAAGACATGGCCCCCGCGCCCCAGGTCTTCCACGCCTTTGGAACCGGGGCTTCGCCTGCCGGATCCCTTAAAATCAACAGGCTCGGCGTCCCCGGATTCGACACGGAGACCGAACCCACACATCTTCTCATGGCAGAGCCCGCCGAGGTGGAATTCCTCCGCATCGCGCGCGCCCTCCCCGCGTGGGGAGCCGAGCTCGATACCAACACCCTGCCGCAGGAAGCCCGCCTGGAAACTTCCTCCGTGGATTTTGACAAAGGCTGCTACGTCGGCCAAGAAGTCGTCTCCAGGCTCAGGAGCGTGGGACGGGTCAACCGCCTCCTCCACGCCTTCCATGGCACGCTGGAACCCACCTCCGAAACCCGGCTTTCCCTGCATTTGCCCGGTCGCCCCGGCGACGTCGCCGGAACCCTCACCAGCTGGTGCCACGATTTTGAGTTGGCGCAAACCATCGCTCTTGGTTATCTCAACCGTGAGTTCGATGATTCCGAATCATTCGTCGCCGCCGATGCGGCGGGCAATGCTCTTGGAAAACTTGAAAAACGTCCCATCCTGACCTGAATGAAATCCAACCTCGCCCTTCTCCTGATCCTCGCCGCCGGCCTGCTGGCAGCCCACGCCGCACCTCTCGGACCGGATGTCGCCGTCCTTCAAATCCGCGTCGGAAAAGCCAGGGAACTCCAACGCGTCGTCATCGGGCTCTACGATACCTCCACCCCCGTCACGGTTGCAAATTTCAAGGAGCTCGTCCGGAAAAAATTCTACAACGGCCTGCGGTTCCACCGCGCCCTGCCGGGAACCCTGGTCCAGACCGGCGATCCCTCCAGCCGTCACGGCCAGGCCGACCGCACCGGGACCGGCGGACCCGGCTTTACCATTCCCGCCGAGATCAAGCTCCGCCATGACAAAGGCTCCGTCGCCATGGCCCGCCTCCCCGACGCCATCAACCCCGCGAAAAATTCCAATGGCAGCCAGTTCTACGCCTGCCTGAAACCGCTCCCGAAGCTCGACGGCCAGTTCACGGTCTTTGGCGAAGTCCTCGAAGGACTGGACGTCCTCGACTACATCAGCAACCAGCCGACAAACAGCAACGATTTTCCATTGCCAAAAATCGTGATAAAATCCATTGTCATCGAACCGCGCGTCGCCCCACCGGCGAATCAGTAACCCACTGACTCCGCGCAAATTTCCCAACGGGTAGGTACCGAAGTGGCCAAACGGGGTGGACTGTAAATCCACTGGCTTACGCCTTCAATGGTTCGAATCCATTCCTGCCCATTCTTTTCTGCGAAGCAGAAAACAAAAGTTCATCCCAATGGATGAGAACTCCGTTCGACTACCCGCGCGATAGCGCTTCCCTCATTCGCGAAGCCTCTCCCGTAGAGCCCCGGCCGCGCCGGGGATAATCCATTCCTGCCCATTCTTTTCCGTGGTCAAGGAACGGGAATCTCACCCGGCAGTCCCCGCGATCGCTCGTGGTTTCACGCGGAACAGCCGGAGCACGGCGACGAAGAACAGCGGGATGAAAAGGATGCCGAAGAACGTCGCGGAGAATGTGCCGCCGATCACCCCGGTGCCAATGGCATTCTGCCCGCCGGAGCCGGCACCGGTCGTGAGCGCGAGCGGAAGGACGCCGAGCATGAACGCGCACGAGGTCATGAGGATCGGCCGCAACCGCTGGCGTGAGGCGGCGAGAGCGGCTTCCACCAGCCCCATGCCCTGATCATAGTTCGCCTTCGCAAACTCGACGATCAGGATGGCATTCTTCGCGGAGAGCCCGACGATCGTGAGCAGTCCGACCTGCAGGAACACGTCGTTCGACAGCCCCCGGCTCATCGTGGCGACGACCGCTCCGAGGATGCCGAGCGGAACCGACATCATCACAGCTGTCGGGATCGACCAGCTTTCGTAGAGGGCGGCGAGGCAGAGGAAAACGACGAGAAGCGAGATGGCATACAGCGAGCCCGACTGCGCGCCGGCGGCGCGCTCCTCGTAGGAGAGCCCGCTCCATTCGAACCCGATCCCCTTCGGCAATTTGTGAGCGATCTCCTCCATCGCCTTCATGGCCGTGCCGCTGCTTTCGCCGGGCGCCGGCTGCCCGAGGATCTGCATGGAGGGGCGACCGTTGAATCGCTCGAGGCGCGGGGAGCCGAAGGTCCACTCCCCGGTGGCGAACGCGGAGAAAGGCACCATTTTTCCGGAGGCGTTGCGCACATACCACTTTCCGAAATCTTCGGGCTGCATGCGCGACGAAGGATTTCCCTGGAGGAAAACGCGCTTGATCCTTCCGCGATCGACGAAGTCGTTGACGTAGGCGGACCCCCATGCGGTCGAGAGCGTGCTGTTGATGTCGGCGATCGTCAGGCCGAGCGCCCCGGCCTTCTCGTGGTCGATCTTGATCCGGTATTGCGGTTCGTCGTTGAGCCCGTTCGGGCGCACCGCGACAAGCTGTTCGGGGTTCTTGGCGGCCATCCCGAGGAGCTGATTGCGAGCCTCCATGAGCTTTTCATGGCCGACGCCGGCCTGGTCGATGAGCTGGAAGTCAAAGCCGGTGGCATTGCCGAGCTCGAACACGGCGGGCGGCGGAAACGCAAACGCCAGCGCCTCTCGGTAGCTCATGAACCGCGCCATCGCGCGCTTGGCAATCGCCTGCACGCGGTTCTGTTTTCCGGGGCGGCTGTTCCAGTCTTTGAGGCGCACGAAGACCAGCCCGGCATTCTGCCCGCGACCGCCGAAGCTGAATCCGGCCACGGTGAGCACCGACTCGACGCTGGCCTTCTCCTCGTTCAGCAAATAGTCCCGCACCTTGTCCAAAACTTTTTCCGTGCTGCTCAGCGTCGAGCCCGGCGGGGTGGTGACCTGCGCAAACATGAGCCCCTGGTCCTCATCCGGCAGGAACGAAGTCGGGAGTCTTTTGAACAGAACCACCATGGCCACAACGATCGCCAGATAGATGACAAGGAACCGTCCGCTCCGGTTCAGGATGCCGGTGACGGTGCCGACGTATTGATTCGTCCCCCAGTGGAAGGTTTTGTTGAACCACCCGAAAAAACCCCTCGTGGCCTCGCGGTGTCCTTTGGGAATCGGTTTCAGCAGGGTCGCACAGAGGGCCGGTGTGAAGATCAGGGCCACGAGAACCGAGAGCGCCATGGCGGACACGATCGTGATCGAGAACTGACGGTAGATGACGCCGGTCGAGCCGCCGAAGAAGGCCATCGGCACGAACACCGCGGAGAGCACGAGGCCGATGCCGATCAGCGCACCCGTGATTTGCGACATGGATTTGCGCGTGGCCTCGCGCGGCGAAAGCCCCTCCTCGGACATCACGCGCTCAACATTTTCGACCACGACGATCGCGTCATCAACCAGCAGCCCGATCGCCAGCACCATCGCAAACATCGTCAGCGTGTTGATCGAGAATCCGCAGGCGGATAAAACAGCGAACGCCCCGAGCAACACGACCGGCACGGCAATCGTCGGGATGAGCGTCGCCCGGAAATTCTGCAGAAACAGATACATCACGCAAAACACCAGAAGCACGGCCTCGAAGAGCGTGACCACCACCTCATGGATGGAGATCTCGACAAACGGCGCGGTGTCGAGCGGGTAGACGACTTTCACGCCGTGGGGGAACGTCGGCTGAAGCCGCTCCATTGTGGCCCGAACCGCCTCGACCGTCGTCAGCGCATTCGCTCCGGTCGCCAGGCGGATCGCCATGCCGGACGTCGGCTGGCCGTTGTATTTGGCAGCGATCGAAAAGTTTTCCCCGTCGAGTTTGATCTCCGCAACGTCCTTGAGGCGGATCTGCCCGCCGCCGGCATCGACCCGAAGCAGGATCTTCCCGAACTCCTCCGGCGTCGAGAGCCGCGACGGCCCGAGAACCGTGGCATTGATCTGCTGGCCGGCCGCCGAGGGAAGGCCGCCGATCTCGCCGGAAGCCACCTGAACATTCTGCGCCGCGATCGCGTTCCGCACGTCGGCCGGAGTGAGGCTGTAGTTCGTGAGCTTTGTGGGGTCGAGCCAGATCCGCATCGCGTATTGGGATCCGAACACCTGGAAGTCCCCGACCCCCGGCGTGCGACTGATGGGATCCTGGATGTTCGACACGACGAAATCCTGCAGGTCGGCCGCGTTCATGCTTCCGTCAGTGGAGACGAACGCCACGATCACCAAAAAGTTTCTTGTGGATTTCGCGACCCGGATCCCCCTCTGCTGGACTTCCTGCGGAAGGAGCGGAATCGCCAGCGAAAGCTTGTTCTGGACCTGGACCTGGGCGACGTCCGGGTTCGTGCCCTGGCGGAACGTCAGCGTGATCATCATGTTTCCGTCCTTCGTGCTCTCGGAGGAAAAGTAGAGCAGGTTGTCGATGCCGTTCATCTGCTGCTCGATCACCTGCACCACCGAGCTCTGGACGGTTTCCGCAGAGGCTCCGGGGTAGTTCACGGTGATCGATACCGCAGGCGGCGCGATGCTCGGATACTGCGCGATGGGAAGGGTCTTCAGCGCGAGCGCGCCCGCCAGCATCATGAAGATGGCAATGACCCAGGCAAAGATCGGGCGGTCGATGAAAAAATTAACCATGCCCTATTTTGCGGTCTCTTCCGCGACCTCCACCGGTCGCACCTCGGCCCCGGGCGCAATCTTTTGCAGCCCCTCGACGATCAGCCGGTCACCCGCTTTCAGCCCGTCGGTGACCAGCCACTTGTCGCCGATGGCCCGGTCGGTTTTCAGCACCCGGAGCTCGATTTTGCTCCCCTCGCCCACAACGAACGCCGTCGGCTCGCCACGCACGTTGCGCGTCACGCCTTTTTGAGGAACCAGAATCGCCTGCTCGTTGACTCCCTCGCTGACAATCGCACGCACGAACATCCCCGGAAGAAGCTCGCGTCGGGGATTCGGAAAAACCGCCCGCAAAGTCACCGAGTCGGTCCCCGGATCCACCCCGACCTCCGAGAACTGGAGCGTGCCCGGCTCGGAATACTCCGTGCCGTCCTCGAACACCAGCCGGGTCGTGGCTTCGCCGACCTTCGAATTCTTGAGATGGCCGGATGCCACCTCGCGCTGCAGGCGGAGCAGCTGGCTGCTCGATTGGGTGATGTCCACGTAGATCGGATCAAGCTGCTGGACAGTCGCCAGCGCACCGGCCTGCCCGGATGTCACGAGCGCCCCCTCGGTGATCATCGAGCGTCCGATGAATCCCGAGATCGGCGAGAGGACCTTCGTGTATTCCAGATTGATGCGGGCCTCCTCCAGGACCGCCTGCCGCGAGGCGATGTCCGCCTCCGCCTGCCGCATCACCGCAAACGAGTCGTCGTAATCCTGCTGGCTGATCACCTTCGAGCCCGCCAGCTTTTTGCGGCGATCCATCAGAAGTTCCGCCACATGGGCCGCCGCCGCCGCCTTCGCCAGATCCGCCTTCGCGCTATCGTATGCGGTCTGATACGTCGCCGGATTGATCTGATAAAGCTGCTCGCCCAGCTTGACCTGGGCCCCTTCCGTAAACAGGCGCTGCAGGATGATCCCGCTCACCTGCGGACGCACTTCGGCGATCCGGCAGGCCGCGGTCCGCCCGGGCAATTCCGTGACGATCTCCGCCCGCTGCGGTGCCAGCGTCACCACCGCAACCTCCTGCGGCGGCATCCCCCCGGGTGGCCCGGCTACAGCATTTTCGGACTTCTTACCGCATCCGGTCATCAAGGCGACCGTGACGATCAAAAGACCCGCCAGGTGCGCGCCGCGCCACAACGTTGCTCGGGTGGGAGGCGATAGGTGGTTCATGCTGGAAAGAAAGTTTTCAGTGGGAATAAGAAAAATTTCCTCACTTCCCTGATTTGTTAATCACTTTGATTATTAATATCGTTTATTATATTGCGCGGAAAATATTGTCAAGTGAGTCGCTGGTGCAGGAGAGCATTCCCTCGTGCCCGCGAATTTCCAGGCGGCCATGAGCGGAGCCAGGGGAAAGGACCTGAGCAAATCCCGGGAGGGACCAGTTGGTTGCCTCCCATGGAATTTGATGCGTCCGCCCGATGAGTGGCTGGCCTCCGGTTGACTTCCAAGTTAAGCCGGTCTTTGATGTCGCCTTTAACAGGCCGGCAGCCGCCCACTGCGGGCCTTAAATCCACGGGCGCAGCAGGAACCAAAAACAAGAAAGAGCCATGGCCAAGGTCACACTGAGCAGCGTTTACAAAATCTACCCCGGCGACAAAGGCAGGGACGTCACCGCCGTCCGGGACTTCAACATCGAAATCGCCGACCGCGAATTCGTCGTCTTCGTCGGCCCCTCCGGATGCGGAAAATCCACCACGCTCCGCATGGTTGCAGGCTTGGAGGAGATCTCCCGGGGCGACATTTTCATCGGTGACAAGCGCATCAACGACGTGCCGCCAAAGGACCGCGATATCGCCATGGTCTTTCAGAACTACGCGCTCTACCCGCACATGAGCGTCTATGAAAACATGGCATTCGGCCTGAAGCTGCGGAAATTTCCCAAGGCGGAAATCCAGAAGCGCGTGAACGAGGCCGCCGCGATCCTCGGCCTCGGGCAGCTCCTGGAGCGGAAGCCCAAGGCCCTCTCCGGCGGACAGCGACAGCGGGTCGCCGTGGGGCGCGCGATCGTGCGGCAGCCGAAAGTCTTTTTGTTCGACGAGCCGCTCTCGAACCTCGACGCCAAGATGCGCGTCCAGATGCGCACCGAAATCATCAAGCTGCACCAGCGCCTCCAGGCCACGATGATCTACGTCACGCACGACCAGGTCGAGGCGATGACGATGGGAACGCGCATCGTCGTGATGGATGCCGTGATGAACCCGGAGACCGGCCTCAAGGAGGGGGTCATCCAGCAGATTGATGCGCCGCTCAAACTCTACAATGAGCCCGCCAACCTGTTCGTCGCCGGATTCCTCGGAAGCCCGCCGATGAATTTCCTCAAAGGCTCACTCCGCAAGGACGGGGGCCAGGTGATTTTCAAGGAGATGAAAGGCGGCGCGGTGGAGCTCAAGCTTGGCGCCCGCCCGGTGGCCCTGGCCTACATTGGCAGGGAGGTCACGCTCGGGATCCGTCCGGAAAACTGCGACCTTGCGCCGCACGGAAAACCGCTCCCGGAGAACACATTTCAGGCCGTCGTCGACATCGTCGAGCCGATGGGAGCCGAGACATACTTTTATCTCCAGACCGGCGCGCATACCGTGATCAGCCGCAGCCATGCGGCGGTTGACCAGCGGGAGGCCGGGCACCGACTGCTCTTCGAGATGCAGGCGGATCGCGCCCACCTCTTCGACACGGAAACCGGACTCAGAATCCATTGACGGATATGCGCCGCAAAAATCACGCTTCGAAATCCATCTCATCCGCCGCCCGGACCAGCTCGGACTTCGAGCGGGAGGAGCGGGTCCAGCTTTCGCCGTTTGCCGTGCCGCCCGAGGGCACGGCGGGACGTGCGCATCGCGAGCCCGGCCACGCGTTCCGCTCGGAGATCCAGAGGGACCGCGCGCGGATCATCCATTGCTCGGCGTTCCGGAGGCTCGACGGAAAGACCCAGGTCTTTCTGAACGGGACCGGTGACCACTACCGGACCCGCCTGACCCACACGATCGAGGTGGCCTCGATCAGCCGCACGATCGCGCGGGCCCTCCGGCTCAATGAGGACCTCGCGAATCAAGAAATACGGGATGGAGCGCAGCCTCTGCGATTACATCTCGGGGATGACCGACCGCTACCTCGCATTGCAGCACCGGGAATTGGTTGCCACAAAACCGCGCGACCGGGCCTGAAGATCTGTCTTCAGGATTTTGAGAAGACGAGCTTTCCCTTCTCGACCCCGGCCTGGATTTTGTCGCCGTCGCCGAAATGACCGTCCAGGATTTGGAGGCTGAGCGGGTCGAGGATTTCCTTTTGGATCACGCGCTTGAGCGGGCGGGCTCCGTAGGCCGGGTCGTATCCCTCGCGGGCGATATGCGTCTTCGCGGCGTCGGTGAGCGTGAGCTGGATGTTCTGCTTCTCAAGGCGCTCGAGCAGGCGCCGGAGCTGGATGTCCACGATCCGGGTGATCTGCTTTTCGTCGAGCCGGTCGAAGATGATGGTCTCGTCAATCCGGTTCAGGAACTCCGGGCGGAAGTGCCCGCGGAGGGCCTCCATCACGCGGCGGTTGCGCTCTTCGACATCGAGGTCCTCCATGATGAACTGGCTCCCGATGTTTGACGTGAGGATGATGACGGTATTCTTAAAATCCACCGTGCGCCCCTGCCCGTCGGTGATGCGCCCGTCGTCGAGGACCTGGAGCAGGACGTTGAAGACATCGCCGTGCGCTTTTTCCACCTCGTCGAAAAGCACGACGCTGTAGGGCTTGCGCCGGACCGCCTCGCTGAGCTGGCCGCCCTCCTCGTAGCCGACATATCCCGGAGGGGCTCCGATCAGGCGGGCGACCGTGTGCTTCTCCATGTATTCCGACATGTCGAGGCGTATGATCGCGCCCTCGTCGTCGAAGAGAAATTCCGCGAGCGCCTTCGAAAGCTCGGTCTTGCCGACCCCGGTGGGACCGAGAAACAGAAACGATCCGATCGGGCGGTTTTCGTCCTGGAGCCCGGCGCGGGCGCGGCGGACGGCATTCGAGACCGCCTTGATCGCCTGCTGCTGGCCGACGACGCGTTCCATGAGACGCTCCTCCATTTTCACGAGCTTCGCGCGCTCGCCTTCCTGGAGCCGCGAGACCGGGATGCCGGTCCAAGTGGCGACAACTTTTGCAATGTCCTCCTCCGTCACCTCCTCCTGGATCATCGTCTCGCCCTCCTGCTTGTGCGGCGACTCGTGCAGGTGCTGAAGCTCGGGGAGACGTCCGTATTGGATTTCGCTCGCGCGCTGGAGGTCTCCCTTGCGCTGCGCCTGCTCGAGCTCGGCCTTCAGCGATTCGATCTCCTCGGCAACCTTGCGGGATTTCCCGTGCTCCGCCTTTTCCTTGAGCCAGCGGGCCTTGAGCTGCCCGGCCTCTTCCTTCATGTCAGCGAGTTCCTTTTCGATCTTGGAAAGCCGCTCGCGGCTGGCGGCGTCCTTTTCCTTTTTCAGGGCGGTGCGCTCCATTTCAAACTGCATGATCTGGCGTTCGAGCTGGTCGATCTCGGTCGGCATCGATTCGAGCTCGATCTTCAGCCGCGAGGCCGCCTCGTCGATGAGGTCGACCGCCTTGTCCGGAAGGAACCGGTCGCTGATGTAGCGCTGGCTCAGGATCGCTGCGGCCACCAGCGCGGAGTCCTGAATCCGGACCCCGTGGTGGACCTCGTAGCGTTCCTTGAGCCCGCGGAGGATCGCGATCGTGTCCTCGACGCTCGGCTCGTTCACCATCACCGGCTGGAAGCGGCGCTCGAGCGCCGCGTCCTTTTCGATATACTTCCGGTATTCGTCCAGCGTGGTCGCCCCGATCGTGCGCAACTCGCCGCGCGCGAGCTGGGGCTTGAGGAGATTCGAGGCATCCATCGAGCCCTCGGCCGCGCCCGCCCCGACAATCGTGTGAAGCTCATCAATGAAAAGGATCACCTCGCCCTCGCTGGAGGTCACCTCCTTCAAAAATGCCTTGAGCCGGTCCTCGAATTCCCCTCGGAATTTCGCGCCCGCCACCATCGCGCCGATATCCATCGCGACGAGCCGCTTGTTCTTGAGCGACTCCGGAACATCCCCGCTCACGATCCGCCGGGCGAGCCCCTCGACGATCGCCGTCTTGCCCACGCCGGGCTCGCCGATGAGGACCGGGTTGTTCTTCGTGCGGCGCGACAGCACCTGCATCGTACGGCGGATTTCCTCGTCCCGTCCGATCACCGGATCGATCTTCCCCTTGCGCGCCAACTCGGTGAGGTCGCGACCGTATTTTTCAAGCGTCTGGTATTTTCCCTCCGGGTCCTGGTCCGTCACCCGCTGGTTGCCGCGGATCTCGACCAACGCCTTCATCAGTCGGTCGCGGGTCACCCCGCTGTCCTTGAGCAGCTTTGCGGCGGATGATCCGGAACCGATCAGCGCGATCAGGTAATGCTCCGCGCTCAGGAACTCGTCCTTGAGCTTCGCCATCTCGCCCTCCGCCGCATCAAGGGTTTTGCGCAGCTCGTTGGAAAGCTGAGGCTGCGCGCCTCCGCGGGCTTTCGAAAATCCTGCGATGGCATCGTTCAACCGAGCCTCCAGCGTGGAGGCGGAAACGCCGAGCTTCTCCAGCAGCGGGCGCGTCAGGCCATCCGCCTGCCCGACAAGCGCGAGAAGAAAATGCTCGTTGGTGATTTCCGGATTGTCGTTCTTGGACGCGAGGTCGAGCGCTGCATTCAGCGCCTCCTGCATCTTGGCGGTGAATTTGTCGGGTCTCATAGGGGAAGAGATAAGTTATCACGATGCCTGGAGGATGACAACATCGGCACGACGCAAAGCCGCGGCCAACGGATCATTAGCTCCCCTGCGCTCCCCGGAATGTCACGGTTCGAGGCGCTTTCTTCGTGCGCTGACGCTGGCGCACATCGTGCGCGGGATCCGAAAAAGCGGGGAAATCTTGAGCATGGGCTTTCCTCGCGATGCGGTGATGGTTTAGGCTCAGCGACGCGTGACCCCGTTCGAAATATCCGTTCTCTTTTTCCTTCAACTCGCCGTGATCCTCGGCTTCTGCCGCATGGTCGGCTGGGTCGCGGCGCGGCTCGGCCAGCCGCAGGTTGTCGGGGAGATGATTGCCGGGGTGATCCTCGGCCCGTCGGTTTTCGGGGCGTTGGCACCCGCCCTGCAGGCGGCCTTGTTTCCGCCGGCGTCGAAGCCGGTTCTGTTTGCGGTCTGCCAGCTCGGACTTTCGGTTTACATGTTCCTTGTGGGTGTCGAATTTGATGCGGGGCTGATCAAATCGCGCTTCCGGAGCGCGGCGGCGGTTTCGATTTCCGGGATCCTCGCCCCGTTTGCGCTCGGGGCGGCGGCGGCATGGCTCCTGGCCCCGCACTGGCCGCTGTTCTCAGAAAAAACCAGCGCATGGGAGGGCATGCTTTTCATGGGGGCCGCGATGTCGATCACCGCCTTTCCGATGCTGGCCCGGATCATCTACGAGAGGGGCCTCACCGGAACCTCGCTCGGCACGCTGGCGCTCGCCGCCGGATCGATCGACGATGCCGCGGCCTGGTGCGTGCTGGCGATCGTGCTGGCCAGCTTTGCCGGGAACCCGCTGGTCGCGGTGGTGGCGATCGGCGGCGGCCTCGCCTACGTCCTCGTGGTCTGGCTGCTCGGAGCCCCCCTGCTGAAATTCATGGCGGCAAAGACCGAGAAGCGTGGCGGCATGACGCACGCGATGCTCGGCACGACATTGTCGCTTGTCATGCTGGGAGCCTGGTTCACGGACAGGATCGGGATCTACGCCGTCTTCGGGGCCTTCATCCTCGGGGTCGCGGTGCCGAAAGGATTCTTTGCGCAGGCCCTGCACAAGCATCTGGAGAAAATGACGACGGCCTTCCTGCTGCCGCTGTTCTTCATCTACTCGGGGCTGAACACAAAGATCGGCCTGATCATCTCGCCGCACCTCCTCGGGGTGACGCTCCTGCTGCTCTTCCTGGCGATTGCCGGCAAGGGCGTGGCCTGCGCCACAGCCGCCTGGCTGAACGGGGAATCCCCCCGCGAGGCCCTCGCCATCGGAACGCTGATGAATGCGCGCGGCCTCATGGAGCTGATCATCCTCAACATCGGGCTTGAACACGGGGTCATAACGCCCACACTTTTCACCATGCTGGTCGTCATGGCGGTCGTCACCACACTCATGGCCACTCCCGCGTTCAATTTTGTCCGCCGGGGCGAACCGGAAATCACACCTGCATGAGGAATGCGGCCAACAACCTGACCGGCTCGATCCTGGTCTCCCACCCCTCCCTTCGCGATCCCCGGTTCCGGAAGACGATCCTTTTTCTTTCGCATCACAGCGAGGAGGAGGGGGCGACCGGATTGGTGCTGAACCGTCCGTTGAACCAGATGCTGGACCAGGTTCCCGGGGTGCCCGGGATTCCCATGTTCTACGGGGGCCCGGTCGAGGTGGACCACATCCTTCTCGCAAGCCTGCAGTGGAGGGATCACCCCACCGTCGTGGCGTTCCGGGCATTCGCAGGGCGGACCGGCGAGGAATTGGTCGACGACGAATGGCTTCCCGGGCTCAGGGCCTTCGCGGGCTATGCCGGCTGGAGCAGGGGCCAGCTCGAAGGGGAGATCGCCGAGCACTCATGGATCGTCATCCCCCCCACGCGCGAAATTGTTGAGATGCCCTGTCCGGACAACATCTGGAGGGACATCATGAAAATGTCGGGCCCGATGATGCACCTGCTCTCCGAGGCTCCGGACCATCCGGAGAGGAACTGAGCCGGACGGCAATCAATCCCGCCGTTTTTTCGCCTCGTGGACAAACTGCCGGACAAGGTATTCGTCCTTGTGCCGGGCGCTCAGCTCAACACCGCTGGCGACATCCACAGCATTGGGCCGCACAATCCGGATGGCCTGTCGCACGTTCTGCACGTTCAAGCCGCCGGCGAGGATGAAGCGCCTCTCCGGGTGGGCCCCGACAAAATCCCGGACGACGTCCCAATCCAGCCGCTGCCCGGTTCCCCCGTAGGCCTTGGCAGTCCACCCGTCGAAAAGGAGATTGTTCGTCGGGAAGGAAAGCGAGCCCTCGACAACCTCCGGCCCGGAAACCCGGATCGCCTTGATCCAGCGCGCGAATCCCGCCTGCGCACAGGCTTCGGGGTGTTCGTCCCCGTGGAACTGAATCATTTCAAAACACCCGGCATCGCGGAGCATGTCCAGCAGGCCATGCGAGGGGTTCACCACAACAGCCACCCTGTCCGCCGTGTCTCCGAGATCGCGGATCCAGGGAATCGCTTCCTCGGGATCGATGTATCTGGATGATCCGGGGTAGAAATTAAACCCGACGGCATCCGCTCCGGCCGATACGCACATGCTGGCATCGGCCAGGCTGGTGACGCCGCAAATTTTGACATGGGATTCGGGGGAATCCAGGAAGCTCATGGCCGGATCGTGGAGTCGGTCATTCGAGCGTGCGGGCATCGGCTTTTTTCATGGCCGGGTGGTGGGTGATCGCGTGGATCTTTCCGTCGCTGGTCCGGAAAAACGAGCTCAGGATCCAGCTCACCAGGCTGATGATGATGGCACCAAAAAATGCGCTCCAGAACCCCGCGACATAGAATGACGGAATGATCTTCGAGACGAGCAGGAGGAGCAGCGCGTTGACCACAAAAATAAAGAGCCCCATGGTCACAATAATAAACGGCAGGCTCAGGAGAAGAAGGACGGGCCGGACAAACGCGTTGATGATCCCCAGCAGCAGGGAGGCTCCGAGGAGGGCACCCACCGGCTCGCACTTGATCCCGGGGACCAGCCTGGTGGCCACAAAGACCGCAATTGTCGTCACAAACCAGCGGATGAGGAACGCAGCCATGGGAGGATCGTATTTTAATGGAAACTTTTTTGAAGATTTATTTTGCAACGATGGCCGCTTCGGTTGCACAAACGGGTTCACCATGTCCAAGAAAAAATCTGAAAAAGAAGGAAAAGAGAAAAAGCACACCGCAAAAAAACCGCCCGTGAAGCCGGCGGTTCCCGCAGTTGAGGATGGGGAGACGGCGGCTGTCGAAGCGAAGCCAGCAGCGAAGCCCAAGGTCAGAAAATCCCCGGCAGCCCCGCGCAAGAAGACGGTCAAGGCCCTGGCGATCACGGGCGACGACATCGCGCTGCGGGCGTATTTCATCGCGGAGCGCCGTCAGAAAATGGGATGGCACGGGGACAGCACCGGCGACTGGGTGGAGGCCGAGCGCCAGCTGAAAGCCGAAGCCGCCAGGAAGAAGTAGATCCCATTCGAGGGAGCCGGATGTCCTGCAGGGACAAGGCTTCGTCATTCAAATCCTCATGGAGCCCGAGACAATCATCCTCACCGGCGCAAGGGGCCGGCTCTCCTCGGTGCTTTCGAAACGTCTGGGGGACAATGTGGTTCCGGTCTCCCGAACAGGCGGGGGGGGGTGCATCCTTTATGAGGATTTGCTCCAATCGGGCCTGCTGTCACGGCCGGGAGTGCTTCTGCACAGCGCATGGAGCTCGGTCCCGGCAACCGCGGAGAACCACCCGGCAAGCGCATGGACCGACGACCTGCCCCTCATGGCAAAGTTGCTGGCCGAGATCGCCAGAGCCCCGGCGAAGTCGCGGCCGCGCTTTGTTTTCTTCTCGTCGGGGGGAGCCATCTACGGAGAAAGGCGGACCCCCGCCGTGGAGACGGACATGCCCGCACCCCACGGCTGGTATGGATTGGGAAAACTTGCGGGCGAGCAACTCCTGCAGGCCTTCGCATCACAGTCCGGCCTGGAGGCTTGCTCGCTCAGGATTTCCAATCCTTACGGATTCGGATTCACTCCGGAAAAACCCCAGGGAATCGTCGGGGCCGCGCTGCACGCGGCGAGGACGGGGCGCCCGATGAATCTCCTCGGCGCCGGCGCTTCAAAAAAGGATTTTCTGCACATGGAGGATCTCACCTCGGCGATCCAGGCGGTGATTGCGAATCGCCCGACCGGCTGTTTCAACATCTGCTCCGGCCGGTCCACCGCGACCGCTGAGCTCCTTGCCATGATCGAGACCTCCATCGGGCGGAAGGTTCCGGTTCTGCCCGCCCCTGCAGCCGCATGGGATGTCCAGTCCAGCCTGCTCTCACGCGAAAAATTTGAATCCGCAACCGGCTGGGTTCCCGGTTGGGGCCTCGAGGCAGGGATCGCATCCGTGGTTGGCACCGCCATGCGTGCGGAGTAGCCCGCCTGCACCCTTATTTCAGCCACCCGATTTTCTTGAGCGATTCCTGATAGGCGGCCGCCTGTTCGCCGAAGAGTGTTCCGGCCGTGGCAATGAGGCGCTGCGCTTCCGGCTTGTTTCCCGCGCGGAGAGCCTCCGACGCCTGAACATAATACCACTCCACGGAATTGGGATGAACGGAAAGCTCCTTCATCACCTCCCCGGCCATCGGGCGCTCGTCCAGCAGCGAGTAGCAAAGGTAGCGGCGAAACAAAATGAGCGGATTTTGGGGCAGGCGCTTTCCAGCCCGTTCGTAATAGCCGGCCGCCCGCGTGTAGTCCCCCGAGGCAAACTCGACTTCGCCCAGGTTGATCAGGGCAGTAGGCAGGCCGGGGGCCAGCTCCAGGGCACGGAGGTATGACTTGCGGGCCTCATCATACTTCTTTTCGTGGGCCCATACCGTGCCGCTGGCGACGAAGGTTCTTGGATCCTTCGGATAAAACTCTTCGAGCTCCGAAACTGCGACCTTCGCTGCGCTGCCATCATGCGCAACCAGGGCCGACTGAATCTGCTGAATCAGCTCCATCGCGGGGGGCGTGCGCTGCGGGACGGCGCGCCGGGCGATCCCTTGGGGAGGCTTCGCAAAAAGTATTGCCAGGCACAAGGTCAGAGAGATCGCCGCTGGAACTCCAAGGTAAAATCCGAGGATCTGGCCGATCGTGAACCGGGCATGAAACCGGCGGACGTGCCGGCGGAACAATTTCCAGTAAAACCGGAGAAGCCGCATCCACCCGACATGTCTCGCTTTTTTTACGCCGGCACCCGTGGGCTGGAAAATCTCCCCGGGGGGAGGCTTCACCGATCCACGCCCGACCACCCGCCGGAAGAACCGGCCCGTAACGTTTCCGGATGCCCCCTTCTGCCCCGGCTTCGAGCTCCCCTTCTTCCCCGCTCCCCTGCGTCCCCGCGGCGGTTTGACTGCGGTCAGACGCTTGGCGGGCAAGCCGGGCTTCGCCGGATCATCTGACGATTCGGCATCCGGCCCGCCAGTAGTGGGATCGGGCGGAATCGGCGGGGGCGGGTCGGTCGGCTCCATGCGCCTACTCTACACAATGGGCGTCCGGGATCGAGACTTTGATGCCATGCCCGGCGACCGTCCGCGCGAGAATAAAACTTCCCGCCAAAAAAACTGTTGCCAGGATTCGCGGCCTTGCCCGAATGTGCGGATACGGAAATGAATTTCACCAAGATGAACGGGGCGGGCAATGACTTTGTCGTTGTGGACCATCGCGATGGGTCGCTCGCTCTTTCGAAGGAATCCATCGCGCGACTCTGCGACCGCCACCGCGGTGTCGGGGCAGATGGCGTTCTCGCGGTGGAACCCCCGCAGGCCGCCGCCGACTTCCGCATGCGGTATTATAATGCGGATGGCGGGGAGGCGGACATGTGCGGCAACGGGGCCAGGTGCTTCGCGAGATTTGCCGCGCGCCTTTTGCCCGGGCAGCCGGAAGCGCTGTCCTTCGAGACCCCTGCCGGGCTGATCCGCGCAAGATTTTCCGGAGACCTCGTCACCATCAACATGAGCGAGCCCCACGGGCTGCGGGAACCGGCCGATCTTGAGATTGACGGTCTCGGCACCTGCAGGGTGCATTTTCTCAATACCGGCGTGCCCCACGCGGTGGTTTATGTCCCGGATGTCGCTGCGGTGGATATCGCGAAAGCCGGCGCGTCCCTGCGATGGAACCCGGCCTTTGCGCCTCAGGGCGCAAATGCGAATTTTGCGCAGATCCTCTCGCCGGAAAGCCTCGTGCTCCGGACGTTCGAACGCGGGGTCGAGGGCGAAACCCTCGCCTGCGGCACCGGCGTCTGCGCGGCCGCCCTCCTCCACCACATGGCTTCGGGAGCTCCACCCCCGGTCTCGGTGCGGGTCCGCGGCGGCGAGACTCTCGAAGTCGGATTTGATGTCTCCGGATCCGCCCGGAATGTCACCCTCAAGGGACCGGCGGATTTTGTCTTCGACGGGGAAATCAAGTTCTGAGGCCATCGCCCGCTGCGGATTTTGTTTCCGTGGAGCAGGTTTCATTGTAGGAAGTTTTTATGTCATTTGCAGGAACCCATACCGCCCTCGTCACTCCGTTCCGCGGCGGCAAGTTTGATGAGGATGCCTTCCGCTCGCTCATCGAGGATCAGATTGCCGGCGGAATCACCGGGATTGTGCCCGTGGGCACGACCGGAGAGTCCCCGACCCTGGACTACGACGAGCACAACGAGGTGATCCGCGCCGCCATTGAAGCTGCGGCCGGAAGGTGCATCGTGATGGCCGGCACCGGCTCGAACGCCACATCCGAAGCAATCGCCCTGACCGTGGAGGCGGAAAAACTCGGGGCGGATGCCGCCCTCCTCGTCGCGCCCTACTACAACAAGCCCTCGCAGGAAGGCCTCTACCGGCACTTCCGGGCCATTGCCGAGGCGGTAAAAATCCCACTGGTCCTCTACAGCATCCCCGGACGGTGCGGCGTCGAAATCGGTGTGGAGACGGTTGCCCGCCTCGCCAGGGATTGCCCGAACATCCGAACCATCAAGGAAGCCGGCGGCTCGGTCGAGCGCGTCAGCCAGCTGCGTGCGGCGCTGGATCCCGATTTTGAAATCCTCTCCGGCGACGACTCGCTCACGATCCCGTTCCTGTCGGTTGGCGCCGTCGGCGTGATCAGCGTCGCCTCGAATCTTTTCCCGGCGGAAATTTCGAAAATGGTCCGGCTCTGGCTGGATGGAGACACGTCGGCTGCCCAGGCCCTGCACCGTCGATTCTATAACCTCTTCAAAGACCTCTTCATCGAACCAAACCCGGTTCCGGCAAAATTCGGCCTTTCGCTCCGCGGAAAAATGTCCGCCGAGGTCCGGCTCCCCCTCTGCGGGATGTCCGAGGCCAACGAATCGCGCGTCCGCACGACCCTGGAGGCCCTGAAATGATCCGCCTCCTCATCAACGGAGCCAAGGGCCGCATGGGACAATCCCTGATTTCCTGCGCAGCGGAGGACCCCGAGCTCACGGTCTCCGCGCAGATCGATGAGGGCGACGATTTTTCATCCGCCCTGGCCGGCTGCGACGCAGTCATCGATTTCACCCATGCCCCGGCAACCGCCGCCGTGGCGGACGCCTGCGTGGCTGCCGGCAAGGTGCTCGTCATCGGAACCACCGGACACTCGGACGGGGACCGCTCCCGGATTTCCGCCTGCTCGCAAAAAATCCCCATCGTCTTTGCCCCGAATTTCAGCGTCGGGGTCAACACCCTCTTCTGGCTCACTCAAAAAGCCGCCGAAATCCTCGGGCCGGACTTCGACCTCGAAGTCGTGGAAATGCACCACCGGCTCAAAAAGGATTCCCCCAGCGGAACCGCGAGGCGGCTGGCCGAGATCCTTGCAGAAGTGCGCCACCTTTCCTACGGGAAGGATGTCGTCCACGGGCGCAAAGGAATGGTCGGCGAACGGACCCGGACGGAAATCGGCATGCACGCCATCCGCGGGGGAGACGTCGTCGGCGATCACACCGTCATCTTTGCCAACACCGGGGAACGCCTGGAGCTCAGCCACAAGGCCTCCAGCCGCGAAACTTTTGCAAAGGGTGCCCTCCGCGCCGCCAAATGGGCCGCCTCCAAGCCGGCCGGCCTTTACGACATGCAGGACGTCCTCGGGCTCCGTTGAAATATCTGCCATGAGAGCCGGCATCGCATTGGGATCCAACCTCGGCGACCGCCTCGGTAACCTCCAGGAGGCCCGTCGCCACCTCCTCGCCCTTCACGACGGCTCCGGCCCGTTCCTCTGCTCCAAAATCTACGAAACCGCACCCGTAGACTGCCCACCCGGCTCACTCCCGTTCCTCAACGCCGCCATCGAACTCTCCACCAGCACCCCTCCCCTCAATCTCCTCGCCGATCTCCAACGCATCGAAATCGAATCCGGACGATCCGCCGACCATGCATTCCACGGACCGCGCACTTTAGATTTGGACTTTCTTTATTATGGATCGCTACAGTTATCGCACATTCAGCTAACTCTGCCGCATAAGCGAATCCCAAGCAGGCTTTTTGTTCTAATGCCTCTTGCAGACATCCGTCCCGAGCTGATTCTCCCAACCGAAAACCTCACAATTCGCGCATTATGCGAACATGAGGAGTCGCGCGCAAAATATCCACAGGATATAAATTTCATATCTTTTTTCTGATAAACCAAATAAAGCAGTTTTATACTTTTGAAACAGACAGTAAATTTTCTGGTTAAGGCAAAGGAATCCGGGCGCAAGATTGCGAGCTTGACCGCGTATGACTATCCGATGGCGAAGTTGTTGGATGAGGCGGACCTGGATTTTCTTCTCGTTGGAGATTCTCTGGGAATGGTGGTCCTGGGCTACCCTGATACGACGAGTGTGCGGATGGAGGACATGCTCCACCACACGCGGGCGGTGGCACGTGGTGCGACGAAGACATGGATCGTCTCGGATCTGCCAACAGGGAGCTATCCGTCTCCCGAGGCGGCTGTGGAAAATTCCGCATTGCTGATCGAGGCCGGTGCCGACGCGGTGAAGATTGAAGGCGGGCGGGAGCGACTCCGGATTGTGCTGGCGATCCGGGAGGCGGGGATTCCGGTTGTCGGCCACCTTGGCATGCTGCCGCAGCGGGTGCGTGAAGAAGGCGGCTACCACATCAAGGGCCGTTCGGAGGAGGAATCTGCGAGCCTGCTCGCGGACGCCATCGCCCTGGATGAGGCTGGCGTCAGCGCCGTGGTCCTGGAACTGGTCCATGCTCCGGTCGCCGAGAAGATTTCCCGCTCCGTGAAAATCCCGACAATCGGAATCGGCAGCGGGCCGTCCTGTGACGGCCAGATCCTGGTCCTGCACGACGTGATCGGCCTGTTCCCGTGGTTCCGTCCCCGATTTGCACAAGTGCGGGCGGATCTGGCGGCGGAGGTGACGCGTTCGGCCGTGGAGTTTGTTGCCGCGACGCGGTCGGAGAAGTAGCGACGGAGACCCCCCGGATGTTTTTCTTTCCCAAATCTCCTCCGGAGGTTACTTCGATGGGGAACCGGATGAACCTGATCCGCCCGCTCCTCCCCATCGTTTCTGTGCTCTGCGTATTCTGGATCTCCGGATGTGCCACTCCGCGCCGTCTCGTGACCGATCCGGCCCCGGGCGGAAAAGCCGGGGATACGGAGCAGCTGCCCTCCATCTATGCCCCGAAACCGGTCTCCGTGCTGAGCGGGAAGGCGTCGTTCTACGGCAAGCCCCAGAAAACCGCCAGCGGGGAGCGGTTCGATCCCAGAAAGCTCACGGCTGCCCACAAAACCCTCCCCATGCACAGCGTCGTCCGGGTCATCAACCTGAGGAATGGGAAAAGCGTGATCGTGCGGATCAACGACCGGGGTCCCTACGTCCGCGGCCGCATCATCGACCTGAGCACGGCGGCCGCCGAGAAGATCGACATGATCAACGCCGGCGTCGCCCCCGTGAAGGTCGAGGTCCTCAAGAAGATCGACGTGATGACCAAGCCGAACCGCAAGGTCAAACCCACGAATTGAATCGCCCTCACCGCCCGTGTCCTCGACGCGGAAAAGTCCGCCGACGGAATCCCTTCGTCTTCTGACCGGAAAATCCCCTTTTATTGGCGGCTTTGTCGGCTAGGTTGTGCGTTCACATGTTCAGCAGGCTATCAGACAAACTTCAGGACGTTTTCAAAGATCTCCGTGGTCACGGAAAGATCAGCGAGGTCAATGTGACCGACTCCCTGCGCGAGGTGCGCATGGCCCTGCTGGATGCGGATGTGCATTTTCAGGTCGCGAAGGACTTCATCGCACGCGTCAAGGACAAGGCGCTCGGCGAGGAGGTCCTCCGCAGCGTCACACCCGGACAGCAGATCGTCAAAATTTTCCACGAGGAACTCTGCGCCCTCCTCGGCGGCGACGCGTCTCCCCTCAACCTGGACAAGCCCGCGAGGATCCTGATGGTCGGCCTCAACGGAGCCGGAAAAACCACCTCGTCGGCCAAGCTCGCCCGCTGGCTCAAATCCCAGGGCCGTTCCCCCCTCCTCATCGCCGCCGACCTTTACCGCCCGGCCGCCATCGAGCAGCTCGCCGTCCTCGGCGAACAGGTCTCCGTACCGGTCTTCCGCCCGGAGGCCGGAGAGACGGATGTCGTCCGCTCCTGCAAAAAATCTCTCGAATGGTGCGAAGCCACCGGCGGAAACGTCCAAATCTTCGATACCGCCGGACGTCAGGAAATTGATGAGCCGCTGATCAAGGAACTCCAGCGCCTCCGCGATTTTCTCCAGCCCAAGGAGATCCTGCTCGTCTGCGACGCCGCCACCGGGCAGCAGGCGGTCAGCGTGGCGGAGCACTTCCACTCGGCGCTCGGCATCACCGGCATCGTCCTCACCAAGCTCGACGGCGATGCCCGCGGCGGTGCCGCCCTCTCGCTCCGCGCCGTCACCGGGCGCCCGATCAAATTCGCAGGCGTCGGCGAAAAAACCGACCAGTTCGAACCGTTCCACCCCGACCGCCTCGCCGGACGCATCCTCGGCATGGGCGATGTCGTCAGCCTCGTCGAGAAGGCCGCCGAGGCCATCACCGAGGCGGACGCCCTCCGGATGGAACAGAAGCTCCGCACCGCCAGCTTCGACCTCGAGGACTTCCTCCAGCAGTTCAAAATGCTCAAGCGCATGGGACCGCTTGAAAATATCCTTGGCATGATCCCCGGAATGGATAAGTTGAAAGATTCCTCGATTGACGAGAAGCAACTGAAGCGGGTGGAGGCGATTGTCCTCTCCATGACGCCGCAGGAGCGGGCGCGGCCGGATATCCTGAACGCGCGCCGCCGCCAGCGGGTCGCCCGGGGCAGCGGCACGACCGTCACCGAGGTGAATAATCTTCTCCTGCGCTTCTCCCAGATGCGCAAGATGATGAAAAATACGGGGCAGATGAAAAAAATGATGTCCCGTGCCGGAAAAAATTTCGGCCTGCAGGTCCCCGGGGGACTCGGAGGCTGAAGTCGATTTCGCACGGTGATGCCCGTGACTTGCAACTCAATACTTAAAACTTAATACTTCTACTCCATGGCCGTAGCAATCCGACTCCGCCGCGAAGGCGCGAAAAACAGTCCCTATTACAAAATTGTCGTCGCCGACCAGCGTCGTGCGCGCGATGGCAAATTCATCGAAATCATCGGCACTTACGATCCGAGAAAAGAAGGGGAAAATTTCTCCATCGAGCTCGACCGCGCTGACTACTGGGTCGGGGTCGGTGCCCGCCCGTCCCAGACCGTCGGCAGCATCATGACGAAGGCCCGCAAAAAGCTCGCGGCCTGATTCCGCCATGGAAGAGTTCCTGCGCTACGTGATCTGCAGCCTCGTGGAATTTCCCGACGAGGTCGTCTTCACAAAGACCGAGACGCCGGAGCGCACGATCTTCCACGTGGCCATGAGGAAGACGGATCTTCCAAAAATCATCGGCAAGGGAGGGAACACCATCCAATCCCTCCGCACTCTCCTGAATGCCGCCGCCCACAAGCGCGGCACCAAAGCCTCCCTGGAGATCATCGAATGACAAAAATCCTTCTGTCATCGCTCGCCGCCGCCGCCATCCTTCTCGGATCGGGATGCGAGCAGCACCCCGCCTCCCAGACCGTCCCAGGCTTCAAAGAAAAGAACGCCAAAAATCAGGCGGCCCAGGACAAGAAGGCCCGGACTCCGGTCGCCATCAATCCGGACGCCCCCAGGTTTTTTCCTCCGAACAACGGACGGTAACAACGCCCGTCCGGAGGCCAGCGGCGCAACGTGTTTCGTCAGCGCTGGCCCAAGCCGTCGAAATTCTTTCCATCTCCCATGACCATCTCCCACGATCTCTTTGAGGCAGCCCTACGCCGGATCCCCGGCGGCGTCAACTCGCCAGTCCGCGCATTCCGCGGGGTGGGTGGCGAGCCGTTCTTCACCAAGTCCGCCAACGGCTGTCGCCTGGTCACTGCGGACAACGAGGAACTGATCGACTACGTGGGAACCTGGGGACCGGCCATCCTCGGGCATGCCCCGAGCGTGGTGACCAATGCGGTCCGCGAAACCGCCCAGCACGGGCTGAGCTTCGGAACCCCGAACCCGCTCGAGGTCGAGATGGCCGAGACGATCTGCCGCTTCGTTCCTTCCGTTGAAAAAGTCCGCATGGTCAACAGCGGGACCGAGGCCACCATGAGCTGCATCCGCCTCGCCCGCGGGTTCACAGGCCGTGACAAAATCATCAAATTTGAAGGCTGCTACCACGGGCACGTGGATTCCCTGCTGGTCAAGGCCGGAAGCGGTGCGCTCACCCATGGAACCCCGGACAGCGCCGGAATTCCCAAAGCGCTCGCCCGTCTGACCATCACGATTCCTTTCAACAACATCGAGGCTGTCCGAGCCGCCTTCGCCGCCAACCCGGGCGAGATCGCCGCCGTGATCCTCGAGCCGGTGCCGGCAAACGCCGGACTCTACCTTCCGGAACCGGGATTTCTGGAGTCCCTGCGCACCCTCTGCACCGAGTCCGAATCCCTCCTGATTTTTGATGAGGTCATGACCGGCTTCCGGCTCGCGCGCGGCGGAGCCCAGGAAGTTTTCGGAATCCGCCCCGACCTCACCGCCCTCGGCAAGGTCATCGGCGGCGGCCTCCCGGTCGGCGCATTCGGCGGACGCGCCGACATCATGGACCAGCTCTCTCCCGACGGCCCGGTCTACCAGGCCGGCACCCTCTCCGGCAACCCGATCGCCATGGCGGCGGGCCTCGCCCAGCTCCGCGAACTCGAGCGCTGCCACGGATGGTCCCAGCTCGAGGAGATCGGACTGTCCTTCGAAGCCCTCGCCCGGCAAGCCATCCGCGGGCTTCCCCTCACCTTTCAGCGCATCGGCTCGATGTTCTGCCTCTACTTCCGCGAAGGCCCGGTCCTCCGGCTCTCGGATGCCATGCAGAGCGACCGGGAACGCTTCGCAAAATACTTCCACCGCTGCCTCGACTCCGGCGTCTACTTCGCTCCCTCACAGTTCGAAGCCGGATTCCTCTCCGTCGCCCACACCAGCGCCGACATCGACCAGACCGCCCGCATTATGTCCGACGCCCTCAAAAGCGTGTTCTAGAAAAGGCCACACGCAAAGGCTGCGGAAGTCGTTGAGGAAATTGCAAATGCCGGTCAAGAGGAACGGCACGATATTCTTTCCGGCTCCACTCTCGCATTTCCGCTCTTTCGCCATTGCTTTTCCGCAAAGCCGCGCTATCTTCTGCCTTAGTTAGGGGGCGTACTGGTTTCGACTTGAGGTGTGAAGCCCGGCCCGCATGCCGAGGATGATTCGTTGGCCTCGTAAAAAATCGGATCAAAAAAACTAAATGCAGATTACGAAGATCTCGCTCTCGCGGCTTAATTGACCGCGACGTTTCCCGGCGAACGCCTGCTACTCCGGGAAACGACGACAGCAGGCTAATTTTCAGCCGGGGTGGCCGCGGCGGGAAGTGAATCGATTTCGTGGCCGCTCTGGGGTCGGTGGCGTGACGGTTCGCAGCAGGGCTCCAAGATTAAAGACCGTATAAGCATGTAGAAGGTTGTGTAGATCGCTTTAAGGACAGGGGTTCAACTCCCCTCGCCTCCATTGTGTTGATTGTCAGTTACTTACAAACAAGAAACTGTCATTCTAATACTTAAACTAAGACAAAGTCCGCCAAAAGCCACCTTTGTGTGCCTGTATCCGCCGCCCCGAAATTTCATGGAGGGAACCGCACCTTTCTCTGGCCAACTTAAAAGCATCACCTCCGCCCAATCGCACGGTGCCAATGACGGGAGGCAACGCAGTCCGCGACAACGAAACAAAGCCCACCGTGAGGCGAATGGACGTTGTTCTGGGCCGATTCCACAAGCAGAGATGAATCGCTTGTGCGGTCCAAAAGTTTCAGGTTCAATCTGAGGAGTCAGATTCTTCGCCCATCGCGGGAATGTCGGAGTCCTTGTGTGGGTGGGGCAGTTCAAGAAAGCCCAAGCCGAGCGCATAAAATGAAACAGCCATGAGGAACCCCATCAAACTTGCCGCATGGACCCTGCTCATCGCCGTCGCCGTGTGGATCTCCATTGTCACCGTCCTGAACATCGGACAGCCGCGCCACTGGGGAGCAAACCCCGAGATCGGCCATCGAGCGGCCCACCAGTCAGGCAACCCGCCGCCGTAGCCCACAGCCCCGCCAGCAGCCCGAAAGCACGGCGAGCGGGATGACGCACGGCGAATCTCCGCCGCGAGCGCAGGCAACGAACGCCAGCGAGAGCGAACCATGCAGCCAACCCAGAACAAGGGGAAGAGAGAGGACAGGACACCGCGCCCAGAAGCCCCGCCAACGCCCGAGCAGGCCAAAGCCCGGAACCGCCCCGGCAAACCCAAACCGCCCGGCGGCAGATGCGGGCGCCGGAGCGAACGTCGGATGATTTGGCCGGTTTGAAAACCGGATAGCAAAAAGCGGTTTTTGACGCATGAGCGGAAGAGGGGTTTTTAGGTTTCGATGCGGTCTTTCATGCGGAAGCTTGAGCCTTCGATGAT
>JAPLTF010000003.1 GCA_026398275.1 Verrucomicrobiota bacterium
GAAAAATTGTCTCCAAACGATCCCCGCGGTCCATCACGTGGTAAACAGCCCCGGCATATTCGATCCGCGGTTTTCTTGGCACGGGAGCACTGAAGCGGGGAATGCCAGTAATGTCAATAGGCAAGGCCTGACCCCTTCAGTCGGGAGCACTGAAGCGGGGAATGCCAGTAATGTCAATAGGCAAGGCCTGACCCCTTCAGATGAACGCCCCCGATGACGAGATCGATTCCGCCCAGCTCCTGGATGAACTCTCGCTCGTCCAGGAATGCGATGCCCTCGCCGCCCGGATCACCGAAATCGAGGCGGATCTGGCGCGGACGAAAAAGAAGCTGACCACGCTCCATGCGGCACGGAAATCCGACACCCCGGCCGAGGAACTCAAATCACGCTTGGCCGGAGTCGAATCCACCAACCGGACGATCCGGGCGAAGCGGGCCTACCTCACGCAGAAACTCTCAATGGACGATCTGCTGGAGGAATCGCGCAAGCTGACCGCCAGCATCACGGCACTCGACCGCGAAAAAGCCCAGGCGCTCGCCTCCTCGAAGATGCCGGTCGAGGGGCTCGCGTTCGATCCCGACGGCGTGACCTACCAAGGCGTGCCGTTCAGCCAATGCAGTGCGGCCGAGCAAATGCGTGTCTCGATGGCTGTCGCCCTCGCCATGAATCCGTCGCTCCGGGTCTGCCTGATCCGTGACGGTTCGCTCCTGGATTCCGACTCGCTCGAAATCATCCGCGAGATGGCCGAGGCGGCGGACGCACAGGTCTGGCTGGAGCGCGTGTCCGAGGGCGCGGATTGCCAGGTCATCATCGAGGACGGGGCGATTGCTACCCCGAAAGCCACTAAGCCCGCAGCTCCCGCAGCCTCAACTGCCCCAGCCAATGAAACCTACAACTATTAACCCACACAAAATGAGCGTCCTCATCTTCGGAAATTCCAGATCGTTTCTCCTCCCCGGTCATCGGCCTCCGAACCGTAAACGTCACACCTGGCTCTGGCGGGCGGTCTTCTTCGCTGCCGGGATCATCATCGGGTGGCTGGCCCACGGATTCGTATGACGATCGATGAAGAATTCGACTCGCTCGTGGCCGCTGGTGAGAACGTGTTTCTCACCGGCGCAGGCGGCACCGGGAAAACGACCCTCACACGGCAGATGATCGCCCGTGATCCTGGCCGTTTCGCGGTGACCGCTTCGACCGGGATCGCGGCTCTCAATGCCGGCGGCTTCACCCTGCACCGGTGGAGCGGGATGATGCTCGGGCCGCGGGACGGGCAGTCGAACGACAACTACCTCACCGAGCTTATCAACGATCCTCGGCGAAGCGTGCGGAAAGGCTTCGCGCGGATCCGTTCGTGCCAGTCGCTCGTCATTGACGAAATCAGCATGCTCAACGGCCGAACGCTCGACTTTCTGGATTTCATGTGCCGGCAGCTCCGGGGCAGTGACGCCCCGTTTGGCGGAATCCAAGTGATTGCCACCGGCGATTTTTTACAGCTCCCGCCGGTCAACAAAACCGGCAACTACGACTGGGCGTTTCAGTCCCGGGCGTGGAAGGAGGCGAACTTCCGCACCGTCCACCTCACCGAGGTGAAACGGCAAGACGACGTGGAATTCGTTCGTTCCCTCTCGGAATTCCGCTTCGGCGTGATCGGGGTGGCGAGTGCAAATCTCCTCCGCACACGCATCGCCCGGTTCCCTGATGCCGACCTGACCAGGCTGTTCACCCACAACGTCCAGGTGGACAAATGGAACGCCTACCGACTTGGCGAGATCGAAGCCGAGCCCACGGTGTTTGATGCCGAACTGACCGGCCCCGAGAGCCAACAGCAATTTCTCATCAACAATCTTCTCACGCCACGGGAGCTCGTTCTCAAACCCGGCGCGCATGTTATGTTCACGGTCAACTCGTCTGAAGGTGGATTCGTCAACGGCCAGACCGGAGTGGTTGCCGACCTCGGCTCCCGTCGGATCCTCGTTGAGTCCAATGGCCGCCTTATCACCGTCGAACCGTTCCAGTGGCAGTTCGACTCCAAGGACAAGAACAGCGCCACCTTCACCCAGTTTCCCCTGCGGCTTTCATGGGCGCTCACCATTCACAAAGCGCAGGGCCTCACACTCGACTCCGCGCTGATCGATGTGCGGGCGGCACGAGAGCCAGGCCAGGCATACGTGGCAGCCTCCCGGCTCCGCACACTTTCCGGCCTCCATCTCAAAGGCTGGTTCTCGGGCGTCTTCGTGAGCCGTGCCGCGGTTGACTTCTACCTCCACTCAAAATGACCGTCCTCATCGACACACGCGAACCAAGTCCGCACCCGTGGGAACAATTTCTCCCGGAAGGGTGGACCTTCGATAGCGGCACCCTCGAAACTGGCGACGTGGCACTTGCCTGTCTGCCTGACGGGGTCGTGATCGAAAGAAAAACGGCTTCCGACTTGGCCGGCTGCATCGGCGCGTCCCGTGAACGATTCGAGCGCGAGTTGAAGCGCTCCCGGTATTGCGGACGCTTCATCGTCGTCTGCGAGGGAAGCCTTTCGGATGTTTGCCACGCATCCCGTGGACTGAATGAGAACGCCATCGCGGGGACCGTCGCCGCATGGACCACCCGATACTGCCCGATCGTTTTCGCCGGAACCGTCGCCGCCGCAGCCGATTTTGCTTTTCGCGCACTCCGCGCTCAGGTTCGCGACATCGAACGTGCAGCCAAGGCGCTCAACTTTTGACAACGCATGAGGAACCTTGACGAAATTAAAGCCGCCTACGAGCGGGGGGAGGGCAGCCTTCGCGAGCTGGCCGTGCGGTTTTCGGTGCCGCTTGATACGATCAAGAAGCGCAGTGGTGCCGAAAAATGGCACCGGCCTGAAGCAGTTGGTGCCACTTCTGGCACCAAGAATGGCACCACTGAAAACCTTGGTGCCATTTCCTCTGATAAATCGGCACCAAAAAATGGCAGCGGTGCCATTTTGGAAGTTGAGTTGGTGCCGGAATGTGGCACCGGTGCCATTTCTTCGAACGCCTTGGTGCCAAAAAGCGGCACCAGTCCCGATCAAAATGGCACCACTCGTTCCTCTGCTGCCATTTTCTCGATCCCCACCGACATCAATTCATGGGACCGGCTCCATACCGCCGAATTTTACCACCGCGACCTCGGCTGGGCGGTTCATGCCCTCCTTCCTCCGAACAAGGGCCAGGAACACGAGCGTGGAAAAAAGCCGATCCAAAAGGGATGGCGTTCCCACACCGCCTCCGAGGTGACTCCTGATTACCTCCGTGAACATTTCGCGAGCGGCAGCAACTACAACCTGGGCGTGGTCGTGCGCAGCCCGTTCGTTCACGTTGACCTCGACTCCAAGCCCGATGCCGGCGAATCGGTGCGGGCTTGGCTCGCCGAACAGCCTGGCCTGATCGATTTCCCCCGCGAGCGCACAGGCGGCGGGGCGCACTTTGTCTTCATCTGCCGGGACATCCCACCGGCCGTCGCCAAGGCGAACAAGGCCCCGACCGCCAAGATAAGCGATGCCGTGATGGCCGAGCTCTATCTCGACGGCATGAACATCGTGTTGAGTCCCTCAATCCACAAAAGTGGATCCAACTACCGGTGGGAGGTGACCGGCACGATCCCGGAGGTCAAGTGGCAGCAGATCAAGAAATGGTTTGGATTTGAGGAGCCGGAAGAGAAAAAACGTGGTCGCCCGGCGAAGGAAAAACCCTGGTGGTCGCGGTTCAAAGGCTCTCTCCATTCTCTTGATGCGGTGGCGATGTTCCGCGAATTGAATCTCCTCGGCGATCTTCTTAAACCAGACGAAGGCATGTGGACGGTGACTTGTCCCTGGCAGAACGAACACTCCGGACCGAAAGGCAATAGTTCCTCCACGGCAATCTTTCAAAACGATGGCGTAATTCCCGGATTCAAGTGCCAGCACGCCCATTGCTCCGGTCGTTCCCTCAAGGACGTTCTTGAGGCACTCGATGATGCAACTCCCGGCATCGTGGACCGCCATTGCCCCGAGCGCCGTGTCTGGGAAGACGGGCAACTGGCCGGGGACGGTCGCCCGCGGGTCGTGCTGCCGACCGTGGGCCGCCCGGACTCGGAGTTCGCCACAGAAATTGGCGGCTACATCGGCCCCCGCCACATTTGGTTCAACAAGGCGGAAACCGTGGTCTCGGTCACGCTCCACAAGATGAGCGAGAAAGTGACTTCGCTCGTATTCTCCCAAGTCACCCCGGTCGAGGCATGCACCGCGATCGAGCAATTTGTCGAAACCGGCGTGGTGTCGAAGGATTCCGAAAGCGGGGATCTGGTTTTCACCTGCCACACGATGAGCCGGGAGTGCGCCTCAAAAATGTTGGCTTCACCGCAGTTCCGCCGCCAGATCCCGCAGATCATCCGCATCCTCGACATCCCGCTCCCGATCCTCCTGCCTTCGGGCGAGATCGTTTTCCCGACCACCGGATACGACCCGCGATTCAAAAGCTACCTCGACCCGAACGCCCCGCGCATCCGTCCGATGGCATTCGAGAAGGCGCTCGAGCTCATTCACGAGGCACATGCCGACTTCGGCTGGAAGGACGAGCAGAGCCTTACCCACGCGATTGCCCGCTTCATCACCCCGTTTTGCCGTGGCATCATGGGGTGGGATGCCAGGTTCCCGCTATGGCACTTCAGCGGCAACCGGCCCCGCGCCGGAAAAGACTATCTCGCCGGGGTGACCCAACTCACCTACGAGGGCCGGACCTGCGAGGATGCCCCGCTGGAGCGCGAAAGCGAGGAAACCCGCAAGCGCATCACCGCCGCCCTCCATGCCGGCCGCCGTGGCATTCATTTCGCCAACTGCCAGGGACACATCCAGGACGCCGCGTTCATCGGCGCGATCACCAGCAAAACTTTCGCCGCCCGAAACCTTGGCAGCACGGACGCCAAAGCCGACCTCATTCTGCCAAATGAGATCGAGTTCAGCATCTCGGCCAACATCGGGCTCACGTTCCGGGAGGACGTGGAGCCGCGCACCCGCCGGATCAGCCTCTTCCGTTCAGAAGAAAACACGAACGGCACCATTTTCGCCAAGCCCGACCTCCATGGCTGGGTGCTGGCTCACCGGGAGCAACTCCTGAGCGCCGTGGGCGCACTCGTCACTCGCTGGATCCAATCCGGCCGCCCGCCCTGTCCGACTCCCTTCAACACTGCTCCCGAATGGGGCCGCGTTGTCGGCGGGATCATGTTCGCCTGCGGGCTCGGCAACCCATGCCTGCCGCATACCGATGACGGGGAGATCGGCGGCGACCGGCTTGAAAAGGCGATGCGGGCACTCTACATCCTCGGCTTTGAGAACGCCCCGGATACCTGGATTGAGAAGGGCGAACTCTTCCGCCTCGTGGCTGCTTCCGACGATGACGACCTCGCGTTCTTCGGATCGTTCGAGATCGGGCAGTCGAAGGACACCAAGACCCGCATTGGAAAGTCGATCCGGCAATTTCGTGACCGCGAGCTTTCCGGGGTCACGCTCGAACTCGATATGCGGGGCAAGGGCGACCGCCAGCAGATCCGTTTTGTCTCCACAAAGGCCGAAAACGGGCGTTCCCGGCAAATTTTACTCGATATTTTTGGAAGGTCAGGAAGGTGCGGAACATCACCTACCTCCCCAGCGGATTCAGAACATAAATCAGAAGAAAAAAATAAAAATGTAGATGAATTAAATGTTGTAATGGTGGGAAGGGGTGGCGGGTCTTCCTTACCTTCCCCACCTTCCACAACCACCGGCAGGCAGGATTTCCACGAAATCGCCGCCGCCATCACTGCCGCCGGGTCCGTGGCGCTCGATCTCGAAACCTTCGGCTCCAAGAAGAACGACGCATTGAACCCGTGGCGCGGCGACATCCGGCTCCTCAGCCTCAAGGTTCCCGGCAGCACCCCCTGGCTGATTGATCTCCAGTCAACCGGCTACTATTTGGACGAACTGGGCCGCGCCATCGAGTCGGTCGAGGTGATCGCCCACAACGCGAAATTCGATCTGCTCTGGCTCGCCGTGAAGACCGGCGTTCGTCCAAAGAAGGTGTTCTGCACGCTCACCGCCGCCCGGTTGCTCTCGGCCGGCACGAAACCCGGCAACAACCTGGACCAATGTCTCGAGCGGTTCCTCGGGATCGCCCCGGCCCCTGACCAATCCCGCTCCGACTGGGGCGGCATGTTCCTGACCGACGACCAGCTTTCCTACGCGGCTCGGGACGTGGTGCATCTCCACGATCTGGCCGCCCGACTGGACACGGAGCTCGGCGGTGCGGATCTCGACACCGTGAAGGCGCTCGAAATGGACCTCTGCCCGGTCGTCGTCGCGATGGAGGAGGCGGGGATCGCGATGGATGCGCCAAAGCTGCAATCGATCCATGATTCCGCCAGGGAACTCGTGCGGGCGAAATCCGACGAACTTCGCGCCCTTCTCAACTCGCCTTCGCTCAACCCCGGCAGTCCGGACCAACTGAAGGCGGCGCTCTCCCGTGCTGGGATTCAGGTGCCGAACACCAGCGAAGAAACACTCAAGGCGACCGATGAGGGGACGATCATCCCGGCGATCCTCGCACTCCGGGGATCTGAGAAATCAGCACAGCAAGCCGAGAGCCTGCTCGATTGCATCGAGAGCGACGGACGGATCCATGGACGCTTCGAGCCGACCGGCACCGACACCGGACGGTTCTCGAGCAAATCCCCGAACCTGCAAAACATTGGCCGGGGAGCACTCCGGGAATGCTTCCTCGCTCCCACCGATTCCCGGTTCATCGTCGCCGACTATTCCCAGATCGAACTCCGGGCCGCGGCTGCGATTGCCGGAGAGGCGAAGATGATCGAAGCCTACAAGCGCAGCGACGACCTCCACAAACTCACCGCCGCCACCGTGCTCGGGAAGCCGATTGAGGAAGTGACAAAGGACGACCGGCAAATTGCGAAAAGCTCAAATTTCGGTTTGCTCTACGGCCAGTCAGCCAAGGGGCTCGTCCGCTATGCGGCATCCTCCTACGGCGTCACCCTTGAGGAAGACGAAGCTGAGGAAATCCGCCGGGCGTTCTTCCGCACCTATGGCGCTCTGCGCCAGTGGCACGGCGAAAGCCACAACACTGCCGAACGCGGCGTGACAGAAGTGCGAACGGTTCTTGGTCGGCGTCGTCTGATCCCGAAGGACGCCGATGCGTGGCAGCGGTTCACGGCGCTGGTCAACACGCCGGTCCAAGGCGGCTGCGCGGACGGAATGAAACGCGCCCTCGTGCTCATCGCATCCCGACTCCCGGCCGGTGCCCGCCTGATCAGCACCGTGCACGACGAAGTGATCGTGGAATCTCCGGAGGCAGATGCCGAGGCGGTCTGTGCGGTGGTCCGGGAATCAATGATCTCCGCCATGACCGACCTCTTTCCCCAGGTGCCCATCGAGGTGGAGGCGGGCGTCTGCGAACGCTGGAGCGAAAAATGAACGACTACGCTGCATCCCAATCCGTGAAGAACGCCCGCTACAAACGGGAATACGAGGCGTGGATCGCCGGGCTTTCTCCGAAGGAACGCGCCCGGTTCGAGGCCGAAGGGCTCGCGGCTCCGTGCATGGATGACCAGCCAGCCTCCCACTGCGGCCTGACCGTGGACATCGCCGAATCTCCGGTCGCCTCCGACGACTTCGATATTGCCGAGGCCATCGACCCGAAGCCCGCTCCCACGCCCGGCGACGGGCTCACTGACGAGGCGCTCTGGGACATCGTGCGCCGCCTCATCGGTGAAATCCTCGGCATGCAGAACCGATCGCTCACCGTCGAGTGCCTGGCAATCGTGTCCGGCCTCTCGTATTTCGGCGATTCGATGTCCGAAATTGCCATGCGCCATGGCGTGACCAGGGCGGCGGTTTCCAAACGCTGTGTCGAGCTCACCGAACGCCTCAGTCTCCCACCCTCGCGGGCCATGCGTTCGTTGACAGCGCGCAAGTCGTATCGGGTCGCCCAGCTCCGAGTCCGGGCCAACCAAGAATTTTCATGCTCACCCAAATTAACGAAAAACTGACCATTACCCCGAACGGGCTGCGATTCAACGCCGACCTCACGTTCGAGGAATGGAGTTCGATGGCTCCCAATATCGGCGGTGCCCTCAAATCGATGGCATTCGTCATCGGCGACTGGATGATCTACGGCGAGGAAAAGTTCGCGGTCCAGCCATACTTTCCAAGCATGGCACCCGATCCTCGCCACGTCCGGGTTTCGTCCCCGAACTACGAGGCGACGCAGGCTGCTACCGGCCTCGACCCGGCCACCCTCAAATCCTACGCCTACGTCAGCCGGCGGGTGCCGATGTCGTTGCGTAACGACATTCTCTCGTGGGAACACCACAAAGTCGTGGCCAAACTCGCCGCCGACAAGCAGGTCGAGTGGCTCAACACTGCGGCATCTGGGGATTCCGGCGAGCGGATCAGCGTTCGGCGACTCCGGGCGTCCATTACCTCCGGCCGGGTTCTCTCGCCCGAGGAACTTTCCGTCCCGCCATCCGAGCAGGGCATCACCAATCACATCCCCTCCATCAACCGGCTCTGCGGATGGTGGAAGCAAATCGGCGGCACCGACTGGATCAAGTCCAGGTCCCGCGAGCAAGTCGCCGCACTCCTCCGCGATTTCGAACCCGTCCTTTCCATCATCAACCAACTCAACACATCCATCAAATGAACCTAACCAACCTAATCCTCACCTTCATCGGCATGTTCTCAACCGGGATCTGCATCTTCCTTATCCTGAACAAGGCCGTCGAGATCTGGTTCTACATCCAAGCCTGCAAGCGGGACATCGAACGCCTCGAACGCCAAATCAAAAACCTCCAGTGCAACCGGCAATGAACCTCGTCATCCGCAAAGACATGACCGTGGACAGCCGCACCATTGCGGCGGGCTGCGGGATCGAACACGAATCGGCCATCCGGCTTCTTTCCCAGCACAGGGCGGCTATCGAAGAGCTGCTTGGAATAGTCCGATTTGAAATCGGAAAAATCGAAGGCCGCGGTCGCCCGGAGAAAATTGCCAATCTGACCGAGGACCAAGCGACCGCTCTGATCACCATGTTCCGCAACACCCCAGTGGTCGTGCGGTTCAAGGTCGCCCTCGCCAAGGCATTCGGAGAGGCCAGACGCCGCCAGCAGCGACCGCCCAGTTACGGCGAACTCGCCCGTATGGCTCTCGAACTGGAGTCGAAGCTCGGGATCGCAGGCGACATCTTCCACATGGTTCTGCCGGCCACTCCTTACGGCGAAACCGGCCACAATGGCCAACCCCGTCTCGGGATCCGCCGCGCTGCATTCGTCGCAGCCAAAAACCGCATCAACGAGGCAGCACGCCTCCTCCAACTCTCCGCTCAACTCGAACTTCAACTTCTCAACGACAAATGAACATCATGCCCGCCGACTCCGAACAACAGGCCGCCCTCGCTGCGATCTCCGAACTCCTCACCGCCCATTACTCCGAAGCCGTCGACTCGGCGGACGAGGACGGGAAATTCGGCATCGGGTTCAAGGTCACATTCGACCGGTCCCACTCGCCGACAAAACTGAAGGTCACATCCCGGATCTCCAAATCGCTCACCGACGAAATCGAGACGAGCGTTCCCGATCCGAACCAGCCGGACTTGCTGTGAGCGATCCGATACAAGCGGTGAGCCCGCTCCATGGCGAATGCCCGTGGCATGGGCGACAGCCTGCGCTGCATTGCATTTTCGCCGGTCTCATTTTCGAGTGCGGATGCAAGGTTTCCCATGTCCATGGCAGGGGATGGGAGTGGACGCGAAAAGTTGAATTACCGATTTCGGACAAGTCGGTAGCAGATCGGTAATTCAGCAAACGGTTGACTCCCCGCCCTGGGGATGCCACGCCTCCGATTCCGCGCCAAACGATCTCCTTCTCGCCTGGAAGCCCGGTTCGCATTCCTCTGGCGGGCGGCAAACGGCCCGGCCCTTGAGAAGGAATTTGTCTTTCATCCCGGTCGCCGCTGGCGAGCCGACTTCGCTCACATCCCGAGCCGCACTCTGATCGAAATCGAGGGCGGAATTTGGATCCAGGGCCGGCACAATCGGGCGGAGGGATTTCTCGCGGACATCGAGAAATACTTCGAGGCGGCACTGGCTGGTTGGACGGTCTTTCGGCTCTCGGAACGCCAGCTCACGCTCGAATCTGTGGGGCGGATCGTGCGCTTCGTGAAATCGGAGTCGTCGCCGCCTGGTCCGTCATGAACAGACTCGACCTGACACGGGGGGATGGGGCAAGATTGCCTCGTCACCATGAAAAACGATTTGGCCATCTTCGAGGGACACGGAATCCGGCGCATCTTCGACGAGAAGACCGAGACTTGGTTCTTCTCCGTCGTGGACATCATTCAAGTCCTGACTCAGCAGCCGGATTATCAGACGGCCAGAA
>JAPLTF010000042.1 GCA_026398275.1 Verrucomicrobiota bacterium
CATCTCATCACCACGGCCGACCAACTCTTCTCGCGCATGGGGCTTCATCATGAGCGCAAAACTCTCTGGGAAAACGCCCCGGTCGCGATTCGCGCCACCGATGACTGCCGCTTGGCGAGGGCCTCGCTCGCTCTGCTCGATGGCGATTGGAAGTCCGTGCGCTCTCTGCTCAAGGAGCCCCTGCTGAGCATCGCCGAAGGGGCGAGCACGGCGTGGTTTTTATTCAAGGAATCGTTCTTCGGCGAGTTCGCGGAACTTTGCGGCAAAGGGGATTTCAAGGCCGCGCTCGACATCCTCGCGCGCGGATCGGAAGCCGCGCCGCAGTTCGGCCTCGGCCGCCAGGAAGAGCGGCAGAACGTGGACTTCCTTTTCTACCGTTACCAACTCTGCAAACAGCAGGGTTGGGATTACCTGGCCGCCGCCTTTGCCAACATGATCCTGCTCGAACCCGAGTATCCAGGCTCGCCCGAGGCCCTCTACGTCCTGCGCGTGGCGCTGGCGGAAAACGATCCGACTACCGAGGCGCGCCGAGCAAAAATCGAGGCATGGAACCGCGACGCCGATCCCGAGTGGCGGAAACACCAACCCCTACGCTGGGCGCTCTCCCGCGCCGTGCTAGACGGCTCGCTCGAGGGTTGGGAGGCGCTGCGGTCGAATACGATCTTCGGCACCCGCGCCCAATTTGAGTTTAGAAAAGCCTGATGATCGCCCTCCCTTCCATTTTTCAGGGTCACATGGTCCTTCAGCGCGAGTTGCTGATCCCGTTGCGCGGCCATGCGACGGCGGACTCGGTGGTGAAGGTCACGCTGGCTGGCCGGATCGCGACGACGCGATCGGATGAAGAGGGTTTGTGGCAGGTCAGTTTGGCTGCGTTACCGGCCGGCGGACCGCATGAACTGATCGTCGAGTGCGGGGATGAACAATTCCGGATCACTGATGTGCTCATCGGCGATGTCTGGATCTGTTCGGGCCAATCCAACATGCAATGGCCGTTGGGTATGTGCACGGACGGGGCAGACGAATCAGGAGATTTGCCAGCATTGCGTTTCCTGAAAGTGGAATTACTTCCGGCACTGCATCCCGCCGATGGGTGGTCCTGCGCACCACAGTGGCAGAGTTGCTCACCCAAGAACATCCAGCGAATCAGTGGCATTGGTTATTACTTTGCCAAACGCCTTTTGGAAGCTGATCCCACTGTGCCGATCGGGCTCGTCATCGCAGCGGTGGGAGGAACGCGCATCGAGCAATGGATGAGCGACGAAGCGCTTGCTGCCGCAGGTGTTGAAAAATCCGCTGACCCTGTGGAGCCGGAGTTCGAGGAGCAGCTTGCGGCATTCATCGCCGGGCTCGATCGCAAGGATCTTGCTGAGATTCCCGAGCCTGCACGCAGCTTCGCCTTGCCTGAAACGGATTGCGAGGATTGGCCCGTGATGGAGTTGCCCTGTTACTGGCAGGAGGCGGGGCACAAGTTCAATGGCGCTTTCTGGTTCCGCCGCGAGGTGGAAATCCCGCGGGAGTGGGCGGGTCGCCCGATCGAGTTGCATCTCGGCGCGTGCGACAAGCATGAGCGAACCTATTTCAACGGTGAGGAGATCGGCCGCACCGACATCGTCGAAGATCCCGATGTCTGGGCTGCCCCGCGCCGATACACCATTCCTGCCGGCAAGGTGCGCGCGGGAAAAAGCGTGATCGCGGTGCGCGTGTTCAGCCATGTGTTCGGCGGTGGCATGACCGGCCCGGCGGAGGCGATGAAGATCGGCCACGAAGGTTGTGGAACGATCCCTCTTTACGGTCCATGGCATTATCAGGTGGAGTCGAATTTCGGCAACGCCGTCGCGCCCCATAACAACAAACCTTCCCGACTTTGGAATGGCATGGTGGCTCCCTTGCGATCGTTCCCGGCACGGGGCATTCTTTGGTATCAGGGCGAATCGAATGCCGATGATCCCGCGCTCTACGGCCGCTTGTTTCCGGCGATGATCCGCGATTGGCGCGCGAAATGGGGCAGGCGAGAGATGCCGTTTTTCTTTGTCCAGTTGCCCGGCTACGGGCCGGGAAGCACCTGGCCCGAACTCCGTGCCGCACAGGCCGCCGCGCTGGAGCTTCCCGCGACCGCAATGGCCGTGGCGATTGACCAGGGCGACCTGAACGACATTCACCCGCCCGACAAGCGGGAGGTTGGCGTGCGCCTCGCGCTGCTGGCCCTCAAGCGTGTTTACGGTCAGGCAGAGGTTGCCTGCGAAGGACCGGTGGTCTCGGAGGTTCTGAGAACCGCTCCTGATAAGATCACGATTTGCTTCGCCAATGCCGAGGGTCTGCGCTCGAACGATGGAGATGCGATCGACGGCTTTGAAGCGGCTGGCACGGACGAGGTTTTTGCGCCCTTGCCAGCGGCGATGATCGACGGCGACCGGGTTATGCTGCGCGATGTGCCGACGGATGCCTCGTGCATCCGCTTTGGCTGGCAAGCCTTTCCAACAACGCATCTCCTCAACCGGCACGGACTACCGGCAGCGCCGTTCCACCTTACGATCCACACTTCCACACATCCCTACTCATGAACCAATCGATCGATCTCAACGGCACCTGGCAATTGCGCTGGTATGACGGCGGTGAACGCGGCGAACGTCTCGGAAGGCTGCTTCGTGACGAAGTTGAATGGGAGCGGGCCTGGCCCGCCAAGGTTCCCGGCAGCGTGCATGAGACCTTGCTTGAATTGGGGCGCATCCCCGATCCTCACTTGGGCACTAATGTGCTCGCCTGCCGCTGGGTCGAGGAGATGATCTGGTATTACCGCCGGACTTTCGAGGCTCCGCGCCTGCGTAGGGGAGAGCGCGCGTGGCTGGTGTTCGATGCCATGGATCTGGCCGCGCAGATCTATGTCAATGGCAAGGAGGCAGGGTGCCATGCCAACGCCTTTTATCCCTCTCGCCTCGAGGTCACCGACCTGTTGGTTTCCGGCACGAACCATCTTCTTGTCCGCATCGAGAGCGGGCTGTTCCACGCCATGCACCGTTCCGCTGCCGGTCTCAATGTGCGCGAACATCATCAGTTGACCAAGATGCCGTGGCTGCGCCAGACGATGAGCCAGCACGGCTGGGACTGGTCGCCCCGCCTGCTCAATGTCGGCCTGCGTGGAGGCGTGCGTCTTGAGATCGCCTCCGGCGTGAACTGGGAAGGAGCTTCGCTGCTGAGTGAATTGTCTGAAGACCTCGGCGAAGGCACGGTGACGGCGCGGATTTTTACGCACAACCTCGGCGAGAAACCATGCCAGGGGGAAGTGACGCTGACCATCGAGGAAACAGGTGAAACCTGTCGCACCATAGTGGACCTCCAGCCAGGCACCAATAGCCTGAAGGCGGTGCTTGGGGTGTCCAAACCGAAGCTTTGGTGGCCGGTCGGCCACGGCAAACAAAGCCGCTACTCGGCCATCGTCACCCTGCGGGTTGGCGACAGAGAAATCGGATCAGCCACACGCCGGTTCGGGTTCCGCCATGTGCGGATCAATCAGGATCCGCATCCTCAAGAGGGGCGGTATTTCATCGTCGAGATCAACCGCAAGCCGATCTTCTGCAAGGGGGGCAACTATGTGCCCGTGGATCTGATCCATAGCCGCGCGGACGGTAGCCGCCATGCCGCGCTGGTGGAACGCGCATTGGAGTCGAACTGCAATTTCCTGCGGATCTGGGGCGGCGGCGTTTATGAAAGCGACGACTTCTACGAGATCTGCGATGCAAAAGGCATTCTCGTCTGGCAGGAATTCGTGTTTGCCTGCGCCAAATACCCGGTCTTCGACGAGGCGTTCCTGGCTGATGTCACCCGAGAGGCGACGCACCAGGTGCGGCGGCTGGCGCATCACCCGAGCCTGGTGATCTGGTGCGGCAACAACGAGATGGAAGTCGGTTGCTACAACTGGGGCTACGACAAGGGCGTGGCCTATCCCGATTACGCGCTCTTTCATCTCGTCCTACCGCGCGTGCTCAAGGCCGAGGATCCGACGCGCTACTACCAGCCAAGCTCCCCGATTTCGCCCGGACACGAGGCTCCAAACGCCGACCATATCGGGGATCAGCACCCGTGGAGCATCGGTTTTGGCGACAATGATTTCAGGAAATACCGCGACATGATTTCCCGTTTCCCGAATGAAGGCGGCATCCTCGGGCCGAACAGCCTGCCGACGGTGCGCGCTGCGATCGCGGGTGACCCGGACAAACCTCACGGATTCGCATGGGAGCTTCACGACAACGCCACGGTCTCCTGGGATGACACGCCACCTTATGCACCCGATCTCATGATCGAGCAGTGGCTCGGCAAGCGGGTGAAGGAAATGACGATTGAAGATTATGTCTATTGGGCCGGTGTCGTGCAGGGCTCGGGATTGGCCGAATACATCAAAAACTTCCGTCGCCGCATGTTCGACAGCTCGGCTGCCATCTTCTGGATGTATAATGACATCTGGCCCTGCTCGCGCAGTTGGACGATCGTCGATTATTACCTGCGCCGCACCCCGGCCTTCTGGCCCGTCCGCCGCGCCTTCGCGCCGGTCACGGTGGTGGTAACCCGCGAGGAAAAGAGCGTGAAGGTTTACGGGGTCAACGAAGGCGAGCAAACCACCGCCACGCTTCGTTGCGGTCTAATGGCGCTAAACGGAAAGTATCCGCTCGATGAAAATAAATCCGTCGCGCTGCCGGCCAATGCCAGCACCCTGCTCGCCGAGTTTCCGGCCGCCCGCTGGGACAAGCTCGGCATCAAGACGCATGTGGCCTTCGCAGTGCTCGCCAACGATGCCGGCGAGATCGCGCGCGATGCTCTGATCCTGCCTCTCTTTCGCGAGATGGAATGGCCAAAAGCAAAGGTGAGCGTCACCAGAAAAGGCGGCAACGCCGTCTTCACCAGCGACACCTTCGCCTGGCGGGTCTGTCTCGACCTCGACGGCGAGCAGGCGCTGCCGGACAACTTCTTCGATATCTATCCCGGCATCCCGACCGTGCTGCCGTGGCCCGAGAAATTCGTCAAGCCAAAGATCCTCCGCATCGGCAACCCACAGGGGAAGTGAAGCAACAACTCCAACCGAAGACTGCGATATCATGAATCTTTCACCGAATAAACTCCGCTACCGCCAAATCCACCTCGACTTCCACACCTCGCCGCACATTCCCGGCATCGGAGAGAAGTTCGACAAGAAGCACTGGCAGGAGACATTGAAAGAGGCGGCGGTCGATTCGATCACGCTCTTCTCCAAATGCCATCACGGCTGGAGCTACCATCCGACTAAAGTCGGGAAAACGCACCCGCACCTTTCCTTCGACCTGCTGCGCGCCCAATACGACGCCACCAAGGAAGCGGGAATCAACGCCCCGATCTACCTTTCCGCGGGCACCGACAATCTCATGTCCGACGCGCATCCCGACTGGCGCGAGCTAGACAAGGGAGGTGCCTACGTCGGCTGGGAGAACGGCGCCTTTCGGGCGAGCTTCCATATGATGGATTTCCACAGCCCCTATCTTGACTATCTCTGCGAGCAGATCCGCGAAGCGGTGCGCCTGTTCCCGGATTGTGACGGAGTCTTTCTCGACATCATTGCGCAGTATCAGTCGTGCAGTAAATGGAGCATCGAGTTCATGAAGGCTAACGGGCTCGATCCGCAAAAGGCGGAAGACAGTGCAGAATCCTCACGTCTCGCGCTGAAGAAATATTATCAACGCACCACCGAGGCCGCGAAATCCCTGCGCGCCGATATGCCCATTTTCCACAATAGCGGACACATCAGGCGCGGGCGGCACGATATTCTCCGCTATTTCAGCCACCTCGAACTGGAGTCACTCCCCACCGGCGGCTGGGGTTACGACCATTTCCCGATGTCGGCCAAGTATGCGTGCAACCTGCCGCTCGACTTCCTCGGGATGACCGGAAAATTCCACACGACATGGGGCGAATTCGGCGGCTACAAGCACCCGAACGCCCTGCGCTACGAGTGCGCGGCGATGCTGGCCTATGGCGCGAAGTGCAGCGTCGGCGACCAGCTTCACCCGAACGGCACACTCGACCCCTCGACCTACGAAATCATCGGCGAGGCCTACCGCGAGGTGGAGGCCAAGGAGCCGTGGTGCGACGGCGCGGAGCAAGTCTTCGATCTCGCCATCCTCTCCAGCGAGGCGGAGAGCCACACGCACCGCGATGCACCCTCCGACGAGGGCGCGTGCCGGGTTCTTTTGGAAAGCCATTTTCTTTTCGGCCTGATCGACCGCACGATGGACTTCGCCCGCTACAAGGCGCTCGTCCTGCCGGATGACATCCGTATCGACGAAGAGTTGAAGGCCAAACTTGACGCCTACCTTGCCCAAGGCGGCAGGCTCATCCTCTCGGGCGACAGCGGGCTCTGCAAGGACCGCGCGGAATTCGCGTTCGATCTCGGGGCCGAATACGACGGGCTCAGCCCTTGTTATCCGCCGGACAACGAGCCCAACCGCGGCCACGACTACCTGCTCCCCGTGCCGAAATTGCGGGTGCCCTTCGTCAACATGCCGCAGGTGATGTATGAGCGCTCGCACCGCATCCGCGTGACGGATGGCGAATCGCTCGGGCAGATCTTCGACCCGTATTTCAACCGCACCTGGGATCACTTCTGCAGCCACCAGCACACGCCGAACCAAGAGCAGCCCACCGGCTTCGACTGCGGCGTGCGCCATGGCGCGATCCTATATTTCGCGCACCCGGTCTTCCGCCACTACCGCGCCTACGGAGCCGTGGCCTATCGCGAGTTCATCGCGAAGGCGATCCGCGCGTTCCTCGGCGACGCGCTGAGCGTCAGCACCAACCTTCCCTCAACGGCACGCCTCTCGCTCACGGCGCAGCCGAAGGAAAACCGCCACATCCTCCACCTCCTCTACGCGCCGACCGTCAGCCGCGGTGGGGTGATACAGCTCTCCGGCGGCAAGAGCGTGGAAGTCATCGAAGAGCTTCCGCCGCTGCACGATGTCGAGGTCACGCTCCGCCCGCCCACAACCGTCGTCTCCGCCCGTCTCGTCCCAAGCAGCGAGGACTTGCCGCTTGAGCGCCAGGGAGACCGGGTGACAATCCGCCTGCCCAAGTTCTCCTGCCACGCCATGGTCGAATTCCGATACTGACGGGAGTAGATTCGCCCAGCTAAACGGGCTGCTCATGGCCTGCCTGGATCATGCTCGGACGGATCGCCTTCAATGACTGCCCTTGGAGGACAGCGGCTGCCGCCGATCTTCCGAGCCGCCGGAAATCAAACCTCAAGCGGTTGGCCGGTGCCGTGAGCAGGCCGGTGCCCTGGGTCGCGAGTGTTGTCCTCCGGGCATACAAGGCAGGTTTGTCGATTCCTGGCTCCCAGTTTTCGCAACTTTCCCGTCAGCACGTCGAATTTCACTTCCTCGGGACCGTGTTCGGCGAGGGTGGCCTTGAGCAGTTCGACGCTTGCATCGATGGCAGGGTCACCCTTGAAGGGGGATATGATGAGGGGCCGTCCGATTTTTATCGAAGCGACAAACTTTTTCGCCCAACCGGCAGCATCCTCATAGTCAGGGGCGGCAACTGGCATCAGTTTTCCAGAACCGTGGAGCATCTGAACCTTGGAGGCGGACGGCATCCCGGGAAGTGAAAGCGCCGCGTCTTTCCAAAGGTGGTCAAAAAGAAGGCCCCCGCAGTTTCGTGGGATCGATGGCAGCAGCATTTCCATCTCGGCTTTCTGCGTATTTGTGGAAGCAAATCTGGGCGCTCTCGTTGGATCGGACTGGCGGACGAGGGAGGGTGCGGAAAGCAAGACCAGCGGGCTGGCATTGGCGGAGCAGACTTCGGAAACGCCTTCCAGAATCTCATGGTAGAGTCGGCTCCAGTGCCAGATTTCGCGGCCGATAAAGAATACGGGGAGCCCCCTGACATGCTTCGAGCGGGAAGCGGCCGGGTAAAATCTCCCGTTGGGGCTCTGCCAGACAACGCCCTCGGTGCCGAGGTCGCGCAGGATCCGGAATACCGTCGAGGGGTGAAGCTGAAACTCTTTACCGAGAATCTCCAGCGTGGGCAGGCAATCCTCGGACGACAACCCTGCAACCATGTCGACCAGTCGGGCGCGGGCGTGGCGGGCGTGCAGGGTGGGCTTGCGCGGCATGAAGATACCACTGCCAGGTCGGCGTTCTATTTGCAATAAGAAAGCACTTTGCACAATCACCCTGCCGATGTGAAATTAACGGATATGAGTCTGACATTACTGGTCCTGGCTGCGGGAATGGGCAGCCGATACGGGGGACTGAAACAGATCGACCCGGTTGGCCCGTCTGGGGAATTCGTTCTCGATTACTCCGTTCACGATGCGCTCTGGGCGGGCTTTGACCGGGTTGTCTTTGTGATCCGGCGGGACTTCGAGGAGGAATTCCGGCGGGTGGTAATTTCCCGATACGAGAAGACGATGGATGTCGATGTCGTCTATCAGGAACGGAAGGATTTGCCGGAACCCCACGTTTGTCCCCCGGGGCGGGAAAAACCATGGGGCACCGGACATGCAATCTGGGCTGCCAGGCGGGCGATTGAGACTCCCTTTTTGGTCGTCAACGCGGACGATTTCTACGGCATGGAGGCATTCTCGAGAATAGCCCTGTTTCTCAAGGGAGCTGGAGGCAAGGGTGGTCTCGGGATGGGCATGGTGGCGTATCCGCTGCGCAACACGCTTTCCGAGCATGGGGCCGTCTCGCGAGGGATTTGTGATGTGACTCCGGACAATCTTCTCAAGAGCGTCGAGGAGCATACGGGGATCGTTCGCAAAGACGGACACATCGAGGGAACCGACACAAGCGGGGCTGTCCGGGCACTGACAGGCAGCGAGCCGGTTTCCATGAATTTCTGGGCGTTCACGCCGGAAGTATTTTCTCAGTTGGAGAAATGCCTCTGCTCATTTCTCGACTCGGGGGGGAAAGAGAACCCGAAGTCGGAGTTCTATATCCCGAGCGCGGTGAGTGAAATCATCGCTTCGGGTGCGGCTCCGGCTTCGGTGATTCCCACGACGGGACGCTGGTTCGGCGTGACCTACCGTGAGGACCGGGAGGCGGTCACTGCAACTTTCTCGGAACTCGTCAGGCAAGGCCTCTACAAAACCCCGCTCTGGAGCCACGCATCATGAACACAAATCTCTCCACCGTCTTTCAGAATTTCCAGATTCTCGGATCCCTGCTGGAAAGCGCCCCCTACGGCAACGGGCATATCAACGACACTATAGTTGCGGCGTTCAGCCAGGCTGGAACACGGGTGCGATATATTTTCCAGCGTATCAACGGGCGGATTTTCACAAATCCGGAAACGCTGATGGATAATATCCTTCGCGTGACCAGCGAGGCCCAGCATCAGTTGGTCAAGGCGGGTGTGCCGGATGCTTCGCGGCGGGCGCTGAGTGTGATTCCCGCAAGTGACGGAAAGCCATTCCACAAAGACGGGGAAGGCCGATATTGGAGGTGCTACCCGTTCATCGAAGGCGCCCGGACCTACGACATTATTCAGAACCCCCGACAGGCCTATGAGGCGGCACGGGCTTTCGGTGAGTTTCAGAGGCATATCGCCGGGCTGGAAGGGCCACGCCTCCACGAAACGATCCCGAATTTCCACAACACGCGAAGCCGGCTTGAACGTCTCAAGGAAGTGGCTGCGGTCGATCCGCATCGACGGCTCGCCTCTGCAGCCCCGGAGTGGAAGTTCATTCTTGAGCGGGAGAGACTGGTCGATGTCCTGCTTAACTTACAGGCAGAGGGACTCATCCCGGAGCGAGTGACCCACAACGACACGAAGCTCAACAACGTCATGATCGACGATTCGACGGAGACAGGGATTTGCGTGATCGATCTCGATACAGTGATGCCCGGGCTGGCGCTCTACGACTTCGGGGACATGGTGCGCACGGCCACGAGCCCGGCTGCGGAGGACGAGACCGATCTCTCCAAAGTCCGCATGCAGATGCCGATGTTTCAGGCCCTGGTCCGGGGATATCTCTCAACAGCGGGGGCATTTCTCAACGACGCGGAAAAGGCTCATCTCGCGTTTTCCGGGAAACTCATCGCTCTGGAGATCGGAATCCGGTTTTTGACCGACTATCTGGAGGGAGACATCTATTTCAAAACCAACCAACCACAACCTCGACCGATGCCGGACCCAACTGGCACTGGTGAAGAGCATCGAGGAGCAGGAAGAAGCGATGAACGCTTTTGTCCGGGAGGGTGCACGATGAAGGTTCTTGTCACGGGCGGCAGCGGATTCATCGGCAGCCATGTCGTCGAGCATTACCAGGATGTGGCGGAAGTGGTCGTTCTTGACGACCTGCGCACGGGGCACCGGAAAAATCTCGAGGGTCTGAAGTGCCGCTTTGTTGAAGGCTCCATTCTGGACCGTGCGCTTGTGGACGAGGTCATGCAGGGAGTGGATTACGTGATCCACCTGGCAGCCCTCGTGAGCGTGCCCGAATCCATGTCCATGCCTGGGGAAACCGTGAACATCAATGTTCATGGGCTCCTGAATGTCCTCGAATCCGCCAGGAGCCATGGAGTTAAAAAACTCTGCTTCGCGAGTTCCGCAGCAGTTTACGGCGAGAATCCGATCCAGCCCAAAGTGGAAACGATGGCCCCTGATCCCAGGAGTCCCTATGCGATCACCAAGCTCGACGGTGAGTATTACTGCGGGCTTTACGCCCGTGAAGGTTGGCTTTCGACAGCTTGCCTCAGGTTCTTCAATGTCTTCGGCCCTAGGCAGGACCCGAATAGTGCCTACGCTGCCGCAGTGCCCATTTTCCTGCATCGCGCCAGGAACAACGAGCCGATCACGATTTATGGCGATGGGGGCCAGACGCGCGACTTTATCTACGTCAAGGATATCGTCGGGGCGCTCGCATTCGCTGCCGAAACTCCTGAAGCGCAAGGGGTCTTCAACGCGGGGTATGGATCGGCATTAACGATTGGCGAGCTGGTGCAGGAAATTCTCAAACTAACTGGTTCTCATTCCGAAATCCTACATGCGCCGGTCCGTCCAGGCGACATCCGCCACTCCACGTCGGATCCCCATAAGCTGATGCAAGCCGGGTGGAAGCCCCGATTTGATGTTCCCTCAGGACTGAAGCACCTAGCGATGCCTGCTGGGGTCGCGCCTATTTTATGGCCTGCTTCGTCTCATGGACTCTAGTATACATCGAGTCCTGCACACTTCATGACAACCTGCCGACGTTTTTTTGGCGCGACCGCCGTCTTGGCGGCCGTATTGGCGGCAATGGCCTGGTTTCAAGATGCGATTTCCAGGCCGGACATGTCGGGATTCGATCCACAGGAGATGGGCCGCTTGGAATCTGCCATGTGGCGGAGCTACTACGAAGGACACTGGCTTCAACTCGCGCGCCAAACGATGAAGGGGGCCTGTGGGCAGTATCGGTTTTCGTGGTGGGACGGAGCTCGTTCGTCTCTGCACGCGGCGCGGGCGGCGCTGTTCTTCCGCAAAAATACCGATGACCCGAGGTGCCTGCCGGAGTTGGAGCAATACTACGCAATTATTTCAAAAGCGACTGGCCAGCATTTTGATGTCCGCGCGGCAGCCGCACTGGAATTGAAATGGTGGAAAGAAAGGCGCCGCAGCGTCACCCCAAAAGACTACGCCAGGACCATCGCTCGGGCGACGGCACTTGTTTACGGGATGCCGGAGGAGACGCTGCTGCCCGCAGCCAGGATGCGGGCGGAGGCGATGGCCTACCGCGACGCCCGGCGGGACGGAAAAATGACCGACGCCGACTGGCAGGAAATCGCCCGCCAACTTATGATGGCTTATGCCACGCTGAAGGAGGCCGTGACAAATGGCCGGTGAGTTCATTCCCTTCGGCCCGGACTCCATGATGTGGAGGATCAACCGGGAGCGGGTTGTGCTCCTTGCCGGCCCGGCGGCGGCAGTCCTGCAAGTGGCGCATCCGCAGGTCGCCATGGGAGTCGCGGCGCACAGCAAGTTTCGCACGGACTCGGTGGGCCGCCTTCACAGAACATTGGAATCCGTATATTCCGTGGCTTTCGGCACGAGCGAGGAGGTCGAACGCGTGCGTGATGGTGTGGCCCGCGCGCACCGACCCGTGCAAGGCGAGGGGTATTCTGCATTTGATCAGGACACCCAACTCTGGGTGCTCGCCACGCTCATTATGGGCAGCGTGAACATGTATCAGCGGTTTGTCGGAAAACTCACCGTGCCTGAACTTGATCGGTTTCTCGAAGAAAACGCTCGCTTTGGCGAGGTCTTCGGACTCGATCCGGGGATGCTGCCGAAATCTTGGAGCGGATTCGAGCGATACTACGCGGAAACGCTCAGCGGCCCACTGCTCGGCTCCCATCCCCTGTGCGCCGAGGTGGCCAACGCCGTGATCAAACCACAAGCCCCGTGGTTCATGAGCGTCCTCTCCCCTGCATTCCGCGCGATGGCCATCGAATATCTCCCGCCAACACTCCGCGAGCATCTCCGGATTGATTCCGGCCCATTGACTGGAATTCTCTGGTCAACGCTCGACAGGATCCTGCCGTCACTGATCCGCTTCGCGCCGGAAAATCTGCGCTACGCTCCCCGGTATCTTCACGCACGGAGGATGGGCTTACTTGGCGTTCCGGTTGCGAAAGATCAGCGGAGGAGTGAACACGGCGCTTGATGACGCACGGCGGCTTGTGCGGGAAATCCTCGGTGAGGATTGATCGGGGCAATATCGCTCCCTCCATTGCCAGGCAAGAGAGGCCACGGGGCGATAAACGCGGAATCCGTGGCGGCCCATGAATTACTCGGCTGACAAATCTTCGCTTCTCGCGTGATATTCACGGGATCGATTGGCTGAGATTCGCTCAACGCGTGATATTTCGGGAGGTCGATTGACAGAGCCCAACCTGATTCCGGAAAGCACCGCCGAGGAGATCATCGGCGAACTCCAAGCCCTGTTCGCCCGCCACAACGCCGGAACCGCCCTCAGCGCAAAGGCCGTGTTTAAGCCGACCAAGGAATTCCACACGGCCCGCCACACGCTGTATTCGGCAGAGGAGAATATGGAGATCGATAAAGTCGTGCCGGTCGCGGCGAGCGTGAAGACGAAGCTCGGGAGTAGCGGGACGGGGGAGGAATAGCTCAGTGAAATGTTGGCGAAAAATGGTGCAGTCCCAGCGTGCATTCTCCCCTTAATATCAGATTGCAGCGAAAGGCAGTGGCTCGCAGAGGGCTTTCAGGTTCTCAACGGGTATTCCTCTCGGTATTTCGCAGCCCGCGTCACTTCGTCAGCAGATCTGTGGCAAGCTCCTCGTCGCCCAACGCGCGGTCGAACACCTTCACTGATTTGATCTCCATTCCGTAGTTGGCCGGGGCGCCTACCAGGAACGGCTGAGCAACCTTCTTGATCGAAGGGAGGATTAACTTTTGCGCTGTTTTATGGGTTTCCAACTGCGTGCCGTCGTTTCCATAGATCGAAAGCGAGGCGATCTCCCCCTGTTTCCACCGCAAAACGAAGATTCTCCACATATTGTCTTCCAGCGTTGCAGCACACCCCTCGGTGAGAATTCCCGCCGTTGTGCCGTCAGGACTCAGGTTGTATTTCATATGCCTCTCGGGATCGATGATCAACGCCGCCGACCGGTCGTTGGTGGCGAAGAACCAGCGCCCCATCACGGGGGTGAACAGGTTTGGAACTCCGGGGTTGGCAAACTTCGCCCGCAAAATCCAGGTGAACTCCTCGGTCGAGAAGAGCGGGTCCCCCTCGGCATAGGGGATCTCGATGGCCCGCTCGTTAGGGAGCACGACCGATTTATTGCTCTCGCCCGCGGGCAGCGGTGGAATCTCCCGGTGTTTGGAGCTTTTGTCCACGGCCACACCGTCACCGGCCTGAATGTTCAAGACGGGTTCCGGAGCGGATTGGGCGTTGGCAGTGCCCACGGCAATCGAGGCGCAGGCGAGGCAGGTTAGGATGATCTGAGCGGTTTTCATGATAGTTAGCGTTGTTTGATGGTTGATGTTTGGTTGTGGGGAAACTGCTATTTCTCCTTATTTTTACTCTCCAGCGTATTGGATCCTCCCGGTCAGCCGGATATCGCGCGAGGAGGCTCCAACTTCGATGACAAATTCGCCCGGTTCGATCCTCCAACGTTTGGCGGTGACATCATAGAATGCGAAGGCTCGTTCCGGGAGTTCGATCCGCACCGTCTGCGATTCGCCTGCCGCCAACTCGACACGGGTGAAACCCTTGAGCTCACGCACGGGCCGAGGCACCGTAGACTGGGGATCTCCGACATAGACTTGCACCACTTCCCCGCCAGCCACCGCGCCACTGTTCGTGACCGTGCAGCAAACCGCCACTCCCGTATCGCTTCGCTCAATGGTGAGGCCGCCGTAGGTGAAGGTGGTGTACGACAATCCGTGGCCGAAGGCAAAGAGCGGCGCCGTCCCGTTCCGGTCGTAGTGGCGATAGCCTACAAACACGCACTCCTTGTAGTGGACCTGGAAGAACGGACGGCACTGGCTGCAATAGTCCGGATCGGTATACAACGACTCGCCATCGGGCAGGTAAGCGCCGTATGCCGGCGCATCGCGCCAAGTGCGTTCAATGCTGATTGGCAGCTTGCCGGATGGATTGCAGCGGCCGAACAGGATTTCGGCAATGGCCACAGAGCCGATCTCCCCCGGATACCAGCCGTGCACAACCGCCTTCACCGGATCGATCCAGTCCGCCATTGCGACCCCGCCGCCTCCCACGATGACCACGATGGTGTTCGGATTTGCCGCAGCGCATTTCCGGATCAATTCCACCTGCTTCCACGGCAATCCAAATGGACGATCGGCTCCCTCTTGTTCTGTCGCGGCATCGAAGCCGACGCAGACCAGCACCGCATCCGACTGCGCGAGCGTATCCTCATCGCGCGAGACGTTTACGTTTGGCGCAAGCTCGAGGACTGAACCAAGAATGCTGCGGGGGTCGATGGCCTCTACTTTGGCAGCGCCGCCGCCGCTGGTCGGCGTCGGAAAGGCGCACGGCCCCAGCACGCTCAGACGCCGCATCCCCAAATCCAGCGGCAGCAGCGGCCCTTCGTTCTTCAACAGCACCGTTCCCTTGCGTGCCACGTCAAGGGCCGTGCGCAGGTGCCCGGGGCCGCGTCGCTGACCGCTCGCCGACGCGGACGATTGGGCCTCCTCAATCGCGAAGGTCCACGCGAGGATCGCTAGGACTTTGCGGTCCAGTTCCTCCAAATCCAACGCCCCATCGCCCGCGAGAGCGAGCAGGCGTTCGCGCGTGAACACTTTTGCAACACCCATCTCAAGCGAGAGGCCGCTCCCAAAACTCGCCATCGTATTCCATGTCCCCCCCCAGTCGCTCATGACCACGCCGGTGAACCCCCATTCTTCCTGCAGTATTCCGCGTATGAGCGCGCGGCATTCGGCGGCATACTCTCCATTGAGCAGGTTATAGCCGGTCATCACTGCGCCCACGCCCGCCTGCGTGACCACGCGCTCAAACGCGGCAAGATAAACCTCGCGCAACGTGCGTTCGTCCATGATGGAATCGCTGACAGACCGATGCCAGTCGGTGTTGTTCGCAGCAAAGTGCTTCACGGTGGCGGACACCCCCTGCGCCTGCACGGCTTTCACATACTCGACCGCAAGTTCGCCTGCAAGGATCGGGTCTTCTCCGAGGTACTCGAAATTGCGTCCGCAGTTCGCGACTCGATAGAGATTGATTCCCGGCCCCAGCAGCACGTCGATTTCGGCCGCCCTGAATTCCGCCCCCACCGCGCTCCCGTACTCGTACGCGGCGGCGCGGTCCCACGTCGCCGCCAGAGCAATGAAGGCCGGGAATGCGGTCGCAGGGATGAATGCATTTCGCAGGCCCATGGACGCGTCCGCCATGCGCAACCGTCGCACGGCCAGGCGCGGCACGCCCTTGGTCCAGAACGAGTCGACTCCCGAGATGAGATCGACCTTCTCCTCAATCGTCATCTGCGCAAGAACCTCGCAGGCTTTTGTTATATGTAGTGAAATATCCATACTTTCTCGGGAGGGCTATCGGTCGGCGCTCTTCCCGCTCAGGACGATATTATCTATGCGGACATTGCCGGGAGCCTGGAGATTATTAGTTCCCCCGAAGAGGTAAATTTGGAAAGTGACTGGAGCGCACAGCTTTTGCAGTGAGACGACCGGGTTGAGATCGACGCTGTAGGCATCGAACTCCTCGTTGGTGTTGCCGCTGCGGTCACGCAGTTCCCCGCCCCCGACGCGCTCGGATCGCCCATCAACCTCGGCGAACACGGCGTATTGCCTGGGCGAGTTTCCGTTACTCCGCTCGACCATGAACTCCAACCGCTCGAGGGCAACGGTTTTCCCGGCAGCCGGCGACACCTTGAATCCGAGCCATGCTCCATTCCGGACCGCAGCCTCCTCAGTGTCTGCGCCGAGCGCGGCTGCGTTGAGGAAAAGCGACTGTGGCGGAACCCCGTTGCCGCTGATGTCGAGATGCCCGTCGGCTATGGCCGGGCCGGTCAAAAGGCCGGAGGATTTGCCCGCTGGAAACTTCACCAGCGGCCGCAGATCCTTGGGCTTCGGCTTGGTGGCGGGATCAGCGGAGAAATCGAACTGCACCAGTGTTCCCGGCTTGATCACCGCCGCGTTGCCGGGAGTGCTGCCGGGCAGCGTCTCCTTGTCGCCCAAGGCGAAGATGTAGGTCTGATAGGCTTTGAGATCGAGCAGGTGTTCCTTAGCGTAAGCCTGCGAGGGAAGCGCCCCGTTCACCTCGGAGAGCGCCGCGGGAGTTTTCAGGGAAATCAGCACGCTGCCGCTCAATTGCGGGTGGACCATGAGGAACTTCTCGTTGGCCGCCACGGCATACTGGATCGGGGCGATACGCCATGCGCCCGCGAGCTGCGCGAGCGCGGCAATCGTGCTGCGGCGCAGCGAGTGGGTACCCGCGAAGATACTGGTCCAACCGTCGTGCTTGCGTTCGGCGAACCCGCACAGATCGCTCGCCGGATAATTGGCGAGGCGACGGGCTTTGGCGTCTTGCACGACCAGGCCGAGCTGAGGGTCCAGCTTCAGCCCCTCGGACTCGCTGCGCAGGATCCCTTGGTCGATCTCATCCCTGCTCTCGACGGCAAGGCGCAGGCTTCTGCTGCCTCCCTTCACACGCACCGCGAGCAGGTTGGCACCTTTTTTGAGCTTGAGCGGGAAGACGAAGTTGTCGGAGGAAATGCCGGGAAACTCATTTCCAAATCCGGCGGTGTCGAGGAGTTTCTCGCCGTTGAGATACCAGGTCATCCACCAGTCGGCGCCTGCGCCGATGAGCACCTCGCATTCCTCGGGGGATTCGATCCGGGTGAAGGCCCACGCGACCTCCTCGGCCCCCACCAGTCCCAGAGGCGAGAAATCCAGCATGCCCCGCTTGCGCTGGATCGGGCAGGCGGTTTTGGTGGTGCCGCCAAGTTCCATTTGCGCCGGAATTTCCGCTGGAGCGCCCGTATCGGCTGAGCTCGCTGGAAACGGCCCGAAGGCGGTCCACTCCACGGGCAGCGCGAAGGCGGGCGCAGGCTGGCCGGGAATCAGCGGTTCCGTCGCTGCGGAAGCACTCGGAGACTTGGCCGCGGACGCGGGAGCCACATCCATGCCGATGATTTGGCTGAGGTGGGCAGCATCCTTTTTCTGGAGGTTGAACCCGGTGCCTTGAAGGAAGCAGAGGACGTTGTTGTTCGCTTTCAGCTTCTCGATGGCGGCGGCGGTGGCATCGTCGATCTCAAGGAGATTATTGAAGATGTAGAGCTTGGCGGGTGGGACTTTGCCGGCCTTCAAATCCTCGAGGTAGTAGTAACCGTAGGGCACTCCCGAGAGATCGAGTTCCGAACGCTGTCCGCTGGACCAGGTCATGTGCAGGTCGCCAAGCGCGCCTTTGAGATAATCGGTGGAGCGCTCGTCGTAGATGACAGCCACCTCGGCGCCGGTGGGATCGCCTGCCGCCGTGCGAGCCTGCTCCAGCGAATTCCGCAGCACCGACATCTCGTTCTGGACGAGCGGATCCTGGTGGGTTGCAGCCCCCTCGACGGGATCGAGGAAGACCCTGTGCCCACCGAGCACGATCCGCCCCGCCTCGCGCAGCCAGGCGTTGCGGAGTTCCTCGGGCGTGGAAGCGCGGCCCACCATCCGGGCGCTCACATTGTAGCCGGGGCCAATTTTGTGATTCTCGTAGTTCTTGTTTTTCCAGGTCCGGTAATCGAGATCGAACAGGATCGGCTTGCCGTTGATACGGAAGGAATCCAGGACGGCGAGGGTGCCGCCGGGGCTGGCGGGGGCGAGACGCTGGTTGTAGCGCACCGGTCCATTGACGAAGTCGATCTCCTTCGACTGCATGAGCCGGACATTGGCGGTCATGTTCGCCCGCGCGCCGTTGTCACCGGAGCTGGTGCCGACGAGGACCGGGCGCGTAGCGGATTCATGGATCATGCGGGCGATGTCCTCGGCGAGCGCGACGCGGCCGTCGGCGATGAATTCCTTCCAGTTGCGCTGGCGCGCCTCGGTTTCCGGATCGTGAAAGCGCGGACTGCCGATCAAGGAATCGGCGGGCGGCGGAGCAGCCTGATCAAAGGAATCGATTATCTGATTCCACGCGGCGGAGAGCGCCTCGGGCGTTCCATATTTTTTCTTCAGCCACGCCTGCCATGCCAGCACGGCCGGCTTGCTGTAATCGCTCCAGGCGCGCGCGTCCGTGGCCTTGGCGGCATTCGGCCCCTCCCATAGATAGAACTGGGCGTCCTGCGCGCCGCCGATCAGGTAACCGGCCACCTGGTCGCCGCCGTGCGCGCTTTCCACCGTCTTGATAAATTCGTTAATTGCCGGGCGCAGATCCTCGCGCAGCTTTTGCGAGTAGAACGACCAGGCGAGCACCTCGCGCTTCTTGGGGTCGGGGTCGTTTCCCGCGCGTTGAAAATGGAAGCTCACCACGAACCCTTCCCCGCGGTCGTTGCGCAGGGCCTCGTCGGGATTCTCGGTGATCCACTCGGGATAGGTATCGAATTGAAGCCAGAGAATGATCCGGGCGGTCGGATGCTGTTGCTTGACGTAGTTGAGCATCTCGCGGACCGACTCGCGGTCGTAGGAATCGCGGCCATTCCAGAAAGTGGAAATGGGATACGGCTGGCCGGCGGCCTTCTGCGGGAGAAATCGGCGCATCGCCCCGTGCCAACCGAAATTGACCCCCAGCACGACGGTGTCCATTCCCGCCTGCTTGAGCACGGTTAGATCGAGCTTGTCCTTGGTTTGATGGATATTGCCCCAGTCGCAGCCAATCACGTTCGGAAGCGCCCCCGACTGCGTTGGCGGCGCGGTCTTCTCTTCCGCGGCATGATCGAGGCTTTTGATGACGGCGGCCGGCCGGGAGCACCCGGAAGCAATGCAGGCCAGGAAGGCAAGTAAGACGACAAAGAGACTGCAGTTTAGACGGATCATCTGGCTTCCAGAGTGTTAGTTTTAGTCAATTTGTCCATCGCCTCCAGCGACACGCCGGTCACCTTGCTCTCGGCGTTTGCTCCCTCGAAGCTAATCACCAGCTTCTGGGGCGACTTGCCCCCATCCGGATTCGTCACCATCACCTCCGAATAAACCCAGGTTGTCCCGCGCTCCTCGTCCGGTGCCCCAAGGGCATTTTTCAAATCCGCACTGGTCGAAAACGCGACGAATTCGCGCACGGTGCTCTGGGTCCAGTCGCGCAATCGCCAGCCCTCCAGCCCCGATCCCTGCAACATGGGCACCCCTGCCAAAAGCAGCAAAACGAGAGCCATGGCGGTTTTCTGGAGCGGAAAGGTGTATATTTTCATAAAGCTCATCGAAACCACATCGTGGTGTTTGTGACTGGCCCGGAGACCGAGCCGTCAAGAAAGAGCCAGAGGCGCTTGCCGCCGAAGGACCCCGTGGCGGGAAGCAGCTTCACATTGGATTGAATGGACCCCCAGGACTGCTGGTCGGCGGTGGTGATGATCGCCGCGCGCCTGGCTTTGCCGGAGAGGCCATGCATCCGTTTGGGTTGATTGGCGGCCACAGCCGCATCGGCCATGGTCATCGTCCAGTCCCCCCAGAGCGGGTAGTCCTCCAACTGGTTGGTGCTTGACGCCTCGACCTTGACGAATTGCGCGAGCGGCTGGGTCAGATTGTTCTGGACATCGCTTGAAAGCGCCGGGTTTTTCAGGCCTTTGCACACCGTGAGTTTGCCGTCGGCTGGCTGCCCGAGGTAGGGGGCAAGATAGAGCCCGAAATGCGCGGTGTCCGTGGTTTTTGCCGGGTTGCGGGCCCACCCGTAAATGGCGACGACGGAAGGCCCGGGAAGCTTGCCCTCGTTCTCCCCGGCATAGAGGTTCATCGCGACGCCCAAGCTCCGGAGCGTGCCGGTGGTCGCAACTTGTTTTGCCTTGATTTGCGCCGTGGTGAGCGCCGGCGAGAGGAGCGCGGCAAGAACCGCCACGATGGCGATCACGACCAATAACTCGATGAGCGTGAAGCCATCGGCCCGGCCTATAGGCCCGAACTCAGGTGCTTTGTTGGCTGATTCAGATGCTAACATGGCCTTGGTTGCGAGCGAGTTTGGATGGAATGGAGACGGGGGCGGGTTCGAACCAACTCTCTCGTCCTTCCGCTTCCACTGCAAGGCGATCGGCATTCAAATAAGCGACATTGCTTTCAAAAAACGGACATGGGGGCGTTTTCGGCGGTTGGATCCGGGCCACGTCTGACGGGTGAAATGAATCTTTTAATCGGAACGCGGCTGAATCTTCGGAGAATGAGGAGATCATTGATCTCGCTCGGTTTGCAGGAAATAAACGCGGTCTTTTTCCAGTTCGAGAGTGTGCACCGAGGAGGATGGCGACACCACCGTTCCGGGCGGCATTTCCCTCAGGGCCGCCGGGGACCGCAGATCCAACTCCACCTTGCCCCCGACCATCGGTTGCACCATGACAAAATCTCCCGCCGCGACAACGGCATTGCCGGGCGGAGTCATGCGCCATGCCCCAGCCCAGGCGGCGAGACGGCTGATTGCCTGTCGCGAGAGGTTGTAAGCCCCCACGAAAACAACTTGGCCGCCCGATGCGGGGCGGATCGCCGCCGCTGCGACTTTGCCGGAGGCCGGATAACGCGCCAGCACCGTGGCTGAAGGATCGTCAACGGCCAGCGAAAAACCCGCGATTTCCTTGATGCGCTCGGCATTCCAAGATTGAGCAGGCTTGTTCCAGCGGTCACCGGCGAGCAGCGGATGCCCGGCATCAAGTGGTCCCTTTTGCACCTCACTGGTCGCGGTCTCGAGAGGCCGCAACTTCAACCCAAGCACATCATCCACAAAGGCCTCGCGCCCGGTGCGGAGTTGGACATGCCCGGTGCCTTGGAGCACGACGATCGTTGCGCCCGCTTTGCGCAGCGCCTTGATGCGCGCGCCCGTCGCTTCGTCGATGTCCAGCAGGTTCTGCAGCACCACGAGTTTGGCGGGCGGCACGAGCCCCTGGCGAAAATCGGCGGCGTAGTAATAGCGCACCGGAACGCCCGAGGCATGCGCCTCGTTCCACTGTTCAATCATTCCCCCCATGTGGAACTGCGGCAAAGCCGAGCGCGCCCAATCGACCGCCTCCTCGTCGAAAACAAATGCAACTTCTGGAACCGGTGGTTTTGGTGCTTTTTTCGTGATGTTTAGAGCCTGCTTGATGCTGTCCCAGGCGGATGAGACAAAGCTTTTCTCCGGCGGTTTCTCTGAACTGGCAACTCGCTCATCGCCGAGCTTTTTGATTCGCGCGATCTCCTCGCGAATCTCGGGATTGGCCCATTCCTCTGTGGGGCCGAAATTCATCAGCGTGGCACCATTGTTCCCGGCCGCCCAGAGGCGGGCGAATTCGCGCCGCCACATGTCGCGTTGCATGGCCATGTCCTTCGCTCGGCCAACGCTGTCGTCGTTGAAGCTGACGCCTTGGCCGGCAGTGGTGGCCCCCTTCGGACGCCCCGTCCAGAGGCGATGGTCCATGTCGGCGAGGAAAATTTTCCCGTTGACCGTGTAGGAGTCGAGCAGGGCGTTCATACCACCCACGGCGGGCGGGATTCGCACTCCGTAGCCGGGTTGATGGAAGCCGGCGTCGATGTGCGGCGACCGCAGCAGGCGTGAAACCACGGTATTGTCGCGACGGTGCCCCCCATCTCCGACACCCCAAGCCGCCACAAACACAGGCCGCGAGGCAGACTCCTTCACGGCGCGGCTAAGTCCCTCGATAAAGTCGGCGCGTCCCTCGGCGAGAAACCGTTTGAAGTCATACGACCGCCGTTCGTTGACGGGATTGTGGAAACCCGCGCCACCGCAGAGTTCGGCCGCAGGTGGCGGCGCTACTTCATCAAAGGATGTCAACTGGGTGCCCCAAGCCTGATTGAGAGTTGTCACATCGCCACGATAGCGAGCCGCCGCCCATTTTCGGAATGCAGCCCGCGCAACGGGCGAGTAGTCTCCCCATCTGGAGGGATTGGTGGCCAGCACACCATCCGGCGGCGACCACGAATAGAGTTGGTCGTCCTGCCCTCCCTTTAGCGAGTAGCCAACCACTCGGTCCGCATACGGGCTGGCCTCCACTTCGCGGACGACTTCGCGCACAGCATCGACCGACTCTTTCCGAAATCGTTCCGACATGTAGGAGATCCCATACTGCTCCGGCTTCCCTCCAGCGGGTTGCGGTGGGCCGTCACGAAAATCCTGAAAATGAGCGGTGCGGATCAGAGACTGCCCGGCGTCGTTTCGGATGACATCGTCGGATGGCTGTGCATCGGGCGAGACTTTCATTAAACCGCCAACTGGCCCGCTGAGGGCACGCTCCGGATCGGCGAATCCCATTTCGGGGTAATTATCCACCGTCAGGGCCACGAGAAATCTGGCCTTGGGGTTGGCCTCAGCCGCACGGGCCAGGACTGGTATCACCGAGCCCCTGTTGTATTGGCCAGGGCCGGTCCAAAATGGAGGCATATAGGCCACAGGTTCCACATAGCCGACCCGCGGCGAATGAGCTCCGACATTCAGGCTCACTTCAACCAAATCCAAGCCCAGTTTGTCATAGACATTGTCCACATACCTTCCCCAGAACCCCCAGCGCCCAGCCATGATGTTGAGGGGGTTCCCGGCACTGACGACCATCGGCCGACCATCACCGTCGCGCTCGATCCCGGAAGACGGAACTTCGCCGACCGCAGGTGGCTTGACTGCGCGGTCCGACACCCGCCGGCAACCCGTGTGAAGCAGGCAAAGGACGGCAAGGCATGCAAGAGTGAACGAGCCAAGACAACTCGGGAAGAGTGACCCCGATCCGCGCGTCAGCGCGAGGAATGGAGGGCGGTCGCCCCCGGGCGCCTTGGCGAGCAGCCCGAGGGCGGGCTGCCTCCCTTTATCTATCGTCTGTCGAGCCGCCTCCCTGCGCCCGGCATTCTTACGCACGGATTTCTGTGCTGTTTCATAAATGGGTCTTGAAGACCGGAATGGGAGTCGTGCGTATTGTGGCGGCATATTTCGGTATTAATGATCATGGCCTTGGTTGTGAGCGAAATTGGCTGGATGGTAACGGGTGCCGCGGAACCCCCAAGAACCGCGGCACCCTACCCCAAACTCACGCGCCCCCAAAGCCGGCCCCCACCGGTAGGACGCATGAGAAATATTTGCCTGCCAGTTCTGCCGGCTGAGGATTGGGTTTAAGTGCTGCGGCTATTCGCGGCGCCGGCGGCGCAGGACCATGACGGTCGTGAGGCTGAAAGCCAAGAGCGCCCAGGTCGTGGGCTCGGGGACGACGGTAAGCATACCGGTCGCATCGTTGAACGATGCCGTATAGCCCAAGGCAAGGCCGCTGAAGTTTTTTGTCCCGAACGACGAGCTGTAGGACTCGAAGTCAAAGATCTTCACGGAGCCGAGCGTGTTGAAGCTGCCCCCGAAATTCACATTGAGGGTGCCTCCGAAGGTGACCGCTTGGCTGTTCCCCCGACCAAGTGCGAGATCGTAGCTACCAGCAGTCCAGGCGTTGACTTCGAAGTTCGAGATCGAGTTGAGTGTGAGCGTCAGGTTGTTATCGAATGTCATGGTCCCGGGGCTGTTGCCGATGGCCAGCGTGCCGCTGCCTATCGACACTGCACCTATGACGGTTCCATTGCCGGTCAGGGATTGCCCGGTGGCAAGCGTGAAGCCGGAAACAGCGGAGATATCCAGCGTCGCGTTGTTGTTGATGACCGAGGAGTTGGCCAGACTGCCGGAGCTACTGAGCAGAAGCGTTCCTGCGCTGATCGTCGTCGTGCCGGTGTAGGTATTGTTGCCGGAGAGAGTGAGGGTGCCGCTGCCGGACTTGGTGAGACCACCGCCTGAGCCGGAGATGACCCCGGCATAGGTCGTGCTGGCATTGTTCGCCCCGGTTGTCAGGGTTCTGTTGCCCAGGATCACGTTGCCGGAGGTTGATGTCGAGCCAGCGAGGGAGCCAATCGAGAGGTTGTTAGCATTAAGATCCAAGGCGGTCGTGCGTGTTCCGTCTCCAGTAAGGGTAACCGCCGAATTGTTGCCAAGGGCGGTTGAGGAACCGGCCCTGACACTAACGCCATTTTCGATTGTCGTAGGACCCGTGTAGGTGTTGCTGCCGGAAAGCGTAAAGGTAAGGTTTCCCGTGCCGCCCGGGGCAAACGTCTGCGTAGAGCCAGCCATTGTCAACGCCCCGCTGCCGCTAATCGTTCCGCCGAAGGTCGCGTTGCCGTTTGCAACGTTGAGGGCAAGGAAGTTTGCGTTCGGGCCGGTCCCATTGCCAGCGAGAACGATCGCACGAGTGGCGGAGTTAAATCCAGTTGTATCAATCCGGAGTATGCCGCCGGTGCTGCCAGAGCCGAGGTTCAACGCTCCGCTGGTCGCACCCAGGTTCGTATCGGCATTCACGGCAAGCAAGTTATTGTTCGAGACAAATGTGCCGCCGCTGTAGCTATTGCTAGTCGAGGTGAGACTAACTCGACGGGTTGCAGGGCTTTGATTGTGGACGACACTTCCATTGCCGCTGATCGTATTGGCATAGGTTACATTAAAAGTCTGCGCATTGAATGCGAGTGTGCCGTTGTTGATGATGGCGCTGGAACTGGAGATAGCAGGAGTGCCAGCACCTCCCGAGCTGAGAACCAGGGTGCCCGAGCTGATCGTGGTGTTGCCGGTATAGGTGCTGATGCCCGAGAGCGTGAGTGTGCCGCCACCGTCTTTGGTGACCGTGCCCGTGCTGGTGGTGATGTTGCCGCTGACGATTGTGTTGCCGCTGCCGCCAAAGGTCAGGTCCTGCGTGCCGGTGATGCCGCCTGCTCCGAGGGTGAGCGTGTTGGCGTCGGAGTTGATCCGGGTCGCACCGGCCAGTGTGATGACTCCGGCGTAGGAATTGTTGCCGCTAAGGTTACGCATGGCACCGCCACTGGAGATGCCCGAGCCGGTCAGCGAGAGCGCCTCCGCGCCGATCGCGATGCCACCCGAGAGTTGCAGGGCGGCACCGTCGGAGACGGCCGTGCCGTCAGCCGTGGAGCCGAGTGCCGTCGCTTTGGCAGCGGTCAAGGCCCCGGTGCTGATGGTCGTGGTGCCGGTGTAGGTGCTGCTCCCCGTGCCACCGAGGACAACTGTGCCATTGCCGATCTTGCTCAGGCCGTTCGTCGCCGTGCCGGTAATGTTACCCGTGAAGTTGACCGTGCCGTTGGTTGCTGCGGTGAATCGATAGGTGGCATTGGAACCCGAGGCCAGGTTGACGGTTCCCGAGAAGGTGGAGGTGTCCGCCGTATTACCGCCGAGGGTGCTGGTGTTACTTGCTGCACCCTGGTTCATGTTGATCGCCCGTGCGATCGTGTAGGCCCCGTCGATCAGGACCTGCGCATTGTCCCCGTTTACATTATTGCTACCAACACTCAGCTGCCCCGTTCCCGCGCCCAGAACGCCGGCAGCTCCTCCAACTCCTGCACTGTCGTTGCCTCGCAACAGCAATGTGCCGCGATCAGCAAACAGGTTACTTGATACTCCATTGTTGAAATCGTTGGTTGCGTTAGCCAGCACAACGGTGCCATTGGAGCTGAGAAGAGTCACAAAAGTCCCGGTAGATCCTGTTATCTTTCCATTGATGGTAAGGGTGTTGCCTGCGCTAGCGGTAAACCTTGCATCTTGCGCCAAGGTGATCGTTCCATTCAGGGTCGCATTGCTGACACGCGATTGAATCGTCTTTGTCTGGCTCTGGCCATTGCGAACGAAGGTGATGTCATTGCCGTAGGTGCCGCTTACGGTGTCTAAGTTCAAGGTTAATGAAGAGGTGGAGGCAGTTCCGGTATTGTCACCGAGAGTCAGGGCTCCGGAGCCCAGTGCAGCAGTATTTGCCAAGTTTAAAAAACCATCGCGGACGACGACTCCGCCTGTGAAGCTGTTAGTGCCGGAAAGCAGCAAAACGCCACCGGTTCCAGCTTTGATGATTCCAAAATTGCCGGTGATATTCCCGCTGACGGTCAACTGCATGTTGCCAGTCCCGATGCCAGTGTTGGAGACCGACCAGGTCTGGGTGCCATTAAGGGTGACGCTCTCGCTGATGCTATGCGTGCGGGCCGTTGTGCTGCCCGGGGTGACGGTGATGCCGCCGGTGCCGATGGTCAGGTCTCCGGCGCCGTTGGCGATGGTGAAGTTGGCGTCACGGTTGATGTTGATGCCGGCAAAGTTGACTGCGGTGTTGATCGTCGCGGTGCTGCCACCGGTGCCGAAAGTGACCGTTGAGGTGCCGCTGGTCAGATCTGGCGAACTGTCGGAATCCCAGTTCGCGGCGGTGTCGATGTTGGTGTTACCGCCGCCGGCGTCCCAAGTGGTGCCGGCCGAGGCCGATTGGGCGGCGAATGCGGTGAGGGCGATGGCGCAGCCGAGGGGCCGCAGCAGGGAGAGGGTTTGGCGGGAATGCAGCATTTTCATATTTGTTTTTGGGTTGAGGTTCGACAAGTCCACTTTTTCATCTTTCCGCATCCTTGCAATTCCGCCTGCTTGCAAAAACGAGACATCGCTTTCAAAAAACAGACATTTGGGGGCGTTTTTGATGGTTTGGACCGGGTCATGCCTGTTGGGCGGCGTCCCGTTCTGGGTGTTCGAAGGCCCCAGCTCCCACATAGACCTCGATCGTTCGTTTCACAGCGAGGCGGGGGATTTCCTGATTCTGACCCGCTTTGGCAGCCGTTCCTGGTCGAGAAGAAGCCCGTGGTCGTCGCGACGCATGTCCGCCAGATCGCCCAACGGCTCTCCAAAGCCCAACATAAAAAGCGCCATCGCATAGGCTCCCATGGCAGCCTCGTTCCGTCAGCGGACGACTGTGCGTGCGGCATAAACGCTGGGCGAGACGCCTTGGCTTTTCTTGAAGGCCGATGTGAAATGCGAGGCCGATGAGAATCCGCAGTCGTAGGCAAGCACCTTGATCGGGGTTGCTGGTTCCTTGTCGAGGATCGCTCGTGCAGCCTCCAGGCGCAGCCGCAGGACATAGCTGTGTGGGGGCTCACCGTCATGCTGGATGAAAATCCGCGTGAGATGCCGGAAACTGACCCCGGCCTGAAGGGCCAGTGCGCGGGCATTCAAGGAATGGCCCAGATTGGTTTTGATGAAGCCGGTGGCGCGCTCGTAAATGAGCTGCGCCCTTGTTGATCCAGCAGTCTTCGTCTCTGGAGGCTTCGGAATCCCGCACACCGCGTCCAGCACCTCGCCAATCAGGACCATGAGCAGCGAAGAGCAGAGCCCCGGCGTGAAGGCCGAACTGCGTTTGGAGACCGCCAGGTCCACCAATTGCCGGAGATGCGACGTGACGGCGCGATTTGCGACCACCAGCGGGGCGCGGCCGCGCGCGAATGGAAGGGCCACTTCGGCCCCGGACGGATCTTTGGCGCTGATCTGGATCCCCAACATAAAACCGCCCCGCGTTTCCCAGTTGTGGGGGGTGTGCGGCGGAATGACCAGCGCCTGTGCCGGCTTGAGCGCGATGCGCGAGTCATTCACGGTAAAATCGAAACGTGCGGAGAGCGGAAGCTCGATCTGGGTCTCGTCGTGCTGGTGGGTGCCGGGACTGCCGCTATTGTCATACATGCCGGGTCCCAGATGACATTGCATGCAGCGCAGGCGCAAGGCACCGATGGTGATTTCCCGGCTGCTGATCACGGCGTTGAGCAGGCGCTCGTTGACGGCGGCAACCATGGATTTTCTCCAGAGGCGGGGATGGGTTGCTTTGGAAACAATGTCCACTTTTTGGAATGTGCTCAGGGTTGTCCGACGTGTCAATCCCCCACCCGCTATCCCCAGATCCACGCGTCAGAGCGAGGAATGGAGGGCGGTCACCCCCGGCATCCGCTCTGCCCGCCGCCCTGGCGAGCATACACAATTTGTGAAGCGCCAAAGGCGCGTTCATCCCAAAGCCCAGTCCGAAGGGCTGGGAATCCAAAATAGAACGAATCTGCGGCCTGTAAGGACGCGATGACGCCGAATCGACAGTAAATCATGCGCGGCAAACAGAATAGCGGACGTTAGTTCGGCATTCGAGGAGAGCCCTGCCTTCCGCGACAACGGGGCGCAGTAGCCGAAAATGTCCTGTTTTTGAAAGCGATGTCCTGTTTTCGCAGGCAGGCGATGTCGCATTGAATACGGCAGGAGGCGATAAATGGGATGGGCAGACGGCACCACACAGAGCGCCTTGCCAACGACCTGAATATCATGACAACAACAAGCAAGACATCTGATCCGGGCGACCTGCGCCGGACGCAATCCGGTATCGAGATCCCCAGCGAGGGGTATTGTGATCAGCCCTATGTCGTCGAGACCAACGACGGCGCCTGGCTCTGCGTCATGACCACGGGCACCGGCCACGAGGGGGACCCGGGCCAGCACCCGATCACCCTGCGCAGCCATGACAAGGGCCAGACCTGGGGCGAGAAGGCGAGCCTCGAGCCGACCGACGGGCCCGAGGCCTCGTATGCGGTCCTGCTGAAGGTCCCTTCAGGGAGGGTTTACGCGTTCTACAACTACAACACCGACCGGGTGCCCGAGGTGAAAACCGAGGAGGGGGCAGGATTTCCTTCCTTCAAGCGGGTGGATTCGCTGGGCGACTATGTTTTCAAATTCTCCGACGATGGCGGGCTCACTTGGTCGGACAAGCGTTTCACCATTCCGGTGCGCGAGTTCGCCTGCGACCGGAACAACGTCTATGGCGGCAAGATCCGCTTCTTCTGGAATGTCGGCCGTCCCTGCATCCGCGCCAACGGCGAGGTGATCATCCCGCTGCACAAGGTCGGCGCGATGGGGGTTGGATTTTTTGCGCAGAGCGAGGGAGCCCTCATTGCCTCGTCGAATATTCTCACAGAGTCCGATCCGGAGAAAATCGTGTTTGAGACATTGCCCGACGGCGAGCACGGACTGACCACACCTCCCGGAGGCGGGCGCATCGCCGAGGAGCACAGCATTGTCGAGCTGAGCGACGGCTCGCTTTACTGTGTTTACCGCAGCGTCGATGGCTGGCCGGTCTGCAGCTACAGCCGGGACGGCGGGCGCAGTTGGGAGGCACCGCATTACAAGACCTACACTCCCGGCGGACGGCGCATGAAAAATCCGCGCGCGGCGAACTTTGTCTGGAAGTGTTCCAACGGCCGCTACCTTTACTGGTTCCACAACCACGGCGGCGAATTCATCCGGTGGCTCGGCGGCCATTCCTCAATGCCCAACGGCCTCTCGGTGAACCACTTTAGAACCCCCTATGACGACCGCAACCCGGTCTGGCTCTGCGCGGGCCAGGAAGTCGATGGGCCAAACGGCAAACTCATCGAGTGGAGCCAGCCGGAAATCCTGCTCTACGACGACGATCCCTACATCCGCATCAGTTATCCCGACCTGATCGAAAAGGATGGAAGGTTCTGGGTCACCGAAACCCAGAAGGCGACCGCCCGGATTCATGCGGTTGCCCCGGCGCTGATCGAGGGTTTGTTCGGTCAATTGGAACCATCGGAAAAAGCCCCCTCGATGGAGGTTGCCGGTCTGTTGCGCAAAGAATCCCGCAGTGCCGGAGTGGCATGGTCGATGCCGATGCCCACCCTTCCGCTGCTGACCACCCGCGACTTCGGCAGTGATGATCAACGCGGAAAAGACCTGCGCACCGGTTGCACGCTGGAGTTGGTGATCGATGGGATTCCGGCTCCGGGCACCACGCTTTTCGACAGCCGCAATCGCGAGGGCGCGGGCATTTTGGTGCGTGCCATGGAAGCGGCCAGGATCGAGTTCGTGATTTCCGACTCACGCACGAATTCCAGCTGGTCGAGCGATGCGGGATGCCTTGTCGAGGGAGAGTTGAACCATGTCTCCATCATCGTCGATGGCGGTCCAAAGCTGATTCTGTTCGTCATCAACGGCGTGCTCTGCGACGGCGGCGATGAAAGGCAGTTCGGCTGGGGACGCTACAACCCGAACCTGCGCGAACTCAATGGCGCCGACGAAGCCGAGGTGGATGCCTGCGTGCGGGAAGTCGCTATCTACGACCGCGCGCTGCGTGTGAGCGAGGCCGTGCAAAGCAGCTGCCAAGTGACACGCCCACCCAACGCCGAGTCGTTGGCTCTTTCTTGAGTTCATTGACCGTTTTTTACAACTCCCCTGAATTTCGGGAACGTTGGCTAATGCCTATGCTTCAGGATTCAGCCCAACAACAAACCAACCTTTTATATGTCACTGAATCGCTCCACCATTAATAGGAGTTTGCGCACCGCCATCAAGGTCGCGGAACATTTCCACTTCTCTCTGCCGCCCTACGCGCACTGGACACTCGACCAGTGGGAAAATACCGGATCAGAGCACGACGAGATTCGCGATTGCATGCTCGGGTGGGATGCCACCGACTTCGGCAGCGGTGATTTTATTAACATCGGGCGTGTCCTTTTCACCCTGCGCAACGGCCGCTCCAATGACCCGCGCTACCCGAAGGCCTACGCCGAGAAGCTGCTCGTTGATCCGGAAAATCAGCGCGCTCCCGCCCATTTCCACCGCTCCAAGCGGGAAGACATCATTTGCCGCCACGGCGGAAATATCCTCGTTCAACTCACCAAAGCCACGCCGGAGGGCGGATGGTCGGATGAGAAATTCCCGATCCAGGTCAACGCCTGCACGCGAATCCTCCAACCCCGCGAGATCGTGCGTCTCAAGCCCGGTGAGAGCCTGACCATACCGCCCGGAACAATTCACCAGTTCTGGGCGGAGGAAGGAACAGGATGGGAATTCGAGGGCGGTCGCTACTCGCTCAGCAGCGAGATTTCCAGCGTCTGCGATGACCGGAACGACAACGTCTTCTTCGAAGAATGGGCGATCCGTTTTCCTGAGATTGTCGAGGACGAAGCCCGCGAATTCTATCTCTGTCAGGAATACCCAAAGGTCTGAACCCACGGGACCGATATTTCGTGAACACATTTCCCGTAACCAATCAAACCATCCGTCAAATGGCCTCCGGGGCGGGAGCCTCCTGGCATTCGATCCTGCGTCCGTCCGTCGGTCATGGCGGCAGCGCCTTCGGGGGCACGCCACCTGTGGTCTCGCGCCATGAACCCCTCTGGAAAACGCTCGAGGAGGCGGCCTGCTGGTATGGCCTCAAATTCATCCGTGCGGAATTCGAGTGGCGCCAGTTCGAGCCGGAACAAGGACAATACACTTGGGAAACCGGCGAGATGAAGGTGCTGCACCGCATCCTTGGCTGGGCTCAACGTCACGGCGCGGATGTGCTCCTGCAGCAGCAATGGTCGGGTATCGGTTGGAATGCCTTTCCGGAATTTCGCGGCGATCCGGCGCTGGAAACCTACTCGGCGGCCTTCGATCTCGACGCCTTCGCCGCCGGATGGGTGGCGCTCTTGGAGGAGTTGGTGACCAAGCGCGGCTTCACCTGCATCCGCTGGGTTTGCCTGATCAACGAGCCGGGTTGGTGGTGGTGGCATCTTCCGCAAACGGTTCTCGCACGCGAAGGCGTGGCCAAATCCCAGCAGGAATATCTCGCGCGCGCCGCCGAGGCGGTCCGAAAGGCCATGGACACCGCGGGTTTCGACAAGATCGGGATCATGGGTCCCGACGAGGCGGACCTTTTCAACTATGAGGATATCCGGGAGATGCCGTGGTTTCCCCATGTGCAGGATGTCGATTTTCACTGCTACCGCGCCCTGTTGGAGCGCGATGCGGGAACCAAGCCCGGTTACACGATCGATGAGGCAACCACGATCATGAGCCGCTATGCAGAGCAGGCCCGATCCGCAGGCAAGGGATTCTACCTCACCGAATACGGCACGATGGCCAACGGCGTCGGCTTCGACAACCCGGGTCCCTTTCACCCCGAGTCCCTTTTGCGCGACTGCTCGCTGCTCCTTCGGGCCATCCTGAGCGGTGCCGACGGAGCCAGTCGCTGGAGCTTCACCAACCGCGGCGATGTGGACGGTCAATGGCAGATGGTCGAGACCTGGGACCGCCAGTTCAAGGAGTGGAAAACCGGGACGGAGAAGTTCACTCCGGTGGCTTCGACTTTGGGCCAATTCATGCGCCACATGCCGCAGCGGGCTTTCGTTCACGAGATCACAGGAAAAGCCGTGAAGGGGCTGGATGTGGTCGCTCTATCCGATCCGCAAGATCGGGCGGGAATGAATGCCTTCCTCGTCAACAGTTCGGAAGCGCCGGTGGAAGTTTGCCTCAGCGTTCCCGTCGTAGACGACTGGTCCTGTCTGACCGTCCAGCCGTCAAATCATCCCGCCGACGAGACCAGGCAATTTGCCGCCACGGACAGCATAGGGATCACCTTGCCAAAGGATAGCGTTTGCATCCTCACCAATCGGCCACTCGATCCCGACGGCCCGGGGCGACTGGGAATCAATCTATTCCGACAGGATTTCCATTCATGAACCCGCTCGAACAAATGCCGGAAAAACCGAAGCACTTCCGGGCGGGGAGTCTGGTTTACACCCGCATGGGGCTCTTTGCGGTGTGCGCCTGGCTGCTGTGGGGGGATTTCGCCTTCAATCTCATGGAGATTGTGGCGGGCAGCTTCATTCCCCTCAAGCTGAAACACCTCGACGCACCCAACTGGATGCTGGGCTTGTTTGTGACGACGGTTCCCTCGCTGCTTGGAATAACGTTCGCGCCGGTGATCAGCGTGGCCAGCGACCGAACGCGCTCGCGCTGGGGGCGCCGGATTCCCTACCTGGCGGCGGCGACGCCGTTTGTGTGCCTGTTTCTTCTCCTGCTGGGATTCAGCGAAGACCTCGGAGCTTGGTTGCAAAATGTCCTTTTCGTCAATGCGACCCCCACAGTGGTGGCGCTGTGGCTGGCTGGCGCGCTTGTGGTGGCATTCCAGTTTTTCAACGTGTTCATCACAAGCCTCTATTTTTGCCTGTTCAACGATGTCGTTCCACAGGAATTTCTTTCGCGCTTTCTGGCCCTGTTCCGGATGATAGGGATCGTGGCCACGGCGGGCTTCCAATATTTCCTGTTTGGGATGGCGGAGTCCCATATGAAGGAGATTTTCGCCGGTAGTGCGCTGCTCTACGGACTGGCGTTTTTTCTCATGTGCGTCTTCGTGAAGGAAGGGACGTATGATCCACCACCCTCCACAACCGGGCCGCGACACGGGTTGCTCCATCAGATCCAGACTTACGCTAGGGAGTGCTTCACGAACCGCCTGTATTGGTATTTCTTTCTGGCCAACACGTTTTGGGGGCTGGGATTCGCCGTGGTTTCGTTCCGGGTTTTTTTCGCCCAGTCCGTCGGACTCAATCTTGACCAATTCGGGAAGCTGATGGGAGGAGTGGGCATCGCCTCGGCCGTCCTGCTTTATCCTGCGGCGGCGCTAGCCGACCGCTGGCATCCCCTGCGGGTGATGATCCTGGGCATCGGCCTCTTGGTGTTGGTCGTGCCTCTTCAACTGGTTTTTGTGTTCATGGACATTCCGGCTCCCCTTGCCACGCGGATTTACACGGGGCTGTTCATTCTGCACATCACGGTGCAGGTGCTTTTCAATGCGGCGCAGTTGCCGATGTTCATGCGGGTTCTGCCGAAGGATCGGTTTGGGCAATTCAACTCGGCCAACGGGATCATCGCCTCAGCCTCCATGATCGTCGCCGGCGTTGTGAGCGGGGCCTGGCTGGACTGGCTCGACCTGCGCATTTCCGAACCGCTCTACCATTACCGCTATCTGCCGATCTGGGTTTCCACCTGTCTTGTCCTGTGTCTCGTATTCCTGATCCTCCTCTACAAGGAGTGGAAAAAACACGGCGGAGACAAAAACTACGAACCCCCGAAATGAGGGCCGTTATCCGCTAACATTCATGAACGCCAACACCTGCAAACCTGGCACCCAGCGCCTGAGCATCGAGCAACTCCAGAAATGGGAAGCTCTGAAATTCGGGATGTTCATCCATTATGGCATGAGCACTTACACCGGATCTGAACTCCCCGATGGCAGCCACCCTTCCACCCTCTACGCGCCCGACAATCTCGATGTGGACCAATGGGTCTCGGTCGCCCGCGTGTCATTGGCCTTCACCACGCGCGAGTATCAGGATTTTCAAAGCGCGCAGATCGAGGAACTGCTCACCCACTACGGAAAGGTCGGCGAAGTCTGGATCGACATTCCGACTGTTCTGCCGCGCTTCTACCGCCAGGAACTCTACCATCAAATTTCCAGTCTCCAGCCCGATGCCGGCCCCGACAAGCACGGCTTGATTCCGCCGAAATACGTGGGAGCTCTGCAGCGCCTCCGCGCCAATCTCGATCGCTTGAATGTGCCATGAAAATCACCAAGCTCGAAACCTTCCACATCCGGCCGCGCTGGTTGTTTCTGAAAATCCACACCGACGCCGGTATCGTCGGCTGGGGCGAACCGGTGCTTGAAGGCCGCGCCCGCACGGTCGAGACTGCGGTGCATGAACTGGGCCGCATCCTCATCGGCGAGGACCCGACGCGCATCGAGCACCTTTGGCAGCGATGCTATCGCGGTGGTTTTTATCGCGGCGGGCCGATCCTGACCTCGGCGCTTTCCGGCATCGAGCAAGCGCTCTGGGACATTTCCGGCAAGTCGCTCGGCGTGCCGGTCCACCGTTTGCTCGGGGGCCGCGTGCGCGACAAAGTCCGCCTCTACGGCTGGCTCAACATCGCCGGGACAGGCGACTACGTTTCGGAAGTAGCGAAAGCGGTGGGCGACCGGGAGTTCACGGCTTACAAGTTTGTGCCCGTGCCAGCCTGCGAGCCGATCGAGACGCCGCGCTTTATCGACGATGTGGCCGAGACCGTCGCCAACCTGCGCAAGACTCTTGGCAATGACATCGACATGGCGCTCGATTTCCATGGCCGTTGCACGCCGGCCGTGGCGAAGCAGCTTTGCCGCGCGCTCGAACCGTTTCGCCCGATGTTCATCGAAGAGCCTGTGTTGCCGACCAACCCGCGGGCGATGAGGGAAATCAAGGAGTCCACGACCATCCCGATCGCCGCCGGTGAGCGTCTTTTCACGCGCTGGGATTTCAGCGACCTGCTGCAAGCGCAAGCCGTCTCAATCATCCAACCCGACCTGTCGCATGTCGGAGGCATCTTCGAGGCGCGCAAAATTGCCGCGATGGCCGAGATCCACGATATCGTCATCGCCCCACATTGCCCGCTCGGCCCGATCGCTCTGGCCTCCTGCCTGCAACTCGACGCCTGCACACCGAATTTCCTCTGCCAGGAGCACCTCACGCTCGGCGAGGGGATTCTCAAGGAACCGATCCAGGTCGAGAAGGGCCATGCGCTCATTCCCGACAAGCCAGGACTCGGCGTCGAGGTGGATGAGGCGAAACTCGAGAAACTTGTTTTCGACGGGATCTGGGAGACGCCGCAATTCACCCGCCAAGACGGCTCGGTCACTGAGTGGTGAAATTCAAAAACCATGAAAACCATCGTTACCTTCGGTGAAATCATGGGGCGGCTCTGCCCGTCCGGCCACCTGCGTTTCGTGCAAGCCATGCCCGGCACGCTCGAACTCACCTTCGCGGGCGCGGAGGCCAACGTCGCCGCCTCGCTCGCCATTTTCGGGGCGGACGCCCGCTTCGTCACCGCCCTGCCGAACAATGTGCTCGGCGACTCCTGCGTGCGCACCTTGCGCGGGCTCGGCGTGGATGCTTCGTCCATCATCCGCATCAAGAGCGGGCGCCTCGGTCTTTATTTCGTCGAGAAAGGCGCGAACCAGCGTCCGAGCAATGTCGTTTACGACCGCGCGCACAGCGCGATCGCCGAGGCCGGTGCGGCGGACTTCGACTGGGCTTCCATTTTCCACGGTGCCGGCTGGCTGCACACCACGGGCATCACGCCGGCGCTCTCGCGCAAGGCCTTCGAGTCCTGCCTCGCCGCGGTCCGTGCCGCCAAGGCGGCCGGGATGACGGTTTCCTGCGACCTGAACTTCCGCAAAAAGCTCTGGGACTGGGAGCCGGGGACGAAGTCCACCGAACTGGCCCGCCGCTGCATGAGCGAAATCCTGCCGCATGTGGATGTCTGCATCGCCAACGAGGAGGATGCCGCCGATGTGCTAGGCATCCACGCCGAAGGCAGCGACATCCATGGCGGCCAGCTCGCCATCGCGCACTACCCGCAAGTCGCCAGGGAAATCATCCGGCAGTTCCCCAACATCCGGCAGGTCGCCATCACGCTGCGCGAAAGCCTCTCCGCCTCGCACAACAACTGGGGCGCGATGCTCTATCACGCCACCTCCGATCAAGCGTTCTTCGCCCCGCTCCAGGACGGCAGCTACGCCCCCTACGAGATCCGCAACATCGTGGACCGCGTCGGCGGCGGCGACAGCTTCGGGGCCGGATTGGTCTTCGCGCTCAACACGCCCGAACTCTCCGCTCCGGAACAGGCGATCCGTTTTGCCGTGGCCGCCTCGTGCCTCGCGCACTCGATCGAAGGCGACTTCAACTTTTCCTCACGTGCCGAAGTCGAGGCGCTCATGGGCGGCAACGCCTCCGGGAGGGTGGTGCGATGAGCTTGCCAAAGGTTCTTATCACCAACCACGTTCCCGACGCCCATCTCGAGCCTTTGCTCGGGCTCGCGGAAATCATCAAGGGTCCTTCCGGTGGGCCAATGTGCTCGCGAGAGGAAGTGCTGGCGCTCGCGCCGGAACTCTCCGCCATCATCAACCAGCATGAACTCGCCGTGGACCGCGAGTTGCTCGCCGCCGCGCCGAAGCTGCGAATCGTGGCCAATGTCGCAATCGGCTACAACAACCTCGACATCGCCGCGCTCGATGAGGCCGGCGTCTGGGGTGCCAACTGCCCGGGCGTCTTTGCGGAATCGGCGGCCGACCACACGCTGGCGCTGCTGCTGGCGGTGGCCCGCCGCGTGACCGATGCCGATGCCTACGTGCGTTCCGGCCAATGGGCGAAGGATGGTTTCCAACCCGGCCCTTGGGATGGAATGCTGTTAGGAGGCAAAACCATCGGGATCGTCGGCTTCGGGCAAATCGGCCGGGCGGTTGCCAAGCGGGCCGAGGCCTTCGGCATGCGGATTATCTTCCATGACGCCACCGGTCACGACGACCCGCGCTATCGTTCGCTCGAAACCTTGCTGGCGGAAGCCGACGTGGTCAGTCTGCACGTGCCGCTGCTGCCGGAAACCCATCACCTCTTCAACGCACAAACCATCGCGCTCATGAAGCGCGGTGCGATCATCCTCAATCTGGCGCGCGGTCCGGTGGTGGATGAGAACGCTCTTGCCGCCGCACTCGCCAGCGGGCATCTTGGCGGCGCCGGCATGGATGTCGCCGAGAACGAACCGCAGATCCATCCCGGCCTCCTCGCACAAAAGAATGTCGTCTTCTCACCGCACATCGGCGGTGGCACGGTGGAAAGCCGCAAGCAGGCGCGCCTCACCTGCGCCCGCAATGTTGCCGAAGTCCTCCATGGCCGCCCGCCGATCAACCCAGTGAATCGCCTACGCATCCGTCAAAATTAATCCACACTTATGAACACCATCACTGCAAAACAACTCCACAACTGGTGCCGGGTTCCGGCAGCTGAACTTGAAACTCATCCCGACCGCAAAGTGCCTTTCCGCATTGCTGCCGATTCGGCGGCAATGGGTGCCCTCATGGCCCGCGAGCTTGCGGACCTCATCGTGGGCAACAACGCAAAAAACCTGCCGACCCGCGCGATCATACCCTGTGGTCCAGCCTGCTGGTATAAGCCATTTGCCGAAGTCGTGAACCGTGAGCAGATCAGCTTGCGCGATGTCACGGTTTTCCACATGGACGAATGCCTCGACTGGCAGGGCCGCGAGTTGCCGCGCATGCATCCGTATAGTTTCCGGGGATTCATGGAGCGCGAGTTCTATGGTCCGATCAACCCCGGGTTGCTCACGCCGGAGGAAAACCGCTGGTGGCCGAACGCGACGAATTTCCAGAAAATTGCCGATGAGATCGCCCGCGCGCCGATCGACATCACCTACGGCGGTTGGGGGCAGGACGGCCACATCGCCTACAACCAGGCGCGGCGCCACCCCTTCAGTTCGCTCTCGCTCGAGGATCTGCGCAACTGCAGCGTGCGCGTGCAGGACAACAATCTCGATACCATCATCGCCCTCGCCCAGCGCACCTTCGGCTGCGCCTACCAGTTTGTGCCGCCGATGAGCGTGACCCTTGGCATCAAGGAATGCCTCTCGGCCAAAAAGGTGCGGCTCTTCAGCGACACCGGCGCATGGAAACAAACCGCACTGCGCGTGGCGCTCTTCAGCGAACCGACGCCGGAGTATCCGATGACCCTTCTGCAAGAGCATCCCGACGCCCTCGTCACGGCCACCTTGGAAACCGCCACGCATCCGGTGAGTATCCATCCCGAGTGGGATCTCGGGCTTTAATCGATACGGGCACCATGACACCCACCCGAAAATACGATGCCATGATCGGCACCGGAGGCATCGGCACCGGGACCTTCTTCGCGTTGAGCGGCAACCACACGCTCGGCCGCGAGGAGAGCCGGGGTGGACAATTCCTCGACCGTCGCGACTACTGCAAGCTGCATATCATCAGCCACTATGTGCAGCGCCTGGTGGGTGGGGATTTCAAAATCCTGCCGGTGGGCAGAGTCGGCGACGATGCTGCCGGACGCAGGCTGGTGGAAGAAATGCGCGCCGAGGGCCTCGATGTCTCGCACACCGTCATCATGCTCGGCGAGCAGACGCTCGATTGCATTTGCCTCCTCTATCCCGATGGCTCGGGCGGGAACCTCACGGTCACTGACTCCGCCAGCGGACGCGTGACTGCGGGAGATATTCAAAAAGCCGCGCCGCAATTTACCCGATACGCCGGGCGCGGCATTGCGCTGGCGGTGCCTGAGGTTCCGCTGGCCGCGCGCCTGGAACTGCTCGACCTCGCGCATCAACACGGCTTCCTGCGTGCGTCGTCGTTTTCTTCCGAGGAAATGGCAGCCGTGCGCGACACCTCTCTACTCTCGCGGGTGGACCTTCTGGCCATCAATCTCGACGAGGCCGCTAGCCTCGCGGAAACCAGCGCCGAAGGGGAACAGGCGGCCATCGTCCAAAAGATCGCCGCCCATCTCGGGCCGCAATTCCCGCAGCTGAAGCTTTCCATCACCGCCGGAGCGATTGGCAGTTGGACCGTTGATGGCGGCGCGCTCCATTTCATCGCCACGCCGAAGGTCGAGGTTCAAAGCGCGGCGGGTGCGGGCGACGCGCATTTCTCCGGTATCCTTGCCGGTCTCGCTGCAGGTCTTGCCCTCGCCGATGCCCAGTGGATCGGCATTCTCGCCGGAGCCATGTCGGTCACCAGCGCCCACACGATCCACCCCGACATCGATCGCCACGCGTTGCGCGACTTTGCCGCCAGCCATGGCCTCACCCTGCCTGCCACCGTTCAAGAATTTCTCCAATAAACCAAATACACCACCATGCCTGTCACCATGCGCATCCTCCAGCAGTTCGATGTCCGTAAGGAAAAAGAATTCCTCGAACTCGAACGCCGCTTCGCCGCCCTCGAACACTCCCGCCCCGACCTCCCGCAAGGCAAACGCATGAAGCCGATCTCCGGCAGCGAGCCATGCAACACGCTCGTCTGGCAGGGCGAGTTCGCCAGCCTCGACGAGGCCCGCAAGGCGCTCGATGCCTTCGCCGCCGATGACACCCACGAGGAACTTTTCGCCAAGCAGTCGGAGTTTTTCAAATCCGTCAAAATCGAGTTTTACGAAAACCTCGACTACTGAAGCCATGCAGCGGGTCATCGACATCCACACCCATGTGTTTCCGCACTATGCCGACCTCGCTGTCGCGGCGATGGACCGCAGCGGGATCGAACTCTCCGTTGTGCTGGCATGGCACGATGGCTTCGGAGAGGGACTGCAACGCCACCTCGATGCCTTCGCCAAATACCCGGGACGATTCATCACCTTCGGCAATGTCGATTTCAGCCGCATCAATGAGCCGGACTTTGCCAAGACCGCTGCCGCGCACATGGAGCGCGATTTTGCCGCAGGCATGCGCGGGCTGAAAGTTTACAAGGCCCTCGGCCTCGATTACCGCCGCCCCGATGGCCGCTACTGGCGGCCGAACGATCCCGAGCTCGACCCGATCTGGGCGAAGGCCGGAGAGTTGGGATTGCCGGTGCTCATCCACAGCGCCGACCCGCCATGCTTCTGGGAACCGGTGAACGAATTCAATTTCTGGAACGGCGTCCTCCACGGCGAATACGCCTGGTGGACCTATTACAACAAAGGCATGCCGTCAGCGCACGAACTGCTCGCCGATCGCATTGAAATGGTGGCGCGCCACGATGGCACCACGTTCATCTTCCCGCATTGCGCGGAAAAAGCCGACTCCCTCGACTGCGCCGCCGAGGACCTCGATGCGCACCCGAACATCGTCTATGATTTCTCGGCCCGCGTCCCGGAACTCGCGCGCAGCGCCCGCCGCGCCGCCCACACCCGCGAGTTTTTCACCGCCTATGCCGAGCGCATCTTTTTCGGCACCGATGTGATCTTTGACGACACCAATGTCCCGACCGGCCAACAGGCGCAGATCCTCTATCAACCCGGCGAGATCCCGCTCAACGGTGCTGAACCGAGGGAGCGCTACATCGAGACGACCGCAGCCTTCAACATCTCCAACATCGAGTTGATCACCTCGTCGAAGATCCAAACATCGCCGCCATTCAGACGCAGCATCGCGCCATTTGAAATCCACGGCCTCGGCCTGCCCGAGGACATCGCTGCAAAACTCCTCCATCAAAACGCCGTGCGCCTGCTGGGCCTGTAGAGCTTTTAAAACACCATGAAGAAAACCATCCACCTCATCGGCAACGCCCACCTCGATCCGGTCTGGCTCTGGGACCGGCGCGAAGGGCTCAACGAAGGCCTCACCACCGTCCGCACCATGCTCGACCTGATGGACGAGTTTCCCGAAATGACATTCATTCGCGGCGAGTCGGCGATCTATCAGCATGTCGAGAAATACGATCCGGTGAGCTTTGCACGCATCAAAAAGATGGTCAAAGCCGGGCGCTGGGATGTCGTGGGCGGCACTTACATCCAGCCCGATACCAACCTACCCGGCACCGAGACGCTTGTGCGCCAGTATGCCCACGGGCAGCGCTATTTCAAATCGCGCTTCGGCAAGGCCGTCACCGCCGGCTGGCAGGCCGATTCGTTCGGCCACACGGCGGGTCTGCCGGAAATCCTTGCGGCGAGCGGCATCAACTTCTTTGCCTTCAGCAGGCCAAACTCCAAAATCATTCCCCTCGCGGAACCGGCATTCTGGTGGGTGGGTGATGGCGGTGCGCGGATTCTGGCACAGCGTTCGGCCACGGGCTCTTACCAGAACGAACGCTATAACATGCGCGAGCATTTGGACTATATCCTGGAGGTTCACGCCAGGAGCAGACTGGAAAACATCGCCTGCTTCTATGGCCTGGGAAATCACGGCGGCGGGCCTTCGCGCCGACATTTGCTGGAAATCCGCGAATGGGCGGCCAAGCATCCCGAGGTGAAGGTCACCCACTCGGGGCTGCACAAACTCAATGACGCGCTGCGCAAGGAGATCGCCCGCAAAGGCGAGGATCTGATCCCGACCCACAAGGGCGAGCTCAATTCCTGCCTGCGCGGTTGTTATTCCTCCGTGGCGAAATTCAAATTCCCCTACCGCCGCAGCGAGGCCTTGCTCGCCCGCGCCGAGGCGACCGATGCGATTGTTGCCGCCTCGCAGAAGCGTCCGGCCGCCGATCTCTCGAAGACCTGGGAGGTGATGATCTTCAATTCCTTCCACGACATCCTGCCAGGCTCGAGCATCGAGCGGGCAATGGACGACCAGATCGCCTCGCTCGGCGGCATCCTCCACGATGCGGCGGAAACGGAGTTCGACGCGCTCAACGCGCTCGCCGCCGAGATCGACACCACGCTTACCCGCAAGCCTCCGAAGGATCATCCCTCGGCGGTGACCTCGCTCGTTTGGAATCCACATCCCTTCCGCTACGACGGCCCGATCGAGTTGGAGACCAGCCTCGATTACCGTCCCTTGTTGGAAAATTACACCAACCGCGATGAAGAGGTGCCGATCGAAGTGCTGGGCGCGGACCGCAAGCCGGTTCCTTTTCAAATCATCCGCAACGAACACTCGAGTATGAAAGAGTTTCCATGGCGCAAGCGCGTGGTCTTGCCGGTGAGCCTTCCTGCCTTCGGTTGGAATGTGGTGGAGCTCGGATGGGTCGAGGGCGCCAAGCCGCTTGTCGTAAAAAACCCGGTGAAGGCGAAGCCTAGTTCCATCGCCAATGCACTCTGGCGCGTCGAGGCGAAGAAGGGGGAAAGCGGCGTGCAGTTCTTCCATCAGGGAAAAAAGTTTTTCGCAGGCGATGGTTTGCAAGCCGTGCTCTTCGACGATCCATGGGGTTCTTGGGGCGGGATGCAGGAGGAGCCCGATTCCTTCCTGCTCAAAAAGGTGCGCGAACATTGGAAGATCAGCGAAGTCGAGTTGCTCGAAGAAGGCCCCGAACGCGCCGCGCTCTGGGTGCGCTTCGCCGGCAAGAAATCCCGCATCGACCTCACCTTCCATGTGTCGCGCGACCGCGATGTGGTGGATGTCTCGGCGCGTGTGCTGATCGATGATCGCTCGGTCCGACTCAAGTTGGTTTTCCCTGGGGGCGATCAGGTGGACTACGAAGTGCCCGCAAGCGTGGTGCGGCGCGGTCCTGCCGGGGAGGTCCCCGGTGCCCGCTGGACGCGGGTCCATGGCAAGAACGGCGGCATGGGGTTTGCCAGCGACGCCTTGTATAATTTCGACAGCGAGAAAGGCGAGTTCCGCGCCACGGTGGCCCGCGCCTCGCGCTACGCCAACGATGTGGAGACTCCCGCCAATGCCGAACTCTGGCGTCCTGCGGTCGATTGCGGGGAACTGAAATTCCGCTTCCTCGTCACCGATGCCAAGGCCGACCTGCCGCGACTTGCCGCCGAACTCGAACAAGCCCCCGTGGTGCTCACGGTGCCGCCGGGCAAGGGGAAACAGAAGCGCACAGGTTCATTGCTGGAGCTCACGCCTTCATCTGTGCGACTCCTTGCGCTCAAGCGCGCCGAGGATGGACGCGGATTCATCCTGCGCGCTCAAGCAGCCCCGGGCAAAGCGGTGAAAGTTTCCATGCTCTGGCTCGGCAAGAAGATCCAACTCGGCGAATTGAACGGCGGCGAGATCGCGACCTGGAAACTGCAAGAATCAAAGACCGGATGGAATGCCGCCCGTCAATCCGTTACTGGCTAACCATTCATGACAGCACACCGCCAAATCCACATTGATTTCCACACGCCCGCCGGAGTGACCGTCGGCGACAAGTTTAATGCCGTCGAATTCTTCGACACGCTCGAATCGGCGATGGTCAATTCCATTGCGATCTTCGCCAAGTGCCACCACGGCTATTCCTACTTCGACACGAAGGTCGGCACGCGTCATCCGGGGCTGAGCTTCGACATGCTCGGGCAGGCGGTTGCGGAGGCCGCCAGCCTGCAACGAGGCTGCTCGGTGCTTGCGCCTTGCCACCGACAAAAATCTGCTGCGCCATTTTATGTAAACTATATTTCTGAGCAGCGCCTTACCTCCGAAATGTCCATTTTTCGAAGGAGATGTCCATTATTTGATTATGAATGCCGTTGCTTCTGGACTGAAGATGAAGTCGATTGATGCTGTCGGCACAAATACCGACTTTTACCATCACACCACCATCCAATGAAAAATTGCCTTCTTGTTATTTGTGCCATTGCCACGGTTACCCATGCTTCGGCGGGAACACCTGTTTATTCGGAAAACTTTGATGCCTACAGCGCGGACTCGGATTTGATCGGCCAGCACGAATGGAAGCGTGCTGGTCTTAAAAATTCACCTACAATCTCGATTCCTGCCAAGGGCATCAACTCATCGCTTGCCGTTGCTAAAAACGCGACCGCCACGGGCGATCCCACCGGCGCGATCCTGAAGGTGGAGCCATTTCATCTCCAGGCTGCAGGCAGATTCACTTACGAGTTTGATGTCCAACGCGACGCCTATATTCCCGGCACCGCGCTCGTAGGGTTTGGCAGTTCCTCCTCGAAAGCGCCGGCTTATGCGGGCATCTTCCAAGCCACATTCCATGTTCGGTCGGAGAACTACGGCGAAGGGGCTTCGCTCTGCACGGGGACGGATAGCTCAAACTTCATCGCGGTCCCTGGCAACTGGTATCGTATCAAGGTGGAAGTGGATCTGGCTTCCAAAGCCCTTGTCGCAGTCTCAGTCAAGGATCTGAGCGGCGGGGATCCGAGAATCAGCGCCTCGGATTTTCAGCCGCTTTTCGTGGGCAAGGAGGGGAAAAATAAAGGACTGGAGCACTTCTTTGATTCCGATCCCGCCGCGTGGGACGCGGTTTTCGTCCGCACAGGGGAGCAGGATGCAGCGGGTAGCGGCTGGATCGACAACATCGAGGCGTCGGTCTCATCGGCAGCGAATTGAGCATCAGCGCGCTTTTGGCTTCAGAGCTTTAAAATCCGTTTGCGCTCCCCTGCCATGACTCGATTTCTGCTGCCTTGTTTACTCGGCTCACTCTTCTTACTGGCCCCCGGCCTGCGCGCCGGGGAGGCTGCCCCTTTGCTCAAAAACGGGAGTTTTGAGCTGGGGGAGGAGGGGTGGAAACTGGGCAAGGGCCATCTGATCGAGCAGGCGGGCGGGCGCAGCAGCACGCGGGCCCTGTTTTTCGAGCGCACAGACAAGGCCGACACTGCCTTCGCCTATCAAGAGATCAAGTTGGTGCCCGGCGCCAAATACCGCTTCAGCGCCTGGATGCGCTATGTCAGGCCCGAGGGGGATCTCAAGGGAGCAACCCTGGGGGTCGAGCATTACGCCGACGGGAAATTCCTCAAGGCCACTTACTCTCCGGGACTTGTCTCTGCCGGGGATTGGAAAAAGGTCGAATCGGACACCATCGTTCCCGAGAATGCCACCTTGAGCCGATTTGTGCTGATGCTCCGCAAGGAGCAACTCGGGAAAGTCTGGTTTGACGATGTTGAGATCACCACTGCCGAGTCTTTGATCCAGCTCAATCTCATTCAGCCGGCGACCTCGACCATCACTCCGGAAAAGGGCCGCGTCCGCTTCAATGTCTATTGCGAGGATGCCAACCTCGACAAGCGCACCGACCAGATGACTCTCCGGGTCGAAGCGGTTGCGGAAGGGAAGCCCCTGAAAACCGTCACCGTTCCGATTAGTAGGCACCGGGCGGAAGCGGATCTCAGCGGCCTTGCCACAGGGCAGGTCGATCTGAAGTTGTCGCTCATCGATTCGCAAACCAATCAGGTTCTGTCGGAAAAAACCGTTCCACTCACCGTGGCGGCGGCCGACCGCCCGGTGCCGCCCAATGCCTGCCTGATTGATGAGCAAGGCCGCGCCATCGTGAACGGCAAACCTTTCCTGCCCGTCGGGCTCTACATCGACAATTTCGTGAAGGCGGACCTGGATCGCATCGGCGCGAGCCCGTTCAACTGCCTGATGCCTTACCACGTGATGAGCGGGCGTTTTGATCTCAAAGAGAAGGCGTCTGTTGCAACGATCCGCGAGTGCCTCGACTACAGCCACCAGAAAGGCCTAAAAATCATATTCGGCACCCAGTGGGTCTACGAAGGCATCCGAACCCCGGTGACATCATGGATGGGTGCCTCGGGGGAGACTGAAGTGATCGCCAATGTGGTGGAGACCTTCCAGGATCATCCATCCCTGCTCGCGTGGTATCTCTGCGACGAGTTGCCCGTCTCCATGAAGGAGCGGCTGGAAAATCGCCGAGCATTGGTCAACCGGTTGGATCCCTTCCATCCAACTTGGTCGGTCTTTTATCAGTCCGATGATCTCCCCTTTTACGGCGGCGGCGTCGATGTAATCGGCGTGGATCTTTATCCGATCCGGTTTGCCGAAAACCTGAACATGAAGGGGGTCGCCAAACAGATGGATGCAGTGGATCTCACCGGCCTGCCCGCCTGGGTTGTCCCCCAGGCGCATAACAACGGGATATTCGAGGCTAAGAATGCCGAGGATTTCAAACGCTTCCTCGACCCCACCGAGGAGCAGATGCGCAGCATGGCCCTCTACATGGCCGCGCGCGGAGCCAAGGGCTTCATTTTCTATGCCGGCAACCTGCTGGCCGCAACGGAGGAGGTCTTCTACGCCCCCGGCCGCAACCGCATCAAGGGCGCCCTCGCCCCGCAAACCGAAGCGGACTTTGCACGCCGCTGGGCCGAGCTTTCTCGGGTCGGCGCCGTGCTGCGCGAACTCGAACCCTTCCTCCTCGCAGACAAGCCCGCCCCGGAACTCAAATTGGAAGTCGAGAAAGGCGAGGTCGTAGCCCGCGAGTTCCGCGATGCGGAGGGCAATGTACGCATCCTCATTGCCGGCGTCGGCCCCGGCGAAAGCCAAGCGGTCATCACCACCACCGCTCAGCCGCCGCTCAAATCTTCCGACACTTTCTGGAGCCAGCTTCTCTCCTTCTTCTCCAAACCCGCGCCACAGCCGCTCCAATCCCGCTACGGCAAATGCCTCCCGCTCGGCGACAATAAATACCGGTTCACCGGCACCGGCATCTGTTCGGATATCCTTGCAGGGGGAAAATAGAG
>JAPLTF010000007.1 GCA_026398275.1 Verrucomicrobiota bacterium
CGCTCCATCTGTTGGAAGGCGGCAAGTTGCTGAAGAAGGTTTTTTTCTGTGTTCACGGAAAAAAGATATACTAAAGTATATCTCTTGAACACAAAAAAAGACGGAATTCAAAATGCATGAAGAAATTTGTCCTGCACCCTTGAAGTTCCCGTTTTGGCCCGCCGCGACAGCGGTCGCGTTCCTCCTTGCCAAGCCGCTGCATCCCATTATCCTGCTCGGCCTCTATCTATGAACATCAGTGACCTTTTGATCCTTGCCCAGGCCGCCGCGCCAGGCCAGCCGCCGCAGAACCTGCTCGTAACCATGATGCCGTTGGTTTTTATCTTCGTCATTTTCTACTTTCTCCTCATCCGCCCGCAGCAGAAGAAGCAGAAGGATCACGAGAAACTCGTGCAGGCGGTCAAGACCGGCGACCAGGTCGTCACAAATGCCGGCATCCACGGCACGGTCGCCAACGTAAAGGACAAGACGCTCATCATCAAAATCGCTGACAACGTGAAGGTGGAGTTCGACCGCGGGGCGATTGCCACCGTCGTGAAATCCGGCTCCGACACGTAATTCACCCTTGGGCCCGCACGGCCGACCCACTCCTCTCCTCTCATGTCACCTGTCTTCACTTTCCTCTTCGGCCTGGCCATCCTCGTGCTCTTCGGCTGGTATTTCGCCACCGAGCTCTCCAGCCGCAAGCGATGGCTCGGCCTCGTCCTGACGGTTCTTCTCACGGCCTTCTGCATCGAGCAACTCTGGCCCCCCATGGATGTCAAGAACGCCGAGGGTCAGGTCGTCGTTCCCGGGAAGATTCGCCTCGGACTCGATCTTCAGGGCGGAACCTCGTTCCTCATCCGCCTGATTCCCCAAACCGAGTCCGGGATCACTAAGGATCTTCTGGATCAGGCGGTCGAAGTCATCCGCAAGCGCGTGGACCAATACGGGGTCAGCGAGCCGGTGATCAGCCCGCAGGGCAAGGACCGGATCCTTGTCCAGATCGCCGGCCTCGATGCCAAGCAGACCGAGGAAGCGAAGGGCCAGCTCCAGAAAGTGGCCAAGCTCGAATTTGCGATGGTCGATCCCGGGGGGGATGCCCGCGTGGCGCGGATTCAGGCCGGCGAGGAAGTCATGCCGCCCGCCTACATCCTCAAGCCCTACAAGCTGAAGAAGGATTCCAAGGACCCAAAGGATGCTACACAGATCCTGATCACGCGGCGGCCGGCGCTCACCGGCGAGCATGTCTCCCGGGCGTTCCCGTTCTTCGACCAGCAGGGCTACGGGGTCTCTCTCGAACTTGACGCCGAGGGCGCGAAGATATTTGACGAGGTCGCCGCTCAGCACAAGGGCCACCAGATGGCGATCCTGCTCGACGGAGAGGTCCTCTCGGCGCCGGTCCTGCAGAGCGATCACTATTTTGGCCGCGCCCAGATCACCGGGCATTTTTCCGACAAAGAAGCACGCGAGCTTGCCAGCGCGCTGGAGAACCCGCTGCGCGTTCCCGTGCAGATCGAGGAAACCCGGAGCGTCTCCCCGACATTGGGGGCCGACTCCGTGCGTAGCGGCGTGGTGGCCGGGCTTCTGGGCCTGCTGTTCGTGATGACCTTTGTGCTCATTTACTACCGCTTCGTCGGTGTCGTGGCGATCTTCGGGCTTCTGATCAATATCGTGATCCTCTTCGGTGCGATGGCGATGTTCCATTTCACGCTGACGCTTCCCGGCATTGCGGGCATCATCCTCACCATCGGCATGGCGGTGGATGCGAACGTTCTGATCTACGAGCGCCTTCGCGAGGAGATGGCAGCGGGCAAGTCGCTCGCGGCCGCGATCAATGGGGCCTACGACAAGGCGTTCAGCGCGATTTTCGACGCGAACGTCTCCACGCTCATCACGGCCGTGATCCTGTTCTGGCAGGCCACCGGTTCGGTGAAGGGATTCGCGGTGACCCTGACTCTGGGCATCATCGCCTCAATGTTTTCCGCCCTGCTGATCACGCGCACGGTCTTCCGCTGGCTCGTCGACAAGAATCTCCTGAAGAGCATCTACATGATGGACCTCGCCCCGAAGCGCCAATTCGACTTCCTCGGCAAACGCTGGGCGGCGGCCGTCTTCTCGCTCGTCCTGATCGGCGGATCGATCGGGGTCTTCGCCCTGCGCGGAGAAAACAATTTCGGTATCGATTTCCGTGGTGGCGACCTGCTGACCGTGGACTCTTCCCAGCCCGTGACCGTCGCCGAGGCGCGCAAGGCCATCAACAACCCGGAGGTTGTGATCCAGGCCGAGCACTCGGGGCTGAAAGAGTTTCTGACATTCCGCAGCGCCCAGGGAACATCCGGTTCGGTAGTTTCAAAACTCAAGGAGTCGTTTCCTGACCGCGGGATCACGGTGATCGGACAGGATACCGTCGGAGCCCAGATCGGGATGGAATTCGCCAAGCGCGCGGTTTTTGCGCTCGGGCTTGGAATTCTGGGCATCCTTCTCTACGTGACGCTGCGGTTTGAGTTTTCCTTCGCGCTCGGTGCGGTGGTGGCGCTGCTGCACGACGTGATCATCACGATCGGGGTGTTTGCCCTCACCGGCAGGGAGTTGTCCCTCGTGATGGTGGGTGCCGTGCTGACGATCGCCGGCTACTCGATCAACGATACCATCGTGGTCTACGACCGAATCCGCGAGGGCCTGAAGCAGGGAGCAGGCGGGTCGATCCAAACCCTGATGAACAACAGCATTAACGAGACGCTCGGCCGAACGATCCTCACCGGAGGCACCGTCCTTCTGTCTGTCGGGGCCCTCTTCTTCTTTGGCGGGGCGGTCCTGAGGGATTTCTCGTTCGCGATTCTCATCGGTCTGGCTATCGGGACCTACTCCTCGGTCTTCGTCGCAGCCCCGATCGTGCTATGGTCTTCGAAGCTGCGCGGGAAGAGCGTCCGCCGCGAGGTCCTTGAGAGCGGTTCTCTCAAGCGGTCCTGACGCGAATCCAGCTTGTCAATCCGGCTCCGCCGCGCTAGCGGTGGAGCCCTATGAATACGAGACAACTTGCCGCAGCAGTGACAGGCGTCGCCATTTTCACGACCGCCTGCCAGAACCTGACACCCGGAGAAAATGCCGGCATCTTCGGGGCCGCCGCCGGACTTGCCACCGGCATCCCGCTCGCCGCCGCCGGCGTGGATTCCTCGATCGCCATTCCGGTGACCGCGGGAGCTGTCGCCCTCACCGCCGTGACGGTCTACATTATTTCCAAGCAGCAGGCCACCGAGCGGCAGCGCAAGATTGCCGAGCAGCGCGCGCGCATCTACACGGCGCGCCGGAACCAGCAGCTGGCCGCCCAGTCGGCAGCAAAAAAGACGAAACCCTCCCGCTTCATAGCGGTCCGGACGGAAAAGTCCGAGCAGGCCCAGGGCGCGGCTTCGGTCATGGTTTTTGACACCCAGACCAACGAGGTGGTGGGCAACAATGTCTACGATTTGAAATCCGCCCCGCAGGTCGGGCAGACAGCCAAATTCGACACCTACTCCGCCCAATACGTGGGGACCGGCAACTGATCCCGCGGGTCCGGAACGGGCTTTGTGACGAAATTGTAACAAATCCCGTTTGGCACCACCTCCACTGGCACGACTATTCTGACCGTTCGCAAACACTACTCATGAAATTCTCAAAACTCTTCCTCGTTGTGGGATCGGCCGTCGTCGGCCTCGCATCCCAGTCCTCCGCCCAGCAACTCTCCGGAGCCGGCGCTTCTTTTCCCGCTCCGCTCTACCAGCGCTGGGGTGTGGAATTTAACAAGCTGCAGCCCGCGGTGCAGGTGAACTACCAGTCGGTTGGCAGCGGTGCCGGCGTGAAGAACTTCACGGCCGGAGTGGTCGACTTCGGCGCGAGCGACGCGGCGATGAGCGATGCCGAGATCGCCAAGGTGCCAAAGGGCGTGGTGATGATCCCGGCGACCGCCGGCGAGATCGTTTACACCTACAACCTTCCGGGTGTGACCGGCCTGAATCTCTCCCGCGAAGCTATGGCGGGGATCTACCTCGGGACGGTGACCAAGTGGAATGACCCGGTCATCGCCAAGGCCAACCCGGGCGCAAAGCTTCCCGATCTCCCGATCCAGGTCGCCTATCGCTCGGACGGCAGCGGCACGACCTACGTGTTCACGCAGCATCTCTCCGCGATCAGCAAGGACTTCAACGACAAGATCGGCACCGACAAATCGGTCACCTTCCCGGTCGGAGTCGGCGGCAAAGGCAACGAAGGCGTCACCGCCCTGGTCAAGCAGTCGCCCGGAACCGTCGGCTACGTCGAATACGGCTACGCCAAGGGCAACGGCCTCGCGATGGCGAACCTGGAAAACAAGTCCGGAAAATTCGTCACTCCCGGCGTCGAGAACGGCGCGGCCACGCTCGCCAACGTCAAGCTCCCGGAAAACCTCCGCATCTGGCCGGTCGATCCCGAAGGCGCTTCCGACTACCCGATCGTGAGCTTCACCTGGCTCCTGCTCTACAAAAAATATGATGACGCGGCAAAGCTCAAAGCCCTCAAGGACTTTGTGGCTTACGGCCTGACCACGGGCCAGGGCTTCTCCGAGGAACTCGGCTACATTCCTCTTCCGGCACCGGTCGTGGAAAAAGCCCAGGCCGCCCTCGCCACCGTCCAGTAAGGCAAGCGTGTGTCCGAGCAAGATCCAAAATCCCGCGCCATCGCGGAGATCCGATTGGGCCCGGACCTGTTTCACCTTTTGTGCTGGGTGGCTTCGGCGGCGGCCGTCGCCACCCTCGGGCTGATTATTTACGAGATCGTCTCCGGCGCATGGCCGGCGATGCAGAAGTTCGGGTTGGGATTTCTCACCAGCTCGTCCTGGGTGCCGAACCGTGAGAACTTCGGCATCTTTCCATTTATCATTGGGACCGCGGCGAGTTCGTTCATCGCCATCCTCTTTGCGCTGCCCCTCGGGCTCGCGATCGCGATCTTTCTGAGCGAAAACTTTCTTCCGCTGCCGGTGCGGCAGGTGGTGCGGTTTGTGGTCGAGATGCTCGCGGCGATCCCGAGCGTGGTTTACGGGCTGTGGGGGATTTTTGTGGTGATCCCGCTCATGAAGATATTCGGCGCGTGGGCGGTTTCGACCTTTCACGGGGTTCCCGTTCTGGAGACCCTCTTTGCTCCGCCTGCGTATGGCAACTCGATGCTCACGGCCAGCATCGTTCTGGCCCTGATGATCCTGCCCACGCTGACTGCGATTTCTCGAAACTCGCTCACCGCCGTCCCGGGGACGCTCCGCGAGGGGGCCTACGCGCTGGGCGCCACGCGGTGGGAGGCGATCCTCGGCGTCATCCTTCCGACCGCCGCTCCGGGCGTCGTCGCCGCAACGATTCTCGCGCTCGGCCGCGCCATGGGTGAGACGATGGCGGTCGCCATGCTCATCGGGAACAGCTCCCGCCTGTCGTGGTCGCTCCTGTCGCCCGGCGGCACGCTCGCCGGCCTGCTCGCGAACCAGTTCGGGGAGGCGGAGGGGATGCAGGTCAATTCCCTGATGTTCGCCGCGCTGATCCTCGTCGTGATCACTCTCTTCGTCAACCTTCTCGGCGAGGCGGTCCTGCGCTACACCCAGAATCAAACCGCGGGGATCCGCTGAGCCGATGGACAGCATCGTCACCCACGCGCCGGATTTTTTCTCCGACACCAAACCCGGGTCGACCAAGCTGATTTCCCGGTCGCTCTGGAACCGCATCCTCAGTTTTTTCTGCGTCGGGCTTTCGCTCCTGACCCTGATTCCGCTGGTCTCGATTGTTTACCTGGTTCTGAAAAATGGCCTGCCGCTTTTGAAGTGGAGCGTGTTCACCGAGCTTCCCCCGGCGGCGGGCATGGTTGGCGGAGGATTCGGAAATGCCGTGCTCGGCACCCTTGTGATGGTCGGCCTCGGGCTCGTGATCTCCGCTCCGATCGGAATCCTCTCGGCGATCTACATCAACGAGTATGCGCCATCCAGCCGGCTGGCCCAGGCGGTGAGAATTGTCGCGAAGCTCCTCACCGGCATCCCCTCCATCATCTGCGGCGTCTTCGCATTTGCCGTGGTGGTGGCGACGACCGGCGCCTTCTCCGCCTATGCCGGCGGCGTGGCGCTCGCCGTGCTGATGCTCCCGACGATCCTCCTCACGTCCGAGCAGGCGCTCTTGGGCGTGCAACACGCTTTCCGCGAGGCCTCCTACGGTTTGGGTGCCACCAAATTTCAGACGATCGTCCGGATCGTCCTCCCGGATGCCCTTCCCGCGATCATGACCGGGATCATGCTGGCCGTGGCCCGCGCCGCCGGGGAGACCGCCCCGCTGATCTTCACCGCCCTCTTCAGCCAGTTCTGGGCAAAGTCCCTCTCCGAACCGACCGCCTCGCTCTCGGTTCTGATCTACAATTTTTCGACCGTCCCCTTTCCGCACCAGGTGCAGATGGCGTGGACGGCCTCGCTTGTCCTCGTGGCATTTGTCACGCTGGCCAACATCACCGCCCAGCTCGTCTTTTCCAAAAAGCATTAGCCTTCCGCCACGCCTCCGACCATCCATCGATAATATGACCGAAACCAGCGCCAGATCCGTTGATGCCAAACACGTGTCCCCGGGACGGCCGGATTTTCTGACCGTCCGGAACTTCGATTTTTTCTACGGAAAAAAGCAGGCGCTTTTCGACATCACCATGGACATTCCGGAGAAGCGTGTGACCGCGCTGATCGGTCCGTCCGGCTGCGGAAAATCCACGCTGCTGCGGAACTTCAACCGCATGAACGAGCTCATCGACGGCATCCGCCACTCCGGGGACATCCGGCTTCTGGGGCAGAGTATTTTTGACAAGACCGTCGAGGTGATCGCGCTCCGCCGGAGCGTCGGCATGGTTTTTCAAAAATCCAATCCGTTTCCGAAATCCATCTACGAGAACGTGGTTTACGGGCTGCGGATCGGCGGGGAGAGCAAGAAGAGCGTCCTCGACGAGGCGGTCGAGCGAAGCCTCCGCGGGGCGGCGCTCTGGGACGAGGCCAAGGACCGGCTGCACGAGAGCGCGCTCGGGCTTTCCGGCGGCCAGATGCAGAGGCTCTGCATCGCCCGCGCGATCGCAAACCGACCGAAGGTTCTCCTGATGGACGAGCCCTGCTCGGCGCTCGACCCGATCGCCACGGTCAAGGTCGAGGAGCTCATCCACGAGCTCAAGCAGGAATTCACGATCATCATCGTCACCCACAACATGCAGCAGGCGACGCGGTGCTCGGACAAGACCGCGTTCTTTTATCTGGGCAAGCTCATCGAGTTCGCCGAGACGCAGAAGATCTTCTCAAACCCCGTGCAGAAGCAGACCGAGGACTACATCACCGGACGCTTCGGCTGAGCGGCCGGCCTATTGCAGCACCATCTCCTCGGTCGAAAGCCGGCGCTTCAGATAGATCAGCGTGTCGATGGCATCGGTGAAGCGCTGCGGCTCCTCGGCAAAGCGCCCGGACCGCGCGTCGTCGATGAACCGGGCGAAAAATCCCGTGACGTCGCCGGTGGAAATCCGCCCGTCGCTCTGTGCGCCAAGGTCTCCGTAGGGCCAGATCTCGAGCAGCCGCCGCTCCACCGCGCCGGGATCCGCAAGCAGCTCCTTAATCTCCGAGGCGGTCGCCGATTTTTTCCATCCGCATCCGCGGGTGACAAGCTGCAGCGACGAGACGGCGAGAAAGAAAAAATCCGACAGCTTGTCCAGCGGGGAGAAGATCCGGCTGTAGGAGTCGAGATCGATCGCCTTGAACTGCCCGCGGCGGCTCATCATCACGTTTCCGTTTTTCAGGTCATTGACCGCATACCCGAGATGGTGGACCTCCTCCAGCCAGAGCGCCGTGCTCGTGAGCAGGTCCATGATGTGGCTCAGCCCGGGCGGCGCCTCAAATGGCGGGGATTTCCGCTCCCTCCGCCAGGCCTCGCTCGCGCTCCCGCTGAGGGATTTGAGAAATTCCCGGTTGGCCTCATCCCTCGAGGACCGTCCGGACTTGGGTCGCAGGATGCTGGCGTGTTCGGTGCCGGCAATGCCGATCAGGTGGTCGAGCGTGTCCCCCTCGACGAGCTGCAGGATGTGGTAGTTTGAGCGGATCTTTTTCAGGTGGCCCGCGTCAAAAACCCGGATGACATGCGGCGAATTCGAAAGCCCGCGCGCGATCGCCATGATCGTGTCCGCGGCCTCGATGGCTTCCTTCTTCCGGCCCTTCCGGATCCGGTCCACCTTCACGGCCACCCGCTCCGGGATGCTGCCGTTGGTGACATTGATCGCCTCGTAAACGCGGCCGAACTGCCCCATGCCGAGCTGCCCGATGATCAGATACCCGATGTCCTCCAGCGGCCCGCGAACCTGCTTCCACGCATCCTCGTCCTCGTCATCAATGATGCCGTAGCGGCCGATCTCTGGCCGGGGCGTCTTGATTTTTCGCGGCCCTTTCCATTCGACCGGCATCGCCTCCAGCCAGGCGGGCTTCTCCGGCATGAGGCCCGCAATACTGAGTCTCAGATAGCGGGAATCCAGATAATCCCGCGCAATGACAGCAGCCGTGTCCCACAAATCCGCGACGTTGCGATCCCGCAGGAGAAACGACACGTCCGAGAGCAGCCGGAAGAACGGCTCCCTCGCGTGAAGTTCGCGGCGGTCGATGTTGTTCCGCTTTGCGGAAAGAATCTCAAAGGCCTCACCCGCCTCGCCCGGCTGCAGGCGCCCGTCCTTTTTGCCGTCGTAGAGCACGCGGAGATTCACCATCGCCCAGTTCGTCGTCAGGCTGATCCGCTCGGTGAACCTGTCTCTCGGATAGCTCTCGTGGCCCAAATTCAAAAGGATGTGCCTGACCACCTCCCAGATTTTCCCGAGGCGCTCCATCGGTGTGCCCGGGCTGTCCAACAGGGGCTCGAACTCCTCGAACATCCGCGTCCGCACAAGGATCCGTGATTCCGCGGGTGTCAGGTCGTCGTTCACCCGGGTCTCCCGCGTCGCGAGCGCAGGGAGGGATCCGCACGAACTCAGAAGAAGTCCCGCCGCGGAATTTGCCGGGTTTCCGAATACCATGTCGTTGAACACGCCGGCGGCGGAGCCGGCTTCCAGACGCGACTGAATTTCGCGAAAGGCATGCGTCAGGGCGCCCGCCCAGCGGACGGAGCGCGGGTTGCGCGCGGAAAATTCCAGCCGGTGCCTTGCGAGGGAAAGAATTTCCATTTCGAACACGCCGTCCTGGCGATCGCTCCATGGCCGCCGCAGGTAGTTCAACCAGTCGCCATCTTCGCCCGCAAAGACAGTCGTGCTGCGATCGGTCGACAGGGCATGCCGCTCCGCTGGCACCTTTTCCGGAGCGCGGGCGGCGGGACTGTCTTCCAGGCCCAGGGCGGTGAGAAAATGCCGCAGCAGATCCGACATGTGATGGAGCGGATCATGAACGGTTTCCGGCGTCTTGCAAGGCCTCGCGCCCGGAGGGATTTTCTTCGGGATAAAAACTCCGCTTGTTTTTCCTGCCGCTTCGTGTGGATGTTGTTGGCGAAACTCATGATCCCCGAATCATCCCGCCATATTTTCACCGATTTCGACTCCGCCCTCGAGGACTTGAGAAAAAACGTCCTCATGATGGCCAGCCTCACCGTGCGCAACATCGAGAACGCCCGCAGGGGCCTCTTCGAGCGCGATGAGGACTGGTGCAACACCGTGATCGCGGACGACGAGGAGGTTGACACCCTGGAGATCCAGGTGGACCGGGACGGCATCGAAACCATGCTGAGATTTCATCCGGTCGCCTCCGACCTCCGACAGGTGATGGCCGCGATGAAGATGAGCGTCAATCTGGAGCGCGTCGCCGACCAGACCGTCGGCATCGCCAGGCGCGCGCGGAAGCTCAACGCGCACGTCCTGCTTCCGGAAACCGCGGAGACGGAACCGCTGTTCCGGCATGCGGAGTCCATGGTGCTCGATGCCATCAAGGCCTATGCGGACCAGAACACAGAGCTGGCGCGCACGCTCAAGCCCCGCGACCGGGAGCTCGATGCCATGAACCGCGATTTTGCAAACAAGCTCACCGAGCTCATGCCGAAGCGCCCCGAGCATATCCAGGGCTACCTCGAGCTGATTTTCATCGCCCGGTTCCTCGAGAGGATCGGCGACCAGGCGACGAGCATCGCCGAGGATACCGTCTTCGCCGTGGAGGCGGAGGACATCCGCCACACCCAGGCCGGATAATCCCAAAAACGGCGTTTCTTGTGGAGGTTGCAACGCAGGGCGCGAAGCGTCCGAGGCCGGGCTTTCCATTCCGAAAGAATTTCTCGATCGCCGTCTTCGGGATAATCAGGGATTCAAAATCTCGTAGTCGCGGAGGTAGCAGCCCGGATCTTCGGCCAGCGGATCACCGTATTCCTGATACGCCCGGGCACGAAAGCCTCCCCCACACACCTCCTGGAACCGGCATCCGGCACACCGGCCCTTCAATTGCCGACGGCGATCGCGGTGACTCGATATCAGGGCATCCTTGTGGCTGCGCTTCCAGATTTCGCTGAACGGACGCTCCTTCACATTCCCAAGCGTGTGGTATTGCCAGAACTGGTCGGGGTGGACGTTTCCCTGGCTGTCGATATTTGAGACCCCCTGGCCATCCTTTCCGTTCCTGCCCAGAATCCGCCAGATCTCCTCTGCGCGCTTCGGATTCCGCCGCCGCATGGTGAGCCAGAAAAATGCGCCGTCCGCCGGCTGGTCGCTCGTCAGCACTTCCCGGCTGCTGCCCTCCCGGTTCCAACGCTGAACCGCATCCGCAATCATGCGCAGGGCAGCGCGGGTTTCCGCCACAGGAAGCTGCCCGAGATCCGCCCCGCGACCGGAATAGGCCAGATGGGAAAAACAGACGCGCGGAATTTCCTCCTCCTCGACAAAGCGCAGAATTTCCGGCATCTGGCCGACATTTTGCAGCGTCAGCTTGAGCCGGAGCCCAACCTTCTGTCCCGCGCCGCGACAGTGACGAAGGCCAGCGACCGCCTTCTTGAATGCGCCCGGGCGCCCGCGGTATCTGTCGTGGTTTCCGTCGATCCCGTCCAGCGACACCCCGACATAGGCGACCCCGAGATCCTTCAGCCGCTCGGCCGCATGCGAATCGATCCGCGTGCCATTGGTGGCGACGCTCACCCGCAGCCCCTGCGCAACCGCATAGCCGGCCACATCGTAAAAATGGGGATGGAGCATCGGCTCTCCGCCAGAAAGCTGGATCGCCGGAATGCCGCATCGGGACAGATCATCGACAACCCGGACCATCTCTTCCAATGTCAGCTCGCCGGGATAATGTTTGGCTGCCGAATCCGAGTAGCAATGCACACACCGGAGATTGCAGCGCCGGGTGATGTTCCAGACCACCGCCGGCTTGCGTTCGGAGGCTCTGCCCGGTGCAGCGGTCCATTCCCCGGGGATCGCATCCCCGGAACGCGGAGTGCCGCAGAGCAGTTTTGTCACGTTGATCATAATGAATGCATTCTGACGGATCATGGAGACGGATGCGCGGCCGATCCTTGACCTCGGTCAACCATTTCCGCAAATGCTTTGGCGCAAAACTCTAAAAAGTTGGTTTTGACCTTGCATGGCAATCGTCTAATCCTTTGCGGGACAATGGGGATGGAAAACGAACTGATTGATTGGGAGCAGTTGGACATGATGGCCGACGGCTACACTCCGGAATTCGTGGAAATCTACCGGGATTTTCTGGACCAGACGCCGGAGCTTCTCCTTACCCTGGAGCGCCATATCATCGAAGGCGACTTGAATGGAGCGCGCGAAGCGGCGCACAAAATCAAGGGCAGCTCGGCAAACTTTGGCTTCCTGGGAGTCAGCGCCCCGATGTTCCTCATTGAGGTGCGGGCCAAAGAAGAGCGAACCTTGGAGGGCGCGGCGGATCGGCTGTCGGAAGCCCGCCAGAATTTTGAGAGGGCCAGGGCCGAAATCCACGAGAAGCGCGGGATCTGACCAGCCGTCGCTCAGTGGGACGGGGATGGCAGTTTGCGGACGGCTGTGCCGGAAGATCCCCGCAGGCGCGAGAGCAGCCTGGCCGTCTTCTTGATCATCTGGTCGAATTTGAAACGGAAGCTTGAGCGATAATCCCTCTCGATCTTTTTGACCGGATCCTCGTAGCCCGCGTAGTTGAAGAGTGCGGCCCGGTGATCCTCCGCGATCTGATACAGGTGGGTGTCCTTGAAGATCGAGTCCGCAATCCGGAGCATGCGGCGGTTCGGCAGGCTGTGCGGGTTCGCCTCGCAAACGATGTCGAATGCCGTCTTGGCATCATACCCCAGACAGGTGAGCCCGATGATCGCCGACGCGGCCGAGCGGCTGAGGCCGGATTCGCAATGCACAAGGATCGCAAACTGGTCCTGCCCGCCCGCCTCCGCCTTGTTGATCTCGTTGAAGAAGCGGATGATCTCCTCGACGTGCTCCTTCTGCGGAGCCCGGCACTTCCGGAACTGGGGTGAGAGCATCTCGATGTCGTCGACATCATGGAAGCGGAGCTGCAGAAGCTTGTTCGCGTTCCGGGGCAGGGGAAGCGGCTCGTCCTCGGTGCCCGGATCGGGCAGGCTCACGACATACCGGATGTCGCCGGACTGGTAGCGCGGGAGGGCAGATCGACTGGACACGGCAAGTTGCATGTCGCTTGTAACAATAAGACCCTTTCCATCGTTTTCGCGAATATTTTCGCTCGTGCTGCGCGCGATAGTTGCTGCACGGCAGAAGCACCCGGAAATCATCCGCTCCACCCGCCACCGACCGGAGAAAAATGCCTCGATAATCCACAATGGATGTCTCAGCCGGGACATCCATTGCAAACAAGTGCCCGCTGTTCTGCGGCGACAATTAATCCGGGATTTCCAGAACCGCGAGCTGCGGGACGATTTTTTTGCGTGCGGCGATGAGTTTTTGGGCGGTGGAGCCGTCGATGTCGTAGAACCGCCGGGCATATTGCACCGCCTCGATTCCGTCTCTCGTTTTCTCGATGCGCCAGAGATTCCACTCCGCAAACGACGGCTCGGTGCCCTCCTCGGAAAACACGAGGAAGTCGGCGATAAACGATCCGGCCTCGTCGTTTTCCATGACTTGCCCCTGCGCATTCGGCCCGCTGGCCTTCGCGTTTTTAACGAGTTGGAACGCATACGTGCGCGGATCGTCGATGCCGTCGAACCTGCGGGTCGAGATCAGCGTGCTCCACTTTTCGAAGGATTCGCCTTCGGTCAGATATTCGCGGATGCCGGCCTCGTCGCCCCTGAGAAAATAGTCCTTTTTGTCAAACTGGAACGCTGGAGCCGACTCCTCCGGCGGCTGCTCCCCGGTGTCGCCCTGCGAGTATTTCGGGGAGGCGAGGGTTTCCCCTGCGGGCGGGGCGGGATTCAGTGGCAGCGATTGGGCGGAAGGAGAGGAGGGTTCCTCCGTGCTGGTTCCGACAATCTTTGCCTGGCTGCCGTTCACTTCGAGGTCCGCCCAGACATTGCCCTGCTTTTGCTCCTCGGTATCACTGGTCACCCGCTGGGCAGACCAGCAATGGAGCAGCAGTGTTCCGTCGCTCTGCCAGCGGACGGCATCGGTCCCGTCGGCGGCGGGATCGGTGATCTCGTTGAGCGGGGCTGCCTGCTGGTCGTCAAGCTGGGGAACCGCGATCTCCTTGAGCGTGTTGCCGACGACTTTATACAGGGATACCGCACGGCTCCTCGAAGCCCCCCCGGTGACGGCCACGTAGTCGCGGTCGGGTGACCAGAGAAAGTCCGGCACGATCGAGGACTCGTATCCAAAATCACTGCCCCCGTCATTCGGGCTCCAGAATGTTCCGAGCACGCGGCCGGAAGAGGTGTCCTTCACGACCCATTTTGATTTGGATGCAACGATGTCGAGCGCGGCAAAAGCGGGAGCAGTGAGAGCTATGGCGAGGAGCAGGAGCAGTGGTATTTTCATGGCGTGGTTTTTAGTGGAGTGCTTGATGCCGTCTTTCTCCGTGACCGAAGCCACTGGACAAGCCCGACGATGAGGATGATCAAACCGGTGAGACCGATGAGGATCCCCGCGATGTAGATGACCAAAACGGCTCCGAATTTTATGAGAATCCCGATGAGGAACAGGGGCAGTGCAAATACGAGGTTGTCGTTCTGCGAGCTGGGCACGTGGATCGAAATCAACGACTCGCCAATCGCCGGGCCCTCGATGGTCAGGAATGGACCAGCGACCAACATCACCGCCCCGGCTGCCATCGCCCATTTCCATGCGGGTTTCATTCGGCTTTTGGCAGTCCTCCCCTGATTATCCCTGATTGATGCAGCGCTCTGCGTCCAGTTCCCCGAAAACCGTCAGGGGGCCTTGAGCGAGTTGACGATCTTGTTGGCCTGGTCCATGCCGGCCTCGTCGTCAAGGTCGGTGATGAACCAAAGCTCGGCAATCTTGTCGTCGGGAAGGGCGCACCATGCGAAGGCGATGCGGACCGGGTTGCCGTCCTTCTCCTTCGCCGTTCCCACCGCGTAAAAACCAGTCAGGCCGGATGGCTTCCAGTCCTGCGCGTCGCCGAGCTCCACATCTTTGAACTTTTCGTTAGCACGCGTGAGGCAATGCTTCATCGAATCCTCAAGCGCCTTTTCGCTGCCCTCCAGGGTCCGGAAGGAGAAGACCGCGCCGCTCGGGCCGCCGAGGTGAAAGTAGTCACCCTCCTCCTCAGCCGGGGTCAGCTTCCAATCGGCCGGAACATCGATCAGAAAGCTGGGGTTGTCCTTGGTGGGGTAAACAAGCGTCTGGAGTTTCCCCGCGGCGAATGTCGGAGCCGCCGCAAACACAAGGGCGCAGGCAATGAGGCTGATGATTTTTTTCATTGTATTGGAGTATTTAGGTTGTGAACGCGTCACGCAGAAGGCTGCCGTGGACGCGAAAACCTGAGTCTTCTAAAATATGACCTAAGTCAAATATATTTTGCAACCGGACGCATTTTCACCTTGATTTTGCCACTTTCCTCTTCAAGTTCCCGCAAGTATTTATGAAACCAAAGTTCGCATTTCTCGCGCTGGTGCTCTGCCTGTTCCCGCTGTTGTCCTCTGCGGAATCAGAGTCCGAACTGCGGCAGTTTCTCTACAGCAAGCCGAACACCTACGGGTGGCAACCGGTTGAGGAAAATATCTCGTATGACTTTTTCAAAGACGGACGGCTCCACGTTCAGGGCCCAGACGGGGAGGCGACGATGTGGCAGGGGACGTGGAAGCTCAAAGGCGATCAGGTCACCCTCAGGATCCCGGATTTGAAAACCAACAAGACGTTCACCGTGACGATTGATGGTGCCGATCTCCTGTTGGACGACCTGAGATACCGCCGCTACGTTCCCTGATCGCCCATCGGCCAGAAATTTGCTTCATCACCACCACAATCCACACACCTCTATGAAAACACTCCTGAAAATCGGCGCAGCAGCATTCCTCCTCACCCTTCCGGCAATGGCTGCGGACCAGGAAGTGGCTTACCCCGAGGACTCACCCCTGATCACGATGACAATCCCGGATGGCTGGCTGACGCACCAGCAGGATGGGGTCTTCCAGGCCGCCGCGTCGAAGGATCTCGATACCATGCTTGTCGTGAAGCCCCTGAAGGCCACTAAGAAGCAGGGCTCGCAGGCGATCGCCGAGATCAAGGAAGCGCTCGACAAGACCTACGGCGAAAATATCGAGTATGCCAAACTCGAGGAGGGCGGAACCAGCAACCTCGGCTTTTACGTCCTGAATGCCAAGGCCAAGCTGCACACCGCGGACGGCGATACCACGTCCTTCGTGAATTCCCTCATGGTGACGTTCCCGGATTCCGATGAGCTGCTGCTGGTCCAGTTCCTCTCGACGGAGGCAGGCGCGGATAAGAACGGCGACGCCATCGGGGAAATCATCGGTTCGCTCAAAAAGGCGGAGTAGCCCGCCCTCCAATCCCGCCGGGCGGGCGGGTCCAAAATTTCCCCGTCTCGCGGGTTGCGAAACCGGTCCGTTCCCGTCAATACTTCCCGACCTATGGACAAAATTGTCGTTGCATACTCCGGGGGCCTTGACACCTCGGTCCTTCTGAACTGGCTCAAGGAAACCTACGGGGCCGAGATCGTGGCATTCTGCGCGGATGTCGGGCAGGGGGAGGAGCTCGACGGGCTCGAGGAAAAAGCCCTGCGCACCGGCGCGGCCAAATGCTACGTCGATGACCTCCAGGAGGAATTCGCGCGGGATTTCATTTATCCGATCCTGCAGGCGGGAGCGCTCTACGAGGGGCAGTATTTTCTGGGGACCAGCATCGCGCGACCGCTCATCGCGAAGCGGATGGTCGAGATCGCCCGCGCAGAGGGCGCATCGGCCGTCGCACACGGCGCGACGGGCAAAGGCAACGACCAGGTCCGGTTCGAGCTGACAGCCGCCGCGCTCGCGCCGGATATCGAGGTCATTGCACCCTGGCGCGACGCCCGGTTCCGGGAGAAATTTCCCGGCCGCGCCGAGATGATCGCGTATGCCGAGGCCCACGGTGTGGCGGTCGCCGCGAGCTCGAAGAAGCCGTTTTCGATGGACCGCAACCTCCTGCACATCAGCTACGAGGCCGGGATCCTTGAGGACCCCTGGTTCGATGCCGGCGACCTCAAGAACCGCGACTATTTCACCACGCTCTCAGTCCTGCCCGAGGATGCGCCGGACAAGCCGGAACTCGTCGAACTGGAGTTTGAAAAAGGCAACTGCATCGCGGTCAACGGCGAGGCCCTGAACCCGCTCGGCGTCATGCGGAAGCTCAACAAGCTCGGCGGCACGCACGGCGTCGGACGCGTGGACATGGTCGAGAACCGGTTCGTCGGCATGAAGAGCCGCGGCGTGTATGAAACCCCCGGCGGCGCGATCATCCATTTTGCGCACCGGCAGATGGAATCGCTCACGATGGACCGCGAGGTCATGCACCTGCGCGACGGACTCATCCCGAAATACAGCACGCTTGTTTACAACGGATTCTGGTTCGCCCCCGAGCGCGAGGCCATCCAGGCGCTCGTGACCGAGTCGCAGAAGCACGTCTCCGGCACCGTTCGCGTGAAGCTCTACAAAGGCGGAATCCACGCCGCCGGCCGGAAGAGCCCGCTCAGCCTTTACAACCCGCACATCGCCACCATGGAGGCCGACCCCACACAGGCCTACAACCAGGACGACGCCACCGGATTCATCCGGCTCAATGGCCTCCGCCTCAAGGTCGCCTCAGAGGTTCACAAGAAGCAGGAAAACATCCCCTGATCGCAGCAAAATATTTCGGCCTGCGCGGAAAGAACGCCATCCCAACCCACCCCGGAAAAAAATGATCACCGTCGTCATCGGACACAAGAACCCCGACATGGATGCGATCTGCTCCGCGATCGGCTACGCCGAGCTCAAGACCTCGACCGGAACTCCCAACGTGCTGGCCGCGCGGTGCGGGAACACGAACGAGCGGATTGATTTCGGCCTGGGGAAATTCGGCTTCGAAGCGCCCGCGTTCCTGAGCGACGTGCATCCGCGCATCGAGCACGTGATGGAGCGCGATGTGGTGAGCTCCCACTGGAAGAGTCCGGTCTATGAGGCGATGACGCAGATCGGCGAGACCCGGTTCCGCGGGCTGCCGGTCGTGGATGACAACCGGCACTGCATCGGGCTGATCTCGGCCTTCAAGCTGAGCCAGTATCTTTTCCCGCCGCTCGACCGGATCTCCCAGGCGCGTGTGGTGGACGCCTCGCTGGCGGACATTCAGGCTTCAATTCACGGCAAGCGGCTCGCCGGGCCGGAGGACACGGAGGTTTACCCTCACGATCTCGTGGTGGCGGCCATGCACACGACGACGTTCACCAAGCGCCTCGACGAGCTCGACCTGAAATCCACCGTCCTCATCGTCGGCGACCGCTGGAACATCCAGGAGCTCTCGATCAAGGCGGGGGTCCGGGCACTTGTCATCACCAACAATTTTCCCGCAAAAAAATCCGTCCTCGCCCTCGCGGAAAAGCATGGAGTCACGCTGATCGCCTCGCCGTATGATACGGCGACGACCGTCCTGCTGGCGCGCGCGGCGGTGACGGCTGGAAAGATGCTCCAGTCCGACTTCACCAGCCTGCAGGCAGACATGCCGCTGCGCGAGGCGAAGGCCGATGTCACGATGTCCTCGCAGTTCGCGTTTCCGGTTCTCGGGCCGGACGGGCGGCTCGAGGGGATTCTTTCCAAGAGCGATTTTCTGAAGCCGGTGCCGCACCAGCTGATTCTGGTCGACCACAACGAGCTCAGCCAGGCGGTGAACGGGGCGGATGAGATCCCGATCGTCGAGATCCTCGACCACCACCGGATCGGGGTTGCGCCGACCCACCAGCCGATCCTGTTTCTCAACCGTCCGGTCGGATCGACCTGCACGATCGTGGCCGGGTGCTACCAGCAGGCCGGTGTCCCGATTCCAAAAAATGTTGCGGGCCTGCTCATGTGCGGAGTCATTTCCGACACCCTGAATCTCACTTCGCCCACCACGACGGACGTGGACCGGAATGTCCTGGAGGAACTCGCGAAGATCAGCGGGGTCAAACCCTCGGATCTCGCGTCGGAGATTTTTTCCGTCGGATCCCCGCTCCTCACCATGACCTCGAAGCAGGCGATCACCGCCGACTGCAAGGAATACGCCGAGCGCGGATTCCGGTTCAGCGTTTCGCAGATCGAGGAGCTCAGCTTTTCGCACCTGCCGGAGAAGCGCGGCGAACTGCTCGCGTCGCTCGAAGCCTACCGGCTCGCGAACAACTATTTCTTTTCAACCCTTCTCATCACCGACGTCAACACCCAGAACTCGATCCTCCTGCTGTGCGGTCCCGACAACTTCACGCGGCTGATCGATTTTCCCGACGAAGGCCCCGGCGCCTGGAAGCTCGACGGCGTGGTCTCGCGCAAAAAACAACTTCTGCCATATCTCACAACACTGGTCGGTCGCGTGGTGTAGCCCGGGGAGCTGCCGCCGAAATTCTTTCAGAATCCCGCTACACCTGTAGCGAGGATTCCGACCATAGCGGAATTCTGAAAGAATTTCGCCTGTTTGAGGGATTCGCAGGGATCGCCATCGTCAGGCTGAAATGTCAGGTTGTGGGAGCTCGATCTGGCGGAATGCGGAGGCCACCTGCCCGAGGCAATCGATCTTTGCGCCGAGATCCTTGATGCGGCCGTCCTTGAGGCCGTAGATCCAGCCGTGGACGGCCAGGCTTTGGCCCTGCGCCCAGGCATTTTGGACGACGTTCGTGTGCGTGACGCTGTTGACCTGCTTGATGACATTGAGTTCGCAGAGCCGGTCGACGCGGTCCTCGTCTGCAGGAAGGCTCCGGATTTCCTCCCACTGGTGAAAATACGTGTCGCGGATGTCGTTGAGCCAGTTGTCCGCGAACCCGTGGCTGGTGCGCTGCATCGCGGCCAGGACCCCTCCGCAGCCGTAATGCCCGCACACAATGATGTGGCTGACGTGGAGCGTGTGGACTGCGTATTCCAGCACGGAGAGGCAGTTCAGATCGGCGGGATAGACGATGTTCGCGACGTTGCGGTGCACGAAGAGTTCGCCCGGCAGGAGGCCGATGATCTCGTTTGCCGGCACCCGGCTGTCCGAGCAGCCGATCCAAAGGTATCGGGGCGACTGCTGCGCGGCGAGCTTCTCGAAGAAGCCCTCCTCACGGCGCTTCATTTTACCCGACCAGGCCTTGTTGTTTTCAAGAAGTTTTTCGATTTCGCTCATGGATGAGTGGGTTAGAGCCTGATGCCCGCCCGCCGGTAGGCGGAGCGGATTTGCTCCATGAGCTCGGAGGGCTTCCTTCCGTCCAGAAGGATGTCGAGCGTGGATTTTTCAAATTCCGCAAGCTTCTCCGGCGAGGTCATGATCTCCGGCGGGGTCGGGGGAGTCAACGTGTCCGGCCACCGGTATTTCCCGTCCGGCAGAACCTCGACGCCGGGCAGTTTCTTGAATGCCTCGAGGTCACTTTGAAATTTTTCGACCTCTTCGAGCGCCTTGCCGATGGCGCGCATGTATTTCACAAACCTGGCCCCGTTGCCCTTGCCGTCCAGATTCATGAAAAAATTCACCAGGAGGTAGGAGGTGAAATACATGCGCCCCGATTCCTTCGGGTTCCGCTTAAGCGTCTCGGCCCACTGTTTCTGGCTGGCGTTGAAAAGCTCCTCGACCGGGTAAGGCTCAGGGACTCCCCCGCGGGCCTTGAGGAAAGCCAGGTAATCCTTGAGTCCGCTCCTGGCGGCGGAGACCCTGAACACGCCGAGGCGGAGGGGAAGAATGTTCGTGTATTCCGCAGTGCCCTCAACCACCCATGGCGGGAGGACATCGAGCCGGGCATGCATCATCTGGTGGGTCAGCTCATGGACCAGCGTGTCGGACCGGTAGTCGGAGGCCTTCGCAAAGCTTTTTCCGAGCCGCTCGATGCCGAGGCTCTCGAACGGGACGACGAACACCTTGCGGGACCCGAAATACACGCCGCTGCTGTTCTCGGGCCCGCCCTCCTCCTTGTAGCGCTGGGGCGAGCGAACGAGCAGCGCGCGAAAGCGATCGCCCTCCTCGGGTTTCGGGTTGATCCCCCACGGCAGCGCCTTTAGCAGTTCGTAGGTCGCCTCGAAATTCCTGGCCACATCGCGCAGCAGGTTCTGGGTCAGCTTTCCATCGCAGGTGAATTCGAAATGCTGCGTGCGGTAAACATACTTTCCGCTCGCCTCGTCCTCGCTCACAACCTCAATCTGAACTTTGGCGCTGTCCACGCCGACCGAGTCCGGCATCACGGCCGGCTGCTGCTCCTGCCATTCCGACAGATACGCTCTGTCCGGCTCGCCAAGTGAATCGGCCGGGACGCTCGTGCGCTGGCCGTTCGGGAGCCGGAGCACAGCCGTCTTGCCATCGAAGGACTGAAGGGCGGCCGAAGTTGCAACCCCTCCGGGAAATGTCCACTCGCGCGCCGGGGCCACAGACGGAATCTGTGCCCGGACCGGCAGCGGGGGGATCAGGAGAAGCGCAGCCAATACATAGCGCGCCGCCCGTGTTGCACATGTTCTCATGACGCGGCCATTGCTACCCCAGCCGCATGGACCTTGGCCAGTTTGTTCTGTCTCCTGCGGGACCGCCACTTGCCTACCCACGTGAAAACCGCTACAGGTTTCGCATGTTCCAACGACTTGCCCTCGCTCTTTTTGTTGCGTTTCTGCCCATGGCTCTTCATGCGGATGACTCCGTCCTTGCCACCCAGAAAAAGCTCACCCAGCTCGGCTTCTACAAAGGCGAGTCCGACGGGCAGATGGGGAGCCAGACGAGCGCGGCGATCCGCCGGTATCAGATCGCAGAAAACCTGAAGGTGACCGGCGAGCTGAACCGCCAGACGCTCGAGCAACTCGGGATCAAAGGCTCGGCGCCCGCGCCCGCCTACGTCGCCATCGCGGACATCTTCAAGGGCGGACCGTATATCTCCGCCGGGCCGGAAATGCAGGTTTCGGTGATCCGGCAGGCGCAAAAGAATCTCAAGCTTCTCGGATATTACAACGGGCCGGAAGACGGGATGCCCAACGGCGGCCTGGTCTCCGCGCTCAAGATCTGGCAGAAAAGCGCGGGCTTCCGCCAGAGCGGGCGATTCGACGAGAACTCGCTCAAAGGCCTCGACCTCATGCCCAACTGACCACATCTTCAGGACATGAACGAAGTTCTGGAACTCTTCCGCGAAACCGGCGCCCTGCTCAATGGACATTTTGTTCTGCGCAGCGGGCTTCACAGCCGGGAATTTTTTCAATGTGCCCTGCTCCTGCAGGATGCCGCGATCGCGGCCCGCGTGTGCGGATGGCTTGCCGACAAGCTCGGCACCCACGAGGCCACGACCGTGATCTCGCCGGCGGTGGGCGGGATCATTGTAGGGCAGGAGGTCGCGCGGCATCTCGGCAAACGCCATATCTTCGCGGAGAAGGATGGCTCCGGCGGGCTGGTCATCCGGCGGGGGTTCACGATCAAGCCCGGGGAGAAATTTCTCGTGGCGGAGGATGTCGTGACGCGCGGGGGACGGGTCCAGGAGACGATCCAGATCGTGCGCGACCATGGCGGGATCGTTTCCGCAGCTGGCTCGATCGTCGACCGCAGCGGAGGTTCGCTTCCCGATTTCGGGTGCCCGTTTGTTTCTCTCGTGCAGATGAACGTGGAGACATTCGATCCGGAGAACCTGCCGGAAGATTTGAAGGGCTCGACAGCCGTAAAGCCCGGCAGCAAGTAGCGGCGGAGCCTGCCGCGATTTTGATCTTCTCACCCCGGCGTCGCGGTTACTTCAAATTCTCACCACCCAAACGGTGCCCGATGGCCGAGGCCTTCCACCCCGGAGGAGTGCGGAGCTTCGCAGCGCACGAGCGCGGGCGTCTTGCCCCGCGCTCCACCGAAGATCCTCACCCACTGGATCACACCCGGGCGCGCTACTCGATCTCAACCAGGGTTCCCAGCGGGACCTCGGCGAAGAGCGCCTTCGCGTCCTCAGCAGGCAGCCGGATGCACCCGTGCGAGGCCGGGTAGCCGGGAACCACGCCGGCATGCAATCCGAAGTCCTTGCAGGATAGCCTCAGAAAATACGGCATCCGGGCCGGGTAGATCGTCGATTTCCAATCCCGGTATTTGTCCGTCACCACGAACCGGCCTTTCGGCGTGGGGAATTTTTTCCGGCCGGTCGAGATGCGCATCGTCCGCTCGACTTTTCCATCCCTCCAGAACCACGCGGTCTGGTCGGCCAGGCTGATGTGGATCTTCGTGCGGTCCGGATCCTGATCGGGCTCGACCCCGAGCAGAAGCTGCATGACCTCGACATGGCCGGCCCGACCGGCAAGCCAGAGGGCAAAGGTATGGTGTCTTTTGGTGAGCGCGTTCCGCTTCGCTCCCCGCTCCAGGAGCAGTTTCACAATATCGGCATACCCCATGGCCGAGGCCAGCATGAGAGGGGTGAGTCCAGTTTCCTCCGTGAGATAATACTCCACGCTCGTGTCCCGAAACCGGTCCAGGAGGTCCTTGGGGGCGGGATGCGGCAGGATGGCGTCCACGCCAACACCTCCCTCGATGAGCTCGCCGACAAGCTTCGCATCCGCGGCGGCCACCGCGCGGAAGAGGTCCGGGGTGAGGTCGGGGGGCTGGGGAGGCTGCACGGTTCCAGCCGGACCGGCGGAGACGGTCGCCTCCAACGGAACCGATACGGGCGACGGCGAATTCGTCACCTCCCCGGCGGCGCGGAAGCCAAAGGCGGTTGCGAATATCAGAGCGCCGGTGAAAAGGCTTCTCATCGCACCCTGATCCTACGCAGCCAACCGCCAAAAATCAAACCGGGGGATCCGCCAATGCGCCGGCCGACAAAAAAGCCCGGCCTCCTTGCGAAGGACCGGGCTTTCTTTCTGCGGGGGGGAATTTTTACGCGGTCGCGGCTTCGTCGCGGTCTTTCATCGCGGCCTTGCGGCTGAGTTTGACGCGCCCCTTGTCGTCAACCCCGATGCACTTCACCCAGACCGAGTCGCCGTTCTTCACGACGTCCTCGACCTTGTTGACGCGGAAGTCCGCGAGCTCGGAAATGTGGACGAGGCCGTCCTTTCCGGGAAGCACTTCGACGAACGCGCCGAATTCCTTGATCGAAACAACCGTGCCCTGGTAGATCTCGCCGACGGAGATTTCCTTGGTCATGCCGAGGATGATTTCCTTGGCGCGATTGAGGGCGTCGCCGTTGCTCGAGTAGATGTGCACGGAGCCGTCGTCCTCGATGTTGATCTCGGCACCGGTCTCGGCGACGATCCCCTTGATCGTCTTGCCGCCGGGCCCGATGATGAGGCCGATCTTTTCCGGATTGATGCGGATCGTTTCGATGCGCGGGGCATACTGGCTCATCTCGGTGCGCGGCGCGGCGAGGATCCCCTGCATGACGCCGAGGATTTTTGTGCGGGCGGCGGTGGCTTCCGCGACCGCTTCCCTCATGATCTCGTGCGAGACGCCGGGGAGCTTGAGGTCGAGCTGGAAGCCGGTGACGCCGAGCTCGGTGCCGCAAAGCTTGAAGTCCATGTCGCCGAAGTGATCCTCGCTGCCGATGATGTCGGTGAGCGTGGTGTAGCGCTTGAGGGCGTCGCCATCATACTCGGTGACGAGGCCGACGGAGATGCCGGCAACCGGGCGCTTGAGCGGCACGCCCGCGTCCATCAACGAAAGGACGCCGGCGCAGACCGTCGCCATCGAGGTCGAGCCGTTCGACTCCATGACTTCGCTCGAAACACGGACCGCATAAGGGAAATCTTTCTCGCTGGGAATCACGGGTTCAATCGAGCGCTCGGCGAGCGCCCCGTGGCCGATCTCGCGGCGGTTCTGGCCGCCGAAACGGCCGGTCTCGCCCACGCTGAACGGCGGGAAGTTGTAATGCAGGATGAAGCGCTTGGAGTCCACACCGCCGCCGTAGGCGTCGATGTTCTGCGCCTCGTCGGCAGGGGCCAGCGTCGTGATGCCGAGCGCCTGGGTCTCGCCGCGGGCGAAAAGCGCCGATCCGTGCGAGCGCGGGAGCAGGCCGACCTCTCCGGAAAGAGGGCGGATGTCATGCAGCCCGCGTCCGTCGCAGCGCTGCTGCTTGTCGAGGATGCTGATCCGGAACGCCTTCTTCTGAAGGTAGTCGAACGCCTGCGAGATTTCAAATTTCGAGGCGGCCGGGAATTTTTCCAGCACCGCGGCTTCCACTTCCTTGCGGAGGGCGTCGACCGCCTTGCTGCGGGCGACTTTGCCCGAGGTGTAGATCGCGGATTCGATGCGGTCGCCGGCGACCTGGTAAGCGATTTCGAGAACCGAGTCGGCCACCTGGAAAAGCGGCACGGTGCGCTTGGTCTTGCCGGCCTTGGCGGCGAGCTCGCGCTGGGCGGCAACGATCAGCTTCACGTTCTCGCGGGCAAAATCGAGCGCGGCATTGAACTGCTCCTCGGGGAGCTCGTCCGACGCACCTTCGATCATGATGACGTTTTCGCCGTCGCCGACGTAGATGAGATCGAGGTCGCTGTTCGCGCGCTCGTCATGGGTCGGGTTCGCGACGAACGCCCCGTTGACGCGGCCGACGCGGACCGCGCCGATGGGTCCGGCAAACGGGATGTCGGATACGGCCAGGGCCGCTGATGCGCCGTTGATCGAGAGGATGTCGGGATCATTCTGGCCGTCCGCGCTGAGCAGAAGCGTGATGATCTGGGTGTCGTAAAGATAGCCCTTCGGAAACAGGGGCCGCAACGGACGATCGGTCATCCGGCAGACGAGGATTTCCTTCTCGGAGGGACGGCCCTCGCGCTTGAAATATCCGCCGGGGAATTTTCCGACGGCGGCCGCTTTTTCTTTGTATTCGACGGTGAGCGGGAAAAAATCCTGCCCTTCCTTGATGGTGGTCGACGAGACCGCTGTCACGAGGACGATGGTGTCGCCGGTGCGGACGGTGACGGCGCCGTCGGCGAGTTTGGCGAGCTTGCCGGATTCAAAGGTGAGTTGGGTTTGCCCGACTTGGGCGTGAACAGTATGGGACATAATATATTTTCTGATTTTTCCGACGGATTTCGCCGTCAGGGGAATACGAAAAAGCCCCGAAGCATTAGCCGGGGCGTTTCGTGGTGGATATGTGCGCTACTTGCGCAGTTGAAGTTTCTCGAGGACCGACTGGTAGCGGTCGGCTGCCGTCCGCTTCAAGTAGTCGAGGAGCCGCCGCCGTGTGGCGACGAGTTTGAGCAAGCCGCGACGGGACGAATGGTCCTTCGCGTTGGCTTTGAGATGCTCGGTGAGCTCGTTGATTCGTTTTGTCAGCAGCGCGACCTGAACGTCCGCGCTGCCGGTGTCTTTTTCGTGGAGTCGAAGAACATCGACCTCTGCTTGTGCTGCCTTTGCCATTTTGTCTGTTTTTTGTGTAAGGGTGGCAGAATCCCACGCCCGGCAGCAGATGGCAAGGCCGAAATTTCGCCGTGTCGGCGACGGGGTGCAGGACAAAAATCTTCCGTCAGGCAGCAAGGGGTAGCAAGTGGTTCTGCGCGGCCTGAGAGTTGAGGCGGTCTTTCCAGAAGGAATCGAGTCTGCGGCTCGCGTTGATGCAACGGAAAGCGAGGA
>JAPLTF010000103.1 GCA_026398275.1 Verrucomicrobiota bacterium
CTCTCAGGCCGCGCAGAACCACTTGCTACCCCTTGCTGCCTGACGGAAGATTTTTGTCCTGCACCCACGCAGCAAAAAGGCCTGTTTTTTAGCCTCCAAAAAGGCCCTTTTCGATGTAAAGTAACCCCCTCAACTTTACATTCACTTTACGTCGCGGGACCCCGAAATGACGGGTTTGCGGTGATTTCCGCGCGAAGAGCGGTTGAGGCTCACTTTGAGCGGGCGTTTTGCCAGTGGTTGAGGCTCAGAATGCGAAAAGTGGGCGCTCCAGTTTTTCAGATCCTGCTTCGTCATCACGATGACGGTCGCGTGTCCAATTGCGCCAGCCGGGCGAATAACGCCTTCGCGGATGGCACGGAGCATGCGGGTTTTAGGAACGTTCAGAAGGCGGGAAAGTTCGCTGGTGCTGATGAGCGTCAGAACGTGACGGGATTTTTTGATTTTGATAGCCATAACGCCGAGGTTGGCGTGTCAACCCGAACGAAGCGCACGATCCCGCGCCTGATTTTACCAGCGGGGCTGGTTGAGGGTCCGGGTGATCCACTGGTAGACATCCCTGTGCCTGTTGAAGGGGATGTCTTTGATGAAAGGCTCCCAGCGCTGTGCTAGGATGTCCTCCAGCGGACGTTCCCGCTTTAGTGTCGGGAGTGGCGGGAATGCTGCCTCGATGATTTCCTTGCGGGTGCGCTTTTCCGTCCCGGCCATGACTTCCTTGGTGATGCCGAGCTTCTCGACGGCCTCCGCGAATTTGGCGTCATTGCGGACGGTTCTTGCTGACACACCGGTATTTTTGGCGATTCCGGCAGCTGGATCTTTTAGTCCGGAGGCAGACTGGCAACTGTTGCCACTCTGCTCTTTTGCCTTGCCGGTGGGGTTTCCGCTCATGCCCGCCTGGAACAGTCGATCCTTCACCGGGATGCGTTGCGCGGTGTAGAGTTTGCCCCGGAGCAACGCCGCCGCGTCGGCGGACAGGTTGCGCCGGCCAAGCTGGTTGTTGATGATCCAGTCCAGCGCGTTTTCGCGCGTGTCGAAAACCAGCTCGGTCGTCTGGATCTCGTCCAGCCTTTCGAGCTCCTGCAAAATCTCGTATCTGTTGTGGCCGTCCACGAGGATCGTCTTGCCCTCGTGATTCCAGACAATCAGCGGGGAGAGGAGCCCGGTGCGCGCGATGTCTTGCCGCAACATCTGCCGCTCGATCTCCGTGAGCGGCGGGCAGTGGGCGCGGAATTCTTCGTCGATGGTGATGGTGTCGCTGGAGCCGGGAAGTATGGACATGATGCCGACGGGGGCATGTCAACCTGAAGCGGGCGGGGGCGGGTTCGTCTGTTCGTCTTCAGTCGTCTGGGGACGAACGAAATCAGTCGTCTATTTTGAACGTGCCCCGGCGCTTCCCGGCAGTGTCCGATTGATCTTGATCGTCCCTCCCTTGGCTCTGCCCGCTTGGTAGCTTTCGGAATCCACCCGGCTCCTGCGGCCGCGACGTTTGCGGAGATTCCCGTATTGCTCACTCATGTAGCGGTCAATCGCTGCGGCCGTGTCCACAAGCACGATCTGATACTGGCTGCGCTCCTCGGTCGAAGCCGTTGCCTCCGCCCGCCTCTTGCCTTCGAGGATGGCGGTTTTGAGCCCGTCGTGCAGGCCCCGATAGTAGGATTTCCGGTCGGGGAGGCGGGCGCTCAACTTGAACTCGCTCCAGCATCGGGAAAACGTCATCCGCAGGAAGTGAAAGACATGGATAGCGAACTGGACATCCTCCCAAGTCCCGATGATGTCCACCGGGGTTGCATGGGAGTGTTTGAACAGAACGATCCTGACGTTGAAGTGGTTCTGTAGCAGCGAGAGGATCAGCATGTCGGCCGGATTGATCGTCTTCGGAAGATTGATGACCTCCTTTTTGACGGCGATGCCGGGGAGGTCTTCCGATCCGTGGGACATACGGAGCATGGCCGAATCGATCTTGTGGCGCGTCATCAGTTCCTCGGCCTTGGCCAGCGCGGCCTCCGCCTCGTGCTCGGTGGCACCGCGTGATGTGTCCGCCAGCCGGAGGAGCTTCTGGACCAGGTCGAGGATGTTTGCGGGCGCGCTCATTGTTCAATTCCACATGAAATCGGGAAAGGGCGCGCGGGCAATAGCAAACGGGCCGGGAGAATGACGAGCCCTTGACGTCAGCGGTTTTTTCCTCCGGAGGCACTGGGGGCAACTCTTGCCCCCCATCCTCGAATGCTGATTTACCCCCACCGGGTTTCAACGCGCGCCTGCTTGGGAAAGCCGTTCATTCGCTGGAGCTGAAGACCGCCTGTTTATTCCACAAAATTGGCGCGGGGGAGGTGGGTTCGTCTGTTCGTCTTTAGTCGTCTTCAGTAGTCCGGGGACGAACGAAATTAGTCGTCAATTTGGGGGTTCGTCCCCGTCCCTATATAGGACGGGACGAACCTCAAGGACGACGAACCTACAAACAAACACCCAACACGAGTCCGTCCCGGGACGACTGGACGAACCGAGCGAGATTTCCCCCCACCGCTCCCCCGCGTTGATCCGGCGAAAGAAACGCCGCGTGGAAGTCCGGTGGGCAGCAACTCATGCAGGCGGCTCGGCGAATCCTGCCTGCGGACTCAACTTTCGATTTCGCCGACAAGGTCGTTGCGCGACGACAATTGTGCCGATCAGTTGACACGGGAAACGGGGGCATGACATCCACGCTGGATCACCTGCCGCGCTACGTGACGATTCACCAGCTCGCCCGCCGCTCCGGGCTCAACCGGAGCACCCTGACCATGATGCTGGCGCACGGCCAGATCAAGCCGGGCGCAATGCAAAGCGTTGACCGGGGGCGAGAGTCATTCCTTTTTCCGGCCAGCCTCATCGGTGAGGTGGCCAAGCTTGCCGGCGCCGGCCAATTGCCTTTGCCGCCCGAACCGCAAAAACCACTATGAAAACAGAAAACCAAACCATGATAACGAATCTCGGCGCTGAACTGCCGGGGGAGAACGAAATCGCGAAACTCGCGGAACTGGAGGCCGATTGGGTGCGCTTGGAAAAGGAGGAGCGGGAGCGGAACCCACTGCGCATTCCTGCGGAATACGAGGCCGTCTGCGAAATGTTCAAGGTCAATCCGAGCAGCAAAAACGAGGCGTTCGTTTCGGAACTGGCTGATCAGGATACGATCACGGCGCTATTGGCGGAAGCTCGGGCGTCACTGGCGGGCAGACGCCGATTCGTCACCGGAAAGGCCGGCTACATTCTGAAACCGTTTTGCGCGCAAATCGTGGTGGCCCTGCGTACCGAACTCAACCGGGTTGATCCTGATTTCAAATCTAAAGAACCTGCCGTGGTGGAGTGCCGGGCTCTGCTTGAAGAGATGATTCGCATGGAAGTCCATCTGCGGTGGGCCACCGCATTCAAAAGCGAACTCACCCCGATGGAACTGGCAGCCCCGATCCTCGCCCTGTGAAAAAGAAATCCTCTACCCCTGCCGAGCCCGTTGTCCAGACTCCCCCGGCGCGACTCCACCTGACGCCCAGCCAGATCAAGCGGATGGCCGGGGAGATCGAGGCGAGCCGGAATCTCATCGCCGAGTCCGATTGCGGCGTGCTCTGCGTCGTCGGACAGATCCACTACCGGGACAAGAAATCCGGGAAGATCGACGCCCGCCTCACCGTCCGCGCCATCCCCCGCGACAAGTTCGACGGCATCTGCGCGATCATGAAAGATTGCTGACAGACTTCGAGCGCAAGCCGCCCCGCTGCTGGAAACGGCAGCGGGGTTTTGCGTTTCGGTGGTCTGCCTATGAATCCGTGTCGTAGAGACGGTTCCCCTCGACCACTTACCAGCCCGCAGATTTTCAGCGCCGGGACACGATAAACTCTGCCTCGTTCATTGTTTCTTCTTCCGGGCTTTCCGTGCGGGATTTGGCAGTTGCTTCACGGCCAGTTCGAAATCGGCGTCCACAGAGCGTGGAGCGACAGCGGTGAGCGTCTTGTATTTGTCGTATTCCAACTCGGCCTTGGCCTGCGCCATCTCGTGCGAAATGCGCCCGGCGTGGGTAAGGATGTCACGGTCGTTGAGCTTCAAGAACCCGTCTAGCTTCGAGATCCAGTCCACCATGTGCATCGGAATACGCCGCATCGCCTGGCCTTCGGCGAAGATGAGATATTGCTCCACCAGGTTGTTCAGTGCCGACAGCTCCGACTCGCTGAGATAGTTCTTCGCGATGACAACATCCTGCTTGCGCACCACCGTGCCGCGCCAGTTCGTCAGTCCGACGTTGGGTTTTGCCGCATCCACCCGCCCGTGAACGATCTCCGCAGCCGTCTGGCCGGTGATGGCCCAATGCACCTTGTTCTGCACCGTCTTAAAAAACAGAATGCTGATCTCCTGCGTGGGGTCGTAGTCAATGCTCGTCGCGTAAATCTCCGTGATCTTTTGGTAAAACCGCCGCTCCGAGGTGCGGATGTCCTGGATCCGGCGCGTCAGTTCCTCGAAGTAGTCGAACGGCTGGTCGGGGTTTTTCAGACGCTCGTCGTCGAGGACGAAACCTTTGACGATGTATTCCCGCAACCGCTGCGTGGCCCAGATGCGAAACTGGGTGGCGACGCCGGATTTGACGCGGTATCCCACGGAGATGATGGCGTCGAGGTTGTAGAAGTTTGTGGCGTAGTTCTTGCCATCGGCGGCAGTGGTAAAGAAATTCTTTACCACTGAATTCTGCGAGAGTTCCCCCTCGGCAAAGATGCCCTTCAGGTGCTGCCCGATGTTCTGCTTTGAGGTCTGGAACAGTTCCGCCATGTGCTGCTGGGTGAGCCAGACGGTTTCGCCCTCAAACCGCACGTCGAGCTTCAGCTTTCCGTCCTCTGTCTGATAGACGAGGAACTGGCCGCCTGGCGGGGGGGATGGCTGAAATTTGTCAGTCATGGGTGGATCTCCAGAATTGGTAAATGCGGTGAACCGCAACTCGGCCCGCTGCATGGGGACGGTATAGCCGTTCCCTCGCGACCGGGCGAGAGGATTTCCGGCGGGATTGCAACCGGCAGCCTCTCTGAGGCAGGGATTCTTCGCTATTGGGTAGGAATCGGGTATGCGTTTCATCAGATCCTTTACCAGTAAGGCATTCTCTCGTTACGCAACGACATTGTCGTCCGATTCCTGCGATTCCCCTCGGTAGCGATGTTCCGGCCACCCCGGAACTATGACGGTTGCCCCGTGCCCCATGTGCCCCGTGTCGGGGGTAAATTTCCAGAACCGCTACGGCGGAGAACGTATGCCATTGCACATCTTATTGTCTCACATGTTGTTTTGCGGAGTTTCCCTTCCACTGGGCACATGGTGCACACGGGGCAAAGCAGAACCATTTCTCTTATGCTCCGTAGCATTTTAAGGATTTACCCCCCAACATGGGGCACACGGGGCACATGGGGGATAACTTGAACGCCCGAGCATTCTTGAACCGCAAATCCTGGAGCGGATCGTGCGGTCCGGGGAATCTGAGTCGACGCCGTCTGGTCAGTTATGAACAGACTCGACCTGACACGGGGGATGGGGGCAAGATCGCTCCGTCACCATGAAAAACAATCTGGCCATCTTCGAGGGACACGGAATCCGGCGCATCTTCGACGAGAAGACCGAGACTTGGTTCTTCTCCGTCGTGGACATCATTCAAGTCCTGACTCAGCAGCCGGATTATCAGACGGCCAGAAAGTATTGGAACAAGCTCAAAGAGCGGCTTCGGAAGGAAGGCAGTGAGTCGGTGACAAATTGTCACCGACTGAAATTACGGAAGGAAGGCAGTGAGTCGGTGACAAATTGTCACCGACTGAAATTACTCGCCGCTGATGGCAAGAGCTACCTCACCGATGTGGCCAGTGCGGAGACCCTGCTGCGGCTGGTCCAGAGTGTTCCCAGCCCGAAAGCGGAACCGATCAAACTTTGGCTTGCCCGCACCGGCTACGAGCGGATGCAAGAAATGTCCGACCCGGCCCTGGCGCTCGAACGTGCCAGAGCCACTTGGCAGAAGCATGGCCGCAGCGAGAAGTGGATTCAACATCGCATGACCGGGCAGGAAAGCACAGGGATGTTTACCACTGGATCACCCGGAAGCTCAACCAGCCCCGGTGGTAATATCCGACGCGGGATCGTGCGCTTCGTTCGGGTTGACGCTCGTCCACTTGTCGCATTCTGAGCCTCAACCGCTGGCAAAACGGCCGCTCAAAGTGAGCCTCAGCCGCTCTTCACGCGGGCATCACCACAAACCCGTCATTTCGGGGTCCCGCGACGTAAAGTGAATGTAAAGTTGAGGGGGTTACTTTACATCAAAAAGGGGGTTTTTGAGGGCTGAAAAATGGGCGTATTCGCTGCGTATAATGCTCATTATCAGGCACAAGAAGAATCACAAGGGTTGAGGGAGTGTCCAGAAAAATAGTGTAAAGCTGAAAAAACAGGTTCTCATGGAATTAAGGGGGTGGTCGCTCCCCCCATGGCCTAAGTCATTGATAGGTAATAGATTTTCTTGCTCGCATCGCCAGATTTTCACTCGGCAAGTTGACACGAGCGTGGGCGCTCCTTGATTGTATCGCCTTTCAAGGGTGACCCTGCCATCGATGCAAGTGTCAAACTCCTCAAGGCCGCCCTAGCCGAACACGGCCCCGAAGAAGTGGGGTTTGAAGCGCTGACGGGAAAATTGAGAAAGCTGGGAGCTAGGCATCAACAAATCTGCCTTGTCTGCCCGGAGGACAATACGGCGAAAGTTCTCTTCGAGGAAATCCAGGCCATCCCGGCCGCCGCACTGAGTCTGTCCCTGTTCGCGACCCAGGGCACCGGCCTGCTCACGGCACCAGCCAACCGTTTGAGGTTTGATTTCCGCAGGCTCGGAAGATCGGCAGCAGCAGCCGTCCTCCAAGGGCAGTCATTGAAGGCGATTCGTCCGAGCATGATCCAGGCAGGTCATGACCAGCCCAGTTAGCCTGGGGGAATCGATGGCGCGGGATTACTCCGTGAATGGTTTCGATCAGACCATTGGAGGTCTGCCGCTTGGGTTGCCCCTCAGCAGACGCTGGCCGCGTCGAAAAACGCGACAATGTTCTCCCACGGAGTTTCCGGGCCGAGAACATGAGCCGGGGCGAGGATGTACCAGGCCTGTTCGAAAACCGATCCTGCAAACGCGCAGGTCGCGAACCCTTCCTGGTGGCGGGCTTCCACCTCGGTCGTCATCGCCTGATAGCGCGCCGGATTATCCAAGTTGGGCCAGGGAAAGTTTTTCAAACCGTCCAGCCCATCGACTTCGCGAAGCGGAGACTCGATGTGGGCGAAATGAAAAAAGTTTCCATGCTTCCAACGCACCCCCCACTCGTCGATCTCGTTCGCCGCGTCCGCTTCGGCAAATTCCGCCCCGTGCCATTGGGCGAAGCGGGAGCGGTCACGTTTCGCCTGCGAGGGGGCCAGGCCCGTGATATCCATATCGAAGTATTCGCGTGGCAACTGCGGTGCGCAGCGTTCCTTGAGCAGCGCTTCGATGGCGGGAACGTGACCGATAGCTTCGCCGTAAAGCAGGCGTGGCACCCGGTCTGTTTCTTCATGGCGCAATGCGCGGCGGATGCGTTCCAGTGATGTCATGCATGGAGCCTCGCAGTCTCTGGATCTCTTGTCGATTGACCCAGCGGACAATTACTTGTATTTCCCGGCGTTCCGCACCGCTACGAGCCCGACCCGGATTCCGGGTGGAGCGAGCTCTACCTGCTCTTCACCGGCCCCGTGTTCGATCTCTGGCAGGCAGGGGGCGTGATTCGACCCGCTTACCCGATTTTGCATGCCGCCCCGGTTGCGGAGTGGGCGCGGCGGATTTCGGAAATCCTGCCAATGGCCGGCGACTCGCGCCTGTCGGCCACTGCCAGCATGCAGGCTGTTTGCCAATTGCAGCATCTCCTTGCAGCCTAGTGCGTTCCGCTACCACGTGGGCTGAGGCAGCCTTGACGCATTCAGCGCTCCGATCGAGATCAGGTTCAACAGACGGTGCCAACGAGAGCGATTCCATGTCCCATCCGGGAAGTGTTGACGTATTCATCGCAGTTTCTGCCAATCGGGTTCTCTGGCGGCTATTGCCCAAGTTCGATCATCTGGTGGCAGGAGAACGCGGGCAGGCGCAAAGTCACCCTGTCGCCGGACTGTTCGAGGGAAACCTCTCCGCCCTGCGGCACGAGCTTCGCCGACTTCACGGGCAGCCGCAGCGTCACTTTGACATCGTGCAATGGTGGGAGATCCTCGATGACTTCCACGCTCTTGCCGCCGGACGTGTTGCCGCCTGAAAGCTGCATCACCCCGCCACGGCTGACGGTCGGCGCGTAGAGCAGGTGGAGGATGTGGCGTTTTTCGTCAGATTGGGTGGTGAGCGAAATGCGTGCCGTCGAGGGCAGGTTCGTGCTGACGCTCAGCGCGTCGCCGTGGAAGGCGCGGATCGCCTTCGCGATGAACTCGCGATAGGCCACGGCTCCGTAAGCGCGGTAGTGGCGGAAGACCGGGTGGGCGAAGTAGAGGATCGCGCCATGACGCACGCCGCAATCGAATCCAGAGGGCTGCTCCTGGTTCGGCGTGTGCTGGTGGCTGCAGAAATGGTCCCAGGTCCGGTTGAAGTAGGGGTCGAAGATCTGCCCGAGCGATTCACCTTCCGTCACGCGGATGCGGTGCGAGCGCTCATACATCACCTGCGGCATGTTGACGAAGGGCGCCCGCAATTCCGGCACGGGCAGCAGGTAGTCGTGGCCGCGGTTGGGCTCGTTGTCCGGCGGATAATACGGGCTGAGCCCGTCGTATTCGGCCCCAAGATCGAACGCGAATTCCGCGCAGTCCTTCCAGAGCCCGCTGTCGCCAGAGAGGATGAGCTTGCCGCCTTTGGCGAGGTAGGCGTCCAGTTTGGCTTTCAGTTCCGCATCGATACGGATGTCATCCGGCAGGACGAGCGCCTTGTAGCGGGCGAAGTCCATCGTGCGGTCGATGAGCCCGAAAAGGAAATGGCCTTCCAGCAGGACGCGGCAGGCACCCTCGTCGGACGGGGCATCGCGATGGGTATGGCTCTCTGCCTCGCTGGAGAGGATGGCGAGCTCGAAGACCTGCGTCGCGTCTTGGCACCACGGCTCCTTGTCGCGCACTTCGCGATAGGCCTCGCCGATGATTTCGTAGGTCGAAGGGTCGAGCGTTCCATTGGGGTGAAGCTGATCGCCGACGCTGCATTTTGCCCCGTAGGCCAGCATCGCCGCGCACTCGTAGCGCAGGGCGTTCGGGTGCTTGTAGCCTCCGAACTCACCCCACGTCGTGTGGAATTTTCCGGTCATCCCGAGGAAGTCGAGCGGCAGGTTGCAGGCATACTTGGCCGACATCGGGAAGTGGTCGTAGCCCCAGCCGCCGGTGGGTAGCGATTCGAGTTCAAGGTGGCTGAAGAACGGGAAAATGTCATGGCGCCCGCGCGGGATATGGCCGGCATTGTGGATGATCGGCATATCCGCACGCAGCGACTTTGCCGCCTCGGTGGTGCGCTGGTAGTATTTTTCCCGGGCAAGCCGGGAGGACTCCTTGCGGTCCTCCTCCTTCTCGGGATCCAGCCCGTTGGCCTTCATAAACTCAAGGCTCCAGCGCCCACAGGATTGGTTCTGGTTGATGATGTCGAGAAAGATGCCGTCGCAATCTGGGAACAGGCGCACCGCTTCGCGGATCTGCTCGCAGAGATAGTCGAGATACGGGCTGTGAAAATCCATCATATGGAACCCGGCCTGAAGCGAGCGCTGGGCCCAACCGGTGTAGGCGCCATCATTGTTGACCTCCCGCCATTCGGGGTGGTCGTAGGATGCGAGGTTGTCCACGCCTGCGGAGAGGTAAACCGGCGCGTTGATCCCCGCCTCCTTGGTCGCATCGTATTGCTGGCGCAGCAGATCAAAGGAAAGGTGCGGATGCACTTTCCCGACTTTGGTCGGATGGTAGCTCCAGCCGTGATGGCACTTTGAAAAAAGCGTGATCGAATCGACGGCGGCGGCCTGCAGGGTTTGCTGCCAGTGTTTTTTGTCGAATTTCTGCCCGATGCCCGGAATGTGCGGCGAGGTGTGGAAGTCGAGGTGGATTTGACGGTAGCGGAGCTGGTGACGATCTTGATTCATGATATTGGGCGATGTTGCTAACTGATCTGCAATTTGT
>JAPLTF010000011.1:0-25701 GCA_026398275.1 Verrucomicrobiota bacterium
ACGGAATCCTCCAGATCGCCAAGCGCATGGCGCGCGGCTTCCGTAACTTCCATTACTTCCGCATCGCTGCCTACCTCAAAGCGGGCGGTCTTCAACTCAATATTGTTCATGCTTGAACCCACTCAAAACGTCGAAGCGGCTTGGAAATCGACTCGTCGAAGGTCAAATCCGGAGAAGCCTGTGCCTCGATCGGTTGGAGCGGAAAAGGCGGCGTCGCCAACCGGGCTGTCGGCAGCGGCGGCTACATCATTTTCCGGAACCAGGCCGAAGGTTGGTTTGATGCGGATGCGCCACATGCCAACCTTGGGGCCGGCTTCACCTTTACGACACACAATCCCGGCCGCTTCAAAGATGGCCTTTACACAAGCTCCAGACCAGCCGATTTACAGATGTCCATCGATGGGACAAAATGCGGCCCAAAAGGACACCTTGGCGCAGCGTTGTGGAGTGGTCAGAAAACAACGCAAATCGCTTCATGGGATTTCACGGTGCCTGACGAAAAGACTCATCAGATGACGCTGATTCTCGGAAATATTGCCAAGGGAAATCTTTTCCTCACCCCTCTGGACAAGCCTGAGCAAAAGCGGGAACTGGTTTCCTTCGAAGGCAACGATGGCATGGGCGTTGTGCAATTCAGCTTTTCAGGCAGCGTGCGCCTGACTCTTGAACAACCGCCCTACACGGATGAGGACATCAAGGCGAATCGCCCGCCGGCCAATATCACGGCAATCTTTTTGGACTAATCTCCGCCCGGAGTTCTGATGGTTTAAAAAATATTGAATAGATAATGACCACACTCGAATTCCATACGACCGACCCGGTAGCCCCCACGGGCCTTGGTGGTCTGGTAAGCGACAGTTTTTGCAGCGGCCGACTTTATGCGACCGTCTGCGCGCATGGCGGACTGACCGGCATCGGCTACTGGGGACGGCAGCATCTGGGCGCGGCAAACTTCTTCAAGGGCAACGGCGAAAGCGCCTGGACCAAGCTCTTCCGGGTCCGCGTGCGCATTGGTGAGAAGGACTACTACCTCACACTGAACGACACCCGGCTCTATCCGTTCGGCTACGCGAGCCGCTGCGAGATCGCCGGCGTCGCTTTTACGCACGAACTGCTCCTGCTGCCCGACGCACTGGTCCAGCGCGCCCGTGTCCTGCGCAATCCGCAGGGGCTGCCCATCCAGTTCGAGATAGTGCACCAGGAGGCCTGCACCGCTGTCGAACGGGGGAACCGGACCTGGGGCGAGTTTGCCTTCGAGGCGGAGCATAACGCGATCATCGCCTCCTGCCGCGACGTGAACCCTACGGAGTTCAACGACGACGGTTCGACCGGTCTCGCGCAGCAAGGCTTGCAGCGCGACTTGTCGGACTCGCCGGATGTCGCCACTTGGATCGGGCTCGGCTGCGATGCCCCGCTGCATGTCCGCCGCGGCTACCACCGCCGCAGCAAATACTATCTCGCCAGCCAGCCGATCACCGGGCCTGACGCCGCCTACTTCCTCGTCTTCGCCACGGAGGAGAAGGTGCTGGGCAAACGCCTGGCGCAACTGCGCCGGACCGTTCACGCGGAGTGCGACGCCCTGCTGGCCGGCTACGGTCAGCGGCAGCAGGCGCGGCCGCGCATCGATGTGGGCGATGCCGTGCTCAACTCCGCCTTCGGCCAATATCCGGAGCTGATCGACGCCATGAAGTTGTCCGACCGCTCCGGTGCCGTGCGCGGGTGTGCTGCCGGGTATTTCGTCTGGGGCTGGGACGGCATGACGCCGATGATCCCGTGCGCGCTGGCCAATGATGCGGAATACACCGCCCGGACCCTGCGGTTCTTCCAGGAGACGCGGCATCCGGACTATGGGATTCCGCATGCGTTCACCTCCACTTTCGGCATCTACATGAAGGGGCCATTTCCGGCGCAGTGCCAATTTATCGCGAGCCTCTACCACTACGTCGCCACCACCGGCGACCTGGCTGTGGCCAAAGAGGTGTGGCCGACCTGCACGTTCATCCTCGATCGCTGCCGCCGGGACGAGGTCAAGGGCACCGGCCTGGTTTCCGGCTGTGCCCTGTGGCCCGACTTCCCCGAGGCGATGGAGGAGGACGGGCACGATGTCAGCTCCATGAACAACTCGTTGCTCTACCAGGCGCTGCGCGGCATGGAATACCTTGCCGGCGCGCTCGGCGACGCGGCGCTGGCTGAAGACTGCCGCGCATGGGCAAGCCGGCTGCGCGCCAGCTTCGTCAAGTATCTCTACGACGAGGAGCACGGCTATTTCATCTCATCCTGCTCGTCGGAGACGCTCAAGCCCCGGAAGCACTACTGTTGCCAGGCCATCTTCTGGATCACGCCGTTCGCCCGCGAGCTGGTCAGCCATGCGCCGGAACGCATCTCGGCATTCATGGACAAGCATCTGCGCTCGGACAAGTGCCTGCTCTCGCTCCCGCATTGGGACACCGCCTGGATGGCCGACGGCAACCAGCTCGGCTCGAGCTATCCGACCGCCGACTACTTCTACCTCAACATCCACAAGCTGGTGGGTGATGATTTCGGCAGCAAGGCCTGGCTGGGCGACGTGGAATGGTTCTGGCGACATCACACCGCGCCGGAAGCCTACACTCCAGAGGCCGAGAACGAGGCGGCGTTCGGCCCGGACAATCACGGCGGCAAACAACTGCAGGCAGTCACCTGCTGGTATGCCGGCCTCTACATGGGGCTGGCCGGGATGGATTTCGATCACGAGGGGCTGACGCTCACCCCCTGGGGCGACCGTCCTGTCAGCATCAAGGGGCTGAAGCTGCGCGGCGTCGCCGTGGAGGTGGAGATCACCGGCGCGGGAAGCCATGTGGGCTCGCTCTCGCTCGATGGCGTGAGTCTGCCGGCCGGCTCTCGCAAAATCCAGTGGTCGCAGCTCAGGGGAATGACCGCGCGCATCGAGCTTGTCCGCTCCAGGAATGCGCCGGCCTGCCCGGTGATCGTTCGCGCCGACGGCCTCCGGGTGGATGTCGTCGAAAGCGCGAAGGGCACGCTTCGCGCCCGTGTCTCCGGCTCGATCTCTGGAGAAATCGTCGTGCAGGCATCCGCCTCGGCGACATTCACGCTTGATGGCAAGGCCTCGCGGTTCCCGTATGATTCCTCCACCGGGACATTCGCGATCCCGTTCCTGACAGGCAAGACGCTCGATGTCTCATGCCGAGAGGGACTATGACGCCATGAGAGATTGATCCTTTAAAATCTCAATGAAAATATGACGAAAATCCCAACACGAATCACCTCACTTGAACGCTGGGGCATGCGCGCCTCCATGGACTTTCAGCCGGAGAGTGTCGCGTATGTGCGCGAGGCGGGCTACACGGGCGTGCTGGTCAACGGGGGCTCCGGCATAGGCCCCGATATGTTGACCACGGAATCGCTGGTGGCGAGCCCGGTTATTCCCGATCTGATGCCGTTGACGGCACAGGGCAATCAGCGGGAGATGCGGCGGCGTTGCCAGCTTTTAAGCAAAGCGGGTCTGAAACCATGGCTCTGTGTCTGGGGCGTGCCGGGGCCGGACGAGTCGGCCAATTCTGCGGCGGCGGAATCCAACCGGTTCTTTGACCGGCGCACCAAGCTGGAGATGGCCGCCAAGCTCCACCGGACGCCGGAGATATTTGGCCGCCGCAGCCCGCAGGCTCTGAGTTGGCGCGGCAATCGACCGCTCTGTGTGAGCCATCCGCTGGTGCAGGAGTTCTACCGGGAACTCTACACGCGCCTGCCGCAGGAATACCCGGAGCTGGAGGGGGTCTTCTATTTTCCGGGTGATGCAGATCCCGAATTGTGCGATCACACATGTCCGCGCTGCAATGCCGCCGGGCAGGATCCGTGGGGAGCGATGATGCGCCATGTGAATGCAATCTACGGGGCGCTCCAAGCCTCCAAACCGGGAGTGAAGTTCTACTTCACGATCTGGAATCAGGATCACCCGCGAGGACGTGAGAACATCGAACGTTTCCTGGCGGGGTTAAATCCCGGGATCGGCCTCTGCATGAGCCTCTCGGACAATGTGGTCGAGGAGCGCAAATCGGGAAAGATGATCTTCAACCAGCCGTGGAGCAACCAGTCCACACCGGGCGAGTTGTTCTTGTGGACTGCGGCTGAAGCCCGCCAGCAGGGGCGTCCTGTCATGGTGCTCGGCGAGATCAGCCAGAGCGAAGTCTGGGATCCGGTCTGCCACAACATCCCGCTGCCGGCCAAAACAATCCAGCTGCTCAAAAACGCAGATGCCGTTCCCGGGGCGGATGCGATCTGCGATTTCTGGGGAAACCGTTCGCCGTTCCTGCCGCATGCGAGCCACGCGGCGATGCGCGCTTATCTGCGCGAACCGGGGGCAACAACCGATGAGTTATTGCGACGTGCGGCGGCGGATCATTACGCTTTTGGTGAGGATCATCCTGAGCTGACGGATTTGGCGCTGGTCTGCTGGCGCGCATTTGATGCGGCGTCCGACGATTGGGCGCTCGCGGGCTGGGCGCAGCGGTTCAGCTTTGCCATTGGCCGCGATGCCGCGCGTGGACGACTTTATCAGGCACTGGTGCCGGCCTACTTGCGGTTCCTGCGCACCGATTGGGGGATGACCAGCATCCTGCAGAATGGCATCAGCGCGGGCGATTTCGCGGCCTGGCAAAAGGCGGATCGCCTCGCGTTCCTTGGCGTAGCCGGGCAGTTCGACCGCTTGGCGGATGCGCTGGAAGAAGCGGGAATGCCTGGCTTTCTGGCGCGGCGCGAAGCACGGAACATCGAGCTGGCGGGCGAACTGATCGCCAGCGAGGGGCGAACGCTTCTTGCGGTCCAGGCGTATTACGACCAGGACTGGCCGTTGCTGCGCGAGACCATTGCGGAGGAGATCGACGCCCGCGAGCGCCAGTTGGAGATTTCCGGCAGGCTGGGCTGGGGCGGTGGCGTCAACCCCATCCTGGTGAGCGAGGATATCCAGAACATGCGGCTGTATCTGTCGAGCGACGATTTCCCCAACACCCCCGACGATTCGTTTCACTTCACAGCCACGCCTTACAGCATATGAGCATCACAACGAAATCCTACTGCCATATTTACGGGCAGCTTGGCCAGACCGCCGACCGGTTTTCCGCCGAGCTGGATCACCTGCTTGGGCTGGGACTGGTCTGCGATAGCGATTTCGGTTTCGAGCAGGCGGCGCAGCACCACGGATCGTTGCGGAAATTGCAGAAGTGCGGGGGGCTGGTCGCCCCGAATATCTATCCGGTCGATTTGGATCCCGCCTGCCCCGATCCGAATTGGTGGAAGTATTCCGAGGCGGAATGCGTGCGGCTACTGCGGATCGCGCAGGAGCGGTTTTCGGGACTGGGCTTGGGCCCGATGGTGGCGGTGAATACCTACACGCCCTGCAATGGCTTTGTCGCGGCCTGCCGGCAGCTCGGCATCCGCTACATCCTCGGGTTCTGCGCCCCGACCGTCATCGAAGATGGCGGATGGTCGATCTCCCATTACGGCTCTCCGCTCTCGCCGTATTTCATTTCGGAAGAGGATTTCCGCAAGCCCGAGAACCCGAGCCAGCGGACCGACCCCGTGGTGATGGCGAGCATGGAATTGCGCAATCCGCTTGTTTGCCTAAACCACTGGAGCGAAGGCCCATGGTGCCCGCTCAACGCGCTGGCCGCCGACCGCTGGCTGGAACCGGGCGACGATCCGTTGCCATTTGTCCAGATGGCGGAAGATTGGCTGCGGCAGGCGGAGATGACCGGCACGCCCCGGTTCTTCCACATTAACCTCCAGTATTTTTTTGCCGTCAAGTGTTACGACCACAACCGCCGTGCGCTCGAATGGCTGGCCGACCAGCGCGACAAAGGCCGCCTGGATATCGGGAGCCTGACCACGTGGGCGGAACGAATGCAGTCGGCGGGGGGATTCGTCCGGCAGCCGACCTACTGGCGGGGCGAGATGATGGGATCGCATGTCGGTCACCGCCCCGGCAGTTTCCCCGATGTGATCGTGGACGAGAGCCTGGCGCGGCAGGCCGTCTGGAAATACCCGCACGCCACTCCCCAGCGTTGCTACGACTACGGGAAGACATGGAGCTATCCCGCGTTTGAGCCGACCGGGACTGCGCCGGCCTCAGAGCCGTTTGCTGGGATCGAAGTGAAAACAAAGGTTCTTTCCACCGAGGGGCTGACGCGGCGGGTGGAAGTGAGCGTCACGAATGCGGGTGCGAAGCGCATACTCCCGCTTGCGCTCTGGGATTTGTTGGAAAAATGCGCCGGACCATTTTCGGTCGAATCGCCGGATGGCTGGCAGGCCAGCGTCCTCCCGCATCCGGCGGGGACGACTGGAGCGGTGCTGCTGGAGGGGATGGTTCCTGCCGGGGAGATCAAGCTGGAATTGACAGTGGGCTTTGGCGCGGCAATGCCCATCACCCATCGCAAGAGTTGGGGCAGCTTGCTTGAAGCGCAGACCTTCGAGCACCGGGGGCAGCCCTGCACCTACCTCGTCACCCAGACGCCCGAGCGGTTCGTGGTATCCGTGCGCTCGAAGTGCGAGCGCGTCCGGGTCGAGAGCCTCTGCGGGATGGATTACGAAGAACGCGAACTGCCTGCCAACGGGCTCGCTTTGCAGTTCGACGGCACGCGGTTGGCGTGCTGGCACCGGTTCCGGGGCTTACGTTCCGATGAGTTGGAGATCGAAGGCGTCGGGGAAGTCGAGGCGAAGCTGCGCCGACAAACAGCGGAATTGGTGGCGCACGTTGCCCCGCAGGTGAAGCTGCCGGAACCGGGATATCAGCTTTTCGGAAACATCCGCGACACAAGCCGCTGGGACCGCGAAGTGGGCAGGGCAGGGGGCGATGCGGAAATGAAGCGCATGAACGAGTGGTTCCGGCAGCAGCGTCCTGGCTCGGGCGAAGTCGTGATCGAAGTTCACCCCGGCATCTACCTGCCACGCGGCTCCATCACAAAAGTCCTGGGGCACGAGTTCGATGTCGAGCGATGCGCGGATGGTTACGGGTTCAAAGAACTCTGCGTCGATTATCCGCAGGGCTGGGATTGGGGGGTGGCCGCCTGGGTGCAGTGGCGGCATCTCAAGGTCCAGATCGAGGGCCTCCAGGGGCGCACGGAAAATCATGTGCTGCACATTCATGCGTTCGACCCCGAGGTCCGGGACATTTCGCAGCGGATCCATTTTTTCAATCCCGAGGCCACGGCAATCGCCCCCCTGCTCGACACGCAGACAGGGGTGCGGAGTGGCTGGGAGATGTGCGTGGCCTCACATTGGGAGCTTCCAAAAGGCCTCGATGGCCGCTGGCAGTCCGAGGCGCTCTGCTCGGTGCGGATCCCCGACGAATGCCTGGCTTGGAAGTCCATCGGCGTCTGGATCAGCCCGCTCGAAAAAATGAAGCTCCACGACTGGGTCGCCGAGAAAGGCGCCCCCGGTTTATTCAGTCACCTGTGGGTCACAAAACAATGAGCCGCACAAACTGGTTCGTGAAAAGCCGGGCACTTCTTATTATCGCAGCCAGCATTTTATTTCCTGCGCTTGTGGCGTGGGGAGAAAACGATGCAGGAAGTGATCTTCTTGAGGTTTTTGCCCGTGCGCATCGCGGGGGACCTCTGCGGTATGTGGCCATCGGGGGCTCCATCACCCAGGCCGGCGAGGGGTGGATCGATGGATGGTTGCGGAAGCAGTTTCCGCAAAGCAGCGTGACGACCATCAATGCAGGAATGAGTGCCACGGGAAGCGAACTGGGAGTCTTTCGCGTGGATCGGGACGTGATTGGCCATCAGCCGGATCTCGTGGCCATCGAGTTCTGTCTGAATGATGGGGACGTGCCAGACGAGGACGCGGTTCGCAACATCGAGTCTCTGGTTGTTCGCCTCAAACAACTGGCGCATCCGCCGGCAATTATCATGCTGGAGGCGGCGAAGCGCGCGGGAGCTAATCTGCAACGTCACCGTCGGGTGGCCCGACATTACGGATTGCTGGAGGTGGATTTGCAGCAGGCGGTGGATAATTATCTCAAGGAAGATGGGAAGTCGTGGGAATCGTTGTTTTCAGACGATGTTCATCCGAATCAATCCGGACATGAATTCTACGCCAATGCGATCGCAGCCGCATTGGAGCCGTTTGTGCCGCCGGCAAAAGCGGGGACAAGGGCGGGCGTCGGAAGCAAGCCCCTTCCTTCCCCGCTCAGCACCAAGCCGCTTTTGCTGGACGGGCGCATCGTGCCGCTGTCCGGCGTCCAAGGCTGGACCGCCGAATCGTCCCTTCCCGCTTGGTGGACGAGGTTCTTCCTTGGCGTGCTGAGTGCGGATGCGCCGGGGACCGCATTGGTTCTGCCGCTGCGGGGAACGACCCTGGGAGTGTTCTATGCGATGGATGAGAGTTTCGGATCCTTTTACGCCAGCGTGGATGGTGCGCCGCCCGCACATATTTTTACCAATTTTCGAAACGGATACGGTTACTCCATCCTGAGCAGGGATCTGCCCGCCGAAGAGCATCTGATGACGCTCCTCCTTCCCCGGCAGAGCGGGAAACCGTCTCGCGCCAACGGTCCGGTCAAGCTCGGCTATGCGCTGGTCGCCGGGGAGAGCAGGTCAGGCCGGGAACATTCCCCGCAGGGGATCTTTACGCTCAATGTGCTGCAACAATTGACGTTTTCCGACATCCCGGCAAAAGACTGGTCATGGAGCGGACCGTATGCGGTGGGGGAAAAAGATGCCCTGTCGTTGATTCACCAAGCTTTCGATCCAGAGAGAAAGGGGATGGACGTCCCATGGAAAAACCTCGCCGATCAGGAGGGCGGTTGGATCAATTTTCGCCAGGTGACAGGCAGCGACAATCCTGGCCTCGTTTATGCCGCCACCCACATTGAAACGACCGTGGAAGAGACGGCTCTCCTTGGATTGACTGTGGACTATTACGCGAAACTTTGGGTGAACGGGAAGCTCATCGTCACGTTCGACGGTTTCCACGGACCATCCGGATCGCCACAATTCTTCCCGGTCACTCTGCGCCCTGGCAGCAATGAGATCCTGATCAAAGTGGGTTCCGGCAGCCAGGGGTTCGGGTTTTCCGTATCTTTGGCCAAACTGCCTGCAAAAGGAACTCCTCAAGAAAGCCGAGGGCAAAAAAAATGATGAGCGATACAGACAAAATGTAATACCCCCACCGACCCGAATGGCACTGGTACCCGTTCCCCACCGACCCCGGCCTGGCGGTGAACCGGGCGCGGCAGGGCGAAAAGCAAATTCCCAGCAGTTAACCCCTCGCAAACACCTCACGAAAGCACAACTTCCCGCAACCTGAAAAATGAAAGCCAAAATCCTTCTCCTCCTGCAAGCGTTTTTCCTGGCAGGGTTCCTTGCTTTTCCGCACCCGGCGCGGGCTCAGACGTTCCCGTATGCCGCGCCAGCCAACCATGTGCGGGTCGTCACGTGGAACCTCGAGAATTTCAATGACCGCGGGACCAAGACTTCCGGCAGCAATTTTCTCCCGGACCGCACGTCTGCCCAACTCGACCTGCTGGCCGCGCGGATCAAAGGCTTCGACGCATCGGTCATCGCCCTGGAAGAGATCGACCAGATCCCGGCACTGAACGATCTCCGGACCAGATTGAACGCCGGGGGCGGCTCATGGCAGGTCATCACCGAGTCCTACGGCGGCTTTGCCCCTCAGCAGAACGCCCTGCTCTACGACTCCAGCAAGGTTAATCTGATTTCGTCCACCTTTGTTTCCACGAATCCTGTCCCCAGTCCGAACCCCAACAACATCCCGGCTTCATACTCGGAATGGACCTATCGCAGCCCTGTCACCGCCGTCTTCTCGCCCGTGGGAAACAGCAACCAGCTGTTTCGCGTCATCGGCATTCACGCCCACTGGAGCGATCCGGCGATCCGGAACACCGAGGGATACTGGCTCGCAAACTATGTGGCTTCCCTGCTGGCCAAGCCCGCCGAGACCAAAAACGTGCTGCTCATGGGCGATTTCAACGGAGCGACACCCGTGGAGGGCCAGACGGCGCCCGCCCCGCACAACGGCCTGGTGTCCGGCGGCGATCTCTCGAACGTCGTGAAACGCAACGGCGACATCACCATGTATGCCGGCACCGCGACAGTGGACCACATCTACGTCACTCCGGCGGCCCGGGATCGTCTGAGCAATCCCACGTCCTTTGTGATCCGGCCCGAATACTACGGAGAGAGCGGGACGGATTTCCGAGCCTCCTACAGCGACCATCTGCCCGTATTTGTGGATTTCTCGATCACCCCTTTGACGCCACGCCAGAGTTGGCGACGGACGAACTTCGGCAGCGCCGACAACAGCGGAGACGGCACGGACATCAACGACTTCGACGGTGACGGCCTGCCAAACCTTCTCGAATACGCATTCGGAAAAAGACCGAAAGTCCCTGATCTGGCGGGCATCGTTCCGGATGTCATCGGAAACAAGCTGCAGATCGCGTTTCCGCGCGATCCCGCCGCAACCGATCTCACCTACACCGTGCAGGCCTCACCCTCCCTCGCGGCGGGGTCCTGGGCGGACATTGCCCAGAGCGTTGGCGGGGCGGTCACCGCGCCAATAAACAGCTCCGGTTGCGCCATCACCGACTCCGGCACCGGCCCGCGCACGGTGAGCGTGACCGAAAAAGATGCGTTCACCGGCAGCAGCCGGTTTTTGCGGGTGAAGGTGAGTTCTCCCTGACCTTCCTTTCAAAATCGACCCCGGAAAGCGGACGACGGGCAGATTTCCAGATCCGCCGGAATCATGGCAACAACCCTACGCGCAACTGGCCGGGGAATGCGGTCTGGAATGGACAATCGATGAGAGTGTCCAGGCTGTCGCATCCCGATTGGCCGGAATGTGAGAACCCGACCAGTGCGATGTGCTCAGCGTCCCGGGCAGCGAGCAGAAAATTCTTTCCAAAGTTGATGCATTTATGAAAATCTCTGCCTGATGAATCCTTTGCCCCGGATCGGGCTGATTGCCTGCCGGGTTTTTGAAGATGAGATCGCCCTGCATGGCGGGTGCTCGCCGCACATCGCGGAGATCCGCTATCTTGAGGTCGGTCTGCACGACCACCCGGACAACCTCCGGAAAGCCGTGCAGGCGGAGATCGACGCGTTCGACGCGCGTGCCGATATCGATGCCGTCGTGCTGGCCTACGCGCTCTGCGGGCGCGGCACGTCCGGTCTTCGCGCGGGACGCCACCGCCTCGTGATTCCGCGCGGGCACGACTGCATGACGGTTTTCATGGGGACGAAGGAAAAGTTCGCCTGCCAGCAGGCCGCTGCGCCCGATTCGTATTACTATACCCCCGGCTGGATGAAGGCCGGCCGCTGCCCGGGACCCGGCCGGCTGGAATCGTTGCGGGAGGAATTCTCAAAAAAGTTCGACCCCGACGACGTGGAATTTCTGCTCGAATCCGAAAAGGCAAACTGGGCGCAGCACGGCCGCGCCGTCTACCTCGATCTCGGCACGCCGGGAGCCGACGCCAAAGCCGCGGAGGCCGAGTCAGCAGCAAGGGAACTCGGATGGAAATTTGAGAGGATCCCGGGAGATCCCTCGTTGCTCCAGGACCTGCTCACCGGCCGATGGGATCCGGAGCGGTTTCAGATCATCGAACCCTGCGGAATGCTTGACCATTCGCCGGACGAAAAGATCTTCCGGGCGCGTCCCTGACGGGCGGCGCTGCCGGCGTTCCAATCAATCCATATCTCCGTTCAGGGCAGAGGGAACCGGGAGGTGAAGGCGGTCACCTTTTTGCGCAGGGCAGCGAGCGCGGCGTCATCGTTGCGGGATTCGAGCGCCGAGTTGATGAAGTCGGCCACCTCCATCATGTCCTCCTCGCCGAGGCCGCGGGTCGTCATCGCCGGGGTCCCGATCCGGATGCCGCCGGTCTTTGAGATCGGCTCGGTATCGAATGGGATCGCGTTCTTGTTCACGGTGATCGCCGCCTTGTCCAGCGCCGTCTGGGCTTCGACTCCGTTGACGCCCTTCGGACGCAGGTCCACAAGCATCACGTGGTTGTCGGTGCCGCCTGAAACAATCCGGAAGCCGAGCATCGAGAGCCGCGCTGCGAGGGCTTTCGCGTTGCTGACGACCTGGTGGGCATACGCTTTGAAGTCCGGCTTCAGCGCCTCGTGCAGGCAGACCGCCTTGGCGGCGATGATGTGCATGAGCGGCCCGCCCTGGATGCCGGGGAAAATATTCGCATCCACCTTTTTGGCAAACTCCTCGCGGCACATCACCAGCCCGGCGCGCGGTCCGCGCAGGCTCTTGTGCGTCGTGGTGGTGACAAAGTGGGCGTGCGGCACCGGCGACGGATGCGCCCCGCCTGCCACGAGCCCGGCGATGTGGGCCATGTCGACAAAGAGGTGCGCTCCGACCGAGTCCGCAATCCCGCGCATCCGTGGAAAATCGATCGTCCGCGGGTAGGCGGATGCGCCTGCGGTGATCATCTTCGGCCTCACCTCCGCCGCCTGGGATTGCAGGGCGTCGTAGTCGATCACCTCCGTCTCCCGGCTGACTCCGTAGTGATGGACCTCGTAGAGCTTTCCGGAAAAATTCGCCCTGTGCCCGTGGGTGAGGTGCCCGCCGTGCGCGAGGTCCATCGTCAGGATCCGGTCGCCGGGCTGGAGGACGCTGAAATACACGGCCATGTTCGCCTGGCTGCCGCTGTGCGCCTGGACGTTCACATGGTCAGCGCCGAACAGCTTCTTCGCCCGCTCGATCGCCAGCATCTCCACCGTGTCCACAAATTCGCAGCCGCCATACCAGCGCCGGCCCGGATACCCCTCGGCATATTTGTTCGTGAGGCACGACCCCTGCGCCTGCATCACGGCCTGGCTGGTGAAATTCTCGGAGGCGATCAGCTCAATGTGTTCGAACTGGCGCTCGCGCTCGCGGGCGATGGCGTCGGCAATTTGCGGGTCGGTGGCGGCAAGGGTCGCGAGGTCGTTGGCGGATTCGGTGGTGCTCATGGGTGATTCATTGATTTTTTTGAGGATGGCAGGCAGTGCGCGGGCAATGGTATCCCGGCATTTTTCATAGACGGCCCGTCCCTGACCGATCGGGTCGGGGACATCCGGGCTGCCGGGTTCGCCCCCGCGCAGGAGAAACACCTTGCCCGATGCCTCGGGAAAAAACAAGTCGATCAGCCGCCGGTGGTCGTCGGTCATCACGAAGACGTGTGTCGCGCGGTCGAGCAGGCCCTCCGTCACCGGCTGGCTCCTGAGCTTCGAAATATCCACTTCCCTCTCCGCCAGCACGCGGACAGCATCGGTGCTCGGCGGCTGCCCGCTCGCGGCGCTCAGGCCTGCGGATTCGGCAGTGATCCCCTTGAGCCCTGCGGTCAGTTTCCGGAACAGACCCTCGGCCATCGGGCTCCGGCAGATATTTCCGGTGCAGACAAACAGGACATGTCGGCGTGGTGCGCTCATTTTCAGAAACGCCCCACACTAAAGCCGCAGCGCCTCAAGTCAACCGCATGCATCGCCCGTTTTTTTCAAAGGCGGAACGGCTTCCGGAAGGACGGGCCGCTCCGGTGGCGGAAATTTGACATGGAACAACGTGGGCGCAAGAGACCCAAGGGCCCCGGAAGGACTTCTTGACGCGGGATTGCACGCAATGACATATGCAGGAGTTCCCTTATGAGCTTGAAAACCGAACTGGAAGGTTTCTGCCGGCATCCGCAGGGCTATTTTTATATTCAGGATGTCCATGGAAACTATCTCAGCCCGGCGCGTTTCCTTGTGTCGCTTTCGCCGGAGGTCATGAACTCCCGCTACGGGTTCCGCAAATCCGGAACCCAGCGGGAATACTGGATCTACCAGCAGGGATTTTTGGGGGCCAAGGAGGAGTTTATTTTCCGCACGTATGTTCCCGAGGGGCGCCTGGGATGGGCCACGGATTTCGAGCACACCCCGGCGTCGCAGACCCACTACTACAACGAACGCAACAGCGAGGGCCTGCTCGTTTCCCTCTGCGGCAAGCACAAGCGGAAGGACGACGACACGGCGCTCTTCATCCTGCATCCGCCACCGGGTTCGATGTGCAAAGCCTGCCTGAAGGAACTGAATAAACCGGTCCGGAAGGTGTAGCCGCTCATGGTGAAGCTTCAACAGGACCAGGTCTGGAAGACCGGGACCGGCTATCTGCGGATCGTGCGTCTGGAGCGCCTCTCGGTCTCCTACAAATCCCTCAAGGATCTCGCGACGCGGGACGGCACCCACCATGAGGTCAGCAAAAAAGAATTCACCCGCCTGATCAAATCCGCCGCGCTGCTGTCAGAGGAAGAGGTGCGGGCGGCGAGAGTGGGCATCCAGCGTTAACCGCCAGGCAGCTATTCGGATTTGACAGCCGTGGCGGGAGCGGGTTTCTGCCGCGGTCGGCGGACCGCTTCGAGCCCCCGTCGGGCATAGTCGATCACGTGCCCCTGGTGGATCAGCCACGAGAGATCTCCCGCGAGGGCGGCTTCGCGAGCGGCCTCATCGGACGGGGTTGTCCGCAGTGCGACGAGCGCCTTCCACTGCTCGGCACGCGGGGTGGAGTGATGGGACTCGAGGTAATCGAGGATCCCGCTGGGTCCCTCGGCGACCGGCGTGCTCTGCCGGTCGAGGTGGCGCGGCCGGGCGACTGAGATATACGTGATGTTCTCGTGCGCTTTGAAAATTTGAAGCCCTTTGGACGACAGTTCCTGGCCGACGATGTGCGCGAGCGGGAGCGGAAACCTGCGGAGTTCCAGAACCGCATTTTGCGCGAGCTGGCGCACTGCAGTGTCGGAGTGATGGACAGCCACCGGCCCGGCCACGGCGGTTTGATCAGCCACAGGCGTGATCAGGTTGGCGGCATGGTTTGACCGGAAGTGGCGCTCGACCGCTTTCAAGTCGGCGAGCTTTTCAGCCCCCTCCGGATTTTCGAGCGGGACGAACTCCTCGCGCGTGCTCTGCTCGGTTTTCCATTTTTCCAAAAACTCCGGCTCCCTGACCATGCGGACCCGGCTCTTGAATGCCTCGAAAGGCACATTGGCAAACCGCTCGGCATGAAGCTTGCGGAGGCGCGTCTGGTAATCGTGGTAGTTCGGCGGCCCGAGGATGGTGTCGCTCATCCCGCAGACTGCGATAAACGAATAGGCCCCCTTGGGAGGTTCGACCTGGGTCTGCTCGCGCCGGTAAAACTTATCCAGATGCCGGGCCAGAACGTGGCGGACCGCCTCCGCCTCGCTCATCCAGAGGCTCTTGTCTTCGGCAAGCTGAAACAAGGGGGTGGCCTGCTCCGACGCGCGCCGGAACTCCACGGAATACCGCTCGGGTTTTTCGAGAATCAAAACCGCCAGATCAAACAACGGGTAGGCCTTCCCCCCGGCTTTCAGCTGCTTGGAAAGCCCTTCGATCCCTCTCGGGTCGGGAACCACGGTTGCCGACCAGCCGTTTAAAACCGGGGCTGGAGGCGTTGCGGGGCGGCGGTCATCTCTGCGGTCGTCCCGTCGGCCCGGCCCCCTGCGGTCGTCCCGCCGACCAGGTCCACGCTCAGGCTTGCGACCCTTGAATCCGGAATCTCCACCACGCCCCTGTCGGTCGCCCCGGCCAGCGGGCCGGGTGTCATCCGAGCGGTTGCCGAACCTCTCGATGAGCGGCGCGTTCCTGTTGGCGGGGGCATCGGGCTTTGCCCATGACGGGAGAAAACTTTGGGCCAGGTCGATCTCGGAAAAGCCGGACTCGGAAGGTGAATCGTCGTTCATGGGAAACGGTGCGGCCGCAGATCAGAAGGGCTTGGAGAGAGCCGGGCCGGCTATTTTTTTGGTTTTTTTGCGGTGGGCGCAGGCGCCACGGGCGTGGGTGTGGCAGCAGGCAGCGGACGATCCATCGCGATCAATTCCGAGACCGTCACAAATTTAAAGCCCTTCTCCTTGAGCGCATCGATCGTCGCCGCCATGGCATCGACGGTCGTCGGGTGGATGTCGTGAGAGAGGACGATGGAGCCCGCCTTGGTGGCCTTCAGGATCTCGGATTTCACGTGTTCGGAGTTCCGGTTTTTCCAGTCCAGAGGATCCACGTCCCACATGATCACCTTCAGGCCGAATTCCTCATTGAGCCGCTTGGTGATGGTTGAATTTGTTGCCCCATACGGCGGGCGGACGAGCGTGGGCTTCTTGCCCGTGGAGCTCTCAATGGCGGCATTCGTCCGGTTGATCTCGGAAGCGACTCCCGAGCCGCCGGATTTTGTAAGCGCTTTGTGATCCCAGCTGTGGTTGCCGATCTCATGACCCTCGGCAGCGGCGCGCTGCAGAACCTCGGGATTCGCGGCGACGCACTCCCCAAGAACAAAAAACGTGGCCTTGACTCCCTTTTCCTTGAGGATGTCCAGCAGTTTGGGCGTCAGGGTCGCGTGGGGGCCATCGTCAAACGTGAGCGCGATGTATGGCCCATCGACATTGCACGAGTTGTAGCTCAACCGCTTCGGGCCGGTGGTCGTCTCGGCCGCCGGAGCCTGCATGACGGGGGTGGAATCCACTTGAACGGGCGAGATGGAGTTCGTTCCGCGTGTCATCTCATCCTGCGGAACGGCAATGACTTGCGGTTTCTGTGAGGGTTGAGTGTGGGCGGACTGGCAGGCGGCGCCAAGGAGCGCGACAACGACAGGGACAACGAGCCATGGGCGGGTTTTCATTCGTCAATACTGGTAATTGCCAGCACCTATCGCACAAACCTGTCTAAAATCACACCAAGATTTTTTACGGTTTCCTCGGGCCACAACTCCCGTGGTGTCACCATCGCCGAATCGAGGCTGCGGTGCTCCGGCCAGTCCGGCTCGGTCGGCACAAGCGGGATCGCGCGCGCCAGGATGTCCTTCGCCGTTTCCACGTTTGCGTGGAGGTGGGCGATGATGGCATCTGCGGTGACGGGCTCTTCCCCGTTCTTCCAGCAGTCGTAGTCGGTGATCATCGCGAGGGTGGCGAGGGCGATCTCCGACTCCCTTGCGAGCTTCGCCTCCGGGAGGTTCGTCATGCCGATGACCGCAAATCCCAACTGCTGGTTGAGCAGAGATTCCGCGCGGGTCGAAAAGGCCGGACCGTCCATGTTCACATACGTTCCCCCGTCATGAAACCGCCGCCCGGATTCCGCGCAGGCCGCTGCGAGAATATTTCTCAGGCCCCCGCTGACCGGCTCGGCAAACGACGGGTGCGCGACGATGCCGTTGCCAAAAAATGTGTGGTGTTCGCGGCGGCTCATCCGGTCGAACATCTGGTCGGGGAGCACGATGTCGCGCGGCCGGTATTGCTCCTGGAGGCTGCCCACCGCCGTCACGGCGATGATCCAGCGCACGCCCAGCGAGCGCAGCGCCCAGATATTGGCGCGGTGGTTGATCTCGTGCGGGGCGATCCGGTGCCCCCTCCCGTGACGCGGAAGAAAATAGACGGACCGCCCGTGAAGCATGCCTCCGATGATGACATCCGACGGCGGGCCGAACGGGGTCGGCACCACAATTTCGGCGGTCCCGGAGAACCCGTCGATCTGATACAGCCCGCTGCCGCCGATGATCCCGATGGCCGGTGCGTTCATTTTTTCAGGCGCGCGATATCGGGGTGCGATTGGAAATCGCCTCCCTCCCCGCCAAGATCGGTCTTCTCCAGCAGGCCCAGAAATTCGCGGAGCGCCGGCGTGCCGGCGGAGGATTTTTTGACCAGGGTTCCCAACGGCCTCCACATTTCCGTGTCGGAAAGCTCGAGGCTCACCAGGTGGCCGGCCTCGACCTCGGCCCGTATGGATGCCCTCGGCACGATCGAAACCGCGCTTTCAATTTCCACCGCCCGCTTCACCGTCTCGATGTTGTCGAATTCGAAGGCCACCTTCACGCGGGCGCCCGCCTGGCGGAGCCGCCGGTCGACCTCGCGGCGGGTCGGAAGATCCGGCTCGAACGCAATGAATTTCTCCCCGCCAAGGTCGGACAAACCAATCTTCCTTCTCGCGGCGAGCGGATGGCTGGGCGCGCAGATGACCACGAGCCGGTCGCGCCAGAAGACCGCGGCGGTAATCCCCCGGCGCGAGGCCGGGTAGGCGACGAGGCCGACATCCGCGCGGTTTTCCTGCACGGCCGCATAAACCTGCGCGGACCGGCGGTAATCCATCCGCACCTCCACGAGCGGAAATTCCCGGCGGAACCGCTTGAGATAGGGCGGAAGCTCGTGAAGGCCGATGCTGAAAATCGTCGCGATCCGCAGCTCGCCGGAGACGACCTCCTGGAGCTTCTGCATGCGCGAGCCGAGCTCATCGTAGGCACCGACAATCTCGCGGCTCGACGCCAGGAAGGCCTGCCCCTCGGGCGTCAGACAAAACGCCCGCCGCCCGCGGTCGATCAGCCGCACCTGGAACTGCTCCTCAATGGAACGAACCTGCTGGCTGACCGCGCTCTGTGTGATACCATTTCGTTCGGCAGCTTTGGAAAAGCTTTCCGTATCCGCCAAATCGCAGAATACTTTGAATGTTTGAATTTGCATCCGACTCCTCGCAGATAAGTTAAGCTAATATCCGCAAGAAAAGCCAGAACAGATTTTCTAATGAACTCGACCGACAAGAATTTGGACCGGATCCGGCACCGCATCCGGACCGCCGCAGAAAGCGCGGGAAGGGACCCGTCCACCGTCCGCCTGGTGGCCGTCTCGAAGACGCACCCGCCCGGGGCGATCCGGGAGGCAGCGGGGGCCGGGCAGGAGATTTTTGGCGAGAGCAAAATCCAGGAGGCGCTGGCGAAGATCCCGGTGCTCCCCCCCTCTCTGGAATGGCATTTCATCGGCCATCTCCAATCGAACAAAATCCGGAAGGCCCTGCCGCTCTTCCGCCTTTTCCACGGCGTCGACAACCCCGGCCTCGCGGTGCAGATGAACCGCATCGCGGAGGAGTGCGGATGCTTTCCCCGGATTCTGCTTGAGGTGAACGTCTCGGGCGAGGAGAGCAAATTCGGATTCCAGCCCGACTGCCTGCGCAGCGCCATCGCGGACCTTCTGGCGCTCCCCCGCGTCGGGGTTTCCGGCCTCATGACCATGGCACCGTATTCGGAGGATCCCCTGGCGGCCAGGCCGTATTTTGCCGCGCTGCGGCACCTGCGCGATGACCTCGAACAGCAGACCGGCACACCTCTCCCGGAGCTGTCCATGGGCATGAGCGGGGATTTTGAGGCCGCCATCTCCGAAGGCAGCACGCTCGTGCGGATCGGCTCCGCCATCTTCGGCGAGCGCCCAAAAAACCAACCGGACAGGTTTTCCTGAATATCTTGTCCCAAATCATGGCTTGCGTGATCGAAGCATTGTATTAGAGTTTCTAATAATTACTTTTCACGAACCCAATCCACTATGAAGCCCGTAGCATTCCACAACACCGTTCTGCGCGATGGACACCAATCCATGGCGGCCACCCGCATGAAAACCAGCCAGATGCTTCCTGCGGCACCGATTCTCGATTCGATGGGATTCCGGATGCTGGAGACATGGGGCGGGGCGACGATTGACACGAGCCTGAGGTTTCTCGGCGAGCAGCCGTTCGACCGCGTGCGGGAGCTGCGGAAGGCGGCCCCGAAAACCCCGCAGGGCATGCTCCTGCGCGGGCAGAACATCGTCCAATACAAATGCTTCCCGGACGACGTCGTGGAGCTCTTCGTCAAATGCACGGCGGACGCGGGCATCGAGGTCTTCCGGATCTTTGACGGACTCAACGACCCGAGGAACCTCGCCCCGGCGATCGCGGCGGTGAACAAGGCGGGCAAGGTCGCCCGCGGGGAAATCTGCTACACGACGAGCCCGACCCACACGGTCGAGGCGTTCCTCAAGTTTGCCGGCGAGCTCAAGGAAATGGGCTGCGCCGAGATCGGGATCAAGGACATGTCGGGCGTCATCACGCCCCGCGTCGCGGCGGAACTCGTCGGCGGGATCAGGAAGCTGACCGGACTTCCGGTCACTCTCCACAGCCATGAGACGGCCGGCCTGGCTGCCGCCTCCTACGTCGCCGCCACCGATGCCGGCGCCACGGCGATCGAAACTTCGATCACCCCGTTTGCCAACGGCACCTCCCAGCCGGACACGCTCCGCATGCTGGCCCTCCTGGACGGCAACCCGCGCCAGCCGACATTCGACCGGAAGAAGCTGGCCGAGCTGCGCGAGTATTTCACGAAAGTTTACAAGGAACTGGCGGCGTTCACCGCGCACGCGAACGAGGTCGTGGACAGCGACACGCTCGTCTACCAGGTCCCTGGCGGCATGCTCTCGAACTTCCGCGTCCAGCTCAAGGACATGGGGATGAGCGAGCGGATCGACGAGGTTCTCGCCGAGATCCCCCACGTCCGCGAATGCCTCGGCTGGGCCCCGCTCGTCACCCCGATCTCCCAGATCGTCGGCACGCAGGCGATGCTCAATGTCAAATTCGGCCGATGGAAAAATTTCTCGCCGGCCGCGATGGACATCGTCCTTGGCAACTACGGCCGCACGCCCGCTCCGGTGGACAAGGAAGTCCTCGCCCTCGCGGAGAAGATCTCCGGCAAGAGCCCGATGACCACCCGCCCCGCCGATTCGCTCAAGCCGAATGTGGAAAACCTCCGCAAGCAGCTCGCCGAAAAAGGCCTCCCGACAACAGACGAGGCGGTCGTCCTTTATGCCATGTTCCCGGTCGAATACGAAAAGCTGATCAAGAACCCCGGATCGATCGTGGACCCGGCCGCCGCCAAGACGCCCGCCGCCGCTCCCGCTTCCGCCGCCCCGGCTCCCCGCCCGGCCGGCCGCCACCAGCGCCTCCAGATCACCGTCAACGGCAAAACCAGCGAAGCCCTGGTCGAAGAAGTCCACTAGCAAAAAAGGTTTAAGGTTTAAGAATTAAGTTTTAAGAAAATCCGCGCGGCCCAGCCGCCTCACCATTCCGCATTCATCCCATTATTCCTACTATTTCCATGAAACTGACTCTCGACGAATTTCCCGCCACCACTTACGAAGAGTGGAAAGCCGCTGCCGAGGAATCCCTCAAGGGCGCGCCCTTTGACAAGAAGCTGATCACCTCCACGCCGGAGGGCATCAAGCTCCAGCCGATCTACGGCAGGGCGGATCTCGATGCGCTCTCGCTCCCCGAATCCTGGCCGGGGCTCCCGCCGTTCGCGCGCGGCTCCTCGGCTGCGGGAAACAAAAAACAGCCATGGCTCATCGCGCAGGAACTCCCCTGCGGGTGCCCGGAAAAATTCAACACCGCGCTCAAGAGCGATCTCATGCGCGGGCAGAACTCGGTCGCTCTTCTCCCGGACGTGGCGACACGGTTGGGGCTGGATCCCGACGAGGCCGCATGCGGCGAGGTCGGAGAATGCGGGCTCTCGCTCGCGACCCTCGACGATGCCTCGCGCGCCTTTGCCGGGGTGGATCTCCATGCGGCGCCGGTCCTGGCCTTCGCAGGCGTGAGCGCGCTCCCGCTGGCGGGACTTTTGCAGGCGGCCTCGGGGGGATTCGCCGGTGCCGTGCTCGCGGATCCACTGACCGAATGGGCCCGCGACGGAAAGCTCGGTATCTCCCTCGATGACGCCTACTCCGAAATGGCCGTGCTCTCCAAATGGGCGGCCGGCAAAGGGATCCGCACGGTCGGCATCCAGGCCAACCTCTGGGCGGATGCCGGAGGGACCGCCGTTGAGGAACTCGCGTTCGGCCTCGCGACCGGGGCGGCCTACTTCCGGGCGCTCGCCGCCGCGGGCGTTCCCGAAGACGAAATCGCGCCGCGCTTCGTGATGGCGCTTTCGCTGGGATCGAACCTCTTCATGCAGATCGCCAAGCTCCGCGCCGCACGGCTCCTCTGGGACCGGATCGTCGAGGCATTCGGCGTCAAGCCCGCGCCGCTCTTCCTCCACGGCCGCAGCAGCATTTTCAACAAGTCCGTGCTCGATCCGCACACGAACATGCTCCGCGCCACGGCGGAAGGATTCGCCGGGGTCGTGGGCGGCGCTGACAGCATGCACGTCGCCGCATTTGACGAGCCGATCCGCACGCCGGACGAATTCTCCACCCGCATCGCCCGCAACATCCACGTCATCCTCGCCGAGGAGTGCGGGTTTGCCGAAGTGGCCGATGCGGCCGGCGGCTCCTGGTATGTCGAATCCCTGACCATCGAGCTCGCGAAGAAGGCCTGGGAATTGTTCCAGGAGGTCGAGAATCGCGGGGGCATGGCCGTCGCGCTCCGCGAGGGTTTCCCGCAATCGGCCGTCGCCGTCAGCGCGAAGTCCCGGCTCGACGCCGGCTCGAAGCGCCGCGAGGCCGTCCTCGGGGTCAACCTCTTCCCGAATCCCGCAGAAACCCCGCTGGCTCCGAATCCGGACGAGGCGGAGAAAAAATTTGCCGCGCGCTCGAAGCAGATCGCATCCGCCCGCAAAGGCGGAGTGAGCCTCGCGTCTGCTTCTGTGGAGGAAATCGCCAAGGCGTTCCAAGCCGGAGCCACAATCGGCGGGATCAGCAAGGCCCTCTGCCGCAAGGGGGCTGGCGTTCCCGAAATCCCCCGCGTGCGGGTCATCCGCGCCGCAGAAGGTTACGAGCGTCTCCGCGCCTCAACAAAGGAAAATCCCCCTCAGGTCTGGCTCGCCAAATTCGGCCCGCCGAAACAGTCGAAGGCCCGCGCCGACTTCTCCTCCGGCTTTTTTGCCGCAGGCGGTTTCGGGATCAGCCAGAAGACAGCCGGCGCCAAGTCGGTCGAGGAGGCGCTGGACCAGGCCGTTGCCTCAAAGGCCGGCATCGTCGTCGTCTGCTCGACGGATGATTCCTATCCGGAAATCGTCCCCGCATTCGTCCCCGCGCTGAAAGCGAAAATGCCGGGCGTGAAAGTGATTCTCGCCGGATACCCGGCCGACCAGATCGAGGCCCACAAAGCCTCGGGCGTGGACGATTTCATCCATATCAAAGTCGACTGCCTCGCCTTCCTCACCAATCTCCAAAAGGAACTCTGACCCATCAAATGACCGCTGATTTCCGATCCGCAACTCCGGGGAGCACACGCGCCCTCGCGTGTGGAAACCGGCGCCCCCGCCGGTTGATCGTTTGAATCCCGAACTCAACACTGTTTTTCACCATGAAATGCCCTGACTTCACCCAAATCGACTTCAGTCCCGAACCCGCCGCCAGCGCCGCCGACTGGCAGGCCGCCTTCCAATCCGAAACCGGAAAATCGCCGGACGCTTCCGCGTGGACGACGAACGAAACCATTGAGGTCAAGCCGGCCTACGGCCGCGCCGACCTCGCGGATTGCACCCATCTCGGCTACACGGCCGGCGTGGCCCCGTTCCTCCGCGGGCCGTATGCGACGATGTATGTCCAGCGTCCATGGACGATCCGCCAGTATGCCGGATTCTCCACAGCCGAGGAATCAAACGCGTTCTACAAGCGCAATATCGCCGCCGGCCAGCAGGGGCTTTCCGTGGCATTCGATCTCGCCACGCATCGCGGCTACGACTCCGACCATCCGCGCGTTGTCGGCGATGTCGGCAAGGCGGGCGTCGCGATCGACTCGATCCTCGACATGAAGATCCTCTTCGGCGGCATCCCGCTCGACCGGATCAGCGTCTCGATGACGATGAACGGCGCGGTCCTTCCGATCCTCGCGTTCTACATCGTCACAGCGCTCGAGCAGGGTGCCACGCTCGACCAGCTCGCCGGAACGATCCAGAACGACATTTTGAAGGAATTCATGGTGCGGAACACGTATATCTATCCGCCGCTCCCCTCGATGCGGATCATCGCCGACATCTTCGAGTTCACGTCGCAGAAGATGCCGAAGTTCAACTCGATCTCGATCTCCGGCTACCACATGCAGGAAGCCGGCGCGACCGCCGACCTTGAAATGGCCTACACGCTGGCCGACGGGCTGGAATACCTCCGCACCGGAATCGCCGCGGGCCTCGACATCGACGCCTTCGCCCCGCGCCTCTCGTTTTTCTGGGCGCAGGGGAAAAACCTTTTCATGGAAGTCGCCAAGATGCGCGCCGCGCGGGTCCTCTGGGCGAAGATCGTGAAGGGGTTCAACCCGAAAAACCCGAAGTCGATGGCGCTGCGCACGCACTCGCAGACAAGCGGATGGTCGCTCACCGAGCAGGATCCGTTCAACAACATCGCACGCACGTGCATCGAGGCGATGGCCGCCACGATGGGACACACCCAGAGCCTGCACACGAACGCACTGGACGAGGCGATCGCGCTGCCGACCGACTTCTCGGCCCGCATCGCGCGCAACACCCAGCTCTTCCTCCAAAACGAGACCGGCATCTGCTCGGTCGTCGACCCGTGGGGCGGCAGCTACTACGTCGAGGCCCTCACCCGCGAGCTCCTCGAAAAAGGATGGGCCCACATCCAGGAGGTCGAAGCCCTCGGCGGCATGTCGAAGGCGATTGAAACCGGCCTGCCGAAAATGCGCATCGAGGAAGCCGCCGCCCGCCGCCAGGCAAAGATCGACTCGGGCGTCGAGACGATCGTCGGAGTCAATAAATACCGCCTCGAAAAAGAGGACCCTCTCGATATTTTGACGGTGGACAACACGGCGGTCCGGATCTCGCAGATCGAGCGTCTGAAAAAACTCCGCGCCGAACGCGACGAGACCGCCGTCCAGCGCTGCCTCGCAGCCATCACCGCCTCCGCCTCGGATAAGAAGAACGGCAACCTGCTCGCCCTCGCGGTCGAGGCCGCCCAGGCCCGCGCCACGCTCGGCGAAATCTCCGATGCCGTGGAAAAGGTTGCAGGGCGCTACAAGGCTGTGATTCGCTCGATCTCCGGCGTTTACGCCTCATCCTACGGAAATATGGACGACATCAAAGCAGTGCGCGCATTGGCCGACGACTTCGAAAAACGCGAAGGCCGCCGCCCGCGCATCCTCATCGCAAAAATGGGCCAGGACGGACACGACCGCGGAGCGAAGGTCGTGGCCACCGGCTACGCCGACCTCGGGTTCGACGTCGATATCGGACCGCTCTTCCAAACGCCCGAGGAGACCGCCAAGCAGGCGGTCGAAAACGACGTCCACATCGTCGCCATGTCCAGCCTCGCCGCCGGACACAAGACCCTCCTGCCCGCCCTCGTGGCCGAATTGAAGCGCCTTGGACGCGACGACATCCTCGTCGTCGCCGGCGGAGTCATCCCCGCCCAGGATTACGAATTTCTCCGCCAAAACGGAGCGTGCGCGATCTTCGGCCCGGGCACCAAGATCCCCGAATCCGCCAAAGAGTTGATCGAAATTCTCAACGCCCGCGCGGCGTAAGAAATCTCACGCAGACGCGCCGGGACGCGGAGTGGTCACCGGATCCGGCAAAAACAAGGGAGCTGAAAAGTTGCTCCCCGTTTTCTGACGTCCCGGCTTTCAGCCTGCCTTTGGGGAAGCCTTCCTGAACACGGCTTGAGCCGAAGTGTCAAGAAAGCATCCGCTCGGGATTCTTGAGGAGCGCGCGGCCGGCCAATGCCCGCGGAGCTGGCTGAACGCATTTTCTCGCACAGGACAGAAACTGCTCCGCGGCGGCGGACAGCTTCCCATCCGGCCAGGCGGGCTAGAATCCTACCAAATCCCTGCGTAACATGTTAGAACCTGTGAAATAATTAGGAAAAGCCGCGCGAGAGTAGAAAAGGCCGGATGGCAAGGCGCTCGCGAAGGCGCATCCCCTCAGCGGGCTGTAACTGAGCGAGCAACGCCGCCAGACGGCCTTTTCTGCTCTCGCCCA
>JAPLTF010000011.1:25730-31123 GCA_026398275.1 Verrucomicrobiota bacterium
AGACAGCCTGCCGCAGGCAGCCCGGAGGGCGATGCGAAGCATCGGCAACACCGCTGTGGGTATTGCCGCCGCCTTCGTGCCTTGGCCAAGCCAAAAATCCTCAGCAACGCGGCTTTTTCCTAATTATTTCACAGGTTCTTAAATTCTGCGGCGCGCCGGGACGTCACGCCCGACCTATTGCGCTGGCGGGGCCGGGCCTCCGGACCGACCGCTGCCGGTCATCTCATCAACCTCTTTCAAAGTGAAAACCGTTTACCCCGGGGAGAGGCGGGCGAGTTCTGCGGCGATCTGGCCCCGGCTATACGGCTTGGTGACGGAGGAGTCCATTCCGGCAGCGAGGCACTGCTCCAGGTCGCTGGGCAGCACGTTTGCCGTGAGCGCGATGATGGGCACGCGGATTCCGCCGACCGCCTCGATGCCGCGGATCTTCTCCGTCGCTTCGAGCCCGTTCATCACCGGCATCTGCACATCCATGAAAATCGCCGAATATTTTCCGGGAGCGAACGCATTGACGGCATCGAGACCATTCGATGCAAACTCCACCTGCACCCCGAGGGATTCGAGGATTTTTCCGGCGAGCAGGCTGTTCATCGCATCGTCCTCGACGACAAGAACCAGCCCGCCGGGAGCCGGGGTCGCCGGCGGCTGCTGCTGATCAGCCGGGCTGCGGGCCGGAAGGGTTTGGGAATCGACCGGGAGGCGGAACGTGAACGTGCTGCCCTTTCCGGGAGTGGAAACGACGCGGATCTCTCCCCCCATGGCTTCGGCGAGGCGCTGTGAGATCGCCAGCCCGAGGCCGGCGCCGTCGAACGAGCGGTGAAGCGACGAGTCCGCCTGCGTAAACGGCTTGAAGAGCGAGCCGAGCGTTTCGGACGCGATCCCTGGTCCGGTATCCTCGATGGAAAATTCCAGGTGCTTCGGCTTTCCCTCAGTGCCGGGGGCAACGCGGAGGAACACGGACCCTTTGGATGTGAACTTCACGGCATTTCCAAGCAGGTTGATGAGGACCTGCCGGATGCGGCGGGCATCGCCCGTGATTTGCTCTGGAACGCCGGGAGCCGTTTCACAGCGAAACTCCAGCCCCTTGTCGGCGGCGGTTTTTTGGACTGCCGCGGCGGAGGCTTTTACGACTTCGGAAACAACCACCGGACCGGATTCGAACACCATGCGGTCCTTTTCAATGCTCGAAAAATCCAGGATGTCGTTGACGATGCCGAGCAGGTGTTCGCCGCTGTCCCGAACGATCCGCACGAAGTCCTGCTGCTCGCTGTCGAGCGGCGTCATGGCAAGGATCTCCGTAAATCCAAGCACCCCGTTGAGCGGGGTGCGCAGCTCGTGGCTCATCACCGCAAGGAATTCGCTCTTCGCGCGGGTGGCGGCCTCCGCCTTGACCGCAAGCTCTTTGGCTGTATGGAGGCTGCGATTGAGCTCATCGTTGGTCTTTTTCAACTCCTCCTCTGCCAGCTTGCGCTCGGTGATGTCCTGAATGCAGCCGACGAGGCGCAGCGCCTTGCCGGACTCGTCATACTCAAAGTCGCCGTATCCCGCCATCCAGCGCACCTCCCCATCCAAAGGCCGGATGATCCGGTAATCCATGCGGAACGGCTTGCGGCCGGCGAGGACGTCGAGTAAATACGCAACCGTCTTCTCCCGGTCATCCGGGTGAATCAGGCTTCCCCACCCATCGGCGTCGCGCACGAAGTCCAGGCCGATGCCGAAGATCCTGTCCATCACAGGAGAGCTTTCCCAGAGGCCGGTGGCAAGGTCATTGATGTAGTGGCCGATATTGGCGGTCTCCTGCGATTCCCGCAGCAGCTGCTCGCTGCGGACGAGCTTCTCCTCCGCCCGTCTGCGCTCGGAGACATCAATGACGAATACCGTGAGCCCGACAACCTTCCCGGTGGCATCCAGAACCGGGCTGTATCGGTTTTCATAGAAGGACCGGTTCGGAGGATCTCCGTATTCCTCGATCGCCAGCAGCCACTCGCCTTGCAGGACATAGTCGAAATTCCGTTTCGCCTTCTCCCGGTCGGCGGGGTTTCGGATCACGTCCAGCATGTTCATGCCGATCTCGATTTCCACGCCCCAGATCTTTTTGATCGTCTCCCGGTGGGCGGTGGTGAATTCGGTGTAGCGATAGTAGCGGTCGAGGGCGAAGATGACGATGCTCTGCGGGCTCTCGATGATGGACTTCAGCAGCGCGGTCTTTTCGCGGGCGATTTTCTCCGCCTCCTGCAACTGCTTCTCCGCCTCCATGCGGCCGGTGATGTCCAGCAACGAAACCACGTAGCGCTCATCGAATGGAGTGGAGCTCACGGGGGTGCTGATCAGCACATTTTTATCGGTCCCGTCCTTGCATCTGACGATGACCTCGAAGGGTAGGGCCGCCTCCCCGGTTCGCTTCGCCCTTTCAATGTCGGCGGTCCAGGAATCGGCCACCGATTTCCGGTATTCGGGATCGGGATAGGCCTTCAGCCACCATTGCGAAATCGTTGGGAGATCCTCCTGGGTGTAGCCTAACAGGCGCACGAACTCCGGGTTGAGGAAAGTGGAGTTCATCCGGGCATCGAGCCCCGCCATCGCCACGGGGGAGGACGCGATGACCTCGCGGAATTTCGCCTCGCTCTGCTTCAGGTTTTCCACCATCCGCCTTCGCGCGGTGATATCGTGATGAAACGCCACCATCAGGCCGTCGGACGGCCGGTGCTGGATGCTGACCTCCACGTCAAAAACCCGGCCGTCCTTGCGCCTGTGCCGGGTCTCGAAACGATATTGGCCCAGCGCGGAAATCTTTTGAATGTTGGCAGCGATGATCTCCGGAGACATATCGGCCTCCAGGTCGGAGATGTTCATGGCGAGGAGTTCCTGCTCGCTGTATCCGAGCATTTTGCAGAACGCGTCGTTGACCTCCAGGATGCGGGCCTTCGAATCCACCATGCAGAACCCGTCGGTGGCCGTCTGGATGATGTCGCGGTGCCGGCTTTCAACCCCCTGCGCCTCCTCAAGCGCCTCCGCCCGCTCCCGCTCCGCGTTGAGGAGGCCCTTCAGAATCCCGGCCTGACGGTTTCTGTAGAAGACCATGATCAGGCCGCCGGACACCAGGACCAGCAGCCCGACGACAAGGGAGATGAGCGTCGCCCGGTCGCGCGCCTCGGAGAAGATTTCCTCCGAGTCCTCCTTGACCTCAAGGAACCATGGGGACCCGGGAATGGCCGCCAGGTCGCCGACCACCTCGACGCCGCGGTAGTCCCTGCCCTCGAAGATTCCCCTTTTGCCGAGGACCATCTGCACGGTCGGCGCGTCGGTCTGGGTGAGCGGAACTCTCCGGGTGAGCGGCTTGTGGCCCTTGTCGGTGACAAAAAGCGCGTCGTTGCCATCGTGCTCGACTAGGATTGTTTCGGCGCTGCTCGTCGGGACCGGCCAGGATTGGACGAGCGGGAAGAGGAAATCCTCCGCCTCGTGTCGCAGGATCACCCCGCCCAGCAGGTTTCCGGTTTTGTCCTTCACCGGGGCGACCGCGTCGAGGTGGACCGCGCCGGTGGAGCCGATGTAAAAATCTGAAAATCCAACCTGCCCGGTGGCGAGGGCGTCGCGCATGGCAACGCGGGTGGCCTCGGTCAAGACGCTGCCGTCATCGTCATTGGAAACCACAACGTTGGACCCGGCGTCAAAAATCAATGAGCCGGAATGGTCCTCCTCGTCAAAAACCTCCTTCCTGAGGCGCTCTGCAAGCTTGCTCCGGAGGCCCTCGTCGCCCGGCGCGCGAATGCATTCTTCCAGGGTCGCAACCAGATCGGGGTCGCCCGCCGCGCGCCTGGCCTCCGAGAGGATCGAGTATCGCCACTGCGCGATTTGCCGGGACTTGAGCTCGCTGATCGATGCCAGCGTCTGGCATTTGTCCCGGGTGATCTCAGCGGTCTCCGACCGGTAATACAAATACCCCGCGACGATCAGGACCAGCGCGACGATCACAAACACGGCGGCGGCGACGCCTTGTGAGCGGTGATCCGGTGGCGATTTTTGTGCTGTCCTCATGTGTCTTCCGATGTCCGGCTCTTTGGGGGGCCTTATTGCGAAACCGGTGCAACCGATAGGGGGATACCGCTGGGCCCATCATAGAAAATAGCGCGCACCGGGCAAGAACCATGTTCCTCCATGTGGCGCTGCCCGCAACCCAGGGCTACTGGATGCCATCCCCATCGGGGAATTCCCTCGAAGATTTTTTGAGCACGGTTTGCGCTTCGATGCAGAGCGAGGGAACGAGCCTTCCGATGTGGCGGTTCAGCTGCCACCAGAGCCTGTGGTATTCCAATGGCCGCAGGATTCCGCCGGAGACGATCCGGAATCCCCGCGTTTTTCCACCGCGAGATCCGGGTTATGGAGATGCTCGAGAACCTGCTCGCAGACCACGAGGTCATAGCGTTCGCTTATCAGGCCTCCAGCACCTTCGCGACCTGCTCGCAGACGGTCCTCAGGGTTTTGACCCGCGCATACCACTTGAAGTTCGCGGGGATCACCGTCCAGGGAGAAAGCTCGGTATTTGTCTTCTCAAACATGTCCTCCGCCGCCTCGGTGTGCTCGCTCCAGTGCCGGCGGTTCCGCCAGTCCTCGTCGCTGATCTTCCAGTGCTTGTAGGGATCCGCCTCCCGGCGCTTGAACCGGTCGAGCTGCTCGTCCTTGGTGATGTGCAGGAACAGCTTGATGATGATCGCGCCCCCGTCGGTGAGCGAGCGCTCGAACTCGTTGATCTCGCGGTAGGCGCGCTTCCATTCCTCCTCGGAGCAGAACGACTCGACCCGCTCGACAAGAACCCTCCCATACCAGGAGCGGTCGAAGATCGCCATCTCCCCGCGCGCGGGCAGCTTGCTCCAGAACCTCCACATGTAGTGATGCCCGTATTCCTCCGGGGTCGGCTTCACGATCGAATACACCCTCACCAGCCGCGGGTCCAGCCGCTCGACCACCCGCTTGATCGCCCCGCCTTTCCCGGCCGCGTCGGGACCTTCCATGACCAGGATCACCGAGTTTTTCCGTTCGCGCAGCTCGAGCTGCATGTTCAGAAGGTGAAGCTGGTGCTGCTTGAGCTGCTTCTTGTAGTCCTCCTGTTCGAGTGATTTGGACTGGTCCAGCCCGTCGAGAGAAATGCGTTCTTTGGCCATGCAGCGGAGAAGTTGCCACCGCTCATATCGGGAATTGCGAATCAGGGAAAGCGCGGAAATCCCATTTCTTTTCCTGCTCCTGCACCCCCCGCAGAGGGTGCAGGACAAATTTCTTCATGCATTTTGAATTCCGTCTTTTTTTGTGTTCAAGAGATATACTTTAGTATATCTTTTTTCCGTGAACACAGAAAAAAACCTTCTTCAGCAACTTGCCGCCTTCCAACAGATGGAGCG
>JAPLTF010000027.1 GCA_026398275.1 Verrucomicrobiota bacterium
CAGAACTTTGCAACTTTTGAGCGTTCACCCGTTTGAGAAAATGACTATGCATGAGCTACTTACAGAAAACGACTTCAGACATTTGGAACCATTAGATCCTAACCAGTTGATGTTGTGGTAGTTAAAACCGGACGCTCGTGAATCGGCGGATAAAACCGAATGGCCAGTTTATGGGCTGGGGCCGACTCGCGGCGCAGCAACTCCAACGCCCCGGTATCAACGAGAATCGCCACGTGACTTCGCCTCTTTTCTGATTGCCTCCAGGCTGGCCAACAAGAGATCTCCTGCCCGGTCGAGGTCGGCATTGTGCGGCCGCCGCCAGAAAACTGGCGTCTCGACTGGCTTGAAGCCCTGTTGCGGTTTCATGGCACCATGGACTTTCGCATTTCGTGGATTGCTTGCAATTGCAGTCATCAAAAACAGGGTAGCTGAGAACCTGTGAAATATATAGGAAAAAGCCACGCGTGCGGCGGGAGTTGCGCGGAAAGCTGAAGGCGGAAGGCTGAAAGGGAGAGGGCGGAAGAGAAGGATGAAGCGTGAACACGTGGCCGCGGGGCGGCCCGGGTGGGTAGACAATCCGGAGGATTGCCCCGGAGGGGCGACACGCTCGGGAGAGCGGGAGTCAAACTTGAAAGCTGAAGGGGGGGAAACCAGTTCTTGGTTCTTGGTTCTTGGTTCTTGGTTGGGGCGGAAGAAAAAGCGGAAAGTGGAAGGCTGAAACGTGAAAGGGGAAATCAGACGAGCGTCGAGGTATCAGCGCCGGGGGGCGCGTTCGGAGTCAAACAGCAACGGGAGACAGTGCTGCGGGATAGTGTCCCATAACAGCATCAGAAACCCAGATGTCCTCATCCAGATCCTCCCAGCGGAGTGCTCTTCCACCGACGCGGAGCTTTACCGAAGCGAGCTGTTTTGCCGGTGCTGAAGCAAGCTTGGGATAGAAATGAACCGGAAACGAGTGCGTCGAGCCATCGAGCAGACGAACCCTAACCTGGCCGCTCCTCACGGTGGCTTCCGTGGCAACGAATTCAGGATTGTTCATGGAATGTGTTCCAAGCATCTATGAGAGCATCCGCATTTTTCCGGATGATGCCAAGGATTTTGGGTATCTCATGCGGCGCAAGACCGTAGTTTTTTGACAGGGTCACCGGGACGAGCCAAAATTTTGCCTCAAAATCATCACGGGCAACATGGATGTGCGGCGGCTCTCCCGGTTCTCTGGAATAGAAATGGAACCTATATGGTCCGCTTCGAAAAACTGTTGGCATTTTTGGAATTTGAAGGGCGATTGGGCGGGAAATTATCGGCCGGCAGGCTGCCGCCTTTGGTCATTTCGGCGAATTTCGCCAAAGACCACACACTATTTTTGGATTTTTTAGCGCTTTCGCGCATTTTTTCTAATTGCCGTCGCCTTTGGACGTGAACTTCGAGGCGGACTGCAAAATCTTTTCGGCCAGCGGGAGGAACTGGGCGGCGCGGGCGTGCCACTGGGTCACCCGCTGGAGTCGGAACCCGGCTTCCTTGGCTTCCCCGGCGGGCATCGGCCAGCTTTTTCCAGAAGTTCGTTCGCTTTACCAAGGGGGGAATAGTGGTATATTCCCCGGAAAAAAGTCCTGATGATAGAGCCGAAAAAATCCCAAAACTACCGATCATCGGATGCGCTTCGGGGGATGGATTTCAATTTTTTTGGGCACTATTAGGGCACTGGCGAGTGCCCAGAGTGCCCAAACAGAAAATCCGACTTACATAAACAACTGATAAACATGTTGTTAAAGTGGTCGGGCCGGAGAGATGATCCCTCCGGTGGCGGGCTCTGCGAGTTGGGCTTCGCGAGCAGGGTAGCGCTATCGCGCTGGGCAGTCGAACTGCGTTCAAACCTCGCCGGAAGAATCGGGCCGGCGAGATTCGAACTCGCGACCTCTTGAACCCCATTTATACGGTTGACGTGTTGCTCCATGTTCCGTAATATTCGTTTGTGAACGCGGATAATCCCAGCAAAGCAAGACGGGTAAAGGATAAGAAGCTCATCAAGGCGGGTGGTCGAGCGAACATGAGCAGAAATTCGGCTACAGAAAAAGTGGCAAGGGAATGGCAAGGGGAATCAGAGCGGAATGCACGTGCTTTTGCCAAGAACGATGTCCGATTTTGGAAAAAGCGGATTTTCAAGCCGCTGGACGGCAGGACCGGGAGCGAATCCCCGCACTATTCAGTCAGGATTGCCCACGGGGGAGTCCGGCGGTCGGTCAGCCTGGAAACGGGCAATGCCGAGGCTGCGGCGACCCGCGCTCGCGACTTTTTTCAAGATGTCATGCGAATCGGCCTCGCGGCGGCGGCAGAGAAGATCCGTCCGACTTCCTCCGCACCGGACCGGATCGCGACCATCGGCGAGTGGATCGTGGCCGCGCAGGGGGTGTCGGATGCCAGCACAACGACGGTGGGGCAGTATGCCGGGGCGCTGCGGTTGATTGCCGGCCAAATCCTCTCTGTGAAGAAATCCAAGAAGAGGTTCGCTCCGGGAAAAAAGGGCGGAGCGGCGGAGTTCCGCAAGATGATTGATGCCGCCTCGCTGGAGATCTTCACCCCGCAGGCGGTTCAGCAGTGGCGTTTGGGTTACGTGAAACGGGCACAGAATCCCGCAGAGGAGCGGAGCCGGATGACTTCGAGCAACAGCCTCATCAAGCAGGCCCGTTCTCTTTTTGGGGAGAAAATCGTCCGATTTGTTCCCAATCTCAAGCTCCCCGAGCCCAAACCGTTTGCCGGGTGCGAGTTCTACCCTCGCCAGAGCTCCCGGTATTTTTCCCGGATTGACCCCAAGGCGCTTCTTCAAGCCGCCCATGCGGAATTGTCCGAGCAGGTTCCGCCCGTTTTTCTTGCCATGCTCCTCGCATTGTCTGCCGGATTGCGGAAGGGGGAGATAGATTCGCTGGCATGGCATCAGGTGGATTTTGACCAGGCGCTGATCCGGGTCGAGAACACGGCCGCCGCGAGCCTCAAAACCGTGGACTCCCGCGACGAGGTTCCGATTGATCCGGGCCTGATCTCAATCCTTCGCGGGTTCAGGGCGAAGGCCACAGGGGAATTCGTCATCGAGTCCCCCAATGAGGACTCCGGCCCGAAGGCCTGGGGGCGGATGTATCGGTCTGAGCGTGTTTTTGAAAAGCTCTACGCATGGCTCCGCAAAAATGGCGTCACAGCGAGGAAGCCCCTGCACGAGTTGCGGAAGGAGCTTGGGGCACTGATCACCACGGAATTTGGAATCTATGCTGCCAGCCGGATACTCCGGCACAGCGACGTTGCCACAACCGCCCGCCACTACTCCGACGTGAAAACAAGGGCGGTCATCAGCATGGGGGATTGGCTCGCGCCTGGAAACGTCATCAGAATGAAACCCAAGACGCCTGGAAAAGCATTGAAAGGGAAAACGAAGGTCCGGCGTCCGCGCCGGGTGAAGGAGGCGGCATGAAAGCGCCAAGAAAGATCGCTGAAAATTCACCGCTGCCCGAGAGGATCAAGATAATCAAACTGAAATCTCTCGCGCCATTTAGGCTTGGAATGCCCGGCATAGCATGCATTTGCAGGCGAGCCTTTGAAATGTCAGCCAGATGGGGAACCAAAGAGCGGACTCCGGCCATACAGGACGAGTCGGACGCCAGGCGTGCGTTGGCATCCCTCGTGGACTTGGCGTCTCGCGGCGACGCTCAAGCCGCCAAATTCATTCACATGCTCGCGGAAGAATTGACAGTGGCAATGAATGCACTGGCAAAACGCGATTTTGAGCTTTGGGATCCGATCCTTGCCGAAGCAAGTGCATGGCCGATTCGATATTCAGACATCCCCTTGGAAAAAAAGCTCAACGAGGACCTGCTTGCGCGAGTTGGGAGAAAGTCCATTTTGCCTCGCGCAATTCACCACAAGTCAGCGGGAACCCCAAAGCCCACCAGACTGGATGTTACAACACCATTGAACCAACGATTAATGTTCTGTGCTGATGCGTTAAACAGTCTTTCCGGCGCCGCATGTATTGTGCTGGCTTCCGACAATCCGAGCGCTGAAGTCTTTGAAGAACGGCTGGACGATCTATTGCTTGATGCCTTAGTAAAGCAGCCTCAAACGGCCGGCATTCCAACCCCAGTAATTCGGAAACTCATGCTTGAGTTCCGGCAGAATGGCCAATTCGACCTCGCAGATAAAAAGGGACGAGCATCGGCCATCTTCGACTGGCTGGACGCAGAAGCCGGCAGGAAGATCCAGGATGTTGATTTTTTTCGCGAGCGGGGATTAAACGCGCAGAGCATGGGCGGTCCGGACGCCAACAAGGTTGACGAATGGCTTCGTATCATCAAAAAATGCAACACCCCTAAAGGCGCGAGGGAATCCTTCTGCGCCGAGACCAGCGACGCGGATCGAAAGAATTTCCTACTGCTTCACCGAGGACCAAAGACGGTCGAGACGGCCATCCGAAAACAGATTTTGCGGGCAATCATTGAATCACAGAACTGGTAATCTTTGCTTGTTGAGGCCCGCCAGTAAAGGCGGAGGAAGCTATCGCGGATAGCCCCCCTTTATCTTCTCAATTCATTTGTTGGTTCTTTTGCGCAATGCGAAGGAACCAAGAAAACAACAACGAACAGCCTCATTTCAGCCCGAGGAGACTCGCGGACCGATGGGGGGTATGCGAGCTGACCTTGCGGAGGTGGCGGCGGGAGGGACGAATAAGGGCGATGCGCATCGGGCGGGCAGTCAGGTTTTCTATCGAGGAAATCGAACGCATCGAGCGGGAGGCTCAGGAGGTTGCCGTATGAAAAGGAAGCCATCGCCCTTGATACCGCTCGACTTTGTTCCGCAGGGTAGCCCGAAGGTGCGGCGTCTTGCCGAGCAACTTCAAATTCTCGTTGAAGAGCGGGCGCGGGAACTCTTCGATGAAACCCTACGCCGTGCGGTGCAGGCGCGTGGGGATGCGACGATCCAGCATCCGGGCAAAATGCCATGAGGCCGCCACCAAAAAAAGAAGCCCCGACGGCAACCGGGGCAGTCGGCGATGGGATAGCGACGACAGGAGGAATATGTGCGAACCCGCCTATTTCGTCAATACGGCTTGCTTGCGCAGCGCTGGGGCAGGACGGCTTTGTGGAATGGCACAGTGGACTATTCCCCGAACCCGTTACCACCGGGTTTGAGGACTCGCTGGCGCTTTGGCGCGAGTATGTCGCGAGGGAGACGTGGCGATGAGCGATTCCCTTTGCTCGCTGATCAAAAGCCGCCTCTCAATCCGGCAGGCGGCAGCCTTGCTTGGAATTGAGCTTCCGCCGAAAGATTGTGTTAAATTTCGCTCTCCATTCCGCTCCGACCGCTCTCCGAGTTGCACGGTCCGAAAGGACGTTTTTACCGACTGGTCAACCGGCGAACACCTCGACCAGATTGATTTCTTTGCCGTTGCCAAGGGGATTCCCGTCGCTGAGGCAGTCAAGGGGCTGGCAGACATCCTGCGGATTGTTGGCGACAGGCCCGCCCGCACCGTTCGGCAGGCAAGGCCGACTGCGGATGCCGACGCCGCCGAGCGGGCACGCAAGCGTTTCGCCTGGTCGGAATTTGAAATACCCAGCCGGGGGGAGATCCGGCAGATTGCGGAGATTCGGGGATTATCTCCGGAATCAATCGGGCTCGCCGTTTCGCGCGGCCTGCTTTGGATTTGTGATTCCCGCGAGGGGAGAGCTTGGGTGGCAACCGACTCCGCTCGTCGCAATGCCCAAGCCCGTCGCTTGGACGGCAGACCCTGGGACAAGATCGGAGCGAAAGCGTGGACCATGCCCGGATCGGAAGCGAGTTGGCCCGTCGGACTCCGCGAGGCCGCAAATTTTCCAACAATCGCCCTATGCGAAGGCGGACCAGATATGTTGGCGGCGCTGCACCTCGCTTGGATTGCTGGCGCGGAGGACAAGATTGCGGCCGTGGCGATGCTTGGGGCAGCGATAAGGATCCCGGGCGACGCGATTCCGCTGTTCGCCGGTCGTCGCGTGCGGATCTTCGGGCACAGGGACATTGCTGGCCAAGATGCCACAGATCGCTGGGCAAGCCTACTTGCCAGGGCAGGCTGTGCCGTGGACGGCTTCATGTTCAATGGACTTCTAAAGGCGGACGGTGCGCCCGTGGCCGACTTGAACGACTTTGCGCACCTCGACCCGGACCAATGGGAAGGCGAGCGTGACCGCATAGAGTCCGCATTCAATTTTGCAGCCCCGCCAGCAACCGGCACAACGAACCGCCACCAATGATCAAAACATTTCCACCCACACCCGCTATGACCCTCAAAGAAAAATTCGCCAACAGCAGGCCAGCGGCAAAAGAACAGGATCGCCAGCGGGGCGAGCCTCGCGACATTCCCTTTTTCAGGGAGGAGGAATTACGCGGCGAGAATCGAATGCCCGCACCGGAGGCAATCCCATTGCTTTCAATCCGACATGATACACCGAACCCGGAGGACACCTTGCTTGGAGACCGCTTCCTTTGCCGCGAGGGTGGAATGTTGTTTGTCGGACCGTCCGGCATCGGCAAATCATCCTCCTCCGTTCAAATGGATGTTTGCTGGTCAATCGGAAAACCGTCCTTCGGAATCCATCCGGCAAGGCCGCTGAAAATCCTTCAAATTCAAGCGGAGAATGACCGTGGTGACCTTGTGGAGATGATACGAGGGGTCTGGCAGGCAATGGGATTCGATGCGGATGCAGAGCGCCTTTGCCTTCAAAACCTCCTGACTGCATCGGAGAAGACGCGCACCGGGGATATATTCCTGTCTGAAGTTGTCCGGCCATTGCTGGAGAAACACAGCCCGGACATCCTTCGGATTGATCCCTTGCTTGCCTATTTGGGCGACGATCCGACAGACACAAAGGCCCTGGCGAGATTCTGTCGGAATGGACTCAATCCTTTGTTGGAGGAATTCAAATGCGCCGTGATTCTCAACCATCACACCCCAAAGACAACGAACCGGGACACTTCGCTTTGGCGGGCATCGGATTGGATGTATTCGGGCGCCGGGGGCGCTGACCTCACAAACTGGGCGAGAGCAATTCTCGTCATTGACCCGACGAGCAACCCCTCCGCCTTCAAGTTTATCGGGGCGAAGCGAGGCAAGCGGTTGCAATGGGTGAGCGGAGATGGGGGGCCGCAATTCCAACGGATTTTCTGCCATAGCGAGAATTCGATTGCATGGCGCGATGCGACCGAGGCCGAGGTTGATGGGATTCGGCCAAAGGGGGACAAAGGGCTCCCAAGCGATGAGGAACTGATCGCTTTTGTCCCAATGTCTGGGAGCATCGCAAAGGAGCGGCTTCTTGACCAATGGAATACGAAAAAGGAGATCGGACAGAAGAGATGCAGAACGTTGCTTACGTTGATGATTTCCGATGGAAAGGTTTTCGAGTGGCGTATTCCCCGCTCAAAAACCAACCCGGAAGTCCACATTTCACGCCATGAACAGCAGCTTGTTTGAGACTTCGGCACTGACTCCGGCACTACGGCAATCCGTTGCCAGCATCACGCCGCAAGACCCGGTGACAGACGATGGCGGCAGCCTACTTGGTGTAGCTGCCATCGTCTCTGTCTCCACTCGCGAACGTCTCAGAAAGAAACCTGCCAACATCTCCGGGCATTTCAGCACAAGGCAGGCTTGTGCCTTCTTGGAGCAGGAGGCCCGTGGCGAGGGCAACGCCCCGCGCGAGATGACCATTTCGACATGGAAAGAAAGAAGGCAGTCAACCCGCTCTGCTGCCGGAGGCCGCAAGAGATACGCCCGAGGCGCGGGGACTGCCCAAAGCCAAACATACGTTTTCCAACGGCCCCGTCAACCCCGAGTCCGTTTCCAAGTCGCGGACGAGAACGGCGAGCGGAAAGCATGAGAGCGCTCCCCGACAATCGGGATTTTGGCTTTGCAGATGAAAAACCGGGTCGTTTGAAAGATTTTTGAAAATAACCGATTCCAACTGCTGAGGCGCTGAGTATAGCGTAGGGTGAACTTCAAATATGTTGGCAAGCACCCCGGCCCGGCACCCTCCAAACTGGCCGGGTGGCCCAGAATCGAAAAACTCATTTCCGGGGGCCAGACCGGAGCCGACCGTGCAGCGATGGATGTGGCGATCCGGCACGGATTCCCGCATGGCGGATGGTGTCCGAAAGGCAGGAAAGCGGAGGATGGTCCCATCGGCGGACAGTATGGGCTGGTCGAGACTCCATCGGCGAATTACCTCCAGCGAACCGAGTGGAATGTCCGGGACACGGACGGGACGGTTGTTTTCACCCTCGCCAAGGAGGTGACCGGCGGCTCGCTCCGCACCCTCGCATTTGCCCGGAAGCACAAAAAGCCATGCCTTCACATCTCGGCGCACGGCACCGGCTACAGGGACCCGGCTCTCACCCTCCAACAATTCGTGGCAGAGCATGGGATCAAGCGGCTCAATGCTGCCGGATCGCGCGCGAGCAAAGAACCCGGTGTGTGGCAGTTTGCATATCAAGTGATCGAGGATGCGTTTTTCTGGAACCTCGCACATGGGGGCATTGGAGGCCCGGGCGAGGGGTAGCAGGAGGGAGATCCAAATGGAAAAGAAGATTACGGGGAGGAAACGACACCTTCGATGACGACTTCGGGATTTCTAAACAAGGCAGCGCCAACAGCAGCAACTTGACCAGCAGGCGGAAGCCTGGAGAAATCGAAACAGGTAGCTTCCGAATAAAACTGACGTGCCTTCCTGTTGACGACATCGGATTCCGTGAGTAGATTCTTATTGTCCGCTTTACTTCCCTCCCTCGGCAATTGCAGCCGAGCTGAGAGGAAGTAAACGCGGGCTTTTTCTTTGCTCGCAGTTGCCAGTTTTTGTTGTCCGAAGCAGAGCTGGGCTGTATAGATCCAATTGACTTCGCTGTCTGAGGGGCCATCCCCTGAGATGCCAGCGTTGCCGGGGCCGCAGATGGTTGCGGCCCCGCACCGTTTACGAAGCGATGCAGGCACGCCCCAAACAAGCCTGCCAGCATTATTGTCAGCCTCCGAAAAAACAGACGTGTGACTTCCTGTTGACGACATCATCCCACGTCCGTATGGTTTTAATGCGCCCGAGACCTTGGAGCCAGTATTGAGGGGAATGGAACCCCGAGTGCTGGATCAGCCAAGCTCGGGCTTTTTCTTTGTTTCCGGATGTCGCTTTTGTTGACCGAACCACCGCTTGGACGTATGGATTTAGGTGTCGCCGTTGCTGTTGAGGAGCCTATCTCCTGTGAAGCAGCCGGTTGCGGGCCAGCAGTAGGTTGCTGGCCCGACCCATTTTTGCGGAGGATCCTGGGGCCTTATCGCGACCGTCGCCCGAAGCTCCGCCTTCCAGAAAGTTCAAAATCTCCCGTTTCCGAAGCCGGGTCCGCTCCGTATGGTGGGACAAATGACGGATCTGCAAATAGGCCAGGAGTTCAGCCAACTGGCACGAAACTTCGACCGGAAGATGAGCGGGATCGAGAGCGAGATGTTCTGGCGGGCGGAGTGGAAGGATTGGCGGGCGGTGTGCCAGATGTTCAACCCGCAGCAGCCGGTGGAGGAACTCCCCCTGTTCCAGTGGGCAAAACAGGCGAGTCCTCCAGCGAGAAATTCACAGCAACCTGGCCTTGGCCGGTGAGATCATTTGGTCGGGTTGAAATCCGCCGGATTGCAAAAAAAAGGTCGGTTCCGATCTATAGGGCTCCAATTGCCCAAAGAGGGAACCGACCTGAACAAGGTTGCAACGAATACCCCCGGCGGTCAAACGAAAGATAAAAAATTCGGTCCGAGAAAAAGCTGGTCCGCAGTCCAGCAACTCGCTCGATAACCTCAGGCGTTGACCCGAATACAGTCGTCGGTGACGAACTGCGCGAGTTTGTCTGCGGGAACCGGGATTCCGGGCGGCGTAATTGGCTCCCCGGCTTTCTCCTTGGCGGCGAGGGAGAGATTGAGGGCGAGAAGGAATGCGAGGGGATCGGAGTCCTTGGGCATGCCGTAGGCGGCGCGAACGGTAGTATCAAGCCGGTCGTGTGCATCGCGGAGCGGGTTGGCTCCGGGTTCTTCGAGGGTCCGGTAAAGATCGCGCAGGGAATAGTCGAGTTTGTCCATGGTTTCCCGACGCAAGCCGCGCAGTTCCACGGCGGCATCGGCGACGTCTGCGATTTGGTCTGTCGTGGGAGATTGCGGCCAGGGGAAGGTGTCGAAAACGGATTCGGCGCTGTAACGGAACCTTGCCGTCAGTTTTCCGCACTTTTCCGTGAACCACAGCCAGTGAAAGTGCGATTGTAAAACGCCGAAGCTGTAATCGTCGGAAAAACCAAAGACTTGGATCAGGTTACTTGGGCGAATATTTGAGGATACAAAGAAAAAGATTGGCCGCTTTGTTACATAGGAACAGGCCACATACCGTGGCAATGGCTTGATGATCGACATCATCTCGGGCCGACCGAAAGAAAGTCGCCACCAATGCGCAAGGAAAGCTTTGTGATGTGGGCGGACTTTGCCCGCAGAATCCTTGCCTTCTTCAGCCTTTCTTTCGCGATCCGGCAAAACCATCCTTCGAACATGATCGAAAGGAATCGGAAAAGCCTCTGCTTGAAATCGGTCCCTTTGCTCAAAGTCAATGACGAAGCGATTGAATTCTCCGCCAGTTAATGCGTCCTCGCCATTCAAGTATGGAAAGGTGATTTCCTCGTTTCGGGAGTCGTGTGAGACCCAGTTCATTCGTTCTTCCGCAGTAACTAAGAACCCCGGATGTCCAATCATCTGTCCATTGAAGCAACGCTGCGGCTTTGTATTCGAGATCAGTGGACCTGCGCTCGTGACATCAGCACCGACCGAAAGTGATGAATTGATACTGGGAAGTTCAAAGCTCTCCCAAACACTGTCTGTGGTGTCACCTCGCTGGAAATGAAGCAGTTTCTCCCCGTTCGCTCCGCCCCTGATCCAATTTACAATAGAGACATGAACTTGAGCCTCACCGCTCCAGACCTGCGTCGAGACGGCCTCAGTGATTGTTCCACCGTGGCCGATAATGTAGTCGAGCCCGCCCGCCCTCGAATTGATATTTCTGATGTTCTGTGTGCCAACGAGCCCTGCGCGTCCGCCGGGCTTCAAATGGTCGTGGGCTTTCCTGAACCAATAGACGCAGAGATCCGCCATACCGGGCACTTCTGGAAATGCTTTGCGCACTTTGTTGGCGTAGTCAGCGCCATGCGTTGGTTTGAGCAGCTTCGCCCCAAGATAGGGCGGGTTCCCGACAATGGCATCCGCTTCCGGCCACTTGGCAAAAAGGGCGTCGGCGCAGATGATATTCGAGTCAAGGTTTGCGAGCGGCAGCGGCTTCTCCTCAATGAGAAGCTGGTCGGATTGGGCGAGCTTCTTGGCTTCAATCAATTCGAGTTCCTTGGCGAGCATGAGAGTGACCTTAGCCAGCTCGACTGCGAACGGATCGATGTCGATGCCGTAGAAGTTTTTCAGAGAGATCGCACTTTCGAGCGGTTCTCTTTTGCTCAACTCGTGGAGCCGCCGCAGAATCTCGCGCTCCAGGCGCTTGATTTCGCGATAGGCGACGAAAAGAAAATTCCCGGACCCGCAAGCGGGATCGAGAACGCGGAACCGGCGCAGGGCGGCGAGGCATTCGCGGAGCTTCCCGACGTTTTTTCCGGCCGCTTCGATGCGTTCCCGCCATGGCCGGGTGATAGTCGGGCCGACGACTTTCTGGATGTCGAACTCGCTGGTGAAGTGGGCTCCGAGGGCATGGCGGGCAATGGCGTCCATGCTGTGCTGAAACAGGGTGCCGAAAATTTCAGGCTTCACCTTCGCCCAATCGTTGGTGAGAGCGGCTTGGTGGAGGGCGAAGACTTCGGCGTGCTTCAACTCGATGGGATCGACATTGGCAAAGAGCCCCCCGTTGAAATAGTCAACACCGGCGTAGCGTCCGCCCCGTGCCGGCTCGGCTGTCGCCATTTGCCGGAAGAGTCCGCCGAGGAGGTCGTAGCTGGCAGAGGGGTGCTTGACGCAATCGGCCAAGAGCGTGGTGACGAGTTCGCCCGGGAGCAACCCAAGATCCTCCGCGACAATGGAAACAAGGAGCTGGAGAATAAACCGCTGGGCGCGGGTGCGGTCCTCACCGCGGGCAATGATCTTCCGGAAGACATCGGCCAGGGTATCGGCAGCTTTGCGGGTGACCTCGACACGGTTGTTGCCGAAAATCGGGTTTTGCGCGTGGGGAAGGAGGAAGTTCAGCGCGGCGGGGTTCTGCGGAAGATTCCGCAGGAGCAGCCGCTCGACGGGATCGAAAAGCTGGGTGTTGAAATCGTAAATCCAGAATTCGTCAAAGTTGCAGAGGATGGCGTATGCCGGCTTGTGCGGGACGATGTGTGTCCAGTATTCAAAAATCTGGTCGTAGTGCTTTTCGAGGCTGGCACCGCGCGACTTCATCTCGATCAGCACGCGCCCCGGCCAGAGGAGATCGGCGAATTTCTTCCCGCCCTTCAGCTTGTTTTTGCCTCCCTTGAAAAGTTCGAGCTGGGGAGAGCCGGGTTTCTTGGCAACCCGATACTCGAACGTCGCGCCGGCCTCCGCAACCCCGCCGCCGTGACCGAATGCCCGGAACAGGTGATCCAGAAAAAGCTGGGCCTCGCTCTTTTCGTCGCCCCGGAGCGTCCGCGCAAAAATAGCAAACTTTTCGAGGGATTCCTTGTGTTCTACTGACGCCACGGATGGGACATTTATCATTCCCAGCCTGTATGGCGAGAAAACATCCGGTGTGGTCATCGCCAGGTGGAACGCTGTTGAACATCCACCTCGCATGGTATATTGAACCTGAGCATCCAAATATGAGCGTCCTCACACAACGGCTGTTGACAGAAATCGAGTCCGCCCCGGAGCCGGTCCAGGCCGAGGTGCTCGACTTTGTTCTGTTTGTGAAAGCCAGGCACTCTGGCGCTACCATCGAGCGGACTCCCGGCGTTTGCGGTGGGGAGGCGTGCATCGGGAAGACCCGCATTGCCGTCTGGATGCTTGAGGAGGCCCGCCGACAGGGAGTGAGCGATGGGGAGTTGCTGCAAGACTATCCCGGCCTCTGCGCGCCCGATCTCGCCGCCGCATGGTCCTACGTCGAGGCTCATCCGGCAGAAATCGAAAACGCGATCCAGGCCAACCTCGTCGCGTGATGGCCAGGTTCTACTCGAACGAGAATTTTCCCCTCCGTGCTGTCCAGAGCCTTCGGGCGCTGGGGCATGACGTGCTGACTTCACTGGAGGCCGACCGCGCCAACCAGAAAATCCCCGATACAGAGGTGCTCCGCTTCGCCACGGAAGAAGGCCGGGCGGTTCTCACGCTGAACCGCTTGGATTTCTTCCGGCTCCACCGGGAGACGGAAGCCCACCATGCGGGCATCATCGCCTGCACCCAGAACCGTGATTCCGCCGCTCTGGCAGAACGGATCCATCAAGCCGTCGAAGCCGACCCGGACCTGAACGGCAAGCTAATCCGCATCGTGCGGTGACGGGGAATCCGGGCACCCAACCGACAGCCTCGCTTTCAACGTGGCAATCACCTTCCCCAATGCCGGGCGCGTGTCTGCGTTGCGCGGTGTCCACGCGAGACAGCGGGTGAATTGGTCGGGGAGCGGGAGGCGGAGCAGGCGCTGGCCTTGCAGGGGAGAAAGCGCCCCAAACTCGCCTGCCTCGACTACGGCACCGGCAAAGGCAGGTTCCTGTGCGCCTACCGGTGGGATGGCGAGCGGGAGATCGACACCGGGAAATTCACCACTGCAATGACCTGAATAGTGATGAAAACCAACATTTTGAAAATATCTGCTTACCGGGTCGATGTCGCTCAGTATGGTATAGTCGCGGCCCCAAGAGAGGCCGGAAAGGAATGGAACGAAAATGAAAGCCGACCTCAACAAGAAGAAACTGATCCGGTTCCTTCGCCATGCACAGAGTGCGGCCAATGCAGGTTTCCAGACATCGGATCCAAGTGAAATACCTCTCACGACCGAAGGCAAAGCGGCGGCAGAAAATGCGGCCATCGAATACGACGGTCCTGCCCCGGAATTGATTGTGGTCTCCCCTTTCCTCAGGGCGAAACAAACGGCTGGGCCATTTATCGCGAGGTTCCCGCTGGCGAAGGTGGAAACAACATTGCCGGTCCAAGAATTCACCTATATCAGCCCGGAGCGGTGCGTCGAAACGACCTTTGCCGAGCGAAGGCCGATGGTTGAAAACTACTGGCGTCATGCTGCTCCGGATTATGTGGATGGTCCACGAGCGGAATCCTTCGAGGGATTCATCGCACGAGTGAAGGATTCGATCACGAAACTACTCGCACGGGAGGAGAAAAGCATCCTCGTGATCTGCCATGAGATGTTCATACAGGCAGCCGAGTTCTACCAGCAGCCCACCGAAAACCCTACAAACCCCGATTCGATGCGAGGATTCCATCACTTCACCTTGGATTTTCCGGTGAAGAACCTTGGGTTCTGGGATTTCACAGACTTCCGTGATTGGAAATGCCATTCGGTGGCACGCTATGGGAGCAGGAAGGAAGCCGGAGAATGAATGCCCAGCTAGATATTGAATCTGCTGAGATTACGGCCGCAAATGGCTACTTCTCGCTCGGTTTGCTCGACTTGGCGGAGGCTGAGGTTCAACGGGCAGTTGCGTGCGATGGGGAGACCTCGGCTGCCCTGAGCGATGCGCACGCTCGGGCACGGCACTACCCGGCAATTTGCTGGTCAGCGCGATCTTGGGGGGATTCTTATCAATCCAGAACCATCATCCGGGAGGCGCGTGGACTGATGGAATTTCCCGACCCATGGCACCGATACGCGCCCGAGGACTGGGCGAGGCTGGCCAAGGCGATTCGCCGGCTCAATTCCCTTCGCCGCCGGAAAGGGCTCCCGCCGCTGGACTCCCGTCCGCCGATGCTGGCTCTGCGGTTGGAGGAAAATCACATCACCGAGCCCAACCGGAGGTCTTCAACTGCCGTGCAAAATCCTTCGGAAAAAGCATGGAAATCGGAACCTTCAACGCCCCCGCAATCGCAAAAAGCTCAACATCAGTCGCACTGCGGATCTGCGCCTCAATCTTCGCCAGCGTGCCCCGCGAGATCGAACATCCTGCAACCTCGCACTTCGCCGCCAATGCTTCCTGGGTCCACCCCTGCTTGTAGCGAATTCTCCGGACTGTTTCGCCGACCGCGTTTCTTGGCAATGTCTGCTCCATTACAGAGCTTGACTCTACTGGTAGAGGGAGGCTCAAATGCTCCGATATAGAGCAGGATCGAGCGTCTTGAATTTTTTCAAAACACAAACCGAACATGAGCAATAGAAGCATTCAAAGTCCGGGAGGGTGCTGCTTGGCCTCTGCCCCCATGGTTGTGACGCTGGGGCTCCTGTGGTGGCATGGAAACCTTGCTCTGCTCTGCTGGCTGGTGGTCATCGCGGCAGTCTTCAATTGGCTCTGTGCAGAAGCTGTTGTCCACGCCAGAAATGCCGCCGGAGAATCAGCCGAGAATCTGAATGTCGCACGGCTATGGTTGAAGATTTACAACCTGACCACGCCAATCTACTGGCTGTTCTGTCTTGCCGCCGTCACCTACGCCATTGTGACGAAGCAAAAGCCATGAGCACCTCGGTCTCAAGTGCAGCGCTGCCAGTATGAACATGGCGCGATCTACGCACACCGGAGCAGAGTCGTTCTCGATGCCGGCGATCACCGGGGATCTCGTGATGCATTTTCCGACCGATGCCATTGCGGGGCCATCAGTCCATCCGGTCGATTTCTGGCTGTTTGATCGGCCGGTGGAGTTTGCGATCATCAGCAAATTGTCCGAGCTTCCCGCTTGGTTCATCCTCCATCCGACGGAGAGGATGGGTGAGTTGGCGCAAGCGATGACCGGAGAGCTGCGGAAAGGAATATCCTTTCCCGACCCATTCTATGCCCCGAACGTCTGGAGAGTGAAGGCAGGTGACCGGATCGCTTTCTTTTGCCAGCGCCCGTGGACGACCCCCGCAGAAAACGGCTGGATCATCGATATCGGTGAGAACGCACTGGTTTATTGGCAACTTCCGGGCGGGGGCATTCCGAACACACTCGAAGCGTCCGGCGCTTCTCCAACCGATGACGAGAAACTGGAACGCTGGATTCAAGTGGCCTCAGCCAAAATCGCCTCGATGGGGCTCCCGAGGAGTTGTGCCTTGGATTGGGGGATCGCCCGCCAGTGAAACTATTCACACCAACCCGTTGTCGAAAGCACAACTCAATCCTATAGTAATTTAGAGGATGAAGACCAACGAGAAAGACCCGAAGAAAGCCAAGGCAAAACCGGCCTGGCCGACCGAGGAGGAACGGCAAGCGAGCTTCGAGCGCGGCAAAGCCGAGTGGTTCAAGAAGCACGGGGACAAACTCCCCAAGGTTCACTGAAAACCGCCGATTTAAATGCCGCGATCCATTGATGCTTTCCGCCAAGGAACTGATATCTTCACCCCATCGACATGATTTTCCAAATAGACACGTTCGCAATTTACGCAATTCCACCGCCGGGCCTCGCCCCGAGCTATGGAATTGCATCGCATTTTTGTGACTCAACGGAGGCTGCGCAATTCGGCCCAACTACCTGCCCTCATCCGAGAGGTCGGGCTGTCTCTTCGCGTCCCGCCGGTGGTCTTGGGTGAATTGGAGGATGGAACGGTATTCATCATTGATGGGCACCACCGCTGCTTGGCCTATCTTTTTTCAGGCCGCGATTCCCTCCTGTGGGGCGAGTATGTGCTCTGCCCCGTTGATCACCAGAAAGCCATGTTTGGAAAATTGACCGATCCCTCCGTCATCAGGCGCCTGCTTGGAGAATAATCGAGGAGAAGATCGAAAGAAGGCGCAGGCCATGAAGCCAACCGAGGAAGAAATCAGGAAGGAGGAGGAAAAGGCGGTATTGGACGGGAAAACCAACCGCCTCAGGAGCATTCCTCCCCAGCAGCTTCTGGAGAAAGTGGGTCCAGTGAGGGCGCAAAGGGAACTTCTGGGGAGAATCTGGAAGCAGGAAGAAAAGACTCCGAGAAACTTCCTGGTCCCGGTGGAGAGACATCCAGCGTGGCCCGACGAGGAGAGAATTCTGACGTTGATCGGGCGGTTGACTTTGCTGGAAATTGGCTTGGACGACTGAAAACCAGGATGGTTGCCAACCTCGCGCGGGCGCGCACGCGTTGTGTAGACGCTTTTCTCGTGGCATTTCGAATGGTCACGCGCGGGTGCGCGAGAATCGAAGTGAAACGAGAGAAAACACTGGCGGCAATGGGGAAACAAAGTCGCAACATCCGCCGCAAAAATGGCAAGGGAGTGGCAAGGGAGATTTTTCTGCAAAATCCGATTTCCTTGTAACTCATTGATTACAAAGAATCGGGCCGGCGAGATTTGAACTCGCGACCTCTTGAACCCCATTCAAGCGCTCTACCAAGCTGAGCCACGGCCCGTGACGGAATGAGGACAGTCGCGCAGACGGGTGGGGGATTCAAGAACGAAATTTGAAACGATATTGCGGGAAGGGGCGGGAGTGTCTAATGTCGCGTTTCAACCATCACTTTTATGCGCAAAAAAATCATCGCCGCGAACTGGAAAATGAACATGACCATCTCCGAAACGGAGAGCTTTCTCGAGGACTTCCGCCTCGATGTGGAGGAGGTGAACGGGGTCGAGATCGTGATCGCTCCGCCCTTCACCGCCCTGGCCAAGCTGTCGGAGCTTCTGGGGGGATCGCAGAAGATCCGGCTCGGCGCGCAGAACATGTATTTCGAGATGTCCGGCGCCTACACCGGCGAGGTCAGCCCGGCGATGCTGAGGGAATTGTTCGTCCGCTACGTCATTCTCGGCCACAGCGAGCGGCGGCAGCTGTTCGGGGAGACCGACGCGCTGATCAACAAGAAGGTTCATGCGGCGCTCGCTTCCGAGCTGAAGCCGATCCTCTGCGTGGGCGAGACGCTTGCCGAGCGCGATGCCGGGCAGGAGAAGGCCGTGCTCGAAACCCAGTTGAAGGGCAGCCTTGCGGGGGTGACCGCCGAGCAGATGCTCGACGTGGTCGTGGCCTACGAGCCGGTCTGGGCGATCGGAACCGGGCGCAATGCGTCCCCCGAACAGGCCCAGGACGCCCATGCGCACGTCCGCTCGGTGCTGGCTTCGCTGACCGATGCCGAGACCGCCGAGAAGGTCCGCATCCAATACGGTGGCAGCGTGAAGCCGGCGAATGCTCCGGTCCTCATGAGCCAGCCGGATATCGACGGCGCGCTGGTGGGCGGTGCAGCCCTCGAGCCCCGCAGCTTCTCGGAGATCGTGAAGGCAGCGGTTCCGGCGTAAGGAGCCGCCAGACAAGCGAGTGGCTGGCACGTCTGTCAGGGAGTGCCGGCCGCCGCGCGTTTTTCAGGACAGCTTGAAGAATCCTTCGGCTGTCTTCTCAGTTGCGGCGGCGATCTGTTCCAGGGTCGTTCCGCGGACCTCGGCAATTTTTTCCGCGACGAGCCTTGTATGGGCAGGCTCGGCGCGCTTCCCCCGGTTCGGGATGGGAGCCAGATACGGGCAGTCGGTTTCCACCATGAAGGCATTTTCCGGAACCATGGCCACGACCTCGCGGACGATCGGGGCATTTTTAAATGTCACGATGCCTGTGAACGAGACGATGTGGCCCATGGCGAGGATTTCCTCCGCCTGGTCCGGCATGTTGCCGAAGCAGTGAAAGACTCCGCGCACCCGTCCTGTGTAGGGCTTTAAAATTTCAATCGTGTCATCCCAGGCGTCGCGCTGGTGGATCACGACATTGAGCCCGAGTTCGCAGGCGAGATCGAGCTGGGCCGAGAACGCCTCGGCCTGCGCGGAGCGGTAGGATCCGTCAACGATCATGGCTTCGGTGTCCTCCGCCATTTCGGCCTGGAGGGCGGAGAGAGCCGGGGACGACGCGAGGCGTTCGGAGGGAGGGTGATGGTAGTCGAGTCCGGTTTCGCCAATCGCCGCCACTTTCGGGTGGGTCGCGAGACCGCGCAGCACGTTGAGCCAGTCTCCGGATTCCTCCTCCACGTTCGTGGGATGGAGCCCGACAACCGCGTAGATCGAGGGATATTTGTCCGCGAGGGCGACCGCCCTCCGGCTGCTTTCGATGCCGGTTCCGATGGTGATGATCCGGTGGACTCCGGCCTGCCGGGCCCGCTCCAGGGCGGCGTCGAGGTCGGCGGCAAAGTCCGGGTAGTCGAGGTGCGCATGGGTGTCAGTAAGCATGTCAGTTCAGGAGTTGATACCAGGTGCTCCGGCGGTGGGGTTCATAGCCGGCTTCGCGGATCAGGCGTTCGATGTCGGCGGCCGAGAGCCGGAACGACGTTCCAGCGCTGGAGACGACGTTCTCCTCCATCATCACGCTGCCGAAATCGTTGGCGCCGAACTGCAGCGCGATCTGCCCGATCTTTGGTCCCTGGGTGACCCACGAGCTCTGGACGTTCTCAAAATTATCCAGGAAGATCCGTGCGATCGCCTGGGTGCGGAGGTATTCCGCGCTGGTGACGGTCTCGGCGCGGAGCTTCGTGTGCTCGGGTTGGAACGTCCAGCAGATGAAGGCCGTGAACCCGCCGGTTTCGTCCTGCAGGTCACGGAGCCGCCCGAGGTGCGCGATCCGGTCGTCGAGGGATTCGACGTGCCCGAACATCATGGTGGCGCTGGATCTCAGGCCGAGCTGGTGGGCCTGGCGCATGACATCCAGCCACTGGTCGGAGTTGCATTTCAGCGGGGCGATCCGGTCGCGGACGGCGTCCACCAAGATCTCTCCACCGCCGCCGGGGATCGATCCGAGACCGGCCTCGATGAATTTCGAGATGACCTCGCGAACCGGCATTCCGAAGACATGCGAGAAATGGTTGAACTCCGGCGGGCTGAACCCATGGATGTTGATCTGCGGGTATTTCTCCCGGATGTGGGATAGCATGTTCAGGTAGAAATCGATTCCGAGCTTCGGATGGTGCCCGCCCTGGAGCAGGACCTGGACTCCGCCTTCCGCCGCCAGCTCGTCGAGCTTTTCGTCGATTTCATCGAGCGTCAGGACGTAATGGTCGTCGTCCTTTTCCGTGCGGTAGAACGCGCAGAATTTGCAGTAAACATTGCAGACGTTCGTGTAGTTGATGTTGCGGTCGACGATGTAGGTCACGACGTCGTTGCCCCTGCCGTCGTAGGCGGCGGCCTTCGCAGCCTTGCGGCGGGCATCCGCCAATGACCCGAGCACCTCGAGCGGCAGCTCGTGCAGCGCGCGGGCGTCATCGGGGGTGATCCGCCCGCCGTCCAGGATTTTGTCCACCAATTCGTCTTCTGCGCAGATTACAGACATAACCGGCACCCTAGCCCCCGCTGCCGCCGATTTCAACCGCAGGTTCGCCGTAAATATTTCCTCGCCGAAAGGAGGCGAATTGACGAGTATCAAAGTTCGCCAATTCCCCGCAACTTCTCATGAATTTCCGGCATTTTGTTCTGGCTGCGCTGCTTTTCCCCGTGATGGGTGCACGCGGCGACCTCTCGTCCAGCGAGGGGCAGCCGGATATTTTTTCCGGGCTTTATGAGAACGGGGCCTTTCAATCGCCCACATTCGTCAACTCGGTGGTGGGGTGGAACACGTTTTATAATGCTGGTTTTCGCGGGTCGGGGAGGGTGATCGCCAATGTCGAGGCCGGCCTGGTTTGGAGCGGGCACGATGTGTTCCTGCGCCCCGCGAGTTCCCTGCCAGCCGTGGGCATGACGTATGCTGGGACAGGCGCATTGAATGAGGTCGACTACCACGCAACCATGGTCGGCCATGTTCTGGCGGGCGCGGGCTACGTGCCCGGGACCGACCCTGTGGATTACTACCTCTACAGCCTCGGGATGGCCCCCATGGCGCAGATCTGGTCCGGGGCGATCGCGACTGAATATTCACCGACCGACACCGGGTCATTTTCCACAACCACCAATTCGACGGTATCAGTCTATCGGGCGTTCTTTCAGGGCATCGGCAATGTGAAGCCGGATGCGATCAACAGCAGTTGGGGCGGCGCGGATCTCCAGTCTCCCGAGGTCGTTGCCATCGAAGGGTTGGCCCGGCAGAACCCCACGGTCGCCTTCGTGGCGTCCGCCGGAAATGGAGGCAACGCCTCCGTCTCCGCGCCGGGGTCGACCTTCAACAGCATTACGGTCGGTTCGCTGGGCGGGAGCACATTTTTAGAACCCTCTTCCTTTAGCTCCCGGGGGCCTGCAGAATTCTACAACCCGGTGACCGGCCAAACCCTGACCGGCGTTCGCGCGGCGGTGGATATTGCCGCTCCCGGAGAGCTTCTCTTTCTGGCGGCCTATCTTGGCCCGACGGGTTCTCTTGGCGCCTCGACGGACCCCAACATCATGCAGATTGTTCAGAATCCCTCGCCATCCAACCTGAATTGGGTCAACCAGGATGGGACGAGCTTCTCTTCGCCGATCGTCGCCGGCGGGATCACGTTGCTCAAAGATGCTGCGGCAAACGCGCTTTTCTACAACCTGAACGGCGTCGCCTCGGCGAATGACACGCGCGTGATCAAATCAGTTCTGATGGCCGGAGCCACGGAGACCGTGGGCTGGAACAACGGGCAGTCTGTCAACGGGGACGGGGCGATTCTAACGACCCAGGCCCTCGACTATGCGACTGGAGCCGGGGCGCTCAACCTGGACACCGCAGTGGGAATCTACCTGCTCTCAGGAACCCGCGATGTTGCGGGATCCGGCGGAGGGGCGATCTCGGAAAGCGGCTGGGATTTTGGCACGGTCGGACGCTCCCAATCGAACGACTACCTGTTCACTAATCCGTTCGAGACGCCCGTCGAGCTCACGATCTCGCTGAACTGGTTTGCGGGATCATCCTTCAACAACACATCTGGACTCGGCGAGAATCTGAGCTTTTCCGACCTGAACCTTCAGGTCTGGACGGTCGTGAATGGCGCATTGACGACGCTCGTTGCCGAATCCGCCTCGATCTACAACAACGCCGAATTCCTCCGGGTCGACCTGCCGGCAGGCACGTATGCCCTCCGCATCACGTTTAACGGCGTCGTTTACGAGACCGTCCCCGACAGCGTAACCGGGGAGGAATATGGCCTGGCCTGGCAGGCCGTCCCCGAGCCAGCCAGCATCGTTCTGCTGCTTCTCGCCGGTGTGGTGATTGGCCTGAAGGTGCGCATAAACCGTTCCGGGAAGGTCCGCCAGCCGGCGCCGTGAGAAAATGCCCGCGCGGAACGCCCCGCGCCAACATTTTTTCAAAAATTCCCTTGCCAGTGCGGCGCGCATCCCTAGTCTTTCCCTCCCGCTCAATGTCGGGATTTTAACCAAAAACATTCACTGTTCTTTATTTTATGGCATCACCATCAGCCCAAAAAATCCGAATCCGGCTCAAAGGATTCGACTACCGCATCCTCGATGCGTCCGCGCATGAGATCGTGGAGACCGCGAAGCGCACCGGATCCAAAGTCACCGGACCGATCCCGCTTCCGACCCGCATCGAAAAATTCACCGTCAACCGCTCGCCGCACGTCGACAAGAAGTCGATGGAGCAGTTCGAAATCCGCACCCACAAGCGGCTTCTCGACATCGTCGAGCCCACGGCCAAGACCGTTGACGAGCTCCGCAAACTGAACCTCCCGGCCGGGGTCGACATCACCATCAAGATCTGACCGTTATGAGCATTGGACTTCTCGGAAAAAAACTTGGCATGACCCGCGTCTATGATGACAAGGGCCGCTGCACACCAGCCACCGTCATCGAGGCGGGCGGCAATCGCATTCTTCAAACCAAAAACGCGGAGAAGGACGGCTACACGTCGGTCCAGATCGGTTTTGACGACCAGAAACCCCAGCGCGTCACGAAGGCGCAGACCGGGCACTTTGGCAAAACCACCTCGACGCCGAAGCGGTTCATCCGGGAGTTCCGACTCGCCGCAGGCGAAACCGCTCCGGAATCCGCGGACGTCGCGGTCACGGTCTTCGAGACCGGACAGTTCGTGGACGTGATCGGCCAGTCGAAAGGCAAGGGCTTCCAGGGCACGATCAAAAAGCACAACTTCCATGGCCAGCCGATGACCCACGGTTCGACGATGCACCGCCGGAACGGCGCCATCGGCAACCGCTCGACCCCGGGCCGCGTCTGGAAAAATATGGGCATGCCCGGACACATGGGCGACGAGCGCGTCACGCTTCAAAACCTCCGCGTGCTTCAGGTGCGCGGCGAAGAGGGCGTGATTGTCGTCAGCGGAGCGATCCCCGGAGCCAAGGGTTCCTACGTGATCGTCCGGCCTTCGAAGAAAAAGAAGCCCGCCGCGAAAAAGTAACCACCTCATCCCTGGGCGACCGGGGACGGAATTTCCAGCCGCTCCGGTTTTCCATCGGGGCGGCCTTTTTCGTTTGCGCGCCCGGCAGGGCGCACCCACCCGGGGGTTGAAATCCCCTGCCCGCCCTTCGCCTGTCTTCGTTTCCCCTGCCGGACAGGCCCTATTGTCAGCCGCATGAATTTCCGTCCGGCGTGCAGCCGAATAGCCGTCGGTCCTGGATGATCGCGGCGACTTCTTCGGGGACCATCTTTTTCCATGCGGAATCACCTTTGCGGATGAGGGCGAGGACGTCAGCGGAGCGGATGGGGAGAAACTCCGGCTGGTAGCCCCTGATGCCTTCGATGAATTTGTTTTGGAGAAGATGGGTGTAGAGGTGGGTGAGATTGGGGGCCACGTGGAAGTTGTCCGCCGTGACGACCCGGCCATCGGGCATGAGGCGGGGGTAGGCGTAGAGCTTGACCCCGTTTTTGAAGAGTCGGCCGAGGCCTTCGAGGATGCCGCCCTCGAGGTCGGCGTAGAATTTTTCCTCAAAGATCTCATGCATGCCCGGGATCCCGAGCGGGAGCCCGATCATCTTGTCGGTGTAGATCGTGAGGTAGTTGACGAGTCGATGGAACTCGCCGTAGTTCGAGATCAGGACGGTGCGCCCCAGCGCGCCGAGCATGTCCACGCGGTCGAGGAAATCGCGGAGGTCGAGGTGTCCGGTCGAGAGCAGGTTTTTCATGGTGATCTCCATGAGGATTTCCGGCTGCGTGCCCTGGACCTGCTCCTCCTTCTCAAACATCCTGAGCGCGCAGTCGAGCATGTCGTTGGTGATGTGGGTGACCGGGCGGAAGCTGCCGCGCTCGACGAGGAGCGGCTTTTTGTAGAACGCGTCCGCCGCCTGCACGACCTCTCCGTCCGAGCGGAAGAGCGTCGCATTGGTGAGACCCTGAACGACGAGCTGCAGGCTCATGATCCGGTTGTCCACGCCGGGAAATGCCGGGCCGGAAAACCGGATCATGTCCACGATGATCCGGCCGGGCGACAGGTCGTCCATGAGCGCTGCGATGAGGCTCTCCGGCTTTTCTGCGAGGTGGAAGGCGGCATGGACGAGGTTCACCCCGAAGATGCCGAGCGCCTCCTGCTGCTGCAGGTTTTCCAGATCCAGCATGCGGACATGGAGGATGATTTCGCTGAAAGGGGCGCGGGGCGCGTGCTGGAAGCGGAGGCCGGCCCAGCCGTGGGACTCATCGTGGCGGCGGAAGCTGCGGGCGGCGACGGTATCGGCGAAGACAAAAAACTGGCGCTCCGAGCCGACGGTGGCGTCGAGGCGTTCGATCAGGAGCCCGACCTCGTGGGTGAGCATCGTGTCGAGCCGGGCGCGGCTCACGTAGCGCTCGCACGTCCCGTAAATCGCATCGCTAAAAACCATGTCGTAGGCCGAGATCGACTTGGCGATCGTTCCCGCGGCCCCGCCGGCGGAAAAAAACCGTCGCGCGACCTCCTGTCCGGCACCGATCTCCGCGAAGGTCCCGTAGAGCCTCCGGTCCATGTTGATCTCAAAGGCCTTCTTCCCGACGTGCTGGTCAATTCCCTGTGCCATGGCGCGGGACGCTACCACAGGCGGCAGGGCGCTGGGAAGAGGATCAGCGTTATTTCGGCAACCTCTGCTCGCTGGCGGGCTGTTCGGGCGCGGCTGGTTCGGCTGCGGGCGGCGCGGTCAGCAGGCTCACGAGCCGCTGTCCGGATTCCGTGAGGCGCGGACTCCCGGCCGGTCCGCCGATCAGGCGGCGGGTGGCGAGGGCGTAGGAAGTTGAGGAATCCTTCACCCATGCCACCTCGGGGGCGGTCACCGGTTTTTGCGATGCGACGGCGTGGACGGGGAAGCCGGTTCCCGTGAAGGAGATCGTCCATGCGGGGGGGCTGGCGATTTCTCCGGCCGGCACGAGCCACGGGCAGTTATGCAGGATCGAGAGGTCGGGGGAGTTGGGGATGGTGAGTTTGAAGACCGGCTCCAGCCCGGCGAGGAATTTTGTGATCCGAAAACCGGGATCCCTCGCGGATGCGAGCAGGATGGCCGACGGGTCGGTGCCGGAGAGGTTCATGCCGTTGAAGAGCCCGTGCTTGTTGGGGTCCCCGGAGGAGCGGGCGGCATACCAGGCCTCGAAATTTTCGCTGAGCAGGATGCCGATCTCGAAATGCACATGCGCCCGCTGGCGGTCAATGCCCGCCCCGGAAAAACCAAGCCGTCCCAGGACCTCCCCCTGGCGGACGATTTGGTCGGGCTCGACCGCTGTCGACGCGAGGTGGGCGTAGAGGGTGTAGATCGGACATCCCTCGATCCGGTGTTCGACGACGATGTATCGGCCGTAATTTGACGCGCCGGCTTCCTTGCTCACGTGGACCACCCGCCCTGCGGCGGAGGCAAGGATGTCATCGAGCGGGTTGCCCGACGGGTCCCGCTGAAGCGGCTGGATGTCGACACCCTCGTGAAGCGTGGCGTAGACCACGCCTTGCGGCGTTCGCTGCGGGCCACGCACAAATCCGAATCGCCCGCCCTCCCACGGGTAGCTTTTCTCGCCCTCGAAATCCCTCTCGACATACATGTAGAAGTCTTCCGGGCGCCCTTCGAGGAGCGCGCGGTTCCTGGTCGGGAAATCGAAGAGCGCGGCCTGCACCCCGGAGATGGCGAGAAGGGCCGCGAGCAGACGCAGGATCATTGTTTCTTTTCTTTGACCGGCTTCTCTTTGACTGGCTTTTTCCCGAATTCCGACTCCCGGCCGATGACCGGATACTTTGTTTCGAGCTGCGCCACCTCATCGGGAAGGATCCCCCCCGGAACGTAAAGGATGCCATCCCGGACCCGCTGCTCGATGCGCAGCGCGGCAGCGACCCGGCCGTTGACCATGATCACCGCCAGCTTTCCGCGGTCCTCCGTGGTGAACTGGTCGAGCTTGTCCGCCCCGTGCGCGTCCAGACGGAAATACGCCGCGATCATCCCGTCGCGCCCGGGAAATGGATAGAATGAGGTGATGTCCTTCTCGGTCACGATCGGCACCTTCCGCAGGAACACCCGTTTTTGCGGGGTGGTCAGTTCGACCGGGGTGACGAACGATTCCCCCTCCTTCTCGTTGCCTTCGCAGAACAGCCTGACGCTGACCGGCGGGGCCTTCTTTTGCCCGGCCTGGAGCAGGAGCGGAAAAAGGACGAGGAGGACGGGCAGGAGGCGGATGAGCGGGCGCATGGCTGACATGGTATTTGAAGCAAATGGATTTGCAACCGTCCGTGCGGTGCGATAGGGACATGTTCGTATGAAACACGCCGTGCTTATTTTACTGGCTACAGGACTGGCCCCGCTTCTGGCCCAGACCGCAAAGCCCAAGGCCGGTCCCGTTGACGCGGCGACTGCATTTGCCATCGCCGCGCCGGATGAGAACAGCCCGTTCTTCATGGACCCTCTCAGCGCCGCCCGGACCCGCAATGCGGATTATGCCGGCCGCGATGCGAACGACACCATCGCCGAATACCCGCAGAGCAGGAACACGTCGGGCAGCGCGGTGGCCCAGATCAAGGGGTTCTTCGGAGGCATGTTCTCCTCCGTGAACCTCGGCCCGATCCGCACCGCCCCCACCACCGAGAAGCTGGAGGTCGAGCCGGCGAAATTTTCCCTGCAGGACCGCCGGGAGGTGAACGTCACCTACACGATCCGCAACAACACGAAACAAATCTCACGCCTCGAATACCCGACGACCCAGAGGATCGACATCCTGACCCACGATTCCAAAGGCATCGTCATCGACCGCTGGTCCGACGACCGCGCATTCCAGCCCGAGGAGGGGATCGTGGTCATCAACCCGAAGGAGCGGATCGAATATCAGGAAAAGATCCCGACCCGCGAGATGAAAGCCGGCGAGAGCTACCGCGTGGAGACGTTCACGACCAGCTCGGAGAAATTCCAGTCCGAGAAGCTGATCAACCCGGAGTAGCCCGGGATTTTTTCGGAAGTATTCGCACTCCCCGAAAGGCTTCTCGGTGACGGCTTTCGGGGGAGGGAACACCTCAAATCCAAACCCCCTTTTTAAAAATACGCTTGACCTCCTCTGCTGATACGTAATTTTCGCCACCCGCACCTGACAAATTTAAAAATTATTTGTTGCCAAAGTGCGGGACGCTCAATACTGCATCTCTTAACCAACACATCCAGCCATGTCCGAAAAAACCATTGAAGAAAAAGTGAAAGATATCATCGTCGAGCAACTCGGCGTTAACCCAGAGCAGGTCACCCCGAGTGCCTCCTTCATCGAAGATCTCGGAGCCGACTCACTCGACACCGTCGAGCTCGTCATGGCCTTCGAGGAAGAATTCGGCGTGGAAGTGCCCGATGAGGACGCGGAGAAGCTCCAGAGCGTCGGCGACGTCATCAAATACATCGAGGAGAAAGCCGCGAAGTAACCCTCTCGCGTTTTTCAGTTTTGAAACACCCCGCCCGGTGCGGGGTGTTTTCATTTCTGCACCCGGTGCTGGTCAGGGCTTGGCGACGATGTTCACGAGCTTGCCGGGGACGATGATGGCTTTGACGATCGTCACGCCGGCGGTGGCCTCGAGGACTTTTGCGCTGGCGCGGGCGGCGGCTTCGACCTCCTCGTTTGTGGCACCGACCGCCACGCGGATGCGGTCGCGCACTTTGCCGTTCACCTGGACAGGGATTTCGATTTCGGATTCCACGAGGAGCGACTCGTCGTGGACCGGCCACGGCTGAGCGGATGCGGCACCCTCGAAGCCAAGGCGCGACCAGAGCTCCTCGGCGAGGTGCGGGGCGAACGGGCTGAGCAGCGGGAGCAGGATCCGAAGCGCCTGAACCGGCCGCGGCTTCGCGTTCACAAACTCGTTCGTGCAAACCATCATCTGCGAAATTGCGGTGTTGAACGCGAGCAGTCCGAGATCGTGAGTCACCTTCTTGATCGTCTCGTGGACGACGCGTGCCTGCGCGGAGGTGAATGGGATATCCGCGAGATCCTGCAAGACGACCCACTCGCCCTCCTGGTTTTCCTGAAGTCCGAGGCGCCACACGCGTGCGAGGAAGCGATAGACTCCCTCCACGCCTTTTATGCTCCACGGCTTCATCTGCTCAAGGGGACCCATGAACATCTCGTAGAGCCTCAGTGAATCCGCACCATATTCGGCGATCACGCTGTCGGGTGTGATGACGTTGCCGCGGCTCTTGGACATTTTTTGTCCATCCGGCCCGAGGATCATTCCCTGGTTCACCAAACGCTGGAAAGGTTCCGGCGTGGAGAGGTGGCCGAGATCGAACAGGACTTTGTGCCAGAAACGGGCATAGAGAAGGTGCAGCACGGCGTGCTCGGTGCCGCCGACATAGAGATCCACCCCGCCGGGGGTTCCGGCGGATGCCATCCAGTAGTTTTCGGCGTCCGTCCCGATGAAGCGCGAGGAATTTTCCGGATCACAGAATCTCAGGTAATACCAGCACGAGCCCGCCCACTGCGGCATCGTGTTCGTCTCGCGCTCGGCCTTGTCCGTGTATTGCACCCACTCGCGGGCCTTGCTGAGCGGGGGTTCCGGCGTTCCGGTGGGTTTGAAGTCGTCCATCTCCGGCTGCACGACCGGAAGTTCCCCCTCGGAAATCGCGCGGTGCCGTCCGCCCTCCCAGACAATCGGAAACGGCTCCCCCCAATACCGCTGACGGGAAAAGAGCCAGTCCCGCAGTTTGTAGTTGATCGTGGCGCGGCCCAGACCGTGCTCTTCCAGCCACGCGGAGATCGTGCGCTTGGCTTCGGCGGTCGGCAGACCGTCGAGGAAACCGGAGTTGACCGCCACTCCCTCGCCGGAGAAGCAGGTGCCCGTGGCCTGGGAATCCACAGGAGGCACGGGCGTCCCGCCCGTGTAGGCTCTGACTCCACTTAACCCAGCCCGGTGCGGATTGTTGACAATGTATTCCACCAGCTTGGAAAAATGTCCGTCATCGCGAATCAGGCGGTCAAAATATTCCTCCTGCCAAACCGCCCCCTGCCGGTTCAGCGCCTTATTGATTCCATGCGCAGTGAAGCTTTTCCAACTGTGAAGAGTTTTTGCGAGATCCTGCCCCTCGCGGAGCCTGAAAAGGACATGCACGTGGTTCGGCATGACCACAAACGCGGAAAGGTCATAGCGGTCTCCGTCGAAATGTTTGAGCGCGCTCTCAACGAGCGAGGCAACAGCCGGGTCATTCAAAAGGCAGCTTCCCCTGCCGGCATCAAGCGCTTCCTCAATGCGGTTTGAGAAAAGGTCGTGAAATTCCTCCTGCTCTTCTGCCGAGAGCGGTTGTCTGTGGTTTGTGAGCCAGGCATCGGCTTCCAGATTCCAGCCTTTTACCACGTCTGCAGGAATGCTGTCCGCAAGGCGCCATGTCACGAAGTAATACTTCGAGTCCTGCTCCCAGTGCGGCAAATTGCGCTCGTGGATTTTGATTTCCTCGAGCTTTTCGAAGAAGGGCGTCAGCGTCTTCACGGGCGGGACGCCCGTGCCCCCTGTGCCCCCCGTGACCCCTGTGCCCCCTGTGCCCCCTGAAACCACGACCTCCCTCACCGGCAGGCCGAACTGCTGCGCAAAATCAAAATCCCGCTCGTCGTGAGCGGGCACGGCCATGATCGCGCCGGTTCCGTATCCCATGAGGACATAGTCGGCGATCCACACCGGGAGCGGCTCGCTGTTCACCGGATTGATGGCATGCGCGCCAGTGAAGACGCCGGTCTTTTCCTTGGCGAGGTCGGTGCGCTCGAGGTCGGACTTTGAACCCACGGTTTTTTGATACGCCTCAACAGCGTCCTTCTGGTCGGGCGTTGTGATCTGCGGGACGAGCGGGTGCTCCGGAGAAAGCACCATGTAGGTCGCGCCGAAGAGCGTGTCCGGCCGGGTTGTGAAGACGGGAATTTGGAATTTGGAATCTGCAATTTGAAATTCCACCAGCGCGCCCTCGCTGCGGCCGATCCAGTTTTTTTGGAGGAGCTTGATCGAGTCCGGCCAGTCGAGACCTTCGAGCCCGTCGATGAGCCGTTCGGCGAATGCGGTGATCCGCAGCATCCACTGGCGGAGCGGCCGCCGCTCGACCGGGAATCCGCCGACCTCGCTCTTTCCATCCACGATCTCCTCGTTCGCCAGAACGGTGCCGAGTTCCGGGCACCAGTTCACCGGCATTTCGGCGACGTAGGCGAGCCGCACGCTGTCCCGCTCGTCGCCTGTGTAGGTGGAGATCGGCTCGGCTTTGTTTGTCTCAGGATTGAACCACGCGTTATAGAGCTGCAGGAAAATCCATTGCGTCCAGCGGAAGTAGCCAGGGTCGGTGGTGCCGAATTCACGCTGCCAGTCGTAGCTGAATCCCAGCGCCTGGAGCTGGCTGCGGAATCTTCCGATGTTGCGGGCCGTCGTGACCCGCGGATGTTGTCCGGTTTTGATGGCGAACTGCTCGGCTGGCAGCCCGAAGGCATCCCAGCCCATCGGATGCAGGACGTTGAATCCGCGCATGCGGTGGTGGCGAGCGAGGATGTCGGTGGCCGTGTAGCCCTCGACGTGGCCGACATGGAGCCCGTCACCGCTCGGATACGGGAACATGTCGAGGATGTAGTATTTCGGGCGGGCGGGATCGAAGCCCGGATCGTCGGGATTTGTGGCATGGAACGCCCCGGCGTCGAGCCAGTGCTGCTGCCAACGGGATTCGAATTCGGAGAACGGAAATTGCTTGCGCTGCGTGGACATTGTAGGAACCGGGGACTATGCCAGACACGGACGCTCCTGCAAACCCATTGCTTGTCTCAACCCGCAATGCCCACAAAATCGGCGAGATCCGCGCGATCCTCGGGCCGCGGTTCCTCGTCAGCGATCTCGCCTCCCTGCCCGACTTGCCGGAGGTCGAGGAAACCGGCGACACGTTCGAGGAAAATGCCACGCTCAAAGCGGTCGCGGCCTCGATGCTCTTTGAGGGATGGGTTATCGCCGACGACTCCGGTCTCGAAGTCGATGCCCTCGGGGGAGCCCCCGGCGTGCTGTCGGCGAGATACGCCGGGGAAAAAGCCAACGACGCAGCCAACAATGACCTTCTCTTGCGCAATCTCCTGCCATTCCGGGCGGAAGAGCGCACGGCGCGATTCCGCTGCGTGATCGTTCTCGCGCGCAATGGACGCAAGCTGGCCGCCTTCTCCGGGACCGTCGAGGGAGGAATCCTCGGCCGCCCGCGGGGTGCCGGGGGATTCGGATACGACCCGCTCTTTGTCCCGCTTGGGCATTCCGAATCTTTCGCCCAGCTCGGCAGCGACGTGAAAAACGGGATGAGCCACCGGGGCAGCGCGCTTCGAGCCCTCGCCGCATGGAATGGATGGGGATGAATAAAATTACTTGACGCTTTATGCGGACTCTTGTAGTCACTGTTTCCACGTGGCTCAGTAGCCGCTAACAAAAAAACAAACACAACTATGAAAAAACTCTCCTTAACTATCCTGATGGCGGTAGCGGTTGCCGGTTCGGCCTTTGCCGGAACCGAAGCCAAAACCTTCAAAGATAAAGTCGTTGTCGAGCCCACCTGCCTGTTCCGTGCAAACGAACTCCAGTTGGATGCGTTCGCCACCGGCCTGTTCCACAACAGCGCTCGCTCCGCATGGGGCGGCGGTCTCGGTGTCAGCTACTACTTCACCAAGTTCATCGGAATCGGTGTCGAAGAAGACATCTTTGCCCGCAAAGGTGAAACCACAGAATGGGCAACGTCCGGCAACCTGCTGCTCCGTTACCCGATCTGCGCATGGAACCTCGCTCCTTACGCCATGATCGGCGGCGGCGCGACCTACGGCTGCAAACGCCAGGGTCACGGGTTCGGCGACATTGGCGCCGGCTTGGAATACCGCTTCACGAACAACATCGGCATCTTCACCGATGCTCGTTGGCTCTACTCCTCCGAGGATCCCAAGAGCGCCGTTCAAGGCCGTGCTGGTCTTCGCTTCGCGTTCTAATCGAAGTTAAAAACTCAACAAAAAGCCGGGCCTGCAAAGGTCCGGCTTTTTTTTGTGCTGATTCCGGGTGGCATCCCGCATATGCCCGGATTCGTTCATTATTCTCCCAAAGGCCGCTCCGAAGCGGGTTTTATTCACAGGGGGAAGAACCCCGGACGCGGAGGGGGAACATGTTTTCTTCGGACCATCGAACGAAAACACGAGGGGAAACCTTGTTCCTCACTGTATTTAAGCCTGTTCCACGCCCGATTGCGCGGGTTTCCAGATCGCGATTTGGATCAACAAAGGCGCTCGAACAGGCGGAATTTCTCTGGAGAATCCGGAGAAACTCACAGGTTGTTCACAATCTCCCGCGCGTCGCCTATTTTGAGATCTGGCCGATGATCGCGCTGGTGAAATTCGTCTCCTTCTGTGCGGACTGGCCTCTGGTGACGACCGTTGATTTTCCGGAGACCTGGCGGATGCTCAGGATTCTGGGTTGGCCGGGGGAGAGTTGGGAATTGGCCTCATGCGTGCGGCTGGAGAACCGGCGCAGCCCGGCTTCGACCCCCTCGCTCAGGGTGATTTTCACGGCGATGTTTGCTCCCGAGATCCGGCCCTGCACTTCGGCGCGGTTGTTCGAGATCCGGGTCGAGGAGGCGAATGCACCCGAGACGGGCAGACTCTGGGCGAAAACCACATAGCCACCTTTGAGATACGGCTCGGAAGTCATGGTGCGGTCGGAGTTGGTGATTTCCGCCAGATTCACATTCGCCAGCGCGGCCTCGAGCTCGGCGACGGTTTTTACTTCTGGAAATTGCACGACGGCGAGGTCAAGCTGGGCGGCGTTGGCGGCGAGGGAAAATGCCAGCAGTGCGAGAACGATGAGTTTTTGCATGCCCTCCGCTATTCCCGCGACACCAAAAATGCAATGTCATTCCATCGAAAATTGTGCATGGACCCGGCGCTCGGAGAGCGGGTATTGCGCCTTGTGATCCGATGACCCATTCCCTCCGCTTCAAAATTGCGCTCTGGTTTTTGATCGTGGCCGTGGCGGTCGGTCTGGCCGGCGTGGCGGGCTTCCACCGGCTTTCCAATTACGTCCAGGCGGAGGCGGAGAACCAGATGGCCGCGAAGCTCGACCATGTGCTCGATGTGTTGGAATCCACCAACAGGATTTATTCCGAGCTCGTGACCTCCTCGATGCATGTCATGAAAATGTTGGCCGCGCAGCAAGGGTCGCCACACATCGCCGGCGTGGATGCCGCCGGCTGTCCAGTCCTGCTGTTCGGGGATTCCCCGGTAAACGGCAACACGGCACTTGTGGATGGGGTGAGCGGGATCATGGGGGGCACGGCGACGATTTTTGTAAAAAACGGCGACGACTTTTTCCGGATCTCAACCAATGTGCGCGGACCGGACGGGGGGCGGGCGGTTGGGACCATGATGGATCGCGACAGCCGCGCGATGGCCTCCCTCCGCAAAGGAAGCCCTTATGCAGGGATCGCCGAGATCCTCGGGAAGCCCTACATCACAAGGTACGAGCCCATACGGGACGCTTCGGGGTCCGTCATCGGCGCCTATTATGTCGGATACGCGCTCGAAACCTTGAATACGATCCGCGACGCGATCGAGGATCGCGGGCTCCTCGAGCGGGGATTTTTTGTCCTCCTGGATCACAGGGATCAGGTTGTCTTTCGCACCACAAAAATCTCCGGGGAGGAAGCGACAAAGGCGATTGCTGCGAGAACGAACAAAACCGAGGGAGCGGGAAGCCAGTGGCTGGTCAACGTTTCGAAGTTCGAGCCGTGGGACTACACCGTGATTGCGGCCCTCTATCGGCCGGATGTCAACCGGATCACCTGGCAGTTCATCCGCCAGGTTTACGGGATTGGCAGCGTGATCATCCTGCTGGTTCTGCTCGTATCCTTCTGGCTGGCATCGCGGCTCTCGGGCGCGCTGGAGTCGGCGGAAGCCGCCCGAGGGGAGGCGCTGGCGGCGCGGGATGCCGCTGAGTCCGCCAACCGCACGAAGAGCGCCTTTCTGGCAAACATGAGCCATGAGCTGCGAACACCGATGAACGCAATCATCGGCTACAGCGAGATGCTGATCGAGGAGGCGGAGGACCTGAAGCTCGACGGATTCTCCCCGGATCTCAACAAGATCCGCTCCGCAGGCAAGCACCTGCTCTCGCTCATCAACGACATTCTCGATCTCTCCAAAATCGAGGCGGGGAAGATGACGCTCTTCCTCGAGGAATTCGATGTCGATAAAATGATTCGCGAGGTGGTCGCCACGATCCAGCCGCTGATCGAGAAGAACGGCAACACGCTCGCGGTTTCGGTCGCTCCGGACTGCGGCCGGATGCAGGCCGATCTCACCAAGGTCCGCCAGACGCTCTTCAACCTCCTGAGCAACGCCGCCAAGTTCACGAAAAATGGAACGATCGATCTCGCGGTGGCCCGTTCCCCCGATTTGCAGCGCGTGCTTTTTGACGTGACGGACACAGGCATTGGCATGACCGCCGCCCAGTTGGGGCGGCTCTTCCTGGCGTTCACGCAGGCCGATGATTCCACGACGCGGAAATACGGCGGCACCGGGCTCGGGCTCGTGATCAGCAGGAAATTTTGCCAGCTCATGGGCGGGGACATCACCGTGCGGAGCACGCACGGGAAGGGTACGACGTTCCGCGTGGACCTTCCCGCCACGGTTTCCGAACCGGAGCCCGCGCCGTCTGCGGCGGGCGCGACCGCCCCGTCCGGGAAATCCCGTCGCATGGTTCTCGTCATTGACGACGACCACGACGCGGCCGCCATCTTGAAGCGCAGTCTTGTGAAGAGCGGATACGATGTCCTCACCGCATTCACCGGCAGGGACGGGATCGAGCTCGCGCGGAAGATGCTGCCCGCGGCGATCACGCTCGACGTGATGATGCCGGGCATGGACGGATGGTCGGTGCTGGGCGAGCTGAAGGCCGACCCCGCCCTCGCACACATCCCTGTGATTTTGGTGACCATGCTCCAGGACCGCCAGCTCGGATTCAGCCTCGGTGCCTCGGAATTTCTCACCAAGCCGGTTGATCAGGGGCAGCTTGCCGCGGTCCTCACCAGATATTGCGGCTCGCAGAAACCCCGGGTGCTTGTTGTCGAAGACGATCCGGGAAATCGCGAGCTGCTCGTGCGAATGCTGGAAAAGGACGGATACCTGGTCTCCGGGGCGGAGAACGGGAGCGTGGCCCTGGAGTGTGTCGCCAAGGAGCCGCCCGCACTGATCCTCCTAGACCTCATGATGCCGGTGATGGACGGCTTCGCGTTTCTTGAAGCCTTGCGCCAGCAGCCGGAATTTTCAAAAATCCCCGTCGTGGTTGTCACCGCCAAAGACCTGACCCCGGCCGAGCGGGATCTCCTGCACGGCAGCGTCCAGCAGGTCATCCAAAAAGGCGCGGTGGATCGTGAAAAACTTTTGGCGGAAATTACCGCCATGATCGCGAACAGCACCCGGAACTGACCATGCCCAGAATCCTCCTCGTCGAAGACAATGAAATGAACCGTGACATGCTGTCCCGCAGGCTTGCGCGTCGCGGTCACGAGATCCTTGTCGCGGTGGACGGTGCCGAGGGAGTGGCGCGCGCAGCGGCCGACCTGCCGGATCTGATCCTCATGGACATGAGCCTTCCCGTGCTCGACGGATGGGAAGCCACGCGCCGCATCAAGGCCGACCCCGCGACCGCAAGGATCCCGGTCATCGCCCTCACTGCGCATGCCATGGCCGGGGACCGCGAGCAGGCGCTGGCAGCCGGCTGCGATGACTACGATACCAAGCCGATCGAACTCGACCGCCTCGTGGAAAAAATCGCAGCCCTCCTCGCCGGCGCAGGCGGCCAATAGCCTCATGTCTGAACTTTCCCAACTCCGCCACGACTTCCGGACTCCGGTGAACCACATCATCGGATACTCGGAACTCTTGGGCGAGGAGTTGGCGGATCGCGGGGTTGATGGTCTCGAGGATCTTGCAAAAATCCGCTCTGCGGCGGATGCGCTCCTGAAGCTGATCAATACCCGGCTCGGCGAGGCGTCCGGAGTTCCAGTGACGGCCGGGGCTCCTGAGGCTGCTGGAGTTTCCTTCGAGCGCATCGGAGGCGACCCCGCCCGCATCACCGGGCATATTTTGATCGTGGACGACAACGACTCAAATCGCGCGCTGCTCGAACGTCAGCTGGTCCGTCAGGGGCACAAGGTCACCGGCGCTGCGGACGGGCGCGAGGCATTGGATTTCCTGGCGTCCCAGTCCTGCGATCTCGTCCTGCTCGACGTGATGATGCCGGTCATGGATGGGTTCACCGCGCTCTGCGAACTGAAAAAATCCCCCGGTATCCGGCACATCCCGGTGATCATGATTTCCGCGCTGGACGAGATCGAGAGCGTGATCCGCTGCATTGAGGCGGGGGCGGAAGACTACCTGCCGAAGCCGTTCAACCCTACCCTCCTCCGCGCGAGGATCGGGGCCTGCCTCGAAAAGAAAGTGCTCCGCGATACCGAGCAGCAGTATCTGCAGACGATCGAGGAGACCCAGCAGCGCTTGGGCTCGGAGCTCGCCGAGGCCGCAAACTACGTCCGCTCGATCCTCCCTGCTCCCACGGCGGAGCCATTTGCCATCGACTGGTCGTATGTTCCCTCCACCGAGCTCGGCGGGGATTCGTTCGGATACCACTGGATCGATGACGACCATTTCGCGCTCTACCTGCTCGATGTCTGCGGACATGGCGTGGGCGCCTCCCTGCTCTCCGTCTCCGCGATCAATGTCATCCGCTCGGGTGCACTGTCGGGCGCGGACCCGCGCGACCCCGGGGCGGTCCTTTCCGCGCTCAATGCGGCATTTCCGATGGAGAGCCAGAACAACATGTATTTCACGCTGTGGTATGGGGTTTACGAGAAATCCACCCGCACCCTGCGCCATTGCAGTGGCGGGCATCCGCCGGCGCTCCTGCTCGTGCCCAGGCCCGATGGCACGAACACAATCGAGGAAGTCCGAGCTCCTGGCATGATCCTCGGCATCATGCCCGCGGCCAGCTACGAGGGCGGCACCTGCACGATCCCTGCCGGGGCCAGCCTGATCATGCTTTGCGATGGAACCTACGAGGTCCGCACCCGCGACGGGGCGATGCTCGAGTTTGACGAGTTCCTTGCATTCATGGGCGAGAACGGGACCAAGCCGGATGTCTTTGAACGCGTGCTCTCGTGGATTCATTCGCTTCGCGGCGACGGTCCGCTCGACGACGACTTTTCACTCGTCCGCATCCGCTTCCCCTGACATGGAACTCACCCTGAAAAATGATTTGTCAGAGATTCCGCCCGCGGCGGATGAAGTCGAGCGCCATCTTGCCGGTCAAGGGGTGCCCGCAGAGATCCTCTACGTCGCCCGCCTCGTTATTGAGGAACTGGTGAGCAATATCATCAAATACGGATACGACGACAACGGGCCCCACGAGATTCGTATCAACGCATGCATCCAGGACGGGACGCTGTCGCTGGAGGTCTCCGACGACGGGCATCCCTTCAACCCTCTCGATGCCCCGGATCCGCCCCTGCACCTCCCCGCACACGAACGCCCGATCGGCGGGCTCGGCCTCCACTTCATCCGCAGCATGACCGACTCTCTCGACTACAAACGCCACGAAGGCCGCAACATCGTCACCGTCCGCAAAAGTTATTCGTTGTAAACTTTCAGGCTGCAGATCTCCGCGATGATGGAAAAATCCCGGTCCCTGTGGAGAACGGAGCAGTTCTGCTCCATGGCGCATGCGGCGATCAGGCAATCCACGGAACTCCGGATCGTGAACCCGCGATTCCGGCAATTGCGGTAGATCCTGGCGGCGAGCTTGTAGGTGCCCCGTTGCGGGAAAATTTCGATGAATGGCAGGAAGTGCTTTTCGATGGCGACCGCATCCTTTTCCCCGGAACATCCCTGCATGAGTTCCTGGAGGATTATTCCGGTGAATGCGATGGTTTCCTCGCGCTCCAGCAACGAGTTCACGGCATCAACCTCCTGGGTCGTCTTTTCCCGCAGGAAATCGATCCAAACCCCTGTATCGACCAGAAACATCAGAAGCGGCTCCCGCGCATCAAATCCAGGTCGCCCTTCCAGCGGATCTTCCCGCGCAACTCCAGAATCTTCTTCTGGTCTTTCCGCCGGACAAATTCCTCCAGAGCCAGATTCACGAGATCCTTCTTCGTCCGCAGCCCCGAGAGATGCAGCCCGCGGGAGACCAACCCCTCATCCAGATCGATGTTCGTTCGCATATACACATAAATACACGAAATAGGTGTATTTGTCGAGCGACACTCAGTTTTGTTTTTGCGACGCCTCGGTCACTGAGGTTCTCGTATCGCCGATTTGATATCCTCAAAGGGAATGAACCAGAATCCGAGTCTGGCACCCACGATTACAAGACCGCTGTCAACCGCCAAGAAGCCATAGTTTGAAGGCAGGGGATATTTGAACGTCTCAATGCGGGAATAGGACTCTCTGATGAGTTGTTCGTCTGCCTGGGAGAGATCAAATGTCAGAGAGAGCATTTTCACTTCCGGTTGGCCGCGTCGGAAAATATACAGATCGTTTCTTGGTGCGCCCGAGGGGGAGCCGTCCCTCTCGCAGATGAAGAGGTAAAGGTCATCGCCGGACATGGCTGCCCGGTAGTTGTAGCGATCCGAACCGTATGTTTGAGTGGCCTTGAGAAGTTCATCTGGAAATTTCCAGACGGGTTGGCTTGCAAATGGAGCGGGGTTTTCCGCATTCCAAAGCAAAACCTCAAAGTGCCCACGGCGGTCCACTCTTTGCATGCTTCGCAACACATTTCGTCCTTCTCCAGGAAAAGCATCGATAAAAAGCGTCTCTCCGGAGACGGACGTAATGTTTGAAAGGCGCTTCGGGTCGATGGTTTTCCACTCGTCCCCATTTCCTAACTTTCGAAAACTGTTCCACGGCTTGTTGAGGAGTCCTATGATAGGTCCGCCATCTTCCCCAGGGAATACGCAGAATGGACGCTCGCAAACGATGCTGTCCAGTGGACGAACCGGTGGTCGACGGTGGGTGCTGAAGAGCAGTTCGGCTGTTTCATCACGGGTATTGATCCGATAAAGACCGGCCCCCTCGCCGCGCCTGCGCTCATTATTGTCGGCACGTTCTCCAAAGCTTGCGAACAAATCCTCTCCCGCAATCCATAAAGAGTAGTGAGCGTCGGGGAGGTTTAATCTGGCCCAGGAATTTGAATCGGGCTTGTAAACCCAGAGGTCACCTTGTTCAGGGAGATACAGGTTCCCGGCGATGCGACCGGAAGGGATTGCATCGCTCTTGTAGAAATCTCCATCTTCTATCGTTTGAAAATCATCCGGATAGGCGTCAAAAGCGTAGGCCCGGATGCGGAGTGTTTCGGTTGATTGGTTTTTTAGCCCGAGTGCGATTGCGGATTCGGCCGCTTGAATGGCATCCGTGGTCAATCGCTGGCGCAGCAACCATTCCGCTTCCTGCTGGTAGAGGCGAATGAGAAACGCGGAAGTCGTCTCCTTTGACCCTTCGTCGTCGCCTGGATTTTCCCTCACAACGACGCGGAACACGCTTGGGGTTTCGACAGCCGGCAGAGGGATCGAGAAATATCCGTTGAGCAAAGCGGGATTTTCCCTTTTGGATGGCACCTTGAATGGCAACGATTTTGCGAGTGGTGCCCCAAGCGTGTCGCCATCCAGAAATACATCAGCGCAGAGATGGGGGGAGTTTGCGGGATTAACAACAAAGACCGCCGACAAAATGGCAGGCTCTTGATGAAACTTTCCTGCGCGATGTCTGTGGCATTCTCATGGTTGAGCACAATTCTGTAAGCGAATGTTCGGATGCGGTCGAAATAGCGGTCGAAGAGCTCAGAGAAGGCGGCTTCATCGCCTTCACTTGCAAGGCGAACCAAATCCGAGTCTGGGGGATGATCTTCATGCACCAACATCGTTCTCTTTTACATAGAGGACGAATGCCGGAGGAGCATTCCTTGGAAAAAGTTCAGGAATTACCGCAAAAAGTGATTCAAACCTTGGCCGGAAGCTGGCTTAGGAAATCCGTCGGGGAGATGGCAGGCACTTGTGAGGCGGGGAAGTCGCCGACATTTCGCGTGATGATGAAAGACGATCCTGTTGACCTGGCCACCGTGGCAACCGCGGCATCCTCGAAATCCGCGAACGGGAGCAGTCGTGCCTCACGCCAACCGGCGGCGTCGAGGTTACCGATTTGAAAATGACTCAACACCCGATCCATTGCGGTTTCCGCGTTTGGCTTCGAAGCGTGTTTGCGCACCAGATAGTAGAGCGTTGTCAGCCCGTGAGCCGGAAACACACCAGCCAGCGTCCCATTGGATACCATGCTCACGACCTGTGCCGAGGCCGCGTAATGCGGTTCGCGTTTCTGGAAGACGTCCAGAAGCACATTGATATCCACCGTCACGATCACGAGTGCTTTTTTTCCAGGTGCTCGCGGTGGATTTCCTTGTCGGGAACTCGCGGCAGAATGATGCCGCTGGCGGCGGTGACCTCATGCTGTAGTGGTCGTTGAAGGTGCTCACGCAGGCTGCGGGTCTGTCGTGCGAGGAACTCTTCCGCCGAGGTTCCCAGCGCATTCGAATAGGCGCGGAGGAAAGTGAGATCTTCTTCCGGCAAAGGAATCGTGATCGTGGACATGTGGCGAACGTAATGCATCTCACGCATACTGGCAAGGTGGCGCTAGAGGACGCTTTTCGATCGGGTCATTCAGCCCGCAGACTTTCGCGATGATGAATACGTGACACAGGCTGGAAAGCCTGTGTCACCTTGCTCAGTGCACGATCTTGACCGGGGTTCCGGGCGGGGAGTTTTCGTAGAATTTTTCCGCGGCGCCGTGGGGGAGGCGGATGCAGCCGTGGGAGGCGGCGTAGCCGGGCAGGTAGCCGGCGTGCATGCCGACGGCTCCGTTGACCCTGAGGAAGTGGGGCATGGGGGCACCTTGGAAGTGGGTGCCCGGAGGGCGTTTGTCCTTGTTGACCCCGATGTTTTTCACGACGGCATTGCCGCTGGAATCCACGTAGTCCCCATAGAGCGTCGAGATGTGGTCGGCATCCTTTTCAATGACGGAAAAATTTCCCGAGGGGGTGTTGTATCCCTCGCGGCCGGTTGAGACGGGCGCGCTGCCGACCTCGACTCCGCCCTTGTAAAACCGTGCGGTCTGGTCGCTGAGGTCGATGACGATCGACGGGGCGCCGGGGACGCCGTCGCCGGACCACGACCATTTCGGTTCCGGTGCCGGAGCGGCCTCGGCCGGGCGCTTCGGGCCATTCTGTTTGGCGAAGAAGATTTCCCCATTCGGGCCGAGATAGGCGGTGGAGTAGTCCGGCTGATCGCGGAAGGCGGGGCCTCTGGACGCGCAGGAGGTGAGGACGGCAACGGCGAAGAGTGCGGCGAGCCAGCGAGTAAAACCTGGAGGGCGCTGCGCCGTCAGCGCCGACTTTTCCAATCCAAAAAATGGGACGGCACGGCGGCCATCCCTCCAAGGAATCCGCACAGTCAGGCTGCCCGTGCCCCCTGGTTTGGTTGTTTCACCTTTCTTCATAAGCGGGGCTCAGGTCGCCGGAGGTTCTTCCACAGGTGCCGGCGCAGGGGCCGGTGCATCTTCTTTGCGTCCGGCGAAAAAGCGCTCCACAACGTAGAAGCAGGCCGGGATGAGGAAGATCGAGAGGAAGGTGGCCGCGAGCATTCCGCCGATCACGGTGGTGCCGAGAACACGCCGGGAGACGGCTCCCGAGCCGTTGGCGAGCGCCAGCGGAAGCGTGCCAAGGATGAAGGCGAATGCGGTCATCAGGATCGGGCGCAGGCGCAGCCTGGCTCCGGCCAGCGCCGCTTCGAGCGCCGGCTTGCCTTTTTCGTATTCATCCTTGGCGAACTCGACGATGAGGATGGCATTTTTTGCAGCGAGCCCGATGAGCATGACGAGGCCGATCTGCGCGTAGAGGTTGTTCTGCATTCCTCGGATACTGAGTCCGGCGAATGCGCCGAACACGGCGACGGGCGTTGTGAGGAGGACGCTGAACGGCAGCGACCAGCTCTCATATTGCGCGGCGAGGATCAGGAAGACGAAGAGCAGCGAGAGCCCGAAAATCGCGGTGGGAGGGACGCCCTGGGCGGCCTTCTGTTCCTGGTAGGACATGCCGAAATAGTCGTATCCCATTCCCTCCGGCATCGTCTGTGCGAAGACGTCCTCGAGGGCGCGCATTGCCTGTGCGGTCGAATAACCGGGGCTCACCGCGGCGTTCACCTGCGAGCAGCGGAACATGTTGTAGCGCATCGTGAACTCCGGCCCGAACGAACGCCGGGCCTGGATGAAGGAATTCACCGGCACGGCCTGGCCCTTGTCGTTTGTGACGTAGAAGAGGCCGAGGTTGTCGATGTCCGTGCGGTATTCGCCCTCGGCCTGGATGTAGACCTGCCACTGGAGGCCGAAGCGGTTGAAGTAGTTGACAAAGTATCCTCCCAGGAACGTCTGGACGGTCTGGTAGGCATCTGTGAGGCTCACCCCCTGGATCATGGCCTGGGCCTCATCCACATCGAGATAGATCTGCGGAACATCCCAGAGCGCGGTGGTGAACAGGCTCGAAAATTCCGGGCGCTTTTTCGCCGCGGCCATGAAGGCCTGCGTGTTCTTGGCGATGAACTCGACATCCGCGCCAGTGCGGTCTTCAAGCATGAACGTGACTCCTCCCGCCGTGCCGATACCGGGAATTGCCGGAGGAGGAAACGCGAAGGCGGCCGTCGGTTTCGAGAGGCCGGCAAGCTGGCGGTTGATGTTCGCCTGGATGGCGTCGATCTGGAGTTCCTTGGTCGTCCGCTCCGCCCACGGCTTCATCGCGATGAAGAAAAACCCGGTATACGTGCTCTGGACGGTGCTGAGCAGGTTGAAGCCGATGATCGATGTGACGTGCTGGACGCCCGGCGTTTTTTCGAGAAGCTTCTCGATCTCGGCCGAGGCGGCACCGGTCTGCTGGAGCGAGGACGCGCGCGGAAGCTGCACGACGCCGAAGAGGTAGCCCTGATCCTCCTCGGGGATGAACCCGGACGGCATCCGGGCACCGAGGCCGACCCCCGCAAGAGCCAGCACTCCCATGAGGAGCAGGCTGATGACGAACTTCCGCATGAGCCCGCCGCAGATCGATGCGTAGCCGTTCGTCGCGGAACCAAAAACCTTGTTGAACGAGCGGAAGAAGGCGCCGAGCGGACCTTTGGTCTCCTTCTTCGGCTTGAGCAGCAGGGCTCCAAGCGCCGGGCTGAGGGAGAGCGCGTTGAACGCCGAGATGAGAACCGAGACCGCCATGGTCACCGCGAACTGCTGATACATCGCTCCCGTGATCCCCGGGATGAACACGGTCGGGATGAACACCGCCGCCAGGATCAGCGCGATGGCGATGACCGGCCCGGAGACCTGGCTCATCGCCTTGAACGCCGCATCTTTTGGAGACAGCCCCTCCTCGATATGGTGCTCGATCGCCTCGACCACGACGATGGCGTCGTCCACGACCAGGCCAATCGCCAGCACCAGCCCGAACAGGGACAGCGTGTTGATGGAAAATCCCAACATGGGAAAAATCGCAAACGTCCCGATCAGGGACACGGGCACCGCGATCAGCGGGATCAGCGTGGCCCGCCAGCCCTGCAGGAAGATGAAGACGACGATGATCACGAGGACCATCGCCTCGAAGAGGGTCTTCACGATTTCCTTCATGCTCTCGGTGATCGCGAGCGTCGTGTCGAGGGCGACCTCGTATTTAAAATCGTCCGGGAAAAGCTTCGCCTGCTTTTCAAACAGCGCGCGCACCTGCTTCATCGTGTCCACGGCGTTCGACCCGGGGAGCTGGTAGACGCAGACGATCGCCGCGTTTTGTCCGTTGTAGCGGCCCTGCAGGTTGTAGATCTGCCCTCCCAGGTCCACCCGCGCCACGTCGCCCACGCGAACGATCGATCCGTCGTCGTTCGCGCGGATTACGATCTGTTCGAAATCCTTCGGCGTCACGAGGCGCCCGGTCGTGTTGACGGTGAACGTGAAGACCTGCCCCGGCGGAACCGGTTCCCCGCCGATCTGACCGGCGGGGTTCACGTTGTTTTGCGCGTTCACCGCGCGGATGACCTCCGGGACCGTGATGTTCAGGGTGGCGAGCCGGTCGGGCTTCACCCAGATCCGCATGGCATACTGGCCGGCGCCGAAGATGCTGACGCTGCCGACGCCGTTGACGCGGGTGAGAGGGTCGTTGATGTTGATGTAGGCATAGTTCGCCAGGAAGGTGGGGTCGAACGTCCCGTTCGGCGAGTAGAGGGCGAAGACCCCGAGCGGAGAAGAGAGCGCCTGCTCGACCGTGACGCCGAAGTTGCGCACGTCCTGCGGGAGCTGCGAGGACGCCTGCGTCTGGCGCATCTGCGCGAGGATCTGGTCGGTCGTGGGGACGGTGCTCGTATCGAAGATGACGTTGAGGGTCATCATGCCGTTGTTGGCATTGATCGAATACATGTAGTCCATGCCCTCGACCCCGCTCATCTGCTGCTCGATCGGCGTGGCCACCGACTGCTCGACCGTGAGGGCGTCGGCGCCGACATACGTCGTCTGCACCTGGATCTGCGGCGGGACGATATTCGGGAATTGCGAGACCGGCAGGCCGGCCATCGAGACAAGGCCGACGATCACCATGATGATCGCGATGACCATCGCCACAATCGGCCGGCGGATGAAAAAGTTCGACATGGCTATTTGGCGGCCTGCGGGGCGGGTGAAGCTGCGGGGGCGACATACGGCTGGGCGATCACCTTGGATCCCGGCGCCGCCTTCTCCGTGCCGCCGACCAGCACCTTGTCCCCGGCCTTGAGCGCGCCCTGCACGACCTGCAACTGGCCGTCAATCGGGCCCAGCTTGACCGGCACGGGTTTCACCGTGTCGTCCGGTCCGAGCACTTTGACGAAGTAGTTCCCCTGAAGCTCCACCGTTGAGGCCTGCGGGACGAGGATGGCATTCTTCAGCTGCTCCACCGGTGCGGTGACCCGGGCGAAGAGTCCGGGCCGGAGGACGCTGTTGGCATTCGGGAAGAGGGCCGTGATCTGGATCGTTCCGGTCGAGGTGTTGATCTGCCGGTTCACGAAATCGAATTTCCCCCCTTCGGGATATTCCGACCCATCCGCCAGCCGGAGCTTGAGCAGGGACTTCAGATCGTCCGGGTTCTTTTCCTGCAGAGTCGCCAGGAGCTTGGACGCTTTGAGGTATTGGGCCTCGGTGATCGAGAAATTCATCTTCATCGGATCGACCTGCGAGAGCTGGGTGAGGATGGCGGTCTTGCCGCCGGGCCCGACCAGGTCGCCGATCTGCGCCTGGGCGACACCCGCGATGCCGTCGAATGGCGCCGTGAGCGTGCAGTAGTCGAGGTTGACCTGAGCCGCCTGCATCTGGGCCTGGGCCGCCGCTGCCGCCGCGATGCCGGCCTGGGTGTCCTGATACGAGGTGTCGTATTGCTGCTGGCTGATGACTTTGGTTTGGTAGAGCTGAGCCTGCCGCTGCAGGGTGATCTGCAGGAGCTGGGCCTGCGCGACGGCTTGAGCGTAGTTCGCCTGGGCCTGGGCGAGCGCTGCCTGGAACGGCCGGGGGTCGATGGTAAATAGCACGTCCCCTTTCTTGACCGCCGAGCCCTCCTTGTAATTCTGCGTGAGAAGATACCCTGTGACCTGGGCCTGAATATTAGCGTTCTGATAACCGTCCAGGAGCCCGACCCACTCGTCGGTGGCGACGACATCTTTCTGGATGGCAGTCGTGTAGCTGACGACGACCGGCGGGGCCTCGGGCTTCGGTTTCTCACACGCGGAAAAAAGCAGGACGCCGCAGACGGCCATGGCCCGGAGCAAGGAACGGTTCATGGGCGGATTGCTACCAGCTTGCGCCAGCCAGGGCGAGTTCCAAATTTGCCACGACCACTACGGGTCAACTTCCCCATGCACACCAGATGGCAAACCTCATGAAGCAAACCGAAGAACGGCACTCCGAGAGCCGGATATTGCCGCTTGTATGACGCCCCGTGCTTGGTTGCAAAGCCCATGTTTTTGGATGGGGCGTTCATTCCATTATGGTATCTGAACACCTATTGTCCCATCATCAACTGCGAAACCATGAAAAAAGCCCTGTTCCTCGTCGGCGGTTGGGATGGCCACCAGCCTGAAAAGATTGTCCATTTGTTTTCCGAAGAGCTCCGCAAAGCAAACATCGCGACAGACATCGAATCGACGCTTGACGCGCTCGCGGATGTGGAGCGCCTGAAAACTTATGACCTCATCTCGCCCTGCTGGACCATGGGGACCCTGACCAAGGAACAGAGCGACGGACTGCTGGCCGCTGTGCACGGTGGAGTCGGGCTGGCCGGCATCCACGGCGGCATGGGTGACGCCTTTCGCGGGAACATCGATTTCGAGTGGATGGTGGGCGGGCATTTTGTCGGCCACCCGCACGTCGGTGAATATACCGTGCGGATCAAAGACTTCGACAGCCCGATCACCAAAGGCCTTCCCGGGTCGTTCGCTTACAATTCCGAGCAGTATTACATGATGATCGATCCTGCCGTTCATGTGCTCGCAGATGCCGGGTATGTTTACGAGGGTCGGCACTCGACGATGCCCGTCGCCTGGATCCGCAGGTGGGGGAAAGGCCGGGTCTTTTACTCCTCTCTCGGGCACGATCCGGCCGAGTTTGAGAAATTCCCCGACGCCCGCGCGCTCACCGTGAGCGGCATGCGCTGGGCCGCCGGGGATCTTTGATTTTTATGAAAACCCGCAAAAAGCCTGCCGACATCAAAGTCGGAGTCCTCTACGATTGGGGCGTCCACCTTTTGGAGTATTCGCTCCAGCTCATCGACGCGCCGGTCGGCGAGGTCAGCGGATTCGCCCACGAGGGGTTCTGGGCCCCGAAGACGAAATGGAAAGCCGACGCGAACGAAGACGAGGGATTCCGCTACTACGAAAACGTGGCTGCCTACCTCACAAAAAAGGCCCCGCTCGTGATCACGCCCGAGTGGTCCCGCCGCCCGATCCACATCCTCGACCTCGCCGCCCGCAGCGCGAAGACGGGCAAAGCCATCCCAGCGAAATACGGCTGAGCCCGGCCGGATTTGCTTTCCGCCGAGCTTGAAAAGAGCGTAGTATGCCGCGCCCCGATACCGATACAGGAATGCACCGACCTTCGCTCAATCCGACTTTTGCTTTTCTGCCTTCGCTGAATTCTGCCGGGTTGCAAAATCGGGTTGCAGGACCTGTTTTCGCGGCGCTAGAAATAGTTGTAAGTAGCGTATATAAAGTTAGTTGGGGGTATAGCTCAACGGTCAGAGCAGGCGGCTCATAACTGCTTGGTTCACGGTTCGAATCCGTGTACCCCCATGCTTTCGGGTTCTCCGACGGACCAGTGGATGCCGTCCCGCCACAGTGAGGGATCGACTTGCGCGCGGGAAAAAGTAATTTCCCGGAATGCCATCCGCAGAGCACACGACCCACCGTTGGGATATTCTGGTGATCGAAGCCGATGAGCCAACGAATGCGGTGCTGCGGGATCTGATCGACCGGGAGCTGCGGACCTCCTGGGCGGTCTCGGCGCTGGAGGGAGAGACGTTCATGCGGGGGAACGAGGTGAGGGTGGTCATCTGCGCGGACGATCTTCCGGATCTGCCGGGGTTGATGTTCCTGGCGGAGACCAGAAATTTATGGCCGACGACCCAGCGGATTCTGATGTGCCGGGATCTTGATGCCGACCTGCTGCTGCACACGATGAGGGAGGGCGGGATATTGAACTGCCTTCCGAAGCCACTCGATCGCGAGGCCACCGGACACATGATCGAGCACGCGCTCCGACAGAGCCGGATGATGGAATCCCTGACCACGACGCGTCGGCAGCTCGATGAGGCGGAGGTCCGGGTGGCGTATCTGGACTCGGCATCCCGCAGGAACTGGTTCACCGGAACCGGGCTCAGGCTTCTGCTCTGGCTGGCGACGGCGATCCTGCTTGTGGTCTCCTTGGTTTTGCTTGGCTTAACCGGATTTTACCTGCTAAAAAGCTGTCTGGGCGTGGATTTTTTCCCGGACATCCACCTCCTGGATCTTCTACGACGTTGAAAACCTCTCCGCTGGCTTCCGATCCCCGGACGATCGTTCTTTTTGGAATTCCCTTCCACGATCTGACGATGTCCGAAACGCTGGAGTGGATCGATCGCCTGATCGCGCAGCGCCGTCCATCCTACCTCGTCACCGCGAATCTCGATTTTGCCGCGCAGGCCAGCGAGGATGTCGAGCTGCAGCGGATCCTGGTCGAGGCCGAGCTCGTTCTCTGCGACGGGACCCCTCTGGTGTGGGCCTCGCGGCTCACGGGGAAGCCGCTCCGCGAGCGGGTGGCCGGTTCGGATCTCGTGCCCCGCCTTGCGGAGCATTCGGAAAAAATGGGCTATCGGATATTCCTCCTGGGAGGCGAAATCTCGAGCCTTGAGGGCGCAGCAAAAAACCTGCAGGCCCGGTATCCGGCCCTGCCTGCGGTCGGCTATTTTTCGCCGCCATTCGCGCCCCTGCACGAGTTCGACAACCAGCAAATTCTCCAGGAAATTCAAAAGGCCAGGCCGGACATCCTGCTCGTTGCCTTCGGATGTCCGAAGCAGGAAAAATGGATCTACATGCACTACCGGAAGCTCGGGGTGCCGTGCTGCATCGGAGTGGGTGCCACCATCGATTTTCTGGCGGGGAAGGTTTCCCGGGCTCCGGCCTGGGTGGCGAAGACCGGGCTGGAGTGGATTTATCGGATGCTTCAGGAGCCGAGGCGACTGGCCGGACGGTATTTGAAGGACGTGTTTTTTTTGCTGAGGCAGAGCTTCCGCGAGAGCCGGGCCATTGCCGCCGGGGGGGGCGGCACCCCTGCGGATTCGGAGCCGGGTCCCACGGGCTCCGCCGACGGGCTGGAGATCATCAGCTGGAGCGGCGCCCTGACCGCCGGCCATGTGCAGGAGTTTGCCATGCCCTCGCTCGACAGATCTTTCGTCATCGATCTTTCGCGGGTCACGAAGGTGGACAGCCGCGGGCTCGGGGTCATGCTGCGGTTGATCCGAAAAGCCTGGGCCGGGGATGTGGCGGGATGCTTCATCGCCCCGTCCCACGCCGTGCGGCTTGTGGTCGAGGTCACGCGCCTGGACAGAATCCTGCCCATTGCCGCCACCATGGCGGAGGCCAAACTCCACATCGCCAAGGATGCTGCCGCAGTCCGCCTGCGTCCCGTGGCTGAGGAAGGCAGCGGGGTGCTGATCTTCACCCTGCCCTCACGCATCTCGGCCGAGGTCGCAGAGACTTTCGGGCAGGCTGTCCGGACGGAGTGGGAGGGCAGGCCCGCGCTGCGGGAAATGGCGCTGGATTTCGGAGAAACAAATTTCATCGACAGCTCCGGCCTGGGGTTTCTGATCCGCTGCCACCGCATGGTCGGCCAGCGCGAGGGAAGCAGCCTGCGCCTGCTGAATCTGCGCGAGAACGTTCTCAACGTCATCAAGGTTGCCAAACTCGAAGGTCTCCTCCTCTCCGGGGAAAGGTAGAGAGGTCCCTGCCGGAATGGAGGGACGACCGCCGTGTCGCCCCTTGAATAAGTGGGACCGGACAGCGCCCGTCCCTCCAGGAATCCGGAAGCGTATGCCTGCAAACGCCCCCCGATTGCAGTGGGCGATTCCTTCCGCAGGAAAATATTTATATTTTTTTATTGCGCGTCCATTTCGAATGATGTATGCATCTGGTTGTATTCACTAAATACTAGTATGAAACACAAACAAAACACAAATTCTACATCATATAAAAACAACTGGTTGTTCATTGGTTTATTGGCAGCAACTGTCTCGCAGGGCTTTGGATCTTCGATGGTGACGGTCGCGGAGAATCCCAACGATTTCACATCGAGCCTTTCGGGCACGTCGCTCTATGATTTCAATTCCCTGAAGACCGGGGTGACAAAAAATGCGGTCTGGGAAGGGGTGGGGACCTTCGACCAGCTTTACGTAATTCCCGCCAATCAATATGGCGGGGCTCCGAGCGCCAAGCAACCGAAGGGCTCAAACTATTCCGTGCAGGGGATCGGGAGCCCGGTGAAATCGACGACGCTGACATTGGACACTCCGAGCTCGTATTTTGGATTCTATTGGTCGGCCGGGGATGCCTCGAACATGCTGCAATTCTACAAGGGGAAAGAGCTGGTGGCGCAGTTCACGACGAAAAGCCTGCTCGGCAACCTGCCCGGCGAATACTACGGCAATCCGCTCAACCGGGGCGCCAACAAGGGCGAGCCCTACGCGTTCATCAACTTCTACGGGGACATCTCGACGTCGTGGGACACGATTGTGATGACGAATGCGAGCTCGTCGGGTTTTGAGTCCGACAACTACACGTCGCGGGCCCAGGCCTGGACGGCCGCGAAGGATGGAGCGATCACCGGAAGGCCGGTTGTCGTGGTTGACGGTGCCAAGATGACAGCGGTCACATCGGTTCCCGAGAAGTGGGCGTTTTCCGCAAAGGCCCCTGCGGCACCGGCTCCTCCGCTCTATGCGTTGCTGGCGTTCGCGGTCGTTGTGGGAGTGCGCGGGTGGTTGGGACGCAAGTCGTCTCCCGCGATCGGGTGAGGGCAGGCATTGGCAGGCGTGCTGAATATCCGTGACCATCCCTGTCCATCTGTGGTTTAACTGGCATTGACAAAATGCCTACTTCCCCGGGATTAAGTGGTTGGAAACGGATTCTGCCGCTCGCGCTTGTTGCCCTGCTGGCCCAGCTTTCGCAGGCCAAGGATCTTTTCGGGGATCTGACGCGGCCGATCGTCCTCTTCCTGCTGAACGCGGTGGGAGTGGCTGCGGCAGACAGCGGAGCGTTTCTGTCCATCGGGCGTTTGGAGGTGCCGTGGAGCCGAGACTGCGCCGGGCTCAACCTGCTGATCATCCTTCTCGCGGTGGCGGTCTGGGTCAACCGCAACGAGTCCCCCGGGCCCGCCTACTGGGTCCGGCTCGCGCTCATGATTCCCGCGGCGCTTGTGGCGAACATCGCGCGGATTTTCACAATCATCGCCTACCGGCATTTTCTGTATCCGGCCATCGAAACCCCGCAGCTGCACTATTTTTTCGGGCTGCTCTGGCTGGTGCCGTTCGCGATCCTGGCGATGCCGAAAGAGTCACGCCCGCGCCCGGCCCTGATTTTCGAGCTTCTGCACACGGCATCCGTTGTCGCGCTCCTCTCGCCGATGGTCGACGGGCCGGGAGGGATCGGGCTGTCCATCGCGGTGGTGTTCAACCTCGCGCACTGCCGTCTGCCCGGAAGGGTGTCGGTGATGCGCGTGGCGGCATTTGCCGCGTGGCTCCTGGCCGCGGCAGGCATCATCTGGGTCGGCGTCGAGTCGTTCTGGATGCCATGGCTGCTGGTTTGCCCGCTCCTTGCGGACCCGGCCTGGGTGCTCCGGCCAACCGGCGGCCTGCTGATTCTTGCGACGCATCCGATGTTCGCATTGATTCCCGGCGGCGAGGCGGTGACATGGATCGCGATCGGTCTGGCGACGTGGAAAATGTTCCATCAGGTCCCGCAGCCCGTCGATTCCGGGATCGTGGAGGCCCTCCATGGAAGCGTCGTGGCCTGCATGGGCGCGGGGATCCTGGCATTTGTCCTGCCCTTTCTTTCTTCGAGCTTTGCGGGGGAGGGGAGCGGGAAGCTTCTGCCGCCGGACTGGGTGGAGAAAAAGGAAATCCCCGGATCCGGATTCCAGATCCAGCTTCCCGGTCAGGGAGACGACGTCGGGCTTTTTTGGTATATGCCGAGCGGGCGGCAGCGCCACCACACGCTGAAGATCTGCATGAAATACCGCGGCATCGATCTCCATCCCAGCGGGGAGGATGCGAACGTCATGACCGATGGCGAGCTTTGGATGAGGGAATTTTTTATCCAGGACGGACGGCTTCTGGACTCGCATCTCGACTATGTCAAGAGCACGCTCGGGCCCGGAAAATCCCCCGGTGTTCATCTCATTTTTGTGGCGATGAAGAACTCGATGGGCGCGAAGCAATTTGATGCGACGGCCCAAAAGCTGGCCAACCAGGTGAGCCCCCGGCCGGCTGAGACCCGCTGAGCTCGCTCCCGCGAGGAGCGCCTTTTTTCAAATCCACCCGAGGCCGAAAAGCTGGACGGTGATTCCGCCGCGCGAGGGCTTGAGGGCTGCGGATTCGATGGCCGGCTCCTGAAGCGAGGCGGTGAGGCTGGCGGACTCGGCGGCAAAGTCGCTCTCGAGTTTGGCCCGCTCGGTCTGGAGGCTTTCGACAGATCCCTCCGCTTGCGCGACGTCCGCGCCTTCGCGCATCGCGCGGCTGGCCCCGCGTGCGGCGGTTCCCGCCTTGCTGATCGTCGAGGCGCTGAGCGCTTTGCGGCCGAAAAGGGCGCCGAGGATCGTGGTGCCCACGGAGATCGCGGTCTGCATGTTGGCGTTCCGCGCCTGATCCTTTTGTTTTTGCACGGTGACCTCGGCGCGGGCGATCCGGGCGTCGATCGCAGCGAGCTTCGGCGCGAATTTCGTCCGCAGGCCGGAGACTTTTTCATCGCGAAATTCCCGCTGGGCGAGCGAGGCGCGCGCGGTGAAGTCCGCCCGCGATTCGCCGGGCGTGGAGCTCAGCGAAAGCGCCGGGCATTTCAGCAGCTCGCATTTCTGGTTGTCCGCCACCCAGCGCACAAAGTCCTTCTCCCAGGCCGGAAAGTTTTTTGCCACCGAGGCCGCAGCCGGCAGCTCAGCGAATGCCGCATCGGCAGGGGCTGCGGTGACGAAATCCCCGGGGCTCGCATCCGGGTTTTCAGCGCCCGCCCAATCCACGCCGCCCAATCCGGCCGGGAACTCTGCGGCGAGAATAATATCGCGGATCTCCTCGACGCCGGATTTGGCATCGGCGAAGCGGACCTTGGCCGCGCCGACAAGCCTCGGGCGGAGCGTGCCGTCGGAGGGGAGGAAAAACTGTTTGATCCCGGGCGGCAGGGCGGGGAGGTTGCCTCCGGAGGGAGTGGCAGCCTGGGACACAGCGGGAGCCGCCTGCCTGCCGGCCATGAGGGTTTTGATCTGGTCGCGCGTGAGCGGCCCGCGGAGGTAGCTCATGACCCAGCGGGATTCGAAGACGACCGGCGCGTCTTCGTGGACGTTGTTCAGCAGGAATTTCCGGCTCCCGAGTCCGGCGAGCAGCTTTTCGAGTTCGGGCTTGGAAAGTTTTGACGAGCTGCCCATGAGCCCCTCGATCACGCGGGCCTTGTCGCGCTCGGTCTGCAGGCGTCCGATGAACCACGTGCCGGTATTTGCGAGCGCCTTGTAGTCGAGATCCACCGGGTTCTGCGTGGCGAGGACGACTCCGACGCCGAATGCCCGCGCCTGCTTGAGGAGGGTCAGCATCGGAAGCTTGGACGGGGGGTTCGCGACCGGCGGCAGGTATCCGAAAATCTCGTCCATGTAGACGATGGCCCGCAGGCTTGTGGTCCCGCTCTGCCGGCGCATCCAGGAGACGACCTCGTTGAGGAGCAGCGAAACAAAAAACATCCGCTGCGCATCGTCGAGGTGCGCGATCGAGAAGATCGCGTGTCGCGGGCGTCCGTCCTCGGTGCGGAGGAATTTTGCGATGTCGAGCTGCTCGCCCGTGTTCCAGGCCGCGAACCCGGGCGATGCCAGAAGCGTGTTCAGGGCGAGCACCATCGAAAACCGTTCCTTGGCCGGATAAAATGACTCGATGTCGAGAACCCCGATTTTTTCGAACGGCGGCTGCTGGATCTTTGTGATGATCGCGCCGAGATCGAGGTCGTGGCCGGCCTTCCACTCGTGTGTGAAGATCGCTCCCAGGAATGCGCCCTCGCGGCTTTTTGCGGGGTCGGCCGTGATGCCGAGCAGCCCCAGCAACCCGGCGACAGCCGTCTGCACGCGCTCGCCGAGCGCCTCGTCATCCGGCTGGTCCGCGGGAGCGTGGAATGCGTCCACCAGATTCACCGGCAGGCCGGACGTGCTGCCCGGCGTGTAGATGGCGAAGTCGGCCTTCGCCTTCATGGCACGGATCCGCTCGCCATCCTGCCCCCAGGAGGCGAGGCCATCGGTCCAGATCTTCGCCTGCTGGGCCGCCCATTCTTCCGGGCCCACCCCCTTGCGCGCGGCATCGTCCTCCACGATCCACGGCCGGAAATCCTGCGGCTGCAGATCCGGGAACGTGAGCAGCAGGTTTCCGAGGTCGCCCTTCGGATCAATGATGATCGCCGGCACGCCATCCATCGCGGCCTCCTCGAGAAGCGCGAGGCAGAGCCCGGTTTTTCCGCTGCCGGTCATGCCGACGCAGACCGCGTGGGTGACCAGATCGCGTGAGTCGTAGAGGAGCGGTTCCTCGGGATCCCCTTCCACCGGCTTCCCGAGGTAGAACGCGCCGAGCTTTTCGAAGTCAGATGTAGCTGGAGGCATGGCCGGCATGCTTGCGAAATTTCCCGCCCTCTTCCAGCCGAATGTGCTTGAACTTCTCCCGGCAGTGCGAATCTTGATCCCCATGTTGCGCTATCTTCTGCTGATTCTTCTGGCCGGGATTCTCACCGCCGGCGCCGCCGTCCAAAAGGAATACATCCTCGTCAGCGGCGGCCCGTCCCTGATCGAATGGGAAAAATACAAAGCCTCCCCGCACGACCGCTGGTGGGGGAACTTCATCCGGGCCGCCCGCGTTCGGATTGAGGAGATCCGGAAGAAGGAAGGCCCGGACGCGCTCATCACCTGGCTGGTCTACAAGCCCGGCTACGTCCGCCGCGCCGAGCGGCAGGACAAAACCGACCTCATCGGCAACATCCTGTCCGTCCGCGACAAATACCACGTCAACCTCGTCTGGATCACATCCGGCACCGACGTCATCAACTACCTGAATGCCGGCCGCCCGCGCTCGGAGGTGAAGATCGCCGACTTTGAATTCTACGGCCACTCGAACCGCGCGTGCTTCATGTTCGACTACAGCAACGAGGTCGACAGCGGATCGAAGAGCTGGCTGCACGAGACCGAGCTCGCCCAGATCCACCGCGGGCTCTTCACCCGCGATGCCTTTGTCAAAAGCTGGAGCTGCCACACCGGCGAAAGCATGAGCAAATTCTGGAAGGCCGCCACCGGGAAGCGGATGATCGGAGCCATCGGCAAAACCGACTACGCGAACGGCCACGAGCGCAACTGGACCCCCGCCCTCAGCGAGGGCGCCCGCTGGGGCGGGTAAACCGGAAGGCGGCTTTGATATTCTGTTTCCGTTTTTTTACGGAAATGATGTTGCTTGAGCAGTGGGTCTGCGTTGCATCGCCGGAAAAGATTGCCCGTGAAAAGCCCTGGCATTTTCGGAAGTTTCGCATTGGCCGGACTCCTCATCACCGCCAGCGCTCTTGCGTCCGACTACCTCCCGCTGGAGCTTGGTGGCAGCAACGCAGGATCCACCCTTAATCTCACGAAGGGTCGTCACTTCATTCGGCTGATCGCATTCCGGAACTCCGGGTAAACGAGAGGATTGGTGTTCGGATAGCCATCCGCAGATCTGCCGAGCAGGGTGGCATTAAATACCCCGTTCAGAACCCAAGGGGTGGCGGTGGGCACCAATTGATTATCCGACCACGGATATCGTGGGGCTTCTTCGATGCCGTAGGTCACCGCCAAAACCCCTTCGGCTTCGAAGGCGTTGATCATCTCGCGAAACCAATTCCGAGGATACCACGATTGCGCGAGAAAGTAGCTGAGGAATTGGCTTTGTTGGACGGGTGTGCCTGTCGCAGCCTGGGCGGTGGTGTTGTTGAGGAATTGCCAGAGCGGCGGCAGCGTCGAGCCCAACGGGACCGGGTTGTTCATGTTGGCCTCAAAAAGCCGGATGATGGAAAACTCCGTCGAGATGATTTGAAGCGGCAGAGCCCCCAAAGGCCGGAACTTTGTCTGGTCCTTGACATACTGGATATCGCTGCGGACTTCGGTGGTCGCGGCGACATGCTCGTGGAGGTCGATTCCGGCGACGCTCACGTTGTCCCGGGCCACCTCCAGAACAGCGGGGAGGATGACGTTGGCGGACGGAGGAGGATTGATGGGAGAGTTCAGCGCCCCGACGAAGATCTGAAAATCCCAGGTGTTTTGCACCCCGGCGACGGTTTTCGTGTTTTCTGCGGCCTTCAGGTCCACGAGCTGCTGGATCAGGGAGTTCAGATACAGCTTATACTTCCGCGCGGTGTCGGGGTCGCTGTTCGGCTGGATCTCGAACATCGGCTCGTTTCCTGTGACCAGGATATCAATCTCGTTCCCGCGATTGTTCGTGATCAGAAGATTTTCGATGGCCGTCACCATTTGATCGGCTTCCGCGAGGCCCGCAGGGGTCGAGACATCGGGGAACTGCCCCGCCGGAACGGTTGCCCCTTTGGGATACGGATAGGAAAAATCGTGCTTGAGGCTGAGGATGATTTTGACCGGGGCTCCCCCGGCGATCACGGTCTTCGTATTGATGAGCTGGTCGAGAGCGGCGACGGCGAGCGCGTCGGCATCGCTGCTCACATTCGACGGCTCCTGGATGATGTTCCCCTCGACAACGCCGGTGATCGGATAGAGGGGCTGGCTCGGAGGAGGCTGGAGAATTGGCGCTCCAAAGACCCAAAAGTTTCTCGAGAGGTTCACGTAGGCGCGCACCCACCGCGCGCCGGATTTTGCGACGACCGAGTTGTTGATATTCGCAATCTGCTCGTTGTAGCCGGCCCCGAGTTCGAGGTTCAATTTCGGACCAATCGGTCCGGGGGAGCCCTGCGCGGCGGCTGCCGGGGAGTCATTCTGCGAATGCTTGGGTTGGTGCTTGGATGCCTTCTTTTTTCCGTCCTCGTTGCAGCCGGAGAGAATCCCAACGGCCAGGATGCAAACAAGGACAAAAATAGAACCGGTTGAGCGTTTCATAAATTCACGGAAGATTCTCCCCGCAGGCTCGCTGTCCCAATATCTTGACGCAAGTCAAAAGCACAGGGGCCATGGGATGGGACGAGCAGCCCGCATTTTGATGCGCCCGACCGCTTTTTGCGTTGCGCACTTGCCCGCGCCGCGTGGGGTGTCAGATTGCCTGCTGTGACCGCACGTTCCATCCTGGTTTTACTGCCTGCATTCGCACTGCGATGTCCGGCCGCCGCCGAGGAGGTCAAATCCCTCGCCGGCTGCCAGCTTGTCCCCGCCGAGTGGTCGGACGGCGACAGCTTCCGCGTCCGGCTTCCGGATGGGACCGGGCAACCGGTCCGGATCTACGGGACCGATTTCATGGAGTGGCACGTCAATTCCGAAAGCGACCTCCTCCGCGTCAAGGGCATCAGTCCGAAAGCTCTCCAGGCGATGACTTCGAGTCTCCGCTTTACAAAGGCGCCCGCCAGCGGCGACTCTCGCGCAGCCAAATGATTGAACGCCTCGAACGATCCCTCTCCCGCTTCGCGATCCCCGGCCTGATCCGCTACGTCGTCGCGCTCAACGCGCTCGTCTTCATCCTCATCACGTTCGATCCGAACTTCGCGCAGTTCCTCGTGCTCGACCGCGCGGCCATCCTGCACGGCGAGGTCTGGCGTCTCGTGAGCTGGATCTTCATCCCGACGACGCCGAGCTTTTTCTGGATCATCTTCTACCTGATGTTCACGTGGTGGCTCGGCGATCTTCTCGAGGGAAGCTGGGGGACGTTCCGGATGAACGCCTACTATATCCTCGGCATGGTCCTCTGCATCGGGTCGGCCCTGATATTCGGCGCCTCGGAGGGAAATCTTTTTTTGAATCTTTCGCTCTTCCTCGCGGTGGCGACGCTTGCCCCGGATCTGGAGATCCTGCTGTTTCTGATCCTTCCGGTGAAGATCAAATGGGTCGCGCTGTTCAGCCTCATCTTTCCGGTGTTCGTTCTGATCTTCCAGCCGCTCGCTGAGAAGATGGTCGTCGTCATGTGCCTCGGCAACTACGTGATCTTTTTTGCCCCGGCGTATTTCAAGGGAACGCTGGCTTCCCACAAAACCCGTGAGCGCCGCCAGCGGTTCGAGGCGGCAAAGCTCCCTGCCGATGCCGCGCTGCACGCGTGTGCGGTCTGCCGGGCCACCGAGCGCACGCATCCGGACCTGGAGTTTCGCGTTTCCTCGGACGGAAACGAATATTGCACCGAGCACCTGCCGATCCGGCGGACTGCATGACCACCCCGCCTACGTCCCCGGCAGGGTCTTCAGGCGTTCATCCAGGTGGTCGCGGTCGGCCATTGCCCGGAGCAGCGGCCCATGCTCGCCAAATTCCACGACCGAAACCGATCCCACCGGGCAGGCCAGGCGGTAGCGGAAGCGGCCGACATCGATTCCGAGAAGCGAGCACAGCAGGATCCGGATTGTCGCCTTGTGCGAAACGATGAGCACATTCCCCTCGTCGTAGACCTGCTGGATTTCCTCGACGACCTGCAGCGAGCGATGGGCGATGGCAACAGCCGGCTCGCCATCCGTCGGCGGATACCAGGCCGGATCGGCCGTCCAGCGAAGGTAGTCGTCATGAAACTCCGCCTGCACCTCCTCGACCGTCTTCCCCTCCCACTGGCCGTAGCCGATCTCCTTCAATCCATCCCGGACCTGCGGCGAAAGGCCCGTCGCGCTGCAGATCGGATGCGCGGTCTCGAGCGTCCGCTTGAGCGGGCTGGTAAAAATGGCCTGCCATGGCTTCGAGGCGTAGGCCCTGGCGAAATCCTCCGCCATCTGCCTCCCGTCCCCGGTGAGGTCCGGGTTGAGCGCCGCCCCGCAAAACGCGTTCGCCTTGCTGAAGGATGTCTGCCCGTGCCGGAGGAGATGAAGTGTCAGCATGCGGGCGGTATAACTCCGGGGCGATACGTTGGCCACCGCTAATTCCGTCGAGGCATGACGCCGGGCGTGATTCAAATGTGGGTGAGGCTGGCGCGTCATGCTGGTAAAGGAGCATGGGCGTCTCGCCCGTGTGTGGCTCCGCTGCTCAGTCTCCAAACAGGCGGGACGCCTGTTCTCCCTTGTTCACCCGCATTTGATCACACCCCGCTGGAAGGCGCCTGCATTCGCCGCTTGAGGCTGGGGCCGACAACCGGTATAGCCATTCGAGCCAATGAGTCAGTTTCCCAAAGAATGGTCGTTCCTTCCCGCGGCGTGGAAGTTTGCGCTGGTCCTCACGGGGCGGGAGGCGGCCGCAACCTCGCTCGTGTCTGCTGCGCTCGGTGCCGTCGCAAAGCGGTCGGACCTGCACGAAGCGGAGAGGACGAAGCGCGTGCTCTTCTCGATCCTTTGCCGCGAGGGGGCCAAGGCCACCCCGGTCGCCGGGCCTGAGACCGCCGCCGAACATGCCACATTTATTTTGCACCAATTGCCCGAGCCAGGCCGCCAGGCGATCACCCTCCTCTGCCTCGGACTGTTTTCTGGAGAGCAGCTTGCGGGGCTGCTTGGAAAGTCCGGGCCCGAACTCGCCCGCTGCCTCGGCGAAGCGCGCGAGCGCCTGCACCCGCACCTCGCACCAAATTCATGAGCCCGAAATCCGCCCGCCAATTTCTGGCCATCCAGCCTCCCGACCCTGCGGACGCCCGCGAGATCTCCCGCGCTCTCGGGACGCTCGCAAAATCCCCTGTTCTCCAGGCGGAATATGAGGCGCAGGTCGCCCAGGACAGGGCCGCCGGGGCCATCCTCGCGGATGTGGGGGTTCCGTCCGGGGTCGCAGCCTCGCTGGGGGAGCAGGTCGCGGACATCTCCGCCGCGCGAAGCAAGAGGCGGTTCAATCCGCGCGATCCGGCGATGCTGGCCGTCGCCATCGGATTTCTCCTGCTTGTCGCCGTGCTCGCCTGGCATTTTCTCGGTCGCGTCGGCGTCTTCCCAGAGGAAGCCCTGACCATTGCTGCCGAGGGGGCCAAGCTTCGCTCCGAGCAGTTCGAGGTGGTCGAGGACAAGGCCGGGGACCTCGAGGATTGGTTCGTGCTCAAAGGATTCGACCGGTTCCATGTTCCCGCAAAATTCGCAAACTACCAGGCGGCGGGGGCCAGGATTTTCAAGATCGAGAACCGGCCGGTTGCCGTGCTCGCAATCCCCGAAAATTACATGTTCTTTCTGATTTTCGATCCCGCCCCGCTCGGGATCGAGATCCGTCCGGAGGGATCCTGGCAGTTCACGGAATTCGATTACAAATACGCCGCTGCCATCCGCGAGGAAAAAGGCATGTGCTTCATGGTTGTGATCAAAGGCCCCGTCAAGGATCTCATCCGCCTGGTCGGCAAGCCCTGAATTCTCCTCCGGGTTTGGTGGGCGGGGCTGTCGCAGGGGTTGCATGCGCGGGCGGGGTCTGGCTAGGATGCGGCGCATGTTGTCCACGATTTTTCCGATGGCACAGGCGGCGGACCCGGCCGGGGCGGGGGGAATCATTCAGACGGGCCTTCGCTTCACGCAGTCTCTGGCGCTTTATCTGGTGCTGGCGGCGGCGTTCTACGTGCTTCTGCTGTTCTGCGGGAGAATGCTGAAGCGCCGATTCCAGCTTCCGCTGAACTGGGTCTACCAGCTGTTCTGCATCCTGGCGGCGCTCTACATCCCCACGATCTTCAGCTTCATCCCGGTTCCCGGAGAAAAGCACCTCGGAGCGGCTCTGACGATCGCGGCGGCTTTCGTTCTGGTCGGGCTCGTGAGGCATTTCCTCTTTGATGGAATCCTCCGCAAGGGAGCCGGGGCCCAGGTTCCCAAATTCCTCGGGGAGTTTGTTTCCATCACCATCATCGTTGTGGTGGTCGTGGTCGTCACGAAGGTGATCTACGGGCAAAATATTCCCGGTCTCCTTGCAGGAGCTGGCATCGTTGGCATCGTGCTCGGCCTCGCCCTCCAAGACACGCTGGGGAATATCTTCAGCGGGTTTGCGATCTATTTCGGGGGCCAGTTCAAAGCGGGCGACTGGCTGCTCGTCGAGGGCCACCACGCCCAGATCGTGGAGATCAACTGGCGCTCGACCCGCCTCCGCACGACGGATGACATCTGCCTGGACATTCCGAACAGCGGGATCACCAAGCAGACGGTCATCAACTACAATTACCCCACGAGCGTCCATGGGATCCGCCTGGCGGTCGGCCTGGAATACGACGCCGCCCCGAACCTGGTGAAAAAGATTTTGGTCGACGCCGCGCTCGACTGTCCGATGGTCCTGCGCAGTCCGATGCCCAACGTTTTCGTCACGAATTTCGCCGACTTCAGCGTGACCTACGAACTCCGGTTCTGGCTGGACGACCATGCCAATTTCAACCCTGCCAACAGCCACATCTGGACGAGCCTCTGGTATTCACTCCGCCGCCACAAAATCAAGGTTCCGTATCCGATCCAGGAGCAGCGATGGATGGGCCGGCCGCAGCCGCATGTCGAGGATCGCGAAATGATCCGGGATTCGATGCACAAGGCGGTCTTCGCCCCCGCGCTGTCCGCCGCGCAGTTCGAGGAGATTGTGGCGAATGCGAAGATCGTCCAGTTCGGCGAAGGCGAGAGCATCATCCGGCAGGATGCCGACGCGGGTCCCATGTATGTGATTGTCAGCGGGAGCGCCGAGGTCTGGCTCGACTCCAACGGCCGCCGCACCTCGGTCGCGGTGCTCGGCCCGGATGCGTGCATCGGGGAAAATTCGGTCCTCACGGGAGAGAAGCGCACGGCCACGATCCTCGCGCTGGAAGACTGCCTCGCGGTCGAGGTCGGGAAGTCCACCCTCGCCCCGATCATCAGCACGAGCCCGGAACTTCTGGAGTCCCTCAGCGAGCTTCTCGCGCAGCGGCGCATGAAAAACGAAGGGCTGGTCGCCGAGGCCGCCGGGGCCGCGGACCAGGCGAAGAAAAGCAATTACAAAGCCAGCTTTCTGGGCAAGCTCCGGTCGTTTTTCGAGGTGTGAAGCCGGTCGCCGAACTCGACTGGATCGGCGATGGCCTTGCCGTCTGGCATGGGTTCGATCCGGAGGTTCGATGCGAATGCGGCAGCACTGCGGTCCTCGGGGACAAGGGATGGGTGATTTTCGATCCCATCCCGCTCTCGACCAGCGCCTGGGCGGAACTGCTGGCTGAGGCAAAAGTCCACGCCATCGCCCTCACCAGTGGAAACCACCAGCGCGACAGCCTCGCGCTCAAATCCGCCCTGAAGACGTCCATCCACGCCCCGGAATCCGCCCGAGGAGAAATCGAGGCCGATGTCTGGCTCAAGGAAGGCGATACCCTCGCCGGATTTTCCCTGACCGGGCTCCCTGGCGCAGGCCCGGGGGAAGCCGCATGGTGCGACGGCCGCCACCTCGTCATCGGCGACGCCCTGCTCCACCTCGGTCAGCTGGAATTCCTCCCCGACAAGTATTGCTCCAACCCCGCCGAACTCCGCAAATCCACCAAAAAACTCTTGGGCCTGAACTTCCAGTCCGTCTTCTTCGCCCATGGCCTGCCCCTCCTCTCGAAGGCCAGGGAAAACATCGCCGCCCTACTCACCTGATTTTTTGATTCACATTTTTGTTGACGATCTTTTAATAACGACTTATTAGATCGTTAATTACAACTGATCCCATCTGCCCGCGGAAGGTCCCATCCCTTCGCGCGGCAGAGCTGGGCCTTCCAACCATGCCACGCACAAAATCCACACTGGCCAGCCAAAGCGGACGGATCCGGGAAAACCACCGCTCGATCCACTCCCTGCTCGCGCCCCTGGAGAGCCTGTCCGCATCCTCGGGGAGTCTTTTTCCCGCACACTTGGAATTTCAGGATCGAAAAGGGATCTCCGGCTCGATCCCACGCTTTCTCTTCACCGGTCCGGGGGATCGCGGCAGCTTTCTGCGCGTCGGGATCTTTGCCGGTGTCCATGGCGATGAACCGAGCGGCGTGCAGGCGGCCGTCGAGCTTCTGCGCCGGCTCCATCTGGATCCGCGGCCCGCGCTGGGCTACGAGCTTTTCGTGTATCCGGTCTGCAATCCCTGGGGCTACTCCCACGACACACGATTGACAAAAAGCGGTTCCGACATGAACCGCGAGTTCTGGCGCGGCAGCGATGAGATCGAGGTCCTCGTGCTGGAAGGCCAGCTCATGAAGCTGGCGTTCGACGGGATTGTTTCCCTGCACACCGATGACACTTCGCCCGGGCTTTACGGCTTTGTCAAAGGCCACCAGCTCACCCGCCACGTGCTCGAGCCGAGCCTGGAGGCAGCCTCGCGGTTTCTGCCACGGAACTTTGACAAGAGCATCGACAATTTCCAGGCCAACGCGGGCATCATCGAGGATGGATACTCCGGAATTCTGGGCGCTCCTCCAACGCAGAAACCCCGCCCCTTCGAAATCGTCTTTGAAACTCCCAGCCACGCGGACTCCGCCCTTCAGGTCGAGGCCCACGTGGCGGCGATCCTCACCATGCTCGGAAATTTCCGGGCGATGATTTCCGAAGGGCAGAACATCTGACCGTCATGAAATTCCTCCTCTGCACGATCGCCGCCGCAGCGCTGCCCAACGCCCTTAGTAGCTGTGCTTCGTCAGGCTGGTCTTGCCACGGAAAACCCAATAGATGCTGGCGGTGTAGGCGAGCACGAGCGGCACGCCAAGGAGGGCAATGATGAGCATGATCCCCAGGGTCTTTTGCGTGGAGGCCGCATTGTAAATGGTGAGGCTGTTGGCGGCATCCGGGCTGGAGAGCACCATGTTGGGAAAATAGGTGAGACCGAACGTGGCCATCATGAGTCCCATTGCAGCACAGGAGGAGACAAACGCGTTGAAGGCTTTCCCTTTGTGGATCTCGCGCGGGATGTTCAGGACGATGAGCACGTTCACCGCGACCACGGCGAAGACATAAGGCCTGGCCCGCACGGTATCGAGGACCCACGGCACCTCAACAAGCGTGTAGAGATTGAAGAGAAAATAGGAGGCGAGGAAAAATCCAATGAGCCTCGGGATCCAGCCGCTGACGATTTGGTTCAGCTCGCCTTCGGTTTTCATGGCCAGGTAGATCGCCCCGTGCATTGCAAAGAGCAGGACGGTCGTCACTCCCATCAGCAGTGCATAGGGGTTCAGGAGTCCGAGAAATGAGCCCGCGAACTCATGATGTCCATCCAGCGGGATGCCGCGCACGATATTGCCCATTGCCACGCCGATCAGCAGGGAGGCAACCAAACTGCCGGCGCTGAAGGCCACATCCCAGAACTGCCTCCACCATGTCCATTCCTCCTTGCTGCGGAATTCGATGGCGACCGCCCGGAAGATCAGCGAGCAGAGCAGGAGCATGAACGGCAGATAAAAACCCGAAAAGACGGTGGCGTAGGCCTCCGGAAACGCAGCAAACAGGGCGCCGCCGCCGGTGACCAGCCAGACCTCGTTGCCGTCCCAGACCGGTCCGATCGAGTTCAGAAACAGGCGCCGGTGCTCATCCTTGCGGACAAACAACTGAAGCGCCCCCACCCCCAGGTCGAAGCCGTCGAGCATCGCATAGCCGGTGAAAAGGACTCCGACGAGGACATACCAGATGATGTTGAGATCGGGGAGGTTCATGCGCGTGGGACGGTGCGGACGAGGGCTTTCCAGCTCTCCGGCATTTCCTCGCTCTCCTCTTCGCTATCCGGTCCGTGCTGGATCTTCCGGGTGAGAAGGAAAACAAACATGACGAAGAGGAGCGCGTAAACGAGGCCGAAGAGGATCAGCGAGGCGACGATCTGGTTGGCGGTGACAACCCTGGACAGCGACTCGGATGTTCGCAGCATCTCATAAACGATCCATGGCTGCCGCCCCATCTCGGCAGTGAACCAGCCGGCCTGATTCGCAATCTGCGGCCCGAGAACCGAGAACACCAGGGCCACAAGCAGCCAGCGCGTCAGCGGACGGGACAGATCGAACAGCCAGCCGCGCCACCAGAAAAAGCAGGCAATCAGCGACAGGACAAACAGGGCCACGCCCACGATGATCATGATATGGTAGAACTGGAAAACCACCGCCACATTCGGCCAATACTGCTTCCGAATCACTGGCAGTTCGCCGGCCGTGGCCTGCGGATGCCTCGATTTCAAAAACTCATCGGACGGCAGATCGCGGAGTCCGACAACGGGCTTCGTGAACGAGCCCCACGCCAAAAAGCTCAGGAGGCCGGGAACTTTCGGCCCCCCCACCTTTTCCTCCCCGGCATCGACATGGCCGAAGAGCGTCATCGGAGTGGCGGGTGCCGTCTCGTAGACGCCTTCCATCGCGGCGAGCTTGACCGGCTGGTTTCGCACCACCCCTTTGGCCGTAAAGTCAGCGCTGATCATTTGCAAAACGCAGGCCACGGTCGCAAACCCCAAACCGATTTTCAGCGAGGCCCTGGAAAATTCCAAATGCCGGCTCCGAAGCAGGTAGTAGGCGCTGATGCTCACGACGAGAAATGCCCCCGCCAGCCATGCTCCGAGGACCACATGGGTCAGCCGGTCAATGGTCGAGGGGTTGAACACCATGGCCCAGAAGTCATCAACCACCGCGCGGACGCTCGTGAGGTCGGCCGGGGTCACCACATGGCCGGGCGGCAGAATCACCGTCTGCCCATTGACAGTGCTTTCCAAATGGTAGCCTGCGGGAGTCTGCATCCACGAGTTCGCCACCACGATCCACACCGCGCTGAAATGCGCACCGAAGGCCACCATGCAGGTCGCGAAGAAATGCATGCGCGGGCCGACCTTGTTCCATCCGAACAGCAGCAGCGCCAGAAATCCCGACTCCAGGAAGAACGCAAAGATCCCCTCCGCCGCAAGGGCGCTCCCGAAAATGTCCCCGACAAAACGCGAGTAGGTCGCCCAGTTCGTGCCGAACTCAAACTCCATCACGATCCCGGTCGCCACCCCGATCGCAAACGTCAAAGCGAAAATCCGCGTCCAGAACCTCGCCATGTTGTGGAAGAGCGGATTCCCGGTCCGGAGCCACGCCCCTTCCATCATGACCAGCAGGATCCCCAGCCCGATGCTCAGCGGCGGATAGATGTAGTGGAACGCAACCGTAAAGGCGAATTGGATGCGGGCCAGGGTTTCGACGGTCATATCAAATTAGATTTTCTAATATCACTCAGGAGAGTCAATGCGCAAAACAGGACAGGTGATTACTTGCTTATTTCGCGATATAAGGAAATACTTGAACCGGAAATGAAACCTCGATCCTCCGCCCACAAAGTCTTTCGAGCGTTGGCGCACCCGGCGCGCGTGCAGGTTGTGCGTGAGTTGAGCGGGGGCGGCGAGAAGTGCGTCTGCGAGCTGGTGGAAGCCTGCGGGCTCGGCTGGAGCACGGTCTCGCGGCATCTTTCCGTGCTGCGGGAGGCGGGCGTGATCGCGGACGAAAAGCGTGGGTTGCAGGTTTTTTATCGCCTGACCCTGTCATGCGTGTCCCGGTTCGTTGACTGCATCGACCACCCTGGCCGCCATCCGGAGCTACAAAAGCCGAACTGCTGTAGATGACCTTTTTTTGCCCAACTGATTCGCAATAATACGAAATATGAAACCGCTGGCCAGATCCGTTCCATCCCAAAAATGAAAAAACTGCAAATCCTCGGAACCGGCTGCGCCAAGTGCAACGCCCTCGCGGAGGCCGCGAAAACCACAGCCGACGAGCTCGGCCTCGAATACGAAATCGAAAAAGTCACTGACCTCAAAGCCATCATGTCGTTCGGCGTGATGACGACCCCCGCCCTGGTGGTCGATGGCACGGTGAAAGTCGCGGGAAAAGTCCCGGGCCACGCCGAACTCAAAACATTCCTTGGCTCAACCGGCTAGACAGATGAACTGGAAATCACACTCTCTGCTCATCGCGGCGGTCGCAGCATTTTCCGGCATCGCCGGAGCCCAGGATAACGACCCGGCCCGCCGCACCGGCACTCCCACGTCGCCTCCACAGATTCAGGCAGCGGCCACCTCCAATAATTCCAGCACGAAAAAGCTGCCGCGCCTCGTGGACCTCGGTGCCGACAAATGCGTGCCGTGCAAAATGATGGCCCCCATTCTTGAAGGCCTCAAAAAGGAATACGGGGGCCGGATGGATGTCGAGTTCATCGACGTGTGGAAAACGCCCGGGGCCGGAAAGGAACACGGAATCAAAGTGATCCCAACGCAGATTTTTTACGGCACGGACGGGAAGGAATTATTCCGACACGAGGGGTTCTTCGGAAAGGAAGACATCCTGGCGAAGTGGAAGGAACTGGGCGTGGATCTCAGCTCAATAACCAAATGAACGGTCGCTCCGCAAACGATCCGATTGTCTGAGATGGAACAGATATTCATCACGCTTTCGCGGGCTGTTGACGGCACGCCGGGATGGGCGCTCGCGGCGGCCATAGCGTGGGGCGTGATGAGCATCATTCTGAGCCCGTGCCATCTCGCGAGCATCCCGCTTATCGTGGGATTCATCAGCGAACAGGGACCCGTTCCGACGCAGCGCGCGTTTGCGATCTCGACGCTTTTCGCTGTAGGCATCCTGGCGACCATCGCGCTCATCGGCGTCGTCACGGCAGCAGCGGGACGCATGATGGGCGACGTCGGGCCCTACGGAAATTACTTCGTCGCCCTGATCTTCTTCGCCGTCGGTCTGCACCTGCTTGGAGTTGTCCCGATGCCGTGGTCGGGGGCCGGCCGGGTTGGCATGAAACGCAAGGGGCTGATCGCCGCGTTCGTCCTCGGCCTGGTTTTCGGCATCGCGCTCGGACCGTGCACGTTCGCCTTCATGGCTCCCGTGCTGGCCGTGGCGTTCAAGGCGGGGTCCGCCAGTTTCCTCTACGGTGCCTCGCTCCTCCTCGCCTACGGCATCGGCCATTGCTCGGTGATCGTTACGGCCGGCACGTCCACAGAACTCGTCCAACACTTCCTGAACTGGAACGAAAAGTCGAAGGGCATCACCCTCGTCAAGGGGCTCTGCGGCATCCTTGTCATCCTCGGCGGCATTTACATGATCTTCACCGCGGGCTGACCGGAGCTTTCAGATTTCTTCGAGACAACAAGTCCGGGGATCAGGCGCCGACGAGGGCGAATTGCATTTCGCGGGTGTGTTCCACCACGCGGGATGCGTCGAGCACCTCGAAGTGCACGATCCCACCGTCATCGCCAAAATCTGCAATCACACCAGGGCGGACCTCATCGCTCTCGCGGATGCGGGCGTCCCGCAAAGAAATCGTGAGCGTGTCGGTCTTTTCGTCGTATTCGACTTTCATGGCAGGTATTTCTTGAGGTTCGTGGATTTGTAAAGCGTGATCACCGCGATTTCGTCATCGGATTCTTCGATGACCACGCGCAAAACCGCCTTCGCTGAGAGAACAGTATCCTAATATGCCAGCGTGACAACCTCGCGAGGAAGTCTGGATGGAACCCGGAGATCCGGGTTTCGGATGGCGGACCCCGCGAGCACCCGTTCGATTTGGCGGACGGTGCGGGACGATGTGCGTCCAGTAGTCGAAGATCTGGTCGTAGTGGCGCTCGAGTTTTTCGTCTCCGACCAAGTGGGTCTGGACGTAAGTGACAAATTCGGCGAGGGAGTCGGAGAGGCTGGGCACGATGGGAAAGGTGGCTCGCGTCACGGTGCGATTTTCCGGGGGATTTCTCAAGAGCGGCCTTTCGGGCGCGTCACGGATTTTCATTTGTTTTGTCAATTGCCGCGGGGAAGCCGACAATGACGGCCTGCGGAACAGGCGGGGAATTTCCCGGGCCGACACACATCATGAAATTCTTTCCCCATCTTTTTCTTTTCGGACTGGCCGTTTTTTCCTTCGGATGCGCGTCGGTCAGCGTGCGGAAGGCGGCATTTCGTCCGGGCTCGAAGCCGCCGACAACCCCGGAGAAGATTTATGTGAGGCCGTTTGCTTTGCAGGGGCTGCGCGTCGATCGGAAGGGGGCGGATCTGGATGCCTTCGCCTCGGAGTTTCAGAGCGCGTTTTCCAATAAATTGGCGGAGCGCCTCAGCAAGAACATCGCCCCCGCGCAGGCCATCGGCGCGGACGTGCCCGTGCCGCAATCCAACGCCTGGCTGGTCGAGGGAGACTTCCAGCGTCTCCACCAGGGCAGCCGCGCTCTCCGGGCAATTCTCGGCTGGGGACTCGGCGGCACCAAGATGGAATGCGTGACCCGCGTTTACGATCTGAAGCAGGGCCGCCGCGAGCCCTTTGCCGTGATCGAGACGACCGGCGGATCGAATGCCGAGCCCGGGGCGATTTTCGGCGGCCCGTTCGGCGCCGCCCCGCGCCTGGTGATGACCTCCGTCACAAGCGGGGTTTCGGCGGACTCCCGGCGCACCGCACGCATGATCACCGCCGCCTTGTCGGAATACCTGGCGGAGGCGAATGCCCCGCTCCCGAAAAAGCCCATGCGCGCAAAGCGTCTCGGGGAAGTGCCGGGAACCACCTCCGCGCCGGCGCCCGGCCAATGAGCGCCGCCGGAGCCGAATCAGAGATCATTCGTAGCACCATGGACAACACCGATCTCTACAAAACCATGCGGGCGGTGCTTTTCAAAAAGCGAGAAAAGCGTGATGGCATCCTGCCGGGGAGATTGAACCCCACCGGAGAGCCACCCGGCAAGGATCCCCGCGCTCCCGATCCAACAAAGCGCATATTTTTCACTTTTTAGATTGCATATATGACTACATACTCATATTGTCATTTTTATGAACAACGAAACACCGTGTGTGAAATCCGGCCGGAACCGTCGTGCTGCGGGCAGGAAAGCGGGCGTGAGATGAGCCGTTTTCTTCTCCCCGTATTGATTGGCTGCGCGATCGGTGCGGCGATGGGGTATTTCGGGCAGTGCACCTCCGGGGCTTGCCCGCTGACCTCGACTTGGTGGCGGGGGGCGCTCTATGGCGCGACACTCGGCGGGCTCTTTGCCTTTTCCAGCAGCCGATGAAAATCCTGCTCATTGTTGCCGTGATCGGCAGCTACGGCGCATGGCAGAACGCCGGACTTCCCACACGACAACCTTGAAATGAGCGATTCTATGCGGGCAAACATGGGGGAGGAAGCGATTGAGATGATTGCGGCGCGGTTCCGCGTGCTGGGCGAGGCGAGCCGGCTGAAGCTGATCATGGCATTGGAGGACGGGGAGAAAAATGTCTCCGTCCTCGTCGCGATCACCGGACAGACGCAGGCCAATGTCTCCCGCCAGCTCCAGGCCCTGACCGAAGCGGGAATACTTGTTCGTAGGAAAGAGGGACTGCACGTGATTTACCGCATCGCCGACAAATCGATCTTCGACATGTGCGATCATGTTTGCGGGAGCCTTCAGCGCCGCATAGACTCGCAGGCTGGCGCATTCCGTCCACCCCCTGCCAAGCACCGCAAAGCCTGACCTGTTGCGCTTTCAGATCCACCAGCCGAATCAACAACACACAAAATACTCACATGAAAAACATCACCGTCAATGAACTGAACACCCTGCTATCCGGCGGGGGTAGCCTGAACCTGATCGACGTGCGCACGCCGTCCGAATTTTCAGGAATCCATGTTCCGGCGGCGCGCCTGCTGCCTCTCGACACCCTCGATTGCGCCGCCGCGCTGGCCGAGCACAACAAAACCCGGAACGGCGCGCCGATCTACATCCTCTGCCACAGCGGGGTCCGCGCGAAAAAGGCGGCGGACAAATTTTCTGCCGTGGGTTTCGATGACTGCGTTGTCGTCGAAGGCGGAACCCAGGCCTGGGCCGAAGCGGGATTTCCGGTCGAGCGCGGGGAGCGCGAGGTTCTCCCGCTCGACCGCCAACTCCAGATCTGCATCGGGTTGATGGTGCTGGCGGGCGTCCTGCTTTCAGTTTTCCTCAATTCCGCGTGGATCTGGCTGTCCGGATTCGCGGGCTGCGGACTCATCTTCGCGGGGCTCACCGGCATCTGCCCAATGCGGATGGTCATTGCAAAAATGCCATGGAACCAGGCCGGCGGGAAGTGCCAGGGCACGTGCTGCGGGGCCTGAATCGGGACCAAGTCCATGAGTAAGAAAATCGTGATTGTCGGCGGTGTGGCCGGCGGGGCTTCCTGCGCCGCGCGCTGCCGGAGGATGGATGAAACCGCGGAGATCCTGATGCTCGACCGCGGGCCGTATGTTTCGTTCGCGAACTGCGGCCTGCCCTATTTTGTAGGGGACGTGATCAAGGATGAGGCGAAACTGCTCGTCGCGAACCCCGCACTTTTCCGTGACCGCTTCGCCATCGAAGTCCGCACGGAAAATGAAGTCATCGCGATCGACCGCGAGGCAAAGGAGATCGAGGTGAAGAGCCACGCCTCTGGCCGCACGTATCGCGAAAGCTACGACTCGCTCGTCCTCTCGCCCGGTGCCGCCGCCGTGCGCCCGCCCCTGCCGGGGATTGATCTTCCGGGGATCTTTGTCGTGCGCACGGTTCCGGACAGCCGGCAGATCCGCGCCTGGATCGACGAAAAATCCGCGAAGCGCGCGATCATCGTCGGCGGTGGATTCATCGGCCTTGAAATGGCGGAGAACCTCGTGCATCGCGGGCTCTCCGTGACGATCGTAGAAATGCTCGACCAGGTGATGCCGCCGCTCGATCCCGAGATGGCTCGCCCGGTGCAGGAACAGCTCGAGAAACACGGCGTCAAGGTGGCACTTGGCGACGGCGTCGCGGGCTTCGAGGAGCGAGGCGGACAAATTTCTGTGAAAACAAAATCCGGCGCGGAACACGCCGGTGACATCGTCATCCTCGCGATCGGCGTCCGTCCGGAAACCGCACTGGCAAAAGCCGCCGGTCTCGAACTCGGAGCGCGCGGCGGGATCCGGGTGGATGAGCACATGTGCACGAGTGACCCAAACATCTGGGCCGTCGGCGATGCGGTTGAAGTAAGAGATGTGGTCACCGGCGAATGGACGTTGATCCCGCTCGCCGGCCCGGCCAACCGCCAGGGCCGCATCGCAGCCGACGGGATCTGCGGTCGCGATTCCAAATTCCGCGGAACCCAGGGGACCGCGATCTGCGGGGTCTTTGACATCGCAGTCGCCAGCACCGGCGCCAGCGAGAAAAGCCTCCTGCGGGCCGGAATCACCGACTACGAAAAGGTTTACCTCCATCCCGCAAACCATGTCGGTTACTACCCCGGCGCAAAGCCGATCAACCTGAAGCTTCTCTTCCGGAAATCCGACGGACGCATCCTCGGCGCGCAGGCCGTCGGCGAGGCCGGCGTGGACCGGCGGATCGACGTCATCGCGACCGCAATCCAGCTCGGTGGAACGGTCTTCGACCTTGAGGAGTCGGAACTTTGCTACGCGCCGCAATTCGGCGGAGCCAAGGATCCGGTGAACTACGCCGGCATGATTGCCGCGAATTCTCTGCGCGGCGATCACCCGCTCGCAGACTGTAACCAGCTCCTCCCGGAATCCTCCGTCCTTGTGGACGTCCGCGACCCCGACGAATTCGAGGAAGGGCACATTCCTGGGGCGATCAACTTCCCGCTCAACGAGCTCCGCGCCCGCCTCGACGAACTGCCGCGCGACCGCGAACTCTGGCTCTACTGCCGCGTCGGCCTGCGAGGATACTACGCGACCCGCCTGCTCCTGCAGCATGGGTTTCATGCAAAAAACCTTCCCGGCGGCTACCTCACTTACGACCTGATCAAGGCCTCATCAAACAACCAATCATGAACGCATCTCACAAGGCGGCCCTTCCCATCCTATGTGCACTGGTCGTCGCAGCGACCGGCTGCGGAAAAAATCACGAATCCGCCCGCAAGCCGTTGCCGTCACTTGAAGTCCGCGTTCAGACCATCGATAAAAAACCTCATGTCGCCACCGAGGAGGTGGTCGCCACGGTGAACTCGAGGCTGCGCTCGGTGATCGAATCCAAGGTGAGCGGGCGGATCGACAAAATGCTTGTCACGCCCGGCCAGCAGGTCAAAGCGGGGGAACTTCTCGCCGAGCTCGATGTCCGGGAAATCCGCGCCAAGCTCGACCAGGCGACCCCGGTGCGCGAACAGGCAGAGAAAGACTTGAAGCGGTTTACGGACCTGCTTGCCAAGCGGGTGATCACGCAGCAGGAGTTCGAGGGTGCCGAATCGAAGGCCAGGGTCGCCCGGGCAGCGGTCATCGAAGCGGAGACGATGCTCGGCTACGCCAAGGTCACGGCCCCGTTTGATGGACTCATCACCCGCAAGCTCGCCGACGTCGGCGACCTTGCGTCTCCCGGCAAACCGCTGGTCGAGATGGAGGATCCCTCCGCGCTCCGTCTGGAAGCCGCGGTTCCCGAGGCAATCATCGACCGGATCACCCTCGGCTCGAAGCTCGGCGTCCGGATCGGATCCAACGAGCTCGAGGGGGTTGTCCGGGAGATTTCGCCGACCGCCGATCCCAACAGCCGGACCCTCCTGGTCAAACTCGACCTCCCTGCCATGCCGGGCCTGCGGACTGGACAATTCGGGCGCGTCGCGGTTCCCGTGGCCGAGACATCGGTGCTCCGCGTCCCGGCCTCCGCCATCATCCGACGCGGGCAGATGGAGCTGGTGTTCATCCGGGACGGCGGGAACGCCCGCCTGCGGATTGTGAAAACCGGCAAACTGATCGGCGGAGAGATCGAAATCGTCTCGGGCGTGAATTCTGGCGAGCAAGTCATCATCGAAGGAGCTGCCGGACTGGTTGACGGACAACCCATCGAGGCCCGGCCATGAGCGAACCGCTCGGCATCGCGGGCCGGATCGCCCGCACATTCATCAATTCGAAGCTGACGCCGCTGATCATGGTCACGTCGGTCCTGCTCGGCGTGGCGGCGGTTTTTCTGCTGCCCCGCGAGGAGGAGCCGCAGATCAAGGTGCCGATGATCGACGTGCTCGTTTCCATGCCTGGCACCGGCTCGAAGGAAATTGAAGAGCGGGTCACGCGCCCGATGGAAAAGCTCCTGTGGGAAATCCCGGGCGTCGAATACATCTACTCGACCTCCAGCCCGGGCCAAAGCCTGGTCATCGTGCGGTTCGTCGTCGGCTCGGATGCCGAGCAGAGCATCGTCCGGCTGAACCAGAAGCTGCAGGCGAATTTCGACATCCTGCCGCACGGGGTCACGCAGCCGCTGATCAAGGTCCGCTCGATCGACGACGTGCCGATCCTTGCCCTGACGCTGCACAGCGCGAGCCAGGACCACCTCACCCTGCGGCGGCTCGCCGCGCAGGTCGATGATGCCGTCAAGCAGGTCCCCAATGTCGCGGAGACAAAGCTGCTGGGCGGCGCGCGGCGCGAGCTGCGGATCCTTCTCGACCCGACCCGGCTCGCCTCGCGCGGGCTGACCCCGGCCGGGCTCATCCCGGTTTTGCGCCAGGCCAACCGGCAGTTCACATCGGGCGGGCTCACGAGCGAGAACCGCGAGGTCGTCATCGAGACCGGCGCCTTTCTTCAAGATGCCGCCGATGTCGGCAATGTCGTGGTCGGTGTTTCCGACGGCAAGCCGATCTACCTGCGCGACGTCGCGGACATCGTGGACGGGGCCGAGGAACCTTCCAATTACGTCTTCTACGGCGACAAGGCGAACCCTGAAGAACCCGCGGTCACGATCACCGTCGCAAAGCGTCCGGGCGTGAACGCGATCGACGTCGCGGACGGCGTGTTGAAAAAAGTGGACTCCCTCAAAGGCACTCTCATCCCGCTGGATGTCACGGTTTCCGTCACCCGCGACTACGCGGAGACGGCCGCGGAGAAATCCAACGAGCTTCTCTTCCACATGCTGATCGCCGTGGTCGGCGTTTCGGTGCTTGTGTGGCTCACGCTTGGCTGGCGCGAGTCGCTCATCGTCGGGATCGCGATCCCCTGCACGCTGGCGCTGACGCTGCTGGTATTCTACCTCTACGGCTACACGCTGAACCGGATCACCCTGTTCGCGCTGATCTTCTCGATCGGCATCCTCGTTGATGACGCCATCGTCGTGGTGGAAAATATCGTTCGCCATTTCCATCTGCCGCATAACAAGGGCCGCAGCGGAGCGGAGATTGCCATCGAAGCGGTCAACGAAGTCGGCAACCCGACCATTCTCGCGACATTCGCTGTCATTGCCGCCGTGCTGCCCATGGCATTTGTGGGCGGGCTCATGGGCCCTTACATGCGCCCGATCCCGATCGGGTCGAGCGCCGCCATGCTGTTTTCGTTGGCCATCGCATTCATCGTGACCCCGTGGGCGGCGATCAGGATTTTGAAACGTGGAGCAGGCGTCCCGCCTGCTTCTTCCAAAGAAGATGGCAGCCGGGACGGCCGCCCCACATCCCCGGCCGCGCCGCACTCCCATTTCGAGCACGAGGAGGATTTTTTCACGCGACTTTACCGCCGGATCATGGGCCCGCTCCTTTCCCACGCCCGTTGGCGCTGGACGTTCCTTGCCGCGATTGTCGGGCTCCTGCTCGGCGCGATGGCGCTGGTCGGCATAGGGTTTGTGAAGGTGAAAATGCTGCCGTTCGATAACAAGAGCGAGTTCCAGATCATCCTGAACATGCCGGAAGGCAGCGCGCTGGAGCGGACGGCGCAGGCCGCGATGGAGATGGCCGCCGCCGTGCGCGACGAGCTGGAGGTCAAAGACTACCAGATTTATGCCGGTGTCTCCTCCCCGTTCAATTTCAACGGACTCGTGCGCCACTACTTCATGCGCGGCGGGGCGAATGTTGCCGATATCCAGGTGAACCTCGTCGGGAAGGGCGAACGCAAGGCCAAGAGCCACGACATCGCCAAGCGCGTCCGCCCGCAGCTCGCGGCGATCGCGGAGAAATTCGGAGCGCGCGTCGCCGTGGCCGAGGTGCCGCCCGGCCCGCCGGTCCTGCAGACGCTGGTCGCCGAAATCTACGGGCCGACCGAGGAATCGCGCCTCAAGATGGCCGGAAAAGTGCGGGAGATCTTCAAAGACGTGGACGGCGTCGTCGATGTCGATTGGTATGTCGAAGCCGACCAGCCGAAAGGGAAGTTCGTCATCGACAAGGAGAAGGCCGCGCTCAATGGCATCAGCGCCGAGACGATCTCGCAGACGCTCCAGATCGCCGTCGGCGGCCAGTCCATCGACCTGCTCCACCTGCCGCGCGAGAAGGATGACGTGAATATCACGCTCGAGCTTCCGCGTTCGTCTCGCGTTACCCCCGAGGAGCTTCTTGCCCTCCGCGTGCGGTCCGGCGATGCGAACGCCCTCCCCGAACCAGGAGCCTCCGGAGAAACCCCGCTCATCCCCCTGCGCGAGCTGGTGTCGATCGAAAACACGATCACCGACAAGAGCATCTACCATAAAAACCTGATGCCCGTGACCTACGTCATCGGCGACGTGGCCGGAGCAATCGAAAGCCCGGTCTATGCGATCCTGAAAATGAACAGCGCGCTCGCCAATCTCGACACCCGCGAGTTCGGTGGCGACGGCAAGAAACTCGAAGTCTTCAACTCCACCCTGCCGTTCACCGGCGACAAGCCCTCGATGAAATGGGACGGCGAGTGGCACATCACGATCGAAGTTTTCCGCGACCTCGGAAAGGCGTTCGCCGCCGTGCTCGTGCTCATCTACGTGCTGATGGTCGGATGGTTCCGCTCGTTCCTCACGCCCTTGATCGTGATGGCCGCGATTCCGTTCTCACTGGTCGGAATCCTCCCCGCCCACGGGCTGCTCGGCGCGTTTTTCACCGCGACCTCGATGATCGGCTTCATGGCCGGCGCGGGCATCGTCGTGCGCAACTCGATCATCCTTGTGGATTTCATCGAGCTCCGCCTCCGCGAAGGCATGCCGCTGGCCGAGGCCGTCGTTGATGCGGGGGCCGTGCGGTTCCGTCCGATGCTGCTGACGGCCATGGCGGTCGTTGTCGGCGCAGCCGTCATCCTCTTCGATCCGATCTTTCAGGGGCTCGCCATTTCTCTGATGGCCGGAGAGATCGCCTCGCTGCTCATCAGCCGCATGGCCGTCCCGGTGCTCTACTACGCAGCCTACCGCAAAACCAACGGGCCCCCGCTCTAGCCGATCCAAATGGAAGCCATTCCTGGAGCAAAACCGTGACAAGGAACTGCTCGTCTATTGCCGCTCGGGCAGCCGCTCGGGCATCGCAGCCGGCATTTTGCGCAGAGAGGGGTTCAAGGCTGCAAACGCCGGGAGCATTGGCGCATGGCAGGCCGCCGGACTTCCCACACGCAATCCGTGAATGCTTGCATTTTGAATAGCGACTATAAAGATCGTTTATTCAGTTTGACATGCGGGACATGCAGAGTTATGAAGCGCTGACCGAACGGCCATTTGAGCACCTGATCCGGGGAGGAAGAACAGGCGGAGTCCTGGACTCCACGGTGATCGGCGCTCCCGGGCGGGAACTACTACAACTTGCAACAAACCCTATGAAAACGACCACGATCCATGCCGCCGCCTCCGAAAAGAAAATTTCCCGCGTTGACTCGTGGGGATTTCCGGCATCTCTTCGCGGAGGTATGCTTTGGAAAATCCTTTGTGGGATCCTGGCCACGACCGCTCTGCTTCCGGCGCAGCAGGTGGTGCGCGTGGGCGTATTTCCCAACGTCACCCACGCGCAGGGGCTTGTGGCGGCGAACATGAGCCGCGAGGGGCAGGGCTGGTTCGAGTCCCGCCTCGGGGTTCCCGTGAAAATCGAGTGGATGGTCTACAATGCCGGCCCGTCTGCGATGGAGGGGATCTTCACGAGGGCGGTCGACTTCACGTATGTGGGCCCGAGCCCTGTCGTCAACGCCTACGCGAAGGCGAATGGCAGCGAGGTCCGGGTCCTCAGCGGCGCGATGCGCGGCGGCGAGGCGCTCGTGGTCAAAGGGGATGCGATCACCAAGCCGGAAGACTTCCGGGGGAAGACCATCGCCACCCCACAGCTCGGGAACACGCAGGACGTGGAATGCCGCGCCTGGCTGATCGCTCACGGCATCAAAGTCACGCTCGTCGGCGGCGACGCCCGCGTGCTCCCGACCGCCAACCCCGACATCCTCCCGCTCTTCCAGCAGGGAACAATTGATGCGGCCTGGACGGTCGAGCCTTGGGTGACCCGCCTGCTCAATGAGGCCGGCGGAAAAATCTTTTTTGCCGACAAGGATGCCCTGACGACTGTGCTGGCAGGGCGCGAGGGGTTCCTCAAAGACAACCCGGCGCTGGCCGCGAAATTTCTAGCCGCCCACAACGAGCTCACCGCCTGGGTGCTCGCAAATCCTGAGGAGGCGCAAAAGCGGGTGCGCGACGAGATCAGCGCGATCACGCACAAGGAGATTTCCCAGCCGCTCATCACCCAGGCATGGACGCGCCTGGTCTTCAGCGACGAGATCTCCGCCGCCCCGTTTGAAACCTTCCTCCAGCAGGCGCACGAGGTCGGATTTGTGCGCACTGAGGCGAACCTCGACAAGCTGATCTGGAAGCCATGAGCGTCGGACAGCATTTGGAGAACATGCCGCCGGAGCGGCTCGAAGTGGACAAGGTCTCCAAGTCGTTCGCCACAAAGCACCGCACGGTGCTGGCTCTCGATTCCATCAGCCTGAAAATCTCGGAGGGCGAGTTCGTCTGCCTCGTCGGGCAGAGCGGATGCGGAAAATCCACCCTTCTGAACATCATCGCCGGGCTGGAGCATCCGGATTCCGGGCGCGTTCTGGCGAATGGCGAACCCGTCACCGGCCCAGGCCGCGACCGGATGGTCCTGTTCCAGGAGCACGCGCTGTTTCCCTGGCTCGATGTGATGGGCAACGTCCTCTTCGGCCTGAAGCTCAAGCCCGGGCTCACGGACAAGGAGCGCCTCGAAGTGGCCGCCTATTATTTGAAGCTCGTGGGGCTGGAAAAGCTCCACCACTCGAACATCCATGAGCTCTCGGGAGGGATGAAGCAGCGCGTCGCCCTCGCGCGGGCGCTCGCCCCGAACCCCCGCGTCCTCCTCATGGACGAGCCGTTCGCCGCGCTCGACGCCCTCACGCGCGAGCAGCTCTACGGCGACATCCAGAAGATCTGGGAGGCGCGCCGGAAGACGATCCTCTTCGTCACCCACAACGTCCGCGAGGCCGCCTGCCTCGGCGACCGGGTCATCCTGTTCTCCCCGAACCCCGGCCGCATCCGCCAGGAATTTCTCATCAAACTCCCGCGCCCGCGCGACATCAACAGCGTCGAGCTGGCCCACTATTCCAGTGAAATCACAGCGGCCCTGAAGGGGTTCACGCCGGGCGAAGGACGGGAGGCCTCGGAATGAAGCGCGCCCTCACATGTATCGTCTTTTTCGCGTCCCTCATCGCAATCTGGGAGCTGGTGGCGCGGTATGGCGGGTATTCGCAGGTGATGTTCCCCCCTCCTTCGAACGTCGCCAAATACATCTGGCAGTCGGCGGGCGATGGAACCCTCGGAAGCGCCACGCTGGTCACCGTCAAGCGCCTGCTCATCGGCTATGCGATCGGACTCCTCCTCGGCATCCCGCTCGGGCTCTTCACGGCCAAATTCAAAATTTTTCAGGACACGGTCGGCGTGCTGGCGCTGGGGATGCAGGCCTTGCCGAGCGTCTGCTGGGTGCCGCTCGCGCTCGTCTGGTTCGGCCAGACCGAGGCCGCGATGCTTTTCGTGGTCATCATGGGCACGCTCTGGTCGGTCATCATCGCGACCAGTGACGGCGTCCGCTCAATGCCCCCGATTTACCTCCGGGCGGCGAAGACCATGGGCTCGACCGGCCTGCATTCGTGGATTCGCGTCATCCTTCCCGCTTCTTTACCCTATCTTGTCGGGGGGATGAAGCAGGGCTGGGCGTTCGCATGGAGATCGCTCATGGCCGCGGAAATTTTTGTGACGATCCTGACAGGGTTCGGGCTCGGCCAGCTGCTCAACTACGGACGCGATCTTCTGGCGATGGACCAGGTGATGGCGGTCATGGTCGTGCTGATCGTGATCGGGCTCCTCGCCGACAAGCTGCTCTTCGCGCCATGGGAAAGATTCCTCCACCGCCGCTGGGGAACCGGGACGCTGAAGTAGTTGCCCGAAATCCCTGGCATCAGCCGCCGTAACAAGAAGGGCCGGCGACGGAAAAATCCGGGCCGGCCCTTGCTGTGGTTTGGCTTTCTTCTCAGAAAGGATTTTTTCCGCCCTTGGGCAGCTTGAACCCCTTCTTCGCCGCCTTCTTGACGGTCCTTTTCCTGGTAACGGGCTTTGAGGGAGCAGAAGCCGGTTTGGCGGCGGGCTTGCCCTTCCCCGCCCGCTTCACCGCGTAGCGGCCGGGTTCGAGTTTCGTCGTTAGCCCCACTTCGCGGACTGGAGGCGAAAATCAGCTATTTTCAGCCCTCCGAGGCCCGCAGACCCGCATAAACACAGTGGGGTAGTCCTCAAAAGGGCTTGTAGTGCCGACCTACCCCCTTGCGCGTTTTCGGCAGGAAC
>JAPLTF010000008.1 GCA_026398275.1 Verrucomicrobiota bacterium
CCGAGCAAGCACCGCCAAAAATCCACTCGCCACAAATAACCTCAAATCAAGCCCGGCTGTAGTGCCGACCTTTTGATGTCGATATCGCAAAATAGCGGTTTTACAGCCATCCGACCCCTCCAGTCCGCGAAGTGGGGCTAGGACTGATCGCCCCACTTCAGCAGAGATGGAATTTTTCGACTGCCCGCTGAACAAGGGGCAGAAGCTTCCCTTTGTCGAGCTGGTGGTTCAGTTCAGCCGCGCTCGTCTCCAGGCCGGGGATCGCGCGACGTTGAACAGGATGACCTCGACGACAAAATGCTGGACCCGCCGCGATTCGACCCGGCGGGCGAGGGCCATCCGCCAGGCGGCCACCCCCGGCCGCACCTGAAGGCCTGTCAACTCCTGTTCGCCCATCACATGATTCCTTTTGGGTGGTCGGCCATCGTGCCGGGTGCAGATGCTCCGGTTATGCCGGCTCCTTGTCCTCCTTGGCCGGGACCAGGATGGACATCACCGTGGCTGCGGCAAGCGTGCCGAGCACCACGGCCAGCGACACGAACGGATCGATTTTGATGCTCCTGATCTCGCCGGCACTGAGACCGAGATCATTGAAATACGGCGGGGCCGCCAGCAGGAGCAGCTTGATGCCGACGAAGGCCAGGATCAGGATCAGGGCGGGCTTGAGGAAACGGAACTTGCTGATCAATGCGGCCAGGCAGAAATACAGGGCGCGCAGTCCAAGGATCGCGAAAATATTGCTCGTGAAGACGATGAAGGGATCGGGGGTGATGGCAAAGATCGCAGGAATGGAATCGACCGCAAACACGAGGTCCGTGATTTCCACCATGATGAGGGCGAGAAAGAGCGGCGTGATCGCGTGGCGGGCGGAAAGCATGCCCGGGTCGGCTGGAGCCTGGATCTCCTTGCCGGTTTTCGGATCGGTGATGTAGGCAGGCTTCACCGTGCGGCGTGTGAAGAACCTCTGCCCGTCGTAGAAATCCACCGTGCGGAAGAAGCGCTTCGCCAGTCTCACGACAGGGTTTTTTCCCGGGTCGCTGTGGCTTGTGATCAGCGCCATCTTCAGGGCCGTGAGGATCAGGAAGATCCCGAAGATGATGAGGATCCATGTGTAGCGCAGGATCAGTTCGGCACCGAGATAGATCATGCCGCCGCGCATGATGAGGGCACCGATGATGCCCCAGAAGAGCACGCGGTGCTGGTATTTGGCCGGGATGGCAAAGTAGCCGAAGATCATCGCGATCACGAAGATGTTGTCCATCGCGAGGGACTTCTCGACGATGTAGCCGGTGAGGTATTGGATCGCCGCTGTGGCTCCGGCGACCTCGCCCAGCACAATCGCCCCTGCGGCATAGGTCGGGGTCTCCAATCCCAGGCCCAGCCAGTGGAACTGGTAGGCGTAGAAAACAAACCCGGTGAAGGAGAGCCCGCAGGCCAGCCAGATGCCGGACCATGCCATGGATTCCTTCAGGCTCACCTCATGGGCCTCGCGGTGGAAGACTCCAAGATCGAGAGCGAGGAAGATCATCACCAGCGCGATGAAGCCCAAATAAGCCCAGATTTTCATACTGGCGGGATCAGCGGGCAACGAGGTGGCGGCGAGTAAGAGGAGCTCGGTCATGATTTTAGAATGATGCGGAGTCGAACGGCGGGGCTCTGGACGTTGACCAGCCCGGCGGACATCCAATGTTTCATAAACCAGGCACTGAGGTCAAAGGCCATCAGCACGAGGCCATCAGCACGAGCGGCATCAGCCACCAGCCGGACGGGAGCCCGCTCATGGCCGGAGCTCGGGGTTGCGATCCAGCACCCTCGCCACGACGCGCGCGTCGTCGGTGAGACCGATTTCCGGGATGGAATCCGGAATGAAGTCTACGCCCTTGAGGAGGTAGGCCAAAGCGACGCCTGCCTCGGCAAGATGCTTCGGGAGAGGGTCCGCGCAGTCCCCCGTCTGCCAGGAGGCGACGATCCTCATCAAGGATTCCGCCCCCTCATGGAGATCGTGGTGCTGCCTGGCCTGCTCGGTCGCCAGCTTGGCGAAGATGCGGGCGCTGAACCCGGACAGCTCGCGCAGCCGGCCAGCCGTCATGCCGGCGCGTTCGGTTTCAATGAATTCGTCGAGCAAAATCGCTTTGCCCGGGGTTCCGTGTATTTTCACAATGTTGGTTCGGTGGATGAGTGGCCGGTGTTTCATTCCTCGCTGCTCCTTCCGGTCAAAAGAGGCAGGAGGTGCCAGAGGAAAGCCCAGAGCGAAAGGGCCATTGTGCCTGCAAAGAGTATAAGTGCTGTTGTCATGGAGGAGACGGTGCCAGACATTTATATATTTGCATATAACGAATATGTTTATGTATCGTTCGGTTTTTACGAATTCATACGCAACTGAATTTCGTTCCTTGCAGGCCGGGAAAACGCATCCTGACAGGCAGATTGAGGAGTTGTTTGAGGTGATGGACCGGGAGTGGCCGGGTCAGTCAGGTTCGCAGGCTTGGCATCAATCCGGCAGGGGCGGCATGTAGTTTTCGTGGCCGCCGTGTTTCTTCCATCCGCGGATGACAAGGATCATCTGCCCGGTTGCCCGGCTGACCCGCGTCTGATACGGTCGACGCATGTCGGAATCCGATGCAACGATGGCGGTCTTTTTGGATCTTGAGAATATTGCGCTGGGGGCCAGGGAGGCGAATTTCGCGAGGTTCGACATCCAGCTGGTGATGACGCGCCTGCTCCTGCGCGGGCACCTCGTGGTGAAGAAGGCCTACTGCGATTTCGACCGCTACAAGGAATTCAAGCGCGACCTGCACGAGGCGGCGTTCGAGCTGATCGAGATCCCCCACCTGAGGCAGTCCGGGAAAAACTCGGCGGACATCCGGATGGTGGTTGACGCGCTGGACCTCTGCTACACCAAGCCGCATCTCGACACGTTTGTCGTCCTGAGCGGGGACTCCGATTTTTCGCCGCTGGTGAGCAAGCTGCGCGAGAATGCGAAGACGGTCGTGGGGATCGGCGTGAAGAACTCCAGCTCCGACCTGTTCATCAACAACTGCGACGACTTCATCTACTACGACGATCTCGTGCGGGAGAAGGCGGACAAGGCGCGGCCGCGCCCGCAATCGCCCGCGCAGAAGGGAAAGCCGGTGGACCCCGCTCCCGCAGCCGCGAGCGGACCGACGCTCCAGCAGGCGCTGGACCAGCTCACGGCGACCCTTGGCGCGCTCGTCCAGGAGCGCGGGGATGAGCCGATCTGGGCCTCGATGCTCAAGCCCGCGCTCAAGCGCAGAAACCCCGGCTTCAACGAGCGGGCGCACGGGTTCAAATCCTTCAACGACCTGCTCCGCGCGGCCGAGAAAAGCGGGATTTTGACGATGGAGAAAAACGAAAAGCTCGGGCAGTTCAGCGTGCGGCCGGTCGAGTGAGCCGGGGGATTTCCCGGCATCGCCCGCTGCCCGCAGGCGGGCGCATACTTTTTTCGCTTCGCGGTTGCCCGATCCGGATTCCTGTGCTCATATGATCGATTGCCCATGAATGTCGTCTGTGATCCTCAACCCAATTGTATCGTCAACCTTCAAGTCGAGCTTCCCGCCGACCAGGTGACGCGTGAGTGGCAGTCCATTGCCAAAGATTTTCAACGCCAGGCGCGGATCCCCGGATACCGCCCCGGCAAGGCCCCGCAGTCGCTGATCGACACGCGCTTCGCGAAGGACATCCGCGAGGAGCTCGAGAAAAAGCTTCTGCGCGACAGCATCCACGAGGCGATCAAGCAGAAAAACCTCCGCGTCCTGTCGGTGTCGAAGGTCGAGGACGTCCAGATCGGCGACGACAAAACCATGCGCTACCGGGCGAGCGTCGTCACCGCGCCGGAGTTCGAGCTGCCGGATTATTCCGCGCTCACGGTCGAGCTGGAAAAGCGCCCGGTCAATGAGGAGGACGTCCAGAAATGGCTCGAGCAGTTCCGCGACCCGCACGCCACATTCGAGGCGGTCGAAGGCCGGCCGCTCGCGATGGGCGACTACGCGGTCATGACCTACGAGGGCAAGCTCGGCGACCAGCTTCTCTCCGAGGCCCTTCCCAAGGCTCCCGCGCAATTGCAGGGCCGCAGAAATGCCTGGATCTTCATGGATGAGGGAACGCTCGTCCCGGGCTTCGCCAAGACGATCGAGGGCATGGCGATCAATGATGAGCGCTCGTTCACTCTCGATGTGCCGGCGGATTTCCCGCTCGAAGATCTCCGCGGATCGAAGGTCAGCTACTCGGCCACGCTTCACGGCATCAACTCGAAGCAGCTCCCGCCGCTCGACGACGCGCTCGCGGAAAAAATCGAGCCGGGCAAAACGCTCGAATCCCTCCGCGCGGAAATCCGCGAGCGCCTCGAGAACCTCGCCGAATCGCAATTCCAAAACGGCAAGCGCAACGCCGCATTGAAGCAGCTCCTGGCTCTCGTCCAGTGTGAGCTCCCCGCCCAGGCCGTCCAGCGCGAAGTCTCCAGCATCCTCCGCGAGATCGTCCAGGAAAACCAGGTCCGGGGCGTCAGCGATGACGAGCTCCGCACCCACCAGGACGAACTCGTCGGGATCGCCCAGCAGAGCGCGCTCGACCGCGTGCGGGGCAATTTCCTCCTCCTGCGCATCGCCGAAAAGGAGAAGCTCGAAGTGAACGACACCGACATGCTCATGGCCGTCTCCGAGATGGCCCGCCGCTACGAGATCCCGGTAAAGAAGCTCGTCAAGGACCTGCAGTCGCGCGAGGGCTTCGGCCCGATCCGCGAGCAGATCCTCATGGGCAAGGCGCTTGATTTGATCGCGGCCAATGTTACGGTTCGCGAACCGGCCGGAGGAACGGCCAAAGCCTGAAAGATTTATGGACTCACCCATCTCCGAATACATCCCGATGCCGCAGGTCATCGAGCAGACGGGACGCGAAAAGGTCGCCTACGACATCTACTCCCGCCTGCTGGTGGACCGGATCCTGTTCATCGGCACGTCGATCAACGACACCGTCGCCAACCTGATCATCGCCCAGTTGCTGTTTCTGCAGATGCAGGACGCCAAGAAGGACATCAGCATCTACATCAACTCGCCCGGCGGATCGGTCACGGCGGGCCTGGCGATCTACGACACCATGCAGTTCATCACCTGCGATGTGAACACCTACTGCATGGGCATGGCCGCGAGCATGGGGGCCGTCCTCCTCTGCGCCGGGACCAAGGGGAAGCGCTTCGCGCTGCAGAATTCGGACATCATGATCCACCAGGTCTCCGGCGGAGCCCAGGGCCAGGCCAGCGACGTCGAGCGCCAGGTCGAGTTCATGTTCAAACTCAAAAAGCGGCTCAACGGGATCCTGTCCCTGCACACCGGAAAATCGATCGAGCAGGTCAACAAGGACGCCGACCGCGACTACTATATGACCGCCGAAGAGGCGAAGGAATACGGGCTCGTCGACGAGGTCGTGAAGTCCCGCAAGGAGCTCAAAGAAATCGTAAAACCCGCAGAATAACGGCCATGGCGCGCGCGACCAACCTGACGATGTGTTCCTTCTGTGGCAAAAGCCACTCGGAGGTTCGCAAGCTCATCGCCGGCCCGGGCGTCTACATCTGCGACAGCTGCATCACCGTCTGCAAAGGGATTCTGGACAAGGAATTCAAAGAGGAGAACAAGAAGGCGAAAAATGCGATCCGGGTTCCCAAGCCGGCCGACATCAAGCACCAGCTTGAGCAGCACGTCATCGGCCAGGACCATGCCAAGAAGGTCCTCGCGGTGGCCATGCACAACCACTACAAGCGCCTGCTCCAGGAGGCGCCGGCCTCGGTCGGCCTCGATCCGCTCGCGGATGTCGAAATCGAAAAGAGCAACATCCTCCTGATCGGCCCGACCGGCTCGGGCAAGACCCTGCTCGCGCGCACGCTCGCAAAAATTCTTGATGTCCCGTTCTGCATCGCCGACGCCACCTCGATCACCGAGGCCGGCTACGTCGGGGAAGACGTCGAGAACATCATCCTCCGCCTCCTCCAGAACGCCGACTACGACGTCAAGCGCTGCGAGATGGGCATCGTCTATATCGACGAGATCGACAAGATCGGCCGCAAGACCGAGAACGTCAGCATCACGCGCGATGTCTCGGGCGAGGGCGTCCAGCAGGCATTATTGAAGATGCTCGAAGGCACGGTCTGCAATGTCCCGCCGCAGGGCGGCAGAAAGCATCCGCACCAGGAATACATCCAGGTCAACACGGAAAAGATCCTCTTCATCTGCGGCGGCGCATTCGTCGGCCTCGACAAGATTGTCCACCGCCGGATGGGCGGACGCTCGATGGGATTCAACTCCCGCGGGGATGTCTCCGACGGGCTCCTCCAGCGCGAGGCCCTGAAAAAGGTCGAGCCGGAGGACCTCCTCAGCTTCGGGCTCATCCCGGAATTTATCGGGCGCCTCCCGATTGTCGCCACCCTCGACGAGCTGACCGAAGACGAGTTGGTCACGATCCTCACCGAGCCGAAAAATGCCATGGTCAAGCAGTTCACCAAGCTGCTCGCCATGGATGGCGTCGGCCTCAACATGACGAAGGACGCCCTGCGCTCCCTTGCCTCCGAGGCCCTGAAAAAAGGCACCGGTGCCCGCGCCCTCCGCGCCATGCTCGAGCGGATCATGCTCGACATCATGTTCGAATCCCCCGGCCGCGATGACATCGCCGAGGTCACGATCAACCGCGCCGTCGTCGAAGGCAAGCGCTCCCCCCTCATCCGCAAGAAGCAGGAGAAAGACGCCGCCTGAGCCGGCCTGCCGCGTTCGGGTTGCGCCTGATCAGCAAAACGGCCTCGCTCAACGTAATCGCAAGCGGGCAGGCGCAATGACTCTGCCTGCGTGCGCCCTGCTTGTTCGGCCGATGCGCCGACGGGACGGCGTCAGCGGGCGGGCTTTCGAAAGAGGTAGTGGCTGACGATCCATTCGTTTCCTTCCCGGTATCCCCAGAGCTCGGCGCACGACATGAAGAAAACCCGCCAGTAAGCGCGCCATTTCGAGGCCTGCGCGGCCCCGTAGGTCTTTTCAAGGATCGGGAGGACGGCGGACCCGTTGGCATCCATGTTTTTCAGCCAGGCCTCGGATGTGCGCTGGTAATGGGTGCCGTTGACCCGCCAGTGATTTTCCAAAGCCAGATCATCCTGGAAATAGAGCAGCAGGTCGTCGGAGGGCATGGTCCCGCCCTCAAAAAAATATCGCGTGATCCAGTCCGACGGATCGCTCCCCTCGAAGTGGTAGGCAAACTCGCGGTGCGTGAAAATATGCACGAAAAGCTTTCCGTCCGCCCGGAGCCAGCGGGCGATCTTTGCGAGCAGGAGCTGGTAGTTTTTCATGTGCTCGAACATTTCGACCGAAACCACCCGGTCAAACCCCGCATCCCCCGCCTCAAATCCGTTCATGTCGGCGGTGAGGATCGTGACGTTGCGCAGCCCGCGCCGCAGCGCCTCGGCCTCGATGTGGATTTTTTGCGTGGCCGAGTTTGAGACTCCGGTGATCCGGGAATTCGGATAGTTCTCCGCCATCCACAGCGTCAGGCTCCCCCACCCGCAGCCGAGTTCGAGAACATCCTGCCCGTCGGTCAGGCCCGCCCGCTCGCAGCTCAACGCCAGCATCGCCTCCTCGGACTCCGCAAACGTCGTCTCATCGCGCGGCCAGTAGCCGCCGCTGTATTTCATCCGCGGGCCGAGCACGAGTTGGAAAAATTCCGTGGGGACCTCATAGTGCTGCTCGTTCGCCTCGCCGGTCTTGATCGCGATCGGGCTCGTTTTCAGCCCGGCGATGAACGCCGCCAGCGCCTCGCTTCGCGCCTCGACGTTCGCGTGCGATTCCTCGCGGATCTTTTTTGCGAGGAGGTTCCGGATGCCGATCCGGATCGCGGCGTCGGGGAGCAGGTTGCGGGCGAGAAGGTCGTCGAGGGATATCATTTGGGAAACCAGGGTATGAACGGACTTGTCCGTCGCTGATACGAGCGGTAGTCGTCACCGCGCGAGGAGAGCGAGTGGGCCTCGGACGGCGGGATGCCGGTCACGCAGGTCAGGAAATAGAGCATCAGAAGCGGGCTCAGCACCCCGGTCCATCCGAATGGCGCACCAAGCGCAAAAAGGAAATACGCCACCCAGATGAGCCACTCGAAAAAGTAGTTCGGATGCCGCGAATATCTCCAGAGGCCGAACCCGCAGACGCGCCCGCGGTTGGCAGGCTGGCCCCGGAACCAGGCCAGCTGGGCATCGGCCACTGCCTCTCCACCGATCGCCACAAGCCAGAGCGCGAGGCCCGCGACTTCGAAGGCACCGATCCCGCCTGCGGGATTCGAGCAGGCCAGCGCCACCGGCAGGCTCAGAAGCCCGATCAGCACCGCCTGCAATTGAAAGAATCCAAAGAACATGAGCCACGGATGGTTGGGAAACTGGATCCGGAGCGCGGCATACCTCGGGTCCTCGTCGGGGTGATGCGACATCACCCGCTTATAGAGGTGAGTCCCGAGCCTGAGGCTCCAGGCGCAGACCATGGCGGCAATCAGCCCGTTCCTCATCGGGTGCCCGCTGCCGGCAATTCCGCAAAACACCGCCACCGGCGCAAAGCCGAACGACCACCAGATATCAACGATCCCGGCATTATTCATCCGCCGCGCAAAAAACCATACAACGACCATCATGGCCATCGCAATCAATGCCGAGCAGATGACAAGCGGCAGCGCGTTCATGGCGTGATGGAAAACCCGGCCTCGCCCACCCGCACGGCGGGCGAGATGTCGGGAGGGGTTGTCTCCTGCCCGGCGGGGCCGACCCAGGAGCGCTTCTGAAATCCGTCCTGCGACGCAAAGATCAGGTCGTTCCATCCGTCCGGCCACTTGCAAAGCGCTCCATCCTTTGTCGCCTCCCAAGTGCCTTCGGTGCCGCCGCCGATCGTGCTGAAAGCGCGGCCGGAGGATTGCAGGGACGCATAGAGGTAGCTCCCGTCGGGCTCCTTGTTCAAACACCAGACGCCGGCGAATCCACCTCCCTCAAGCCTCTTTGCTGCCGACTGGTTTTTCGGTGCCCCGTCCCATGCGGCCCCCGGCTCGAATCCCCGGTGCTCGAACACTCCATCCGCCCCGGAAATCACGTCCGTCCAACCGTCCTGAAAAAACACGATGAGCCGGTCGTCTTCCATCCGCCAGAACCCCCGCACCCCATGCGCCCCGGCGGGGCCTTTTGTCCAATTGCTCACCGCCTGGCCATTGGGAAAGACCGCGATGTCAAAAGCCTGCCCCTGGTCGTCAGCAACGGCCCAGGTCCCCACATACGAAATCTTCGCGACCGGTTTTTTTGAGGGGGCCGGTGCCGCCGCCACCTTCACGGGAGGCTTCTCCTCAGACGGCGGAGCCGGCGGAACCGGCTTCGAACACCCCGTCGCAAGCACGGCAAAAATCAGGAGGGACTCGGCAAACTTCATGGGACACGAATTCTCCTGCCCCTTCCCTCCCCGCGCAACTCCTTTCTCCTCACTCCCGCCGGGCGGGTCTTGCAAAATATCTGACCGCAAAACCGTAGCGCGCCCTATCCGCCGCCCGGCAGTTGGAGGAGGCGGAGCCCGAATGACAGCCAGAGCGGGATGGTGACAAGCCCAACGAGGGAGGTGCCCAGAATCACACGCAGCGCGGTCGGCATGTCGCCGTCGTGGATTTTGGCGAGGACAATCGGGAATACCGCGCTCGGCATCGCCGCCTGGACGACGAGCACGGAATGCAGTGCAGGATCCGCGGCGATGGCCATGAGCAAAATGAGCGCGGGCATGATCCCGAGTCGGATTCCGATGCCGAGCAACATGGCCGGCCAGCCGGAGCGCAGGACGTGCGGCGTGGCATGGTCGGCAAGAACCGCCCCGGTGAGAAGGAGTCCCAGCGGGACGGCGCAGAGCCCGAGCATGTGCCATGCGGTGGTGACCGGGGCGGGGGTCCAGTGGCCGGCCCCCAGAAAGTTGAAAGCGATTCCGCCCACGACCGCAAGAATCGGAGGATTCAGAAGCGGCACCCACCAGCGCCTCCCCGCCTGGTGGCCGGAGATCGTGGCGACGGCGATCGTCCACATCGCGATCTCAACACCGAGGTTGAAGGCAAACAGCACGCCGACCACCTCGCGGCCGAAAAGCGCCTGGCACAGCGGCAGCGGGATGTATCCGTAATTCTGCAGCCCGGTCGTACAGGCGAACGTCCTCCCCGTCCTCTTGTCCTTGATAAATATCCGTGCGGCCAGCAGCGAGACTCCGAGGCCGAGCGCGACCGAGGCGAACCCCGCGAGCGGCGGCAGCACGAGGCTGGCCGGCCGCAGCAGGGCCTCGTTCCCGATGATCACGTCCAGCGCCAGGCACGGAATGAAGAGCTTGATGAGCACCCCGAGGAGCGATTGATCCGCCGCCTCGGTAAGGATCCTCGTGCGCCGCATGGCATAGCCCGCGCCGATGACAAGGAACACCGGCAGGACGATCTGAAGGAGGCGCAGCGTCTCGTGCATCTATCGGCCGAAAACCAGGTTGCAGATGATCACGGATGCCGTGACGCCGGCGAGGTCGGCGCAAAGCCCGGCTGGAACGGCATGGCGGGTGCGCCGGACGCCGACCGATCCGAAATAGACGGCGAGCACGTAGAACGTGGTCTCGGTCCCGCCCATGATCGTTGCCCCCATCTGCGAGATCAGGCTGTCCGGCCCCTGGCTTTTCACCAGCTCCGCAAAAATGCCGGTCGCGCCGCTCCCGCTCAACGGCCGCATGAGCGCCAGCGGCAGCAGCTCGGACGGAAAGGAAATGGCCGCAAGCGCCGGGCCGATCGCCTTCGTGATGACGTCGATGCCGCCGGCGGCCCGGAACATCGCCACCGCCGAGATGATCGCGACCAGATACGGGATGATTTTTATCGCGACCAGGAACCCCTCCTTCGCGCCCTCCACAAACTCCTCGTAAACCTTCACGCGGCAGAGCGCCGCGTAGAGCGGAAAAAATCCCACGAGAAACGGGATGGCCAGGTAGGACACCGACTCGACAAACCGGACGAGCGGCTGGCGGGCGGCCATCCCGGGAAGCGCCGCGTGCTGCCATCCGAAATAGACAAACGCCGCCGCGAAGATGAGCAGCGCGTAGGTGCCCCACCACACAAGGCGCGGGGCCAGGCGCTCCTCCTCCACGGCGACCTGCGGTGCCGCGACCGGACCCGCCGGCGGCAGCGCGAACATCGGGAGCTTCTCAAAAAATTTCACGGCGAGGATGCCGGCCGCCGTCGAGCAGCACGATGCGAAGAATGCTGTCCCGATGATCTGCGTGGGATTTTTCGCGCCAGCCGCCGCGAGGATCGCGACTGTGGTGGCGGGAATCAGCTGCACCGAGGCCGTGTTGATCGCGAGGAAGGTGCACATCGCGTTGCTCGCCGTGCCGGGCCGCGGGTTGAGCTTTTCGAGATCCTGCATGGCGCGAAGGCCGAGCGGGGTGGCGGCATTGCTCAGGCCCAGCATGTTCGCGGCGATGTTCATGACCATCGTTCCCATCGCGGGATGCGCCGCGGGCACGTCCGGGAACAGCCATTTCAGCACCGGCCGCAGCGCCCGCGCCAGGATTTCGACCAGACCGGATTTCTCCGCGAGCTTCATCAGGCCCAGCCAGAGCGCCATGACGCCCGCCAGCGGAAGCGCGATGTTCATCACCGCCGCCTTGCAGGCCTCGAAGGCCGCATTCGAAACCTCCTGGAGGTGACCGGAGAAGCCCCCCATGAGGACCGCCAGCACGACGAGGCCGAGCCAGATGTAGTTCAGCATCCGCGCAGGATGGGGGGTTCCCGCAGGAAAATCAATCGCGGGCAGGCCTGCGGATTTTTATTTCCGGCTGGCCGGTTGGGCGGTATCGGGTAGCCTCCGGATATGAAAGAACGCTCAACGGATCCCCGCATCAGGGCCCTGGCCGAGGAGGCCGCATCGGGCAAGGCGGCGGACCTGGTTGCCGACCTCGTCGAGACCTCGCTCAAGCTGGGGACCGACCGCGCCAGCATCGCCGAGCTCAAGCTCATGAGCCGGGCGCTGCGCGAGATGCGCTACGCCGCGCGCGTGTTTTCAAATTACCAGGGGATCCGCAAGGTCGCGGTGTTCGGGAGCGCGCGCACGAAACCGGACGAGGAGGAATACAAGCTTGCGAAATCGTTTGCGAAGAGGATCGTGGCCAAAGATTTCATGGTGATCACCGGTGGCGGGGACGGGATCATGGGGGCTGCCCAGGAGGGGGCGGGGGCCGAAAAAAGTTTCGGCCTGAACATCCGGCTTCCGTTCGAGCAGCGGGCGAACGAGACGATCCACGGTGATCCGAAGCTCATCAACTTTAATTATTTTTTCACGCGCAAGCTGAATTTTGCGAAGGAGACGAACGCATTTGTCCTGCTCCCTGGCGGGTTCGGCACCCACGACGAGGGCTGCGAAATCCTGACGCTGATGCAGACCGGCAAGATGCCGATCGTGCCGGTAATCATGCTCGACCGCCAGAACGGTCACTACTGGGAGACCTGGCGGCGGTTCATTGTGAACGACCTGCTCGCGCACGGGCTCGTCTCGCAGACCGACTTCCACCTTTTCCACATCACGCACGACCCGGCCGACGCGGTGAACGTCATCACCCAGTTCTACAAGAATTTCCACTCCTACCGCTGGGTGAGGGAAAAGATGGTCATCCGCATTCAGAAGAAACTGACCCCGGCGGCGGTTGAGGATCTGAACAAGCGCTTCGACACGATTCTCGCGGCGGACCGGATCGTCCAGACGACGCCGCTGCCGGAGGAGCGTGAGGAGCCGCAACTCGCCGGGCTCCCGCGCATCGTGCTCACGCCGGACAAGCACGACTTCGGCTCGATCCGGCTGTTCATCGATGCTATCAACAAAGCGGAGACCGAGGCATGAACCGCCGCGGTTTCATCGCGGCGCTCGCCATGGCGCCCGCGTCCGCCCTCGCGGGAAAATCCAAAGCCGACACATCAAAAGTCTTCGGCAAGATCCAGTTCGTCACGAGCTTTCCGGATTTCAAGGTCCAGGTCGTGGACAGCTTTCCGGACCTCAAAGTCCAGGTCGTGAATTCGTTTCCCGACAAGCCCGGGAAATGGCAGATCGTGGACGCGTTCCCCGATTATCAGATTGAGATCGTCTCGTCGTTTCCGGATTTCAAAACAGTGCTGTCCCACAGGAGCATAAAATGGCTGTCCGATCAAGCATTGAAGCGGAACAGAACTTGAAACTGAGAAAATGGCTTTAAGAATTGCTACTTACTCATGGGGATATTAGTATAATGACTGAGTTGCTGTCCCATAG
>JAPLTF010000036.1:0-52500 GCA_026398275.1 Verrucomicrobiota bacterium
CATCGGCAACACCGCTGTGGGTATTGCCGCCGCCTTCGTGCCTTGGCCAAGCCAAAAATCCTCAGCAACGCGGCTTTTTCCTAATTATTTCACAGGTTCTCAGCGAATAGCAGTGCTCCTACCCGGCCTTGACCGCATCCGCAAGCGGGCGCGTGAACGAGGTGATTTTTTCCGCGAGTCCGGGGGCGTTTCCCGCCTCAGCAATCTGACGGACGATCGCGCTGCCAACCACGACCGCATCGGCCTGCCTGGCAACCTCGCGCGCCTGTTCGGGCGTTGAAATCCCGAATCCCACCGCGATCGGGAGCGACGTGTGTTTGCGGATCTCGGAGACCTGCGAGGAGATGCTTTGCGAGAGCGACGCCTGCTCGCCGGTGACTCCCTCGCGGGAAACATAATAGATAAACCCCTCCGCGGACTTGGCGATCAGCTCCATCCGGTCCGGCGGGGTTGTCGGGGCGATCAGCCGGATCGACAGCAGGCCGTGGCTGCCCGCGAGCTCCGCATTTCTTGATTCCTCGTCCGGGGGAAGGTCCAAAATCAGAAGGCCATCCGCGCCGGCGGAGGACGCGTCCTTGATGAAGCGCTCGTAGCCATAAACATAGACAGGGTTCAGATAGGTGAAGAGGACGATCGGCAATTCCGATGACTTCCGGATCTGGCGCACAATTTCGAGGACGACGGATACGCTTGTCCCCGCAGCGATCGCCCGTCCGGCCGCAGCCTGGATTGTTGCTCCGTCGGCCAGGGGATCGGAGAATGGAATGCCGAGTTCCAGAATATCGACGCCGGCGGCTTCCATCGCCACGGCGAGTGAGGCGGTCGCTTCCGGACTCGGGTCCCCGGCGGTGATGTAAGCAATGAAGCCCGCTGTCCGGGATTCGCGGAGTGTCTGAAATCTGGAGTCAATCCGGTTTGGCATGGGTCTTGGTTACCTTTCCCAGGCCCCTGAAGCAAGCCTCCGGGCATCAGGCCCGATGGAAATGAAAAACGCGCTGCCCGGGAAGCGGACGTCCCGGGCAGCGCGGTGATATTTCAGGTCAGTTTTTCGGAGAGTTTCCTCTCAGCAGGACGATGGCGAGCAAAGCTCCCAGTCCGAGGGCCACCATGACCGGCACGTAAGGATGGTCCCGAAGCTGGTCATCAGCAGCCCTTGCTGCCGTTGAGGCGCGGTCGGAGATCTTGTCAAAAACCTCCCGGCTGCTCTCGACCGCATATCCGAGGCGGGCCCGGGCATTCCGGACTTTTTCCTCGGCAGAATCGGTGGTCGCCGCCAGCAGCTCGCGGGCGCTGTCCGCGATGTCCCTTGCCACCTGGAGCTCTTTCCTAAGAGTGAAGTTCATTTAGTTTTTCCCTTGGGTTTCGAAAGCTTGAATGGCTTCTTCACGGGAGTGGCCGGCTTTTTTGCGGCCTTGGCTGCCTTTTTAGATGCAGGCGCAGGCTTTGCTGCGACCGCAACGGCGGGCTTGCCGCCCTTCACCGCGTAAACCCCCGGCTCGACTTTCGAAACGAGATTTTTCCCCGTCGTGCTGATCCAGACGGAAACATTGCCGCCGGGAAGCCCGAGCTTTGCGGCAATATCCTTCACGCGCAAACCCTTCGGTCCGGCCGCATCAAGCAGCGTGAGGATGCGCCCCTTGAGGGGGGATGGTTTTTTGCCTTTCTTACGGGCTTTGACAACGACCTTGGCTTTGACTGGCGCAGCCGGTGCCGGAGCGGGCGCGGCTGGAGCGGGCGCCGGCTTTGCTCCCTTGACGGCATAGCGGCCGGGCTCAAGTTTTTGCGTCAGCTTCTTTCCTGTCGTGCTGAACCAGACGGAGACATTCGGCGCAGGGGATCCCACTTTGGCGGCGATGTCTTTCACCTTCAGTCCGCCGGATCCGGCGCTGGCCAGGACGGCAAGGATCTTCTCCTTCAGTCCGCCGGATTTGGCTTTTCGGGAGGAGGAGCGCTTCCTGGCCTTGCGGGCAGGGGCGGCCTTTTTTTCCGGGGCTTTTGCCGCAGGGGCGACAGCTCCGGAGAGGGCTCTGGAGATCTCGGTTTCGATTTCTGCGATGAGTGCGACGAGCTGATCCTTCCGTTCGGTCAGGTTGAGAACGCGGCGCAATGACTGGCTGGTGATGTGTGATAAATCCATACGTGAGGTGACAGCCAAACATTAACGCTAACAGCTTGGCAAGCGAAAAGGCTAAGACGGTTCCGGTCACATAGCCGGCTTTCCGCAGCCATGCGGGCGTGCATGCCTAACTTTTGCCCGATTGATCGCCCGCGGGCCGTCTATTTCAAAAAGCGGCCAATGGTCTCGAAGACGCTGTTAAATCCTTCATTAACCTCGTTTGAGATCCCGGGAGGAGAAGGGAAGGGGTCCTCATGTTTGTATCGGTAGGGGAAATCAAAAACCTCAACCCGGATGGGGATATCGCGATTCCGGCCATTGAGCGTATTTTCCACCTCATAAGGCGGAATGACCTCGTCTCCGGCCAGGGCGAGCGATGAGATCCGGTGATGCATGGCTCTAAACCTTTCCTCGCGGAATGCGGCCATGGATTTGTAGCTAAGCATGCTTCGGAAGGCGATGCCGGACTTGTCGAGCAAATGGGCGAGCAGCTTCGGGTCATGCTTGAGGTGGCTTTCCAGATGCTCGACGAGGAAGGAATAGAGATGCACGTTCGCCTCGCTGTCCAGGATGAACTTCGAGACAGGTGAGATCCGGTTGAAGACCGGCCCGCCGCAGAACATGAACAGCCTGGTCTCCGAGAACAGGCTGTCCGGATTGCTGAGCAGCAGCACCTGCGAAAGAAAACATCCGATCGAGTAGGCGAGGATATCGAGCGAGAAGTCCTTCTCGAACAGCGGGTGTTCGCCGCGCTTGCAGCCCTCCACAAAATCTATGACATCATGGTAGGTCTGCAGGCCGGACCAGATGAACCTCTGCGGATTTCTTTGGAGCCGGCTGCTGATGGCGGCGTTGAGGAGCGACGAGTTCAGGAGGTCCGGAAATTCCTCCTTGCGGCGCTTGCTGACCTGGTGCATCAGCCGCGGATCGCTCCATGCGGACGGGGCGCGGTTCATGTGGAACGCAATCGGGAAAAGGACGACCGCCTTTCCTGTCGCCTCGAGAATCCTGGCTGCCCAGGGCAGATACTTATGCCAGTGCTTCTCGTTGAAGCCGTGGAACAGCAGGATCATGCCATCGGACTTGAGCTGGTTGTCGGGTTTGAAGATGTGATACCGGAAGGACGCATTTTCCGAGACCAACGTGTCCGCCACATCCAGGATATCGCCCTTGGGTTCCCCCGATCCATGTCCCTCGGGCAGCAGCGCGGTATGTCGGGACTGGAATGTGAAATTATGGACGCTCATCCCGCCGTCGAGTTCAACGCGGTCCACGTCGAGCGATACCCGGCTTTTCAGGTGCTCGTAGAGTTCATGGTATTTCATCAACTGGAGAGCGCCTGGGATTGTTCGACAAATTCATCGCCGCTCCATTCGCCGTCCGCGTGGACAACATTCCCGGCCTTCCGGGCATCCTTCCGCTCCTTTTGCCGCCGGACGAGATCGGCATGGGTCGTGAAGTAGCCGAGGCTGCGGCCCTTGAAGTCGGCGAGTGTTTCGAATTTATGTTTTTCCATGAAGGCGAGCAGTCCATCCTGGAGCGGCTTCACCAGCCCGTAGCCGAACTTCATCACGCCCGTGCAAACCTGGACGGTATCGCACCCGAGGAGAATGAACTGCGCGGCATCCTCGCCGGTTTCGATTCCGCCGATCCCCGAGAGCGACCGGCCGGGGAATTCCTGGCGGATCACTGTTGCGATCTCCATGCACATCCTCAGCGCGATCGGCTTGATGGCCTTGGAGGAATAACCCCCGGGGGTCGTGTAGCCTTCAACGCTTGGCTCCGGGCGAAGGGTGTCCAGGTTAACGCCCATGACGCTCCGGATCGTGTTGATCGCGCTAATCCCATGGCAGCCGGCTTTCAACGCGGCGCGCGACGGATCTTCGATGTGCGTGATGTTCGGCGTCATTTTTGCCCAGACGGGTTTCTTCGCGGCGGGCATCACCCATCCGCAAACTTCTTCCAAAATCTCCGGATCCTGTCCCATGGCCGCGCCCATCTTGCGTTCGGGGAGCCCGTGCGGGCAGGAAAAGTTGAGTTCGAACCCATCGACGCCCGCGTCCTGGCAACGCTCGACAATTTCCACCCACGCGTCCTTGTTGCACTCCTCCATGATCGAGGCGATCAGCACGCCCTCCGGGTGCAGGTCTTTGCATTTTTTGAATTCCTCGATCCAGATCGAAAGCGGCCGGTCGCTGATCAGCTCGATATTTTCCCATCCGATGACCTCCTTGCCGTCGGCCGCATGGAGCTTGGCATAGCGCGGCGTGACATTGACGACCTTCGAGGCATCGAGGCTGACGGTCTTGGCGATGACCGCCCCCCATCCCTCGCGGAACGCCCGCGAGATGACGTTAAGGTTCGTTCCCGGAGGGCCGGAGGCAATGACGAAAGGGTTCGGCAATTTCAGTCCGTCAACGGTGCAGTCAAGAGTGGGCATAATTTAGAGCAGTTTTGGAGCCAGTATCGCTATAGTCAGAGAGGGTAATATCAATTCACGGACTCGCAACATCCTTTGGTCGCGGGCCATGCCCTTCATCAATTCCCCACATCTTCCGCCGGTAGGCGCGGGGCGGATGGCCGAAGTGCTTCCTGAGCATGCGCGAAAAATGGAACGGGGATTGGAACCCGCACTGGTAGGCCACCTCGGAGATGGCGAGTCCGGTTTCCCGGAGCAGTTGTGCTCCGGCTTCGACCCGCCGCTTCCAGACGCTTTGCATGGGGGTCGTTCCAAGATGCTGGCGGAAGAGCCTGATCAGGTGCGCGCCGGTCATGCGGGATGGTCGTGATGAAGATCGTCTGCCCAATGGTGAGGTGCCTCCGGCTGGAGGGTGAACTCTGAGATGTCGAAGAAATTGCTGTCATTACGTGACAATAGTATAAATGCTATTAACATAAACAGCCAATACTGTGGGCCATCAAATCAAAATCCAGCGGGTCGAGAGAGGGGCGACGAAGTCCTACTACGTCAATTTCCCGGCGGCATTGGCCGAGGCGGCACAGATCGAGAAGGGCGAGGAGTTGCAATGGCTCGTCGAGGACAGAAACTCATTCCTCCTGCGACGGGTGAAACCCAAAAAATCCATTTTGAAAGACCGTGTCCCACTAACTTGACGCGCATGCCCTGCGGGGCTTTAAAGCTCCATACGGGCCTGATCCCCTGCTTCCTCAGGGCTCGCGCGCAATCCAATCCATGGTCTTGGTGGCCAGGCGGTCGAAGGCGAGGAAGGCGGCTTCGAGATGCTCTTCCTTTGTATCTTCGATCTTATTGTGGCTGATGCCGTGCAGGCTCTGGACAAACATCATCACCGTGGGGATGCCTGAGCGGGAAACCTCGGCGGCATCATGCAGCGGGCCTGACGGCATGCGGTGGGAAATTCCACAGACTTCTTCCGTTGACTCGTCGCACAGGCCGACAAGCTCCGGATGGAAAAGGATCGGCTCGATCTGCCAGAGCCGTTCCCATTCGACCTGGACCCCGCCCTCCCCGGCAAACCTTTCCGCTGCCTCGTGCGCATCCCCGAGCATGGACGCGAGGGCAGTGGCATCGAGGTGGCGCTGGTCCAGCGTGATCCGGCAGTCGGCCACGACGCTCGTGACGATTCCGGGCTCCGTCGTGCAGGAGCCGATGGTGCAGACCCCGCCATGGCGTTCCGCGATTTTGTAAATCTCCGGGCTCATTTTGGCGGCGGCGAGAAAGGCGTCGCGGCGGCGGTTCATCGGGGTGCTGCCGGAATGGGCGGCCTGACCGTGGAAGGTGATGGTATGGCGTTCGACGCCAAATGTTCCGAGCACGGTCCCGAGGACAAGCCCCTTGTCCAGAAGCACCGGCCCCTGCTCGATGTGAAGCTCCAGATACGCCGCTGCATTTGCGCGCTCGATGCACGAGGCTTGGACATTTTCAAAGTTGATTCCGACCGCCCGGAGCGCATCCGGCAGGGCGATGCCGTCGCGGCCCCGCAGGTTCCGGGCCTCCTGCATGTCGAGCGTTCCCGCGCAGGCCGAGGAGCCGAACAGGCTCTTGCCAAAACGGGCGCCTTCCTCATCCGCCCAGTCCACCAGCCGAACGGTGACCGGCGGGCACCCGTCGAATTCTTCGACCAGCCGCCGGAGGATTTCCACGCCGGCGAGGGTGTTCAGGCAGCCGTCGAGCCAGCCGCCATTCGGCACCGAGTCAATATGTCCGCCGATCAGCAGGGCCTTTTCGGAGCGGCCCGGCAGGGTGGCCCAGAAATTTCCGGCAGCATCGTCGTGCATCTCCACGGGCAGGCCGGACAACTTCTCTTTGAGAAATTCCCGGGCCTTCGACCACGTCGGGGTGAATGCCACGCGCTGGGCGCCATTTTCATCGCCGGTGAGCGCGCGCAGTTCCTTCAACTCGGCGATCGTTCTCGATGGGTCCATGGCTCGGGAGTAAACGACATTCGCGTCCGTCAGGCAAAGGGAGATTCGCAGTCGCTTCCCGGAGCCGGTCTTCGGCAGCGGGCGCGGGACGCTGAGCGGACAGGTCCGCCTGAACACGGCGGATATCATTCTCAACACGGTCTCACAAAGCGGCGGGCAGCTCCGGTTCGAGGATTTCACCCCGCTGCCCTGCGGGGATCCGAATTGCGCGACGATCGGCTACCTGCTCCGGACGCCGGACGGGGTCCGCTCGGTGAGCGATTTTCTGGATTTTCAAAGCGTGCAGGGATTTCTGCGCGACCGGGTCCGGTACGCTCGAGGCAGATTTCGTTCAATTCCCTTTTGATGACGCTATAAAGTTCACCCGTCCGTCGAGTCTGACCATTTCCCAGTCGAAGGCGTTCGGATATCCGATGCGGAGGGAGAGGCGATACAGGCTGTTTGGGTTGAGCCATTCGATCTTGTCGTGTCGCGCACCAATTGACCCGGGGGCGGCGGGCTGATAGAGGTGGAGGTTTTCCATGAGCGGATACAAACACACCATCAAGCTGCCGAAGACGGATTTTCCCATGAAGGCGGGGCTGGCCCAGCGCGAGCCGGAGATGCTCGCGAAGTGGGAGGGCGACGGGCTTTACCGGAAAATCCAGGAGGCCCGGAAGGATCGGCCGCTCTATGTCCTGCACGACGGGCCGCCGTTCGCGAACGGCGATGTCCACATGGGGACGGCGCTGAACAAGATCCTGAAGGATTTTGTGGTGAAGTCGCGCTCGATGGCCGGGTTCCGGGCCCCGTTCATCCCGGGCTGGGATTGCCACGGGCTGCCGATCGAGTTCCGCGTGGTGAAATCCTCCGCCGGGCTGACGCCCGTCGAGGTCCGCCGCCGGTCCGAGGAATACGCGCGCAAATTCATCGACATCCAGCGCGCGCAGTTCCGGCGGCTCGGGGTGCTTGGAGATTGGGACCACCCGTATCTCACGCTCGATCCCGCATACGAGGCCGACATCATCCGCTCGTTCGGGCGTTTCGTGGAGGCGGGGCTCGTCTATCGCAAGAAGAAGCCCGTGCTTTGGAGCACGGGAGCACAGACCGCGCTGGCCGAGGCGGAGGTCGAATACCAGGACAAAACCTCTCCGGCGATTTTTGTTTTGTTCCCGCTCGCGAGCGGGGAGCTTGCCGGCAAGGCATCGGTTGTGATCTGGACGACGACGCCATGGACGCTGCCCGCCAACCTGGCGATTGCGATCCATGCGAAGCACACGTATTCCGCCGTGCGGGTCAGGCTCAACGGCTCGGAGCAAACGCTCGTGATGGCCGGGGCGCTCGTGGAAGGGTTCTGCTCGGCGACCGGGGCCGAAAAGATTGCGATCGAAAAAACATTTCCGGGAACCGAACTGGAAGGCCACCTTGCGCGGCACCCGTTCCTGGACCGCGCCGCGACGATCTACGCGGCGGACTTCGTGACCCTCGATGCCGGCACCGGCTGCGTCCATATCGCGCCCGGGCACGGGGAGGACGACTACAAGCTCGGGCTCGAGCACAGCCTTCCGCTGCTATCGCCGGTTGATGACAACGGCCGGTTTACCGAGGAGTGCGGGCTGCCGGATTTTGTCGGCAAAAATGTTTTTGAGGCGAACGAGGGAATCATCGCGCTGCTCCAGGAAAAGGGAGCGCTCGCGGGGCGCGAATCTTATCAGCACAGCTATCCGCATTGCTGGCGGTCCAAGACGCCGGTCATCTTCCGCGCAGTCGAGCAATTTTTTATCCGGATCGATTCCATCCGCGCGGAGGCGCTCGCGGAGATCGACTCGGCGAAATGGCTTCCACACTGGGGCCGCAACCGGATCCGTGGGACCGTCGAGTCGCGCCCCGACTGGTGCATCTCGCGCCAGCGGACCTGGGGGGTTCCGCTGCCGGTCTTCTACGATGGGAACGGCGATCCGGTCCTTGATCCGGAGACGATCGCGAAGGTCGCGGATATTTTTGCGGAGCGCGGCACGAATTCGTGGTTCGAACTCGGCGACGAGGAATGGGCGAAGCTCGTCGGGCTGCCGGCTGGCGTGACCCGCCGGCACGACACGCTCGACGTGTGGATCGACTCCGGGCTCAGCCATGAGGCGGTCCTGCGCCGCCGGCCCGAGCTCGCGTTCCCGGCCGACCTTTACCTCGAGGCGACCGACCAGCATCGCGGGTGGTTCCAGAGCTCGCTCATGACCTCGGTGGCGATGAATAAAGTGGCGCCGTATCGCGCGGTGCTCACGCATGGGTTCGTCGTCGACATGGACACGAGGAAGAAAATCTCGAAGTCGGCGCAGGGCGGATACCAGAAGCCGACGGAGGCGGATCACTATGTTGGAAAATACGGAGCCGACCTCCTTCGCCTGTGGGTCAGCAGCGTGAACTTCACCGACGACGTGCCATTTTCCGAAGAGATCTTCACGCGGCTCTCCGACGCCTACCGCAGGATCAGGAACACGCTGCGCATCCTGCTCGCGAACCTGCACGACTACGACGCGTCCCGCCCGCCCGCTCCGGAGGACCTGACATTTGTGGACCGCTGGATTCTGGCGCGCCTGCAGGAGGTCGTCGGGACGTGCGCCGAGGGCTACGAGAGCCTGGAGTTCCACCGCGTTTACCACACGATCAACCAGTTCTGCGCGGTCGATCTGAGCAGCCTGTATGTGGATATCACCAAGGACCGGCTGTATTGCGACAAGGGGGATTCCGCGCGCCGCCGCGCCACCCAGTTTGCGATGCACAAGGTGCTGGATGCCTTGATCCGCCTGCTCGCGCCGATCCTGGCCTTCACCGCGGAGGAGGCCTGGGGGTATTTCCAAAAGGATTCGTCCGTCCACCTGCAGCTGTTTCCGGAGCCCGATCCCGCGTGGACAAACGCCGATGCGCTCCGGGAGATGGGCCGGCTGCTCGAGATTCGCGGGCTGATTTCCCAGACGGTCGAGAAGATCCAGAAGGCCGGAGAGATCGGGAGCGCGCTGGAGGCGAGGATCTCCCTCACCGTGCCGGCGGCGGATCTGGCTTTGCTGGACCCGCTCGGCGGGGAGTTGGAGGAGCTGTTCATCCTGAGCAACCTTGGCGTCGCTTCCGGCGGAGAAGCCGGGGTGACGGCGACAAAAACCTCCGCCGTCCGCTGCGAGCGATGCTGGCGCCACCGGGATGAAGTCGGTTCGAGCGCGGCGCACCCGACGTTGTGTTCGCGGTGCGAGGAGGCTGTTGCGGACATGCCTGCATGAAATCCGCCCTTCGATACCTGCTGCTGCTGACGCTTCCGCTCTACATCGCGGACCAGGTGACAAAATGGCTGGTGCTCCAAAATATTGGGACGGACGAAGTCGTCCAGGTCGTTCCCCGTGTTTTGGATTTTGTGCAGGTCCACAATACGGGAGCCGCCTTTGGAATGCTGAAGGACAGCAATCTCTTTTTTATCCTGCTGGCCGCCGCCGCCCTGATCGTTGTCGGCGTGCTCGCATGGAAGGGGGCATTTGCAGGGGCGCCCACGAGGATCGGCGCCGCACTTCTTGTCTCGGGGATTCTGGGGAATCTCACCGACCGCCTGCTCCACGGGTTTGTTGTGGATTTTCTCGATGTGATCCTGCCGTGGTATGGCCACTGGCCGGCGTTTAATATTGCGGATTCCTGCATCTGCATCGCTGCGGGGCTTTTTATTTTTGATGGGTTTCTGCCAGGCAAAGCGCCGGGGCGCTGATATGAGAAAAAATGAGAGTGATGGGAAGTATGGGAGGGATGACAGCCAGGCGGAGCATTTCTCCCATAAATCCCAGTCTTCTCATCCCTCCCATGACCCGATTGCCCTCGGCCTCCCGCATCGAAAGCCCTTCTTGTTTGTGGACCGCGTGACCCATTTTGAACCGGGCATCAGCGCAGAGGGGGAAAAAACATTCGCCGTGGACGACCCGATGTTTGCGGGACATTTTCCCGGAAATCCGGTCGTTCCCGGGGTGATCCTGACCGAGGCGCTGGCGCAGGTGGCCGGGATCGCCGGAGCCTCGAAAACGGGGTTCCTTCTCTCCGCGATCCGGGCGATGAAATTTCCCTCCCCGGCGAGGCCCGGAGAAAAAATCCTGCTGCGGGCGATGAAGGCCGGGTCGCTTGGCGGGCTCATTCAATTTTCCGTTTCCGCACAAGTCAACGGGCAGATCGTCGCCGACGGCCAGGTCGTGTTGAACGAGCTATAGCCCGACGGTTTCCGAGTCCTCCCGCGGCGGCTTTCCGAGCAGAAACAACCGGGCCGGGATGACCTGGTTTAGCCAGTCGAGATGAGGGGGGAGAACCCTCCGGCGGTTCCGCCATTCCGCTTCGACGATCAAAAAATCCGGCGCGGCTTCCTGCACGATGTCGCAAAGCATGAACCCGGTGTTCGACTCGACGGTGCGCAGATCGACGTCCGGGGCGATTTCTTCAAGCGCCTCGCGGAGGTGTTCGATCTCCGAGTGGTCCTCCTCATGCCCGAGCGCTGCATCGCGCGCATGGGCAAACGGACTGTCCGCCGCAAGGATTGAAATGCTGGCCGGTTCAATCGAGACGAGGGCAGTTCGTGCGAGCTGCCAGCGGGGCCGGTGGGCTTCGATCATGAGGCAGGCTGTGGCCTGCTCGCCGGGATCCGTCTCGACCGGAGCGGGGATCAGGAGAAGGTCGCATGGCGCGCGCTGGAGAAGTTCGCGCACCACGTCGCCCGTGAAATTCCGGATTTCGCTCCGATGGTCAACCGCCCCCGCGATGAGGAGATCAAAATACTCGCTCGCGGCCGCATCGACGAGCGCCTCCGCGGGCGTGTCGCCTTCGCACCAGTAAATATCGACTTCTCCGCGGCCGAGCTCCCCGAACGCATCATGGAATTTTGACACCTTCTCATCGGACCGTTCCCCGGCGTGAAGGACGCTGAGACGGGCACCAAATTTGAGCGCAATGCGGTCGGCTTCCGCAATCACCGCCCGAAAGCGGGGAGAGAAGGTTGCGGCGACGGCAAAATGCGGTTCAGACATCGGGATGTAACTTCGTGCGAACCCTCCACGGCTTCCAGCGGAAAATCAAGCTTTCGCGAGATTTATGATGGCCTGGAAATACGTCGTGGGTTCCTGCTTCACGAGCCAGTGGTTCATGGGTTTTGTGCGAAGTGGTTGAGAATATTTTCCGAGGTGGTTTTGCTGATGAACTCCCGCGACTCGGTGCTGTTGTAGGCATTGTGCGGGGTGAAGACCACCTGCGGCCTGCGGAGGAGCGCGTTGCTGGCGATGTAGCGCGAAATTTCTTTCATGCGGCCTGCGGGGAGGGCGATGCGGTCGTTGTCCATCCCCGCCCCGCGCACCCTGTCGGCAATCTGCGCGCCCAGCAGGGCGGTGGCTCCGCCGTGGAAGACGCCCTCCTCCTCGATGACATCGAGGCCGGCCCCGCCTACCTGCCCGCTGTCGAGCGCCTCGATCAGCGCCTCGGAATCGATGAGCCGCCCGCGCGCGGTGTTCACGATCAGCACGCCCGCCCGGCAGCGGGACAGCGTCTCCCGGTTGAGGATGTGGTGGGTTTCCTGGTTGAGCGGGATGTGGAGGGTGATGACGTGGGATTCGCGGATGAGGTGCTCGAAGGACGTGTATTTGAAATCCAGCAGCTCGGTGTGGAGCGGGTTGGGGTGCGAGTCGTAGGCGATCACCTTCATGCCGAATGCCGCGGCGATCCGGATCACATGCAGCCCGACCCGCCCCGCGCCGACGACGCCCAGAGTGCTTCCGCGCAGGTCCATGCCGCGGAATTTCTCATGGGTGAACTTTCCGGCGAGCGCGGCCTCGGTCGACTCGCGGAGCCTCCGCGAAAGCGCGAGCATGAGGGCGAACGTGTGCTCGGCGACCGTGTTTTCCCCGTAGCCGCTGACGTGGGTGATCGCGACCCGCCGCTTCGCGCAGGCCTCCAGGTCGAGGTGGTCGAATCCCATCGAGCGGGTGGCGATCATCCGCAGGGCGGGATGGCCGTCGAGAAAGCGCTCATCGATCCGGTCGTTGATGAAGATGGAGATGACCTCGACGTCCTCCGGGACGTCGCGCAGCGCGGGCTGGAAGGAGACATCGAACTTCTCGAACTTCTCCGAGAAAAATTCCTCCTCCTCCGGCTCGGTCGCCACGAAACAAATTTTCCTGCTTTCCATGGACATGAATGAGGGCCCAGTATGAACGGTCTCCCGATGGAAACAAGCACGGCCAGCAAAGGACTTTTTCTCACATTCGAAGGATCGGAGGGATGCGGAAAATCCACCCAGATCCACCTGCTCGCAGAGGCGCTGCGATCCCTTGGGCAGGATCCGCTGCTCGTGCGCGAGCCCGGGGGGACGCCCTCCGGCGAGGTGATCCGGCACCTGCTCCAGCACGCGCCCGAGGGGGCGGCGCTCACCGCGGAATCCGAGCTCCTGCTTTTCGCCGCCAGCCGCGCCCAACTCGTCCGCGAGGTGATCCGCCCCGCTCTCCTGGCGGGCCGCACCGTGATCTCCGACCGGTTTTTCGATTCGACCACGGTCTACCAGGGGGTTGCGCGGAAGATCCCGCCGGAAGTGACCGCCAGGATCAACGCCTTTGCTGTCGGCGTCTGCCTCCCCGACCTGACCTTCCTGATCGATCTCGACCGCGCCACCGCCATCGAGCGCATGGGGGGCAGGAACCGGGATCCGGACCGGATCGAGCGTGAATCCGAAGCATTTTTTGAAGCCGTCAGGCACGGATATCTCGAGCTCGCCGCCCGCGAAACCCAACGCATCCGCGTCCTCGATGGGGCGCGGCCACCGGAGGAGATCGCGGCGCTGATCCGGGCGCATCTCACTAGTGGGTATTTATAATGCGTTTGCCCTGGGGGGCGCGGAGGTGTTGCGCATTTTGCTTCGGCATCGTAGGCTGACTGACCCATGCGAAGATGGCATTTCTGGATCGCACTTCTCTGTTTGCTGCCGGTGCTGGCTGCGGTTCCGCAGCCGGAGCAGGTCCGGACGCGGGTGGCTGACGGATTTGATCAGCCGGTTGGAAAGCCGGAAGCGGAGGGGTATTATACCTCGCGCGGGTTTCTTTCCTACCATCCGGGAGAAGATTGGAACGGGCTGAAGGGCGGCAACAGCGATTTGGGAGCTCCAGTTTTTGCGATCGGGCACGGGTATGTGACATTTGCCAGGGACGCCCGCATGGGGTGGGGAAATGTCGTGTTGATCCGGCACATCTTCATGGAGAACGGGCAGCTGCAGACGGTGGACTCGATGTATGCGCACCTGGATAAAATTCTGGTCCGCGAGGGGCAGCAGATCACGCGCGGGCAGCAGGTCGGGACGATCGGGACAAACCGCGGGATGTATGTCGCGCACCTGCATTTCGAAATCCGCAAGAACCTAAACATCGGGATCAACCGTTCCGCCTTCAAGCGGGACCTCACAAATTATTATCGCCCCGGCCAGTTCATTACCGCCCGGAGGACTCTCCCGGGCGGAGGGCGCAGCGCGATGATAGCAATCAACACCTACAGTATCGGGAACATCGCAGCCCCCCCGACTGATGAATCGAAGCTGCGCAGCAACGCCAGGGCCGAGGCAAAGCCAAGCCCGTTGAAGCCCGCAGCGGAGCGGAAGAGCACCTTCCGGGTGAACCGGTTCGAGGATCTGTGAAATTCCAGAGTCGGCGCGCGTCACTGCCCGCGTGCAATCTCCTCCGCGATGATCCGCAGCCCGGCGCGGACTTCCTCATCGGGCATGGCGAAGGAAACCCGCAGGCACTCGTGGCGGTGCATCCATCCATCCTCCGGCAATCCGAAGAAGAAGTATTCCCCGGGGACGACCAGCACGCCGCGTTTTTTGAGACATTCGTAGAGTTCGCGGGAGGAGCGGCGGGAGTTTTCGATCCAAATCCAAAGGAACATGGCACCCTCGCTCTGGTGGAGAAAGCAGGGTGCGTCGCGGGGAAAAAACTCTTCGATGTCCGCGAGGGCCGCGTTGCGTTTCCGGAGGTAGAACGGCCGGATGACCTCGCGGCTCAGGTCGAGAATCTGCCGGCTCTGGAGGAGCGGCCCGGCGATCGACTGGCCAAAGTTTCCGTTCGCGAGCCCGGTGACCGCCATCATTGAGGAGATCGCCGAGGCGATTTCCGGCGGACCGACGACGAAGGCGGTTCTTGTTCCGGGAAGCCCGAATTTGGAGAGGCTCATCACATGGACGGTGTGATCCGTCCAAAGCGGTTTCCCCTCGCCGAAGACGATTCCCGGGAACGGCCATCCATAGGCGTTGTCGATGATCAGGGGGATATCCAGATTTCCGGCGAGCGCGGCGAGGCGTCCCAGTTCCGCGTCCGAAATCAGATTTCCACTGGGATTGGTTGGCCGCGAAACGCAGATCCCTCCGATCTCCGGGCCCGGGTCCAGGCTCTGAAAATCGATATGGTATTTGAACGAATGCGCGCCGGTTTTTTCGATGAGCGGGCGCTGGGACTCGAACATCCCGGGTTCGAGGGCCTGGTTTGCGTAGCCGATGTATTCCGGCATGAGCGGGAAAAGGATTTTTCCCTGCGATCCATCCGGGCGCACCCCGCCGAGGAGGTTGAACAGAAAGAAGAACGCGGTTTGTCCCCCGGGGGTGACGGCGATATTTTCCGGTCCGACCGGCCAGCCGTATTCTGTGCTGAGGAGCTCCGCCAGCCACCGGATGCAGTCGGGGTTTCCGCGCGGCGGGTCGTAGATTGCGAGTGTGCGGCGGAGCGTTTCCGGATCGCGGGTGATCTCCTGCATGCGCCGGCGCCAGACTTCCTCCATGGCCGGAATGTGAGCAGGATTTCCCCCGCCGAGCATGTGTGGGGAAGGCCCCGAAGCGCCGAGCGCATGGCCAAGATCGTCCATCAATTGCTCGATGCCGCTTCCCCCGGCCAGCATCTGCCCGCGCGAGGAGAATTTCACCGGAGGTTGCTCTGGATTTTCATCAGCCGCTCGTAAAGCGGCTGGAGGGCTTCCGGGACGATCCGGGTGCCGCCGATGACTGCGATGAAGTTCGAGTCGCCCACCCAGCGGGGGACGATGTGAATGTGCAGGTGGTCGTCCACTCCCGCGCCGGCGACTTTGCCGAGGTTCCAGCCGATGTTGAACCCCTGCGCCTTCACTGCCTGCTCCAGCAACTTCTGCGCGTGAATGGCCAGCTCCCACAGCTCCAGGACCTCACCTTCGGCGAGGTCTTCCATGCGGTGAACCTTCCGATAAGGAACGGCCATGAGATGCCCCGCCGAGTAGGGGTATTTGTTCATGATGAGGAAGGCGGATTTTCTTCTCGTGACGACGAGATGGGCGGCATCGTCGTCCGACTGCGCGGCCTCGCCGAGGAAATCCCGCCCCGTCCGGTGCTCTGCCTGAAAATACTCGACGCGCCAGGGGGCCCAGAGCGATTCGAGGTGGCGCTTGGGGAATTCTTCGTTCATCGGGGCGAGTATGGACGATGGGCCCGCTCGTTGCGAATCGAAAACGCTTTCAGTGGTGTCAGGGGCGGTCGAGGCCGAGGTCGGTGCGGAGGAGTCCGTTCCGCGGCTCGAAGAAGTAGCGCACGTAGAGCCCGATCGAGCCCTCGTTGTAATCCGCCGTGACCGCGTAGCCGAGCTGTCCGCCGATCAGCCAGTTCGGCGAGATCATGTAGGCGCCCTGCGCGCCGATCAGGCCGATGACCGTGCTGGATTCCTCGGCGGCATACATCTGGCCGTCCTCATTCAGCGGGAAATACGGGCTGGAGGCCTGGCGGTTGTTTTGAACGCCGAGACCGAGCGTTCCGGCGGCGATCCACTTCCGGCCTTCGGTGGTCAGGAACTGGCCCTGGATGAGGACCTGCGCGAGGTATTCCGGGCTGAAGTAGCCGCCGTTTCCATACGTGAAATGGTTCTGGTTGTTGTCGTAGCTTTCGTAGGAGGCGGCGAGTCCGACGGTGACGTATTCAAAATTTTTGACCTCGAATTCATAGGCGAGCGCGGCGGTGCCGGAGAGGTGGGTGTTGCTCTTGACGTTGGTTCCGTCAAGAATCCCGTAGCTTCCATTCACGTAGATCGTCCATTTCGGAGCGATGGACCGGAAGAGCGAGACCCGGCCGCCGGCCTCGGTGACTCCTCCCCAGTTTTTTCCGGTATAGGGATCCTCCATCCCGATGTAGGAGAGAATGCTTTCCTTGACCGCCTTGGAGTAGAGTTCGGCCTGGAAATAACCTTTTTCGTCGCGGTAGATCATCCCGATATCCCCGACCGGCTTCGCGTTGAGCGGGCCGCCCGAGGGGGTGATGCCGAACGTGACATACCACGTGATCCAGTCCTGATATTCGAAGTGGACCGAGAAGTCGTAGAGGTTGCCGTAGGAAGTGACCGGCGTCTTGAGGTAGGGCGTATAGGTTTTTGGATACTGGCCTACGACGGCTCCGTTGGGGAGGTCGCCGGAGTTCAGGGTGATGCGCGAGATCTGCGCGGTCAGCATGGTTTTGTTGGAGGGATAGATGCGGCCGGAGATGACCGGGATGGCCGCCATGTTCAGCTTGCCCTCGCCTTCGGTGCCGGACTTGCTGGAGAAGATGAATCCGGCCGCCACGCTCGGGCTCGTGTAGTTTTCGAGGACGCGGTAAATCTTTTCGCCGCCGGCGCCCGCCGATGCCACGTAGAGGTTGGCCTTGAAATACCGTTTGGCTTCCGAGGTCCCATACATGCCCTTGAGCGGGCCTTTGACCGTTTCGCCGATGGTGTCGACCTTTTCGTAGTTTCCCGTTTTGGCCAGGGAGGCATAAAGGCCCTGTGCGGCATTTTCGTTTGGCGAGGAGCGGTAGAGCTTTTCGAAGAGCTCGGAGGATTTCGCGTAATCCTTCGTGTAATAATAATCCCAGGCGAGAACCGTCTGCTCGTTGCGGCTGAGCGGGCGGGCCTGCGATGCCGTGAGCATGAGGTCGCGGCTCCGTGGATAATTTTTCGCCTCGTAGGCCTCCACCGCGCGGCGCGATGCGATGTCGCCTTTGAGGACGCGCATCTTCGGGTAGCTGTCCCCGCGGAAGTTCACGATGGCCTCGGCGCTGCTCAGGTCGCCCTCGCGGAATTTTGAAAAGGCCAGCCCGTAGGCGGCTTCGCCTGTGCCCGGGCTCCATTCGAGAGCCTGGTTGAACCACATGCCTGCGGAGGAATATTCTCCGCGGTTAAAGTATGCCCAGGCCGCCTTTGTGGCGAGCGCGGCATCCTGCTTTTCGGTCGCCTGAGTGACCCATGCGCTGATCTGGGCCTGGCTGACCGCAGGCTGCTGCGGCTCCGAGGTGACGACTGTGGCGGGGCGAGCCGGGGTGGCTTTCCTGGCGACCGGGGTTGCCATCTGGAAGGGGGTCGGCGTCGGTTGAGCGAGCAGGGCGGCATCCGAGGGGAGCACGTCCGTCGTGGTCGGCGTGGATTGGATGGCCGGGGCCGGAATGTCCGGGGGGAGGAAAACCGGAGACCGGGGTGTCGAGGCACCAGCCGGCTTCGGCATGCCGGGGACCACTGGCGTGAAGAGGGATGGCGTCGGCGTGGGCTTGGACTCCTCGTCCGTGGGGAGTGCGATGGACTCGGGCTGTTCCGAGGACATGATATCCTGGGACTTCAGGGGCAGAAGACCGCAGAAACCCGCAACGAAAATGGATAAGCTTCCTTTGATGCTCACCGCTTTCCTCCCATGGATTCCCTCACTGCCAGCTTTGTCAGCAGTTTGAGGCTCGCGGAAAAATATGATTCGTCGGGCATCACGGGAGGAATATCCCGGACAGTTAAGCGGTTTCCGGATTCGCAGGCTAGGACAAAACGTGCAATTGCTTGCATGCCCGGGAGGGAGGGATCGGTGCCAAAAGTGTTCGTCTCCAGATTCACGGTGGAGGGGATCCTGGACAATTCCGGAAATGGTTTCCAGAAATTTGCGCAGGGCTGGAGGAGCGGGGATTTCGGATTTTCCCAGGCCAGGTGCAACGGGACGCGGATGGCATTGTATCCGAAGTCCGGGGGGAACTTTGTCTTCAGGCTGAAGGTCTCTCCGTCCAGCACCCAGTCCGGAGTCAGCAGCCACTTGCCGAAGCGGGCCTCGCCGAGCATTTTGAGCCCGTTTAGCGAGAGCGCATCCCACCCGCTGCCCGGAAACGCTTTTGAGAAGGCCGCGAAGGCGGGAAGGATATAGTAGGAGGGATTGAGGAGAATGCCTTTGTCGTCGACGAAGCCTTCGACTCCCGGCAGAAGAACCGGTCCCTGTCCGGTGTCCCTGACGCATGTCCGCCGCAGGTCCACGAGGATCTCTGCGGCGGCCTGCTGGTAGGCGTAGACTCCCCAGCGCTTCGCCGCGCGGACCAGCGCCCAGGCCACCAGGATCTCCGCGTCGCTGGCATTGTTGGCATCCGCAACGCTCCCTCCGCCGTCCGGCCCCGGCTGCCAGAGCCAGGAAAGCAATTTGTCCTCCTTGCGGGTCTGGAGGTTTTCTTTGGTCCACTTCCAGATTTTGTCGAATGTGGATCTGTCCCCGTAGGCCTCGGCCAGGAGCATGCCGTATCCCTGCCCCTCGCTGTGGGTGATGCCGCCGTTCCCGTTGTCGATTACCCGGCCCTCGGGCGAGACAAACTGCCTTTTGAAGAGCGCCCAGTCATGCCGGGGCAGACGCCAGGGATCGGACATCACAAACAGCCAGTAACAAAGGCCGAGAAGAGCCAGAGCCGCCAAGGCGATTCCCGCAAGTTGCCGGCCGCGTTTTTTTCCCATCTACTCCGGATGTTCACGCTTCCGCAGGGCCGCGCGGGCGCCGAGGGCGAGCAGGACGATCAGCACGATGACAAGCACCGCAAAGAACCACGGTTGCTGGTCGAAACGGCTCGAGACCCTCGTGACCAGGTTGGTGGCCTTGTAGATGAAGTCATTTCCGACCTTCGCGACGGCGAGCGAGTTCGGCCGCGTGCTCCAGACCGCGAGATCTCCGGCAAGCGAGTCCCAGAATTCCCGCTCCTGGAGCATGTTGACCCCGGCGAGAAGGTTGTCCGCATCCCAGGCCGTGACGACCGTGACCGGGTAGCCGGTGTGGAACGGGGACTCGAATTGCGCGGCGACGATGTCGTCGATCAGGTCGGCCGTCATGTTCAGGTTTGCAGTCGAGGGCGGCTCGGGCTCGTTCTTGTCGCCGGACTCGCCTTTCACTTTTTGAACGAATTCCTCGATCGGGGAGGTGGCATATTTTTCCGGCTTCGGGCTGGTGCTCACGATGTAGCGCATCTTGCCGACCTGGAGCGGCGAGACCGGGGCCTTGGCCAGGATTTCCGGCGGGATCTCATCGCGCGGCCCGACCACCAGAAGGCTCTTCCTGCTGTGCGGGAGCTTTGACGAAATTTCCGTATTCGAGAGGAGCGCGCCGGAGATCTGGGCCATCTTTCCCATGAGTGTCCATGCGGCGCTGGCGGTTTCGGGAGCGCGGCCTCCGACGAACACCGCGGTCTCGATCCCGTCCGGCGGGGACGAGTAGGGGAAGGCCGTCTGGGAAAAGAGTCCGAGGTTCGGCAGGCGGGCCTTTCTCAGCGCCTTCGGAAACACGAAATCCGAATCATCAAAGAGCGTGAACTGGAGGTTCTCATCCTGCAGGATTTCGCACTGGTTCGAGACGAGCGGCACCATTTTCGGGGTCAGCAGGAGCTCGTTGAGCCCCGGTTGGAACGCCTGCATCGGCAGGTAGAGCCGGTGGTCGGAGTGCATCGAGCCCTCCACATCCTTCAGCCGGATGGCGGTCTGAAATTGATTATTGATGAAAACGTTGAAGACGGAATCCTTCCGGAACCCGGCGCCGTAAACAAAGTGCAGGCGCAGCTCGGCGTTGCTCTGATCCTCGCGCGAGACGTCGCCGGGCATGTAGAGCTTCAGGGTGTAGGTGCCGGTGTTCCAGCCCTTGATCGTGGTGGTTTTGAATCCGAGCTGGCGGAAGCTGTAGAGCCCGGGCAGGCGGAGCGGCGCGTTGCGCACGTAGGCGTTCTCCGGCATCGTCATCTGGTCCACGATGGCGTATTTCGAGTCCGGCAGCGGGAAGTTGACCATGCCGAGAGCCAGCGCGGTCTGCTTGACCTCCTGGGCGCTCCGGCCGCTGACGATGATCATGCAGTGGGTCGCGTCCCCGGGGAGCGTCTTGATGGCCAGAAAACTTCCGTTGATCGTTCCCACCTCGGTGGCCGTGAGGAAGGGGGAAAGCTCGTTCATGGTCCCGATGACGATGTTGTCCATGCCGGGGCGGAGCGCCGTGGCGGTGGAAACCCTGAACGGCTGGTTGTTAACCGCGAGGGCGATGCCCTGCGTCACGATGGCTCCCAGGGAGAGATGCTCATCGGTCATCGATCCCGAGGAGGGCATGCAGACGTTGAACTGGTAGGGAATCCAGAGCTTTTCATCCACCCACCAGCGGAGGAACGAAAGGCGCTCGGTCACGGGCTTCCACTCGCCCGTGGTGGTGAGGTAGGACTGGTCGGGATTGATTTCGGTGTAGAGCTCGGGAGCAGCGGGGTCCTCGCACTTGTAGGTGTAGTGCTGCGCCACGATGAACTGCAGGCGGTTGAAACCGGTCTGCACCAGATTCACGGGGATCTCGATGTCGACGTCGTTGAACGGCTTTGTCCGGTCGAGGTAGAACTGGGCGACGATCACGTCGTTCATCACCACCCGCAGCACCGAGCGCTCGCTCAGCAGGGCGATCGAGTTGGTGAACTTGAGGCGCATGCCGTAGCTCTTGGCCTGGAAGCGCGCGCTCTGCGGAACGAACACCGTGTAGATGCTGCTCGCGTTGCGGAGCATCATCGGGGAGTCCAGCGGGATCAGTCTCCGCAGGGGGAGGCGAAACGATTGGATCCTGTCCTTGGGGTTGGGAGCATCCGCCTGAGCGCCCAGCGGCGTGATGGCGGTGACCGGTGAGGCCGGAGCCATCGGCACGGCCAGGCCGGTCGGAACAGAAGGCGCAGCGGGGGGGATCACCGGCACGCGGGCCTGCTGTGCGGATAACGGGAGCAGGGTGGCCAGCAGCAGCGCCAGGACGGCGTGAGCTGCGAGCAGCCGGAGGCTTCGGGTGGGATTTGTTGTCATGTTCATGGTGTGTTTCAAACGGATTGCGGCGAGGTTTTAAAGGATTTTCCGGCGCGCCTGGTGTTGGCGACAAGCATGACGTGGCCGAAATGCTGCAGGGAAAACCGCACGCCCAGTGCCAGGAGGAAGATCGCGCTGCGCACGACCCCGATCCTCCGCTCGCGCGTGGTTTGGAAATCCACCCAGCGCTGGCTGCTGCCGTTGACCAGGAAAACCTTGAGCCTCATCTCCTCGAGCGACGTGTGCTCAAATTGTCCTCCCACAAAAAGCGCCCCGGGCTCGCGCCTGGCATTCCGGATCACGATGTGGATCGGCGTGTCCGCGAACTTGGGATTGTCCGGAATCGTCATCTCCAGCGCCGAGCCCTCCACAAACAGCGACTCAAACGCCGGATCCAGCACGAGCCCGCAGCCCTGGATTGAGAAATCGCGGATCTCCGCGGTGTAAAACTTTTTTCCCAGCTTGATGCGCGCGGTCATCGCGACCGGCATGCGCGGGGTCGCCCGCCTTTGCCGCCGCTCGAACAGCGTTCCCATGGCCGCGAGCAGGATGAACACGTTGAATGTCGCCCAGAGCATCGTGATGCCGGTCGGGAAGCTCTCGGCCGGCGTGACCACAAGCCGCGCCACGCCGAAGATCAGGGCGATGGTGTTGAAGATCAGAAAAAAGTAAAACGGCCTGGCCAGCGGGCTGATATAATCCTCCCCGAGCGTCTCGCCCTTGGCGGTCACCTTGAATGTGGGGGCGCGGGGATTGAGGAAGACCTTCAGGATCGCGGGCAGCGTGTAGACCGACTGGATCAGCTCGTAGAGCTCGGACACGAACGACCAGCGCACCTTGCCGAACAGGAAATCGGAAACCATGAAGACGGCGAGAAGGTGCGGCGCGGCAAAGGCGGCGAAGTCGATGAAGTTGGCGTCGTAGATTTTCAGGCCGAAAATCAGGAAGCAGAGCGGCGCGAGCATGAACACGACCCTCGCGTAGGCGAAGAACCAGAAAAAGCAGCTGCTGAAGTAGCAGAGCCGCTGCGGCAGCGTCAGGCCGGGGATCAGGAGCGGGTTCTTGAGCAGGAAGATCTGCACCATCCCCTGCGCCCACCGGATCCGCTGCCCGATGAAGCTGGTGAGGGTTTCCGGCGAGAGGCCGGCGATCATGGGGATGCCGATGTAGGCGCTGTTGTAGCCGCGCGCATGGAGCGCCAGGGCGGTCTCGGCGTCCTCCGTGATCGTGTCCCCCGAGATGCCGCCGGTTTCCATGAGGCACTTTCTGCGCAGCACCGCCGCCGACCCGCAGAAGAACGCGGAATTCCAGTAGTCCAGGCCCTTCTGGATGACCTTGTAGAACATCTCGTTTTCGCCCGGCATCGTGGAAAATGTCTGAAGGTTTTTTTCGATCGGGTCCGGGTTGACGAAGAAGTGCGGGGTCTGGACGAGGAAGAGCTTGGGGTCGTGCCGGAACCACCCCACCGTATTCTGCAGGAAGTCGCTGGTCGGCGCATGGTCGGCATCGAAGACCACGACGAGCTCGCCGCTGCTGAACTGCAGGCCGTTGTTGATGTTGCCGGCCTTGGATCCGATGTTCTTGTCGCGGGTGATGTATTGGGCGCCCCAGCGGCTGCAGAGCGCCTGCAGCTCCAGCCGCCGGTGCTTTGCGGCGGCGGCGAGTTCGGGATCCTCGGACCTGCAGCGCTGGTCGGTGCCGCCGTCGTCCAGGAGGTAGACCTTGAGCTTGCTTTTGGGATACTCCATGTCGAGGGCCGAGAGCAGGGTGACCTCGAGCAGGTCCGGCTCCTCGTTGTAGGTGGGGATCATCACGTCCACCGTGGGGAGCAGATCCTCGTCTTTGGGGAGCGGGAGCGGCTTTCGCTCCAGCGGATCCACATTCACAAAGATGCTCAGCAGATAGACGATGAACCCGTAGAGCTCCGCGAAATACAGCAGCATCGCGAAGAGAAAGCTGACCGGATCGTGGTAGGTCAGCGTGGTGAACGTCCGCCAGTAGAAGTAGTCGACCGAGAGGAACGCCGCCAGGATCAGGAACACCACGCGCACGGTCTCCTGCTCGTTGAAATAGCGCAGGATCAGGAACGCCATCATCGCGACGACGGCGACCGAGATCTGGGTCCGCGTCGTGATGCTGGACGCGGCGGACACCATCACCAGAAGGAAAACCGCCGACAGCCCCACGGGCAGCCATCCGCGCAGCTGGCTGCCTGCCGGGAGGTGGAATGTTTTCGGAAATGTCATGGCGGAGAGAATCGTTCCGCGCCCGTGATGGAGCGTTCCAGAGGCTTCTGGAAGGGCCTCTTCACCGCAAAATGTTTGCCAGGACGTAGCCGATGACGGCGGCCATGAGGATGAGCATCATCACCGCCCCGCGCGTGATCGGCTTGATCTCCGCGCTGGCTTTTTCCAGCTTCACAATCAGCGCCTCGGATTCCTTTTTCACGACATCGAGCTTCTTGGTGCAGTAGTCGATGTTCTCGTGGTAGGCCTCGATTTTTTTCAGCGTCTCCTCGACGTCGGTGACCTCGAGCTTTTTCTGGAGCTCCTGAAATTGGAGTGTGATCCGGTCGAGCGAGGGGAGAAGCGAAATCCGGATCGCATCCGAGAGGACCTCCGCGCTGATCGGTGGGGCGGTCGCGGCCGGGGTTTCCTGGAGCTTGGCCAGCACCTTTTCCAACTCGGGCTGAATGGACTGCCGGATGGAATTTGCCAGGGCTTCCGCGTTGACGGGAGCCGCCGGTCCTCCGCTCCTGGGGATCTCCTGCACCTGCGCGACCAGGCGGTCGATCGAGGGCTGGAGCGTCGAGCGCACGGCATCCGAAAGCGCCTCGGGGCTGATGAGCGGCTGGGCCGGACGCCCGTCCGCGGCGGGGGCATGGACGACCACCGGCTGGCGGTAGTAGATGTCCAGCAGGTCAATCAGCGCGAGCGCGGGATCGTTGTCTTGGATGTTGTGGCGTCGCTGCCACTCGAGGACTCTGGCGCGGATCTCGGGATTGTCGTTCATGGAAGCAGGATGGATTGGACGTCGAACAGTTGGTTGTTCAGCTCCCGTGTATATTCCACCAGACGCTGGCGGTCGAGAAGGTTCAGCGTGTTGGAAGCGAGCGCCTGGGGGATCGTCCAGGAGTTGAGCTGCAGGATGGTTGTGAGATGTTCGGAGAGTTTCCGCAGGTCGATTTCTTTGGCCCCGATGCGGAGCAGGTCCTCCCTGGCCCGGCTGTTCTGGTAGATCCTCAGCGACTGGCTCTGCTTGTAATTTTTCACGACCAGCCACTCGGCCTGGTTGCCGACCCGCCTCGCGACCTCGCCCGCCTGGAAGACCGTGTCCTTGTCCTCCTCGATGATCAGAACGAGGGTCACCGACAGCCCGAGGCTGTCCTTCACCTTCAGCAGGTCCGTCTCCTCCATCCAGTCCATGAAGATCCGCTGCTGGGCGCCGACGCCGTCCACCAGGACCACGTCGGTGGAATCGAGCGCCTCCACGATGAGGTCGAGGTTTTCGCTGTGGCCGATGTTCAGGAACTGGGCCTCGGGATAAAACCTGGTCAGCGTGCTGTTGTTGAAATCCGGATCAAACGCGATGAACGACCGGTGCGCCTCGCGCAGCCACTCGATCAGGCGCACGCAAAAAAACGATTTTCCGACCCCGCCCTTGTCGATCGCCGTGAGGATCAGCCGCTTGTTCTGCAAGGCCTGAGCCTGCGGGGCATGGGGTGAGGGGTGGGTGGTGAACGACGTCATACTTCCTCGGGGGCAATCCGCGGGCGGACAGAACCTTTCCCGGGTCCGGCATGCGTTCCGGCTCCGGCATGGGGATTCACCCGCGGGAGAAGCACGGCTTCCATCGCGGCGAATTGTTCAAACAGGCGCTCCTGGTAGGACCGCAGGCGGTGCCGCTCGAGAAGCGACAGGGATTTGTCCTGCATCAATCCGGAGAGCGACTTGCTCGTGCGCTGCATGATGCTGAGAAGGTTCCATGGCAGGCGGGCGATCGTGATCTCGCCCGCGCCGAGGCGGAGCAGCTCCTGGCGGGTTTTGCTGTTGTCGTAGATCTCCGTGGCGGGGCTGGTCTTGAGGCTCCGGACGACCAGCCAGTCCACGCTTGCTCCCAGCCGCCTGCAGAGCTCTCCGGCCTGAAAAACCGTGTCCTTGTCCTCCTCGACAAGGCAGACAAATGTCACGCCGACCTCGCCGAGGGATTTGTCTCCGGACACTCCGTTGTTGCCGATCCAGTCCACGAGTTCAGGGATCGCCGCCGCCGATCCATCCACCAGGATCAAATCCGCCTCCTCCATCCCGTGAAGGATCTCCTGAAAGCCATCCCCGTCGGTCGTTGTGAGAAACCGCGTCTCCGGCTGAAATCGCGTCAGCGTCCCGCTCGACCAGTCGGTGTCAAACGCCAGGGCGCGAAGGTTCTTCTCGACAAGCCAGTCCGCAAGATTGATGAGGAAGAACGATTTTCCGACCCCGCCCTTCGGCGTCGCGGCGATGATGATCCGCCGGCTGACCGGGCGCTCCGTGAAAGCGGTTCTCGCCGTGGAGGAGGGCAGGATCGGGGGATACTCGCCTTGGTGACGCGCGGATTCCCGGGACCCAAACCGCCCCAAGGGCGACTGCCCGGCACGACGGAACGTTTCGCTCCGCAAGGGATCGCTCATCGAAAATCCAGTTTCAAAATTCATCGTATATTCCTCCTCCCCGGGTCATGCAGGCATCCACAGAAATTGTAACCCAATGTCATTGATCATTCCAAACAAAACACCCCGGGGTCCTGAAGCCAACCATCCTCAGGAACCGCGAGCTTGGATAATAAACACCGATCACCATCCTCTTATCCGCATCTTGCGACCGGTTGCAAGTCCGAATATGAGAAATTGAAAAACAAAACGGGCGGGAATTTTCAGGTTCCCGCCCGGTTCCGTCAGGGGATTTCTCGGGAGAAATCATCCGGACACCAGCCGACTGGCGTCGGCTGGAGCAGTGGGCCGCAGACCATTTCTGGAAAGCGGCCGGAATTTTCAGCTTTCCTTCTTTTTCGAGTCGGACGGCTTTTCGGCTTTTTCGGCCTTGTCCGCCGCAGGTTTTTTAGGCTGCTTTTTGGCGGGTTTTTTGGGTTCCGGCTCCGGGGTGGCTTCGATGACGATATTATCCACCCATTCGATGTAGGCCATGGGAGCCGAGTCGCTTTGACGCGGCCCGAGCTTGATGATGCGGGTGTATCCGCCCTGGCGGCCGGCGGCGCGCGGTGCGATTTCCGCGAAGAGCTTCTTCACGGCATCCTTCTGGCCGAGCTCGCCCGCGGCGAGGCGCCGGGCATGGAGGTCGCCCCGCTTGCCGAGGGTGACCATCTTTTCCGCGAGCGGGCGGACGGCCTTGGCTTTGGCGAGCGTGGTTTTGATGCGTTGATGTTCGATCAGGCTGCACACTTGATTCGCGAGGAGCGAATTGCGGTGGGCGCTGGTGCGGCCGAGTTTGACGGTTTTTTTGCGGTGGCGCATGGGTGATCCTTATTTGGCGGCCGGTTCGGGCGGGAGCTCCACCATGCCGGGTTCGAATTTCATTCCGAGGCCGAGGCCGAGCTGCTGGAGCTTGTCCTTGATTTCGTTGAGCGACTTCTTGCCGAAGTTGCGGTATTTGAGCATCTCGGACTCGGTCTTCATGGCGAGCTGGCCGACGCTGGTGATGTTCGCGTTGTTAAGGCAGTTGGCCGCGCGGACGGAGAGCTCGATTTCGTTCACGCTCATGTTGAGGAGCTTCTTCATCCGCGTGTTCTCCTGGCTGACTTCCTGCGGGGTCTCGTCGAACTCGACCTGGTCGTCATTGAACCCGACGAACACGTCGAGGTGATGGCGGAGGATGGCCGAGGACTGGAGGAGGGCGTCGTCGGGGGTGATGCGGCCGTCGGTCCAGATCTCGAGGATGAGCTTGTCGTAGTCGGTGCGCTGGCCGACGCGGGTGGCCTCGACGGAATACTTTACGCGGGTGACCGGCGAGAAGATCGAGTCGATGGCGATGACTCCGATCGGCTGGTCGGCGTGCTTGTTCTCGTCGCCGGTGGCGAACCCGCGTCCGACCTGGATCTCGAATTCCGCCTCGAACTTTGTCTTTTTGTCGAGCGTGCAGATGAGCTGCTCCGGATTTAGGACCTCGCACTGCGCGGTGCCTTCGATGTCCCCGGCGGTGACGGCGCCTTCCTTGTGGACGGCGAGCTTCAGGTTGCGGACCTCGTGGTCGTGGGCTTTGAACTTGACCTTTTTGAGGTTGAGAATGATGTCCACCACATCTTCCACGACGCCGGGAAGGCTGGTGAATTCGTGCGGGGCACCCTCGATCTTCACCGAGGTGATGGCCGCGCCCTCGAGCGAGCTCAGGAGCACGCGGCGCAGGGAGTTGCCCATGGTGTGGCCGTAGCCCGCTTCAAACGGCTCGGCGACGAACTTGGCGTAAATATCTGTTGCGGTGGACTCGTCTTTGACGAGCGTTTTCGGCATTTCAAACCGACCAAGACGGACTGGCATGTGATTATATCTTTCGTTTTCTGCCGGGTTTCCCTGCTCGCGTTCGGCAGCGCATCGATGACGGCTGCCAGCAGGACCAACGGCAAAATGGATTTTGCGCGAACGCGTAGAATCTCATGTGCTCACGGATTGTCAAGGCCTGACGGGGGAAAATGTTTTTGGGCGCGTGTGATCAAATGAGGGTGTGCATTCCTTGGTGCGCGAAAGGTAGGGTCAGACCTCCGGGCTGACCGTTCCCCACGCGGCGGGCCGGGGACGTCCCTCCCTGGCATTGCGTCCAACCACCCCCAGCTTTGATCCCTTCCTTCTCGGGCTCACAGCGGCGCGACGCCCGCGAGCCTGGCCGCCAGCGCGTCCCTTGTGAATGGCTTGGTGAGGAAGTCGTCCATTCCTGCGGCGAGGCAGCGGTCGCGGTCGCCGGGCATCACGTTTGCGGTGAGCGCGATGATGGGCACATGGGATCCGGCGCCAGCCTCCGCTGCACGGAGCTTTTGAGTGGCCTCAAGCCCGTCCATCACCGGCATCGCCATGTCCATGAGGATGGCGAAGAATTTTCCCGGCACGAACGCCTTGACCGCCTCGGCTCCATCGGTTGCAAACTCGGTGAGGTAGCCGAGGCTCTCGAGCATTTTTCCGGCGAGGATCCTGCTGGTCTCCTCGTCATCCGCCACGAGCACGATGGCTTTGGCAGATGGGCCGTGCGCCCCGGCACCCCGGCGGGCGGGCGATGCGCCGCCGGCGGCCGCCAACAGAGGGAGCGGCACGGAGCCCACCCCCCCGGCAGAGGCACCCCCGGCGGGGGAATCCAGCGGCAGCCTGAAGGTGAACGTGCTGCCTTTGCCCGGGGTGGAGGTGACGGTAAGGGTGCCGCCCATGGCTTCGGCGAGGCGCTTCGAGATCGCCAGCCCGAGCCCGGTGCCCCCGAAGCGGCGGCTCGTCGTCGAGTTGGCCTGCGCGAATGGCTTGAACAGGCGTCCGAGCGTCTCGGAGGAAATCCCGATGCCCGTGTCCTCAATCGAGAAATCCAGAAAGGGGCGGCCCTCAGAATCCCCGGGCAAAATGCGGAACACAACCGATCCGCTCTGTGTGAATTTGAGCGCGTTTCCGAGCAGGTTGATGAGGATCTGGCGGATCCGGCGGGCGTCGCCGGTGATTTGCTCCGGGACGCCGGCAGCGATTTCGCAGCGGAATTCGATTCCCTTGTCGGCGGCGGCCTGCCGGATCGCGGCGTCCGACGACTCCACGAGAGCTGCGACGTTGCACGGTGCGGGCTGGATCGCCAGCGATCCGTGCTCGATACTGGAGAAATCGAGGATGTCGTTGACGATGGCGAGCAGATGCTCGCCGCTGTTGCTGATCGTTTTGGCGAAGGATTTCTGTTCGTCGTTGAGCGGTGTGTCGGCGAGGAGTTCCGTGAACCCGAGCACGCCGTTGAGCGGGGTGCGCAGCTCGTGGCTCATCACGCCGAGGAACTCGCTCTTTGCGGCGGCGGCGGCCTCGGCGCGGCGGAGCGCCTCGTTCCGTTCGTCTTCCGTCTTCTTGCGCAGGAGAGCCTCTCCGATGTGCCATGCGACCCCTTCGAGGATCTCCACGGTTTCGAGGGTGAAGCATCCTTCGCGGCGGTCGTTGAGTTGGATCAGGCCGGCGATCCGGTTCTGCATCCGGATCGGGACCAATGCGACCGAGGCGTAGCCGAAGTGGATGCACTGGTTGCGGGGATGGTGCCGGGGATCCTCGCCGGGCGGGACGTCCAGCAGCGCGCGCGAGTCGTTTGTCCAGCAGCTCCCGCCCTTTGTGAAGAGCGGATTCGTCGGGTCGGTAAGTCCGGAAAGGACCAGCCCGCAGGTGCATTCCAGGCAGGCACTTCCGTCCTTGTCCCGGCACAGCCCTCCATCTGCGGCGCGGTCCACCAGCGAGTTTTCCGTCCGCAAGAACTCCTCGGAGAAGCCCTCTTGAACGAAATACGGAAAGTCCTCGCCGTCCTGCAGCCGGATGCCCACGGCATCGAACCCGGTCCGCGCCTTCAGGGTGGCGAGCACGCGGCTGATAAAATCCTGCCGGTCTCCCGACTCGTTGAGGATTCGCAGGACTTCGCGATCCATGCCGCGGTATGCTTCCTTCCGCTTGCGCGCGCTGATGTCGCTGAGCGCGATGCGGCACGATGGGGCGCCGGTTTCGTCGGTAGCGACCGTGGCTTCGAGGCAGCTCCAGAAGGGCGGGCCGTCCGGCCTCACCAGGCGCAGCTCGCACTCCTGCGGCTTGCCGGTGTCCATGAGCCGCTTCCGGCACGTGTAGTAAACATCCTGATCTTCCTTGAGGACGAACCGGGAGAACTGCTGTTGGACCAGCGCGCTGCGGGCGACGCCGAGGAGGGAGGTGGCGGTGAGGTTCCCCTCGGTGATCAGCCCCTTCTCGCTGACCGTGCAGTAGCCGACCGGAGCCAGGTCGTAGAGGTCGAAATACCTTGCCCGCGAGGCATCCAGCTCCGCTTGCGCCTGCCGCAGCTCCTCGTTCTGCATCTCCAGCTCGATCTGGTGGACGCGCAGCTCGTGGAGGATCGTGCGCAGGGTTTCCGGCGAGAGCGCATCGATGTGCTCCTGGGACTGGGCGATCATTTCCCGCAGAGCCTCCTCGGCTTGCAGGCGGAGCAGCGGATTGGAGCCTTTCCGGGCAGGGACCATCGGCGAAAGATCGGCGGGGTCGGAAGAAAAATTGGCGAGGCTGTAGAACTCCGCTGCAGCAGGAATCTCCGGCTCGCTATTTTTCTTGGTGTTCATGGATGGTGGGTGTGATGGGATTTCCAACCGCAGAAACAGAATATCCAAGCCGTATGATGCGAACTGAAAAGTCAATGAGACGATCCTGCAAATCGAACTTTCTGTCCTTCATGATTGGATATTCCTTGTTGGTTATTGGAAATTGAGATGGTTGGAAGAGGAAGGTCCAATATCCAACAAGGAACTCCCAATGTCCAAGGGAGGGATCGCGCGGGTGGCAGCCAGTGGTCTCATGTTCGTTTCTTGGAGTTTTTGGCCGTCTCAACGCTCTTGAATAAGATCGCGATCAACTCGTCTGTTTCTTTAAGAAGCGGGGTTAGATGTTCCGGCGGTTTGATAAGTTTTGCCCGGAGAATGACTTTTAGCCAGATCTCGGTTTCGCGCAGCTCTTTCAGCGCTATCTTGAGCTTGTGAATGAAATCCGCATTGGATTCCGCGCTCTGTGCCTCCCCGTAGTTTGGGGCGGGGGATGTTCCGCTGCGCAGCAACTGCAGGCAGATATGCTTTCCCGCCTTGCTTTCTGGAATGGCCTCGGAAAGGCGTATGATGCGAACTGAAAAGTCAATGAGACGATCCTGCAAATCAAACTTTCTGTCCTTCATGATTGGATATTCCTTGTTGGTTATTGGATATTATCCTGCCTTGCCGCGCGTTCGGTGGTCGCAATCGCATACATTTCCCCGGCCCCGTCGAGCAGGGCGGTCGAGATGATTGAGACCTTGACGGATTTTCCGGATTTCGTGAGGCGGCTGGTGGGGTAGGGGTCGAGGACTTTTGCGCGGCTGAGCTGGCGCAGCTTCTCCAGCGCGCCCTCGCGCAGGTCCTGCGGGATCCGGTCGCGCACGTTCATCGCCAGCGCCTCGGCCTCGCTCCAGCCATACATCCGCACGGCGCCGGGGTTCCAGGCGAGGGTGCGGCCGTCGAGATCCTGGACGGTGATCGCGTCGTGGGCGTCGCGCACGACGACCGCGAGGCGGAGCAGGTCGTTTGCCTCGCGCAGCGCATTCCGCGTCTGCACGATCTCGGTGATGTCCACGAACGAGATGACCGCGCCCTCGATGACATTCTCGAGCGTCCGGTAGGGCTGGAGCCGCATCTTGAACCACTTTCCTCCGGTGGTCTGCACCTCGACCTCCTTGGTGGCCAGCGTGTCGAGCACGCACCTGATGTCCTCCACCAGGGGCTTGTGGTCGACGAGGTTGGAAACGATGTGTGCGATCGGGCGGCCGACGTCGCTGGGGATGACGTTAATGACCTCGCTGGCGGCGGGCGTGAAGCGCAGGATCCGCATCCCGTGGTCCACAAAAAGCGTCGCGATGCCGGTGCCGGACAGCAGGTTGTTCATGTCGCTGTTCGACCGCGAGAGGTCGGCCACCTTCGTTTGCAGCTCCGTGTTTACCGTGGCCAGCTCCTCGTTCACCGACTGCATCTCCTCCTTCGCGGTTTCGAGTTCCTCGTTCGTGGATTGCAGCTCCTCGTTCACCGACTGCATCTCCTCGTTCGAGGATTTGAGCTCCTCGGCTGAGCTCTCCAGCTCCTCGCAGGTGCTCTGGAGGTATTCCTCCTTGGCGCGCAGCTCCTGCCGGAGCGTGGCGATGCGCGCGTCGCACACCTCGGACGTGTCTGCCACATCGGATGTGTCGCACGGAGCCTCCTCGAGGATGACGAGAAAGAGCTGCGAGTCCGGAAGGGAGGCATCCGTCACGGGGCGGACGGTGAGGTTGACCGCAGTGAAGTGGCTGTTGGTCTTCACGCGCAGACCGAAAGCCCGCACGGTGTCACTTGTATCCAGGGCCTTGCGCAGGGCTACCGGGAGTTCCTGCCGCAGGCCCTCGCGGGCCATCTTGAGGATGTTATTGACGCCTGCCTCGCCCGTGGACGGCTCGAGGAACATCCCGCTGCGCCCGTGGAGGTAGAGGATGTCGCCGTGGCTTTGGACCAGCGCGGCCGCCGCGACGACCTGCTGCAGGAGCGCCCGCTCGGTCAGCTCACGCAGGGGAAGTTTTGCCGGGAAGGCCGTCCTGGCTGCGGGCTGTCGGGCGGCGGCACCCACCGCCGACACCGCCGGCAGAAACGGCTCCACCTCCTCGCGCCTCGCGATGGAGAACTTCTCCTTGCGCAGATAAATCTTCATTTTCCGGTCCTGCACCGCGAACAGCGAGTCGAACTCGCCGATCCCCTCGGATGTTCCGAGGAACAGGAACCCGCCGGGGTTGAGCGCGTAGTGGAAGAGCGGGATGAGCCGCTTCTGCAGGTCCGCGCCAAGGTAGATCATGAGGTTGCGGCAGCTGATGAGGCCGAGCTTCGAGAACGGCGGATCCTTGATGACGTTCTGCTCGGAGAAGATGAGCAGGTCGCGGATCCCCTTTTGGATGCGGTAGCCGTCGGGCTCTGCGGTAAAGAACCTGGCGAGGCGTTCGGGCGTGATGTCGGCGGCGATGCTTGAGGGATAGACGCCGGCCCGCGCGGCGGCGACCGCCTGCTTGTCGATGTCGGTGGCAAACACCTGTATCGTGTAGCTTTGCTTGAGCGCCTCCATCCGCTCGACCAGCAGGATGGCGAGCGAATACGCCTCCTCGCCGGACGAGCAGCCGGCCGACCAGACACGGATCGTGCCGCCCGCTGGCTTGCCCGCAAAGAGCTTCGGGACGACCTGCTCCTCGAGCATCCGGAATGCCTCCGGGTCCCGGAAAAAGTTCGTCACGCCGATGAGGAGGTCGCGGAACAGCGCCTCCACCTCGGCAGGCGCCTGCTGCAGGAACTTCACGTAGCCGTCGATCTCCGGGATCTGCTGCACGGCCATCCGCCGCTCGATCCTCCGGTGGATCGTGCTCGGCTTGTATTGGGAAAAGTCGTGGCCGGTCTGCGCGCGCAGCAGCACGAAGATCTTTTTCAATGCGCTCTCGGTCTTCGGTGCCGGGACGGCCCCTTCCTGCGGGGCGTTGCCGAAGGCGTGGGCGGCATACGCGATGAGCTGGGCCGGCATGCCGGCCGGCGGCAGCTCGTAGTCCACCAGGCCGGTGGCGATCGCGCTGCGCGGCATGCCGTCGAACTCGGTGGACTCCGGGTTCTGGGCCATGACCATGCCGCCTTCGCCCTTGATCGCCCGCACGCCGAGCGTGCCGTCGCTGCCGGTGCCCGAGAGCACGATGCCGATCGCCCGCTCGTGCTGGTCCTGCGCGAGCGACCGGAAGAAAAAGTCGATCGGCAGCCGCTGGCCGCGCGGCTCGGAGGGCTCGAGCAGCTGCAGCGCGCCGTTGAGGAGCGCCATGTCGCAGCCCGGCGGAATGATGTAGGCACAGTTCGGCCGCACGGACATCCTGTCCTCGACCTCGAAGACCTCCATGCGCGTGTAGCGGCGGATCAGCTCGGGCAGCATGCTCTTGTGGTCCGGTGCCAGGTGCTGCACCAGCACAAACGCCATGCCCGGATCGGTGTCCGCCGGCATGCCGGAAAAGAATGCCTCGAACGCGGCCAGCCCACCGGCCGACGCTCCGATGCCGACAATCGGAAAATTCTCAGGCCGGCCGGCCGCCTGCGTGCGCCCGGAGCCGGGGGAAGTTTTGACCGGGCCGGAGGTTTTTTTCATGATGGGCGTGCGACCTGCCGCATGTGGATGGGAAAATTGTCAGTGAGAAGCTGCGCTTATTCTGAGCCCGCCGGGGCCACCCTGGCAAGGGCCGAATGCAGGGCAAACGTATCCCGATGGATTTCCTCCATTCAAAGGACATTCAGAAACGAGCCCGGAGAAAAGGGGGAGGACGGGTGCTCTGAATGAAGAGGGGTTCATTATTAATCCAGGATCGCTTCTTTCTACCCCCCGCGCACATGCGGAACAATCCCCACAAATACGCATCTTTAGTCCCTGCGCATATTGCCCGGCCTCGAAAAATGCCGCCTCGTCGGGAAGGAGCCGACTCCTAAGCCGACCGTCGGCGCTTGCTCCGCTTGCATGCGGCGAAAAACCGGCGATACATACTCCATGGCCAGAAATGTCTTGGGCGGGGAGCTGGAGCCTTGTTGCTTCGAGCCGAAAACCGGATTCTATCGCGACGGATACTGCCACACCGGGCAGGGGGACGACGGCGTGCACACGGTATGCGTGGTGATGACGGACGAGTTCCTTGCGTATTCGATGGCGCGGGGGAACGACCTGTCGACTCCGCGGCCGGAGTTTCACTTTCCCGGGCTCATTCCGGGCGACCGCTGGTGCCTGTGTGCGCCGAGGTGGAAGGAGGCCTTTGATGAGGGGATGGCTCCCGGGGTGGTCCTCGAGGCGACGCATGCCTCCACGCTCGAGTTCGCCTCGCTCGACGAACTGAAATCCTGCGCGGTCACATTTTAGCGCGGACCAGGGCTGGCCGGTTTGTCCTTGAACAAGCGCCGCCAGCCGCGCCATGCTGGGTCCCGATGAGGAGGAATATTCTGGCTGCGATTATGGGGCTCTGCGGCGCCGTGGTTGCGCATGCGGGTCCGGAGCCGGTCATTCTCAACAACGCGGAGAACAGATACAAGTGGGCGGTGTCGCTGGAGTCGGCACAGATGTTCAACATCGACAACAACCCGAACAGGTATTTTTTTCTGACCCAGATGCTGTCGCTCGACTACGAGCCTTTCCGCGCGCTCTCCCTCGGACCGGTGCGCGTGCGCACCCAGGTCCGCTCGACATTTTTTGCCGCCGCGATTTTCAACGGGCCCGAGAGCTTCTACCTGGGCTGGGGACCGCAGCTTCGCTTCCTCATTCCGATCGGCGATTCTCCGTGGTCGTTCTTCATGGGCGGCGGCGGAGGCATCGGCTATGCCGACGCCCATCCGTCCGACAAACAAGACCGGGGGCTCGGCCAGTGCCTCACGTTCATCGTGCTCGCCTCCGGGGGCATCCGCTACGACATCTCCGAGCGGTGGTCGGTCTGGACCGGCATCATGTGGCACCATCTCTCGAACGCAAATCTCTCCGAACCGAACAAGCAGAACATCGGGCCGGACGAGCTGGGGATTGTCAGCGGCGCAGCACTCTCGTTCTAGCGGCGGGGGCCGGGTCCGCAATGCGCTGCGCATCCGCTGCATCGCTGCAAGAAAGGTGGCAAGTTCCTGAAAACCTGACTAATCTTCGCCAGAAGGAAGGTTCTCCCCGTGAAGCTCCGAATCCGCTCCAAGTTCATCGGCATTCTCGTCATCGCGGTATTGCTTCCTCTCGGGATCGCCCTGATGGCCTTCAATTGGTTCGGCGAGGAATACTACCGGAGGTCGCAGGGGACCATCTGCCAGACAGCCGCCTCGCAGCTCGCGCTCTCGATCAGCACCTCCCTGCGGCATGAGATCGACTTGCTCGACGAGTGGATCGGGTTCACAAACGTCGGCGCGCAGGTGCTGGCGCTGGATGACCACCAGCCCGCCGGGACCAGCCTGCAGGCTGACATCGATGCGATCGACGCCCGCTGGCCCTCGCTTCCGGTGGACGCCCCCGAGGTGGCGGCCTGCCTGCAAAACGGCCTTGCCCGGCAGCTGAGGGAGTTCCAAAAGCGCAATCCGGGTTTTGCGGAGCTGCTGGTCACCGACCGCCTGGGCCGGCTCGTTGCGGCCACAAACAAGACAAGCGACTACTGGCAGGCCGATGAGCCATGGTGGCAGGAGGCGGACCGCGCCAAGGTCGGCGACGCATATGTTGAGGGATTGGCTTTCGACGAGAGCTCGGCCTCGCATTCCATCGACCTCGCCATTCCGCTCTACAGCCCGGCTGCCCCCGGCGGGAAGCCGGCGGGAGTCCTGAAGGGCATCCTGAATGTCATGCCGTTCTTCAAAAAGATCCCGCACACGATCGGCTACGTCAGGACCGTTCACGAGGTGGTGCTGGAGTCCGGCGAAATCATCAGCCGCCTGGGAGATCCGGAGTTTGTTCCGTTCCAGGAAACAATCCCCGCGTCCGTCACGCGGAAATTCCAGACGTTCAAGCCGGGTTCTATGGTCGAGGACATTCCCGGCACAGGCCCCGTGATCCTGGGTTTCGCGCCCATCGGAATTGCGGCCGCAGGCAGCGAGGACCTGCGGATCCAGGGGCTGAAGCCGATGTGGGCCGTGGCCTACCGCGATGAGCGGGCTGCCATGGCCCCCCTGCGGGAGCACATGCGGATCATTTCCCTCATCGGAATCGGGCTGGCGGGAGGGCTTGTTCTACTGGGCTACTTCATCGCGTCGAGAAAGATCATCGCCCCGATCAACAGTCTGCGGCACGCGGCGCGCGCGATCTCGCAGACGGTCAAGCTGGGCGAGAGCCCGTCCGCGCCTTCCGGACAAATTCCGTCCCCGCGCCAGACGGCGGGACTGCTTCAGGATGTCGAAAACATCAGGACCGGAGATGAGATCGAGGACCTCGCCAGCGAGTTTTCGTTCATGGGGCAGCGCATCCTCAGCTACCATCAGAAATTGGAATCGGAGATCGCGGAGAAGACCCGGGAGATCCGCCGCGACCTCGATTTTGCCAGGCAATTCCAGGCCAACCTGATGCCGCGCAAATATCCCGATGTCCCCTCCCTGGACCAGAAGCCGGCGCTCGGGCTGAAGTTCCACCACATCTACCGTCCGGCCAGCACGGTGGGCGGAGATTTTTTCAACGTGCTGAAGCTGGGGGATTCGAAGGCCGGGATCTTTATCGCCGACGTGATGGGCCATGGCGCCCGCTCCGCCCTGGTCACCGCGATCATCGCGACGCTGCTGCAGGATGCCGAGGGGATTGCGGGCGATCCGGCGGAGGTCTTGAGGATGCTCAACCAGCATTTTTTCAAGGTGGTGCACAACACCGGCGACGTGGTCTTCGTCTCCGCATTTTATCTCGTCCTCGACCTCGCGGCCATGACCGCCACCTACGCCTCCGCCGGGCATCCCTCTCCGCTGGTCCTCGACCGGAGCTCCGGGCAGGTGATCGAGCTGACCCCTCACCTCAGCAACAATCCGGCGCTCGGACTTTTTGAGAGCTGCACCTACGGGGTCTTTCAGCGTCCGATCAAGGAACGGGATGTGTTCCTGCTTTTTACCGACGGGCTTTTCGAGTGCATGAATGGCAGGGGCGAGGAGTTCGGCCGGGAGCGGTTGATGCGCGCGGTGGAGGAGCACCTGGGGGCCGACCTGAACGATCTGGCGGAATCCATGGTCGGTGCCGCCGGAACTTTTGCGGGGCAGGATGGCGGGGCGGCGGATGACGTCTGCCTGGTCGGTGTGGAAATCTGCAACAAGGACCTGGGGCGAAAAGCCTGATTGCGAAGCGCCTCCGGTTGGCATAGCACGGACTGGTGAATATCTACGCGCGCGCCCTCCGGTATTTCCGGCCGTTCCTCTGGCCGACCCTTGGCGGCGTCCTTCTGACGTTCGCCTCGATCGCGCTGAATCTTCTGAAGCCGTGGCCGTTCAAGTATATCGTCGACGGGATTCTCGACACGGCGAAGGGGACATCCGACGCGAGGGCCTTTGTGCACCAGTGGTTCGGGGACAACAATCCGGCCGGCGCGGTGCTCGGTCTCTCGCTGGTGCTGGTCGCCATCAGCCTGCTGGCCGGGCTGGTGAACATGGTTTCCAGCTACCTCTTCATCCGCGTCGGTCTGCGGGCGCTCCTGCAGCTGCGCACCGACCTCTACGCGACGCTGCAATCCCTCCCGCTCAAGTTCCACGATTCAAGGCGCAGCGCGGATTCGAGCTTCCGGGTGGCCTACGATTCGCAGAGCATTCAGACGATCTACAACAAGGGCTTCGCGACGATCCTATCCTCGGTGGTCATGCTGGTCTCGGCGCTGGTCGTGATGTTCCGGATGAACTGGCCGCTGACCCTGGCGTCGCTGCTGATCCTTCCGTTCATGGTCCTCGCGATCCGCCACTATGCGGAAAGGGTGCGGAAGCAATCGACGACGATCCAGGAGCGCGAGAGCGATCTGCTGACGCTGGCGCAGGAGGGGCTGAGCCAGATCCGGATGGTGCACGCGTTCGGGAGGGAGGCGTTTGAGGTCAGCCAGTTCCACCGCAGGGCGGCGCAAAGCCTCGAGGCCAACATGCGCCTGAACATGACATCCGTCGCGAGCGCGCTGGTTGTGGGAACGCTGATGGCGATCGGAACGGCTCTCATGTATTACATCGGGTCGCTGCAGGTGCTGAAGCCGGGGTCGGGATTCACGCTCGGCGATCTCTGGGTGTTCTCCGCCTACCTCGTCATGCTTTACCAGCCGCTCGAGCAGCTGACCTACACGGCCTGGGCGCTGGAGGGCGCAACCGCCGGAGCGGCCAGGTGCTTCGAGGTTCTGGACCGCGACAACGATGTGCCGGATGCCCCGGACGCGAAGGTCATGGAGTCGGTCAAGGGGCGGATCGAATTCCGCGGGGTCTCCTTCGGCTACACCGACGAGCGGATGATCTTGAAAGACATCGGCTTCACGGTCGAGCCCGGGCAGACGGTGGCATTTGTCGGCGGAACCGGCACCGGCAAGAGCACGCTTTTGAGCCTGGTGCCGAGGTTTTATGATCCCGTGACCGGCGCTGTTTCGCTCGACGGGCACGACCTGCGGAGCATCACGAAGAAGAGCCTGCGCTCGCACATCGGGATGGTGTTGCAGGATACCCTGCTCTTCTCGACCACGATCAAGGAGAACATCGCCTACGGGAAGTCCGGGGCGACCGACGCGGAAATCATCGAGGCGGCCCGGCGGGCGCAGGCGTATGACTTTATCATGCAGATGCCCCACGGGTTCGACAGCCCGGTCGGCGAGCGCGGCGGCCACCTGAGCGTTGGCCAGCGGCAGAGAATCGGGGTCGCGCGGGCGTTTCTCAAGGACGCACCGATCCTCCTCCTCGACGAGCCGACGAGCGCGCTCGACCCCACGACCGAGCACGCGATCATGGGCACGATTTCCGAGCTGATGCGCGGGCGCACGACCTTGATCGTCACCCACCGGCTGGCAACCGTCCACGGGATCGGGCGGATCATCGTCATGAAGGAAGGCCGCATCGTCGAGGACGGGACGGGCGCAGCGCTCGTCGCAAAAAACGGCATCTACGCCGCGCTCTACCGCGACGCGCAGGCCGAGTAGTTAGCCAGCTGGGGCGAGGTCGCTTTTGGCATTGTTTTTCATGGGAAGTTCCTGCCAAATGCAGGCCGTGAGTTTCCGCCACCGCAGTCTGTTCCCTGCCCGCTTGTTTTTAGGGGAAATTCCACCGCCCTTTTTCCCAAAGGAACCAGGGATACCCCTGCAAATGTCCTACCTGCTAATGTAGAAGAGGCAAATCAAACTCAAGCCCATGCCCACCAGCCCATCAGGAATTCGCGATAACCACACCAGGGGAACCGTCGCGGACTTTCTGCGAGAAAAATGCCAGGAGGGTTCCCAGCTCTCCATAGTCTCGGCTTACTTCACGATCTACGCCTACGACGCTCTAAAAGCCGAACTCGAACGGATCGAACACCTCAATTTCCTCTTCGGGGAGCCCTCATTCGTCAACCGCCTCGATCCAAGCAAAACCGAAAAGAAGGCGTTCATTATTGATGCGGCCGGCTTGGAGCTATCCAACAAACTTCAACAGAAGCGCGTGGCCAAGGAGTGCGCGGATTGGATTGATCGCAAAGTGGACATCAGGACCATCAGGCAAGCCAATCTCCTTCACGGGAAAATGTATCACGTTGCCACTGCCGGCGTGGAGGATGCCATCCTCGGAAGCTCGAACTTCACCGTGCGCGGTCTCGGCTTGGGAAACTCAGGAAACAACATTGAGTTGAACCTCATTGTAGACGGCAACCGCGATCGTCAGGAACTGAAACAGTGGTTCGAGGAGCTTTGGGGTAACGAGACGCTCGTCAAGGATGTGAAGCAGGACGTCCTCAACTACCTCCAACGGCATTGAATGCATGACTCCCGCTTGGTGGGAGCGAATCGTCAATGACCTTCCCATATTGAAAGAATCATGAGCCAAGAAATCACCCCATTCGAGCAAATCCGCCGGTTCAATCCGGCGGGCAATGAATTCTGGTCCAGCCGCGACTTCGCCAAGGTGCTGGGCTACGCCGATTACCGCAATTTTCAGTCCGTCATCGAATCCGCCCGAACTGCCTGTTTCAACAGCGGCCAACGCGTGGACGACCATTTCGTTGAGGTCACCGAAATGGTCGGGATCGGCAGCGGCGCGCAGCGCCCGCTCAAGACCGTGATGATGTCCCGCTACGCCTGCTACCTCGTCATCCAGAACGCGGACCCAGCCAAGGAGATCGTGGCCCAAGGCCAGACCTACTTTGCCATCCAAACCCGGCGGCAGGAGTTGAGCGACGAGGAAGTGGAAGAACAACGCCGCCTCGCCATCCGTGGAGAGCTGCGCCAGCACAACAGCCAGCTCGCCGATGCCGCGAAGGATGCCGGAGTCATCGAATCCCGCGACTACGCCATCTTCCAAAACCACGGATACATGGGTCTCTACGGTGGACTCGGCGCTCAGGAAATCCACCGCCGGAAAGGCCTGAAGAAGAGCGAGCAAATCCTCGATCACATGGGCAGCACAGAACTCGCCGCCAACCTCTTCCGCGCCACGCAAGCCGAGGACAAACTGCGTCGGGAAAAGATCACCGGCAAACACAAAGCCAACCGCGCCCACCACGAAGTCGGAGCCAAGGTCCGCCAGACCATCAAAGAACTCGGCGGCACCATGCCCGAGGAACTGCCAACTGCTGAGAGCATCAAGAAACTGGAGTTCAAAGCCCAGAAGGCGCTCAAGAAGCCGAAGCCATGAGACAATCCCACAAAGAGCTGACACGAATATGATCACAAAAATCACGACTCAATACTTCAAGCGATTTGAGACGCAGGAGTTTCCGCTGGAGCCACTCACTTTGCTAGCGGGCCCGAACAACAGCGGAAAATCAACTTTGCTGCAGGCTGCCATGGTTTGGAATCTGGGCATGCAGAAGTGGTGGGAGAAGAAAGGTCCCGGAAGCGGATCAAAGGCCAAGGACCGGCCCGGCGCGCCCATCACTCGGCAGGAATTCACGGCGTTACCGCTGCCGTCCATGGATCAGCTTTGGACAGATACCCATACCTCTCTCCGTAAAGATGAAGGCAAGCAGGGGGCTCCCCGCCCCTTGGTCATCACCTTGCACGGTATTGACAAAGACGGGAGCGAATGGAAGCTCGGCTTTGAGTTTCGCTACAGCGGCCCCGAGCAAATTCATGCGAAACCCGTGGCGGCGGATCTGCCGCACCTCGACTTGGCGCATGAAGAGATCAGCGTGATCTATGTTCCACCATTTTCTGGAATCGGAGTCAATGAAACCAGGCATGACCGCCCCTATCAGGACATGCTGGTCGGCCAGGGCAAAGCCGGTGACATCCTCCGCAATTTACTGCTCGAAGTGGCAGAAGCTGACGACGGGAAAGATTGGCAAAGGCTTGTGGAGATCATCTCGGAAGTCTTTGGCTACCGCTTGCTCAGGCCGGCGTATGCTGGTGCGCCCTACATCACTTGCCAATATCTGAAAGGCATACCGACGGGCAACGGCTTTGGAGGACTCCCGCCCTTGGATGTTTCAACGACAGGCAGCGGGTTTCATCAGGTGTTGCTCATTCTGGCTTTCATGTTTGCACGGCCCTCCAGCTTGATCCTGCTGGATGAACCCGATGCGCACCTCCATGTCCTCTTGCAAAAGCAGCTCTACGACATCCTCCGACGCTTGTGCCACGAGCGAAAGGGACAGTTGCTTATTGCCACCCACTCCGAGGTCTTGATCGACAATACGAGTCCCGAGCAAATCGTTTCCTTCTATCGCGAGCCACACCCCTTGGCGTTGGATAGCGATCGCGATCAAGTTCGGGAGGCTCTGAAACGGGTCACTTCTCTGGAATTGCTTCTCGCAGAAAACGCCAAAGGCATTCTTTATCTGGAGGGGACCACCGACTTCGATCTACTCAAGGCGTGGGCAACGGTTCTGCACCATCCGTTAGAGCAATGGTTCAGCCGCTTGCCATTCTGGCACAACAACCAGGGCCGCAGCCCGAAAGAAGCCCTCGCGCATTTCTTCGCGCTCAAGGCCATCCAGCCCAATCTGACGGCCGCGCTCTTGCTCGACGGAGACAACAGGAGTTTGCCCGACCGCGAGATCATAGCTGACGGCCTGACCATTCTTCGATGGGAACGCTACGAGGCGGAAAGCTACCTCCTGCATCCCGCAAGCCTGGAGCGGTTCCTGAATGCAGAGAAAGGGCCCCTTTTCGCCAAACCAGCATTGGATTACCTACGCGAACAAATGCCACCAGCATTTTTCCATTCACCACTCGAAGCCAGCACGTTTCTTCGAGCAGAACCAGCGAGCAAAACCCTGTTGCCGGACCTGCTTGCCAAAGCCGATGTTGCCATTTCGAAAAGTGATTATTTCCTGCTGGCACGACAGATGAAGCGTGAGGAAATCCCGCATGAAGTCGAAGAAAAGCTGAATGCCATTCAGCATTTGGTGTGCTCATGACAAAATCATGATTGGAAATTCCTCCCGAAAGCCTCCCATCCAAACCCCCGAATCTATCGCCCGGGAAAAGAGGGCAAAAGACGAAGCCGAAGCAAAACGCAAGGCCACCATCCCGGCCTTCTGATAAACAGGCGGAGTAGTCAGTTTTCCCGGGCGTTCGCGTTCTGCCCCTCGCGGCCGCGGAGGCGCAGCAGGATCGGGAGGCCCGGGTATTCCCATTTGTCGCGGATCCGCTTGCAGAGGTAGTTCACGTAGCTGTCCATGAGGAGGCGGGGATCGTTGACGAAGAGGATGAACTGCGGCGGTTTGATTGCCGAGGGCCCGGTGTCGTTGACCTGCGTGATGTAGAGGACTTTGAAGCGCTTGTTGCCTTTTGTGGCCGGAGCCTGGCGCTCGATCGCCGCGCGGATCACCCGGTTCAGCTCACCGGTGCCGGCGCGCCTTGTGGAATGCTCGCGGACTTTTTCGATCATTGTGAAAAGCCGCCGCACATTGTCGCCGGTCTTTGCCGAGAGCACGATCACCGGCGCGTAATCGAGAAAGAACAGCTCCCGCTTCACCCGTTCGACATGCTCGCGCACCAGTTCGGGGTCATGCCGGCCGCTCTCGGCGACGAGGTCCCATTTGTTCAGCACGATCACCGCCGGCTTTTTCGCCTCCTGGATCAGGCCCGCAATTTTTTTGTCCTGGCTGGTGACTCCGGTGGTGGCGTCGATGACGAGCACGTTCAAATCCGCGCGGAGAATGGTTTTTTCCGAGCGCATCACGCTGAAGACCTCGACCGATGTGTTGTGCTTCGAGCGGTGGCGGATTCCGGCCGTGTCGCAGAGGATATACGGACGTCCCTCGCGGACGGTCGCGATGTCGACGGCGTCGCGGGTCGTGCCCGGGATCTCGCTGACGGTTGATCGCTTGTCCTCGAGGATCGCGTTGACGAGGGAGGATTTGCCGACGTTCGGACGGCCGACGATGGCGAGCTTCGGGGCGACGACCGGCGCCTCCGGATCCTTCTCCGGAGGAGGAGGGAGAATCGATTCGATGGTCTGCACGAGGTCGGCGATCCCGCGCCCGTGCGCCGCGCTCACGGTCAGGGTATCGGCAAACCCGAGGCGCGCAAATTCATCCGCACGCGACTCGTGGGCTTCGATATCCACTTTATTGACGACCAGGATGACAGGTGTCGCCGCGGCCCGGATCATCGAGGCCAGCTCGGCATCCAGCGGGGCGACGCCGTCGTGGGCATCGGTCACGAACAGGATGAGGTCCGCGGATTCGATCGCGATCATCGCGCCCTCGCGCGTGGACTCCGCGAAATCCGGATCCGGCTCCTCGCCGATGCCGCCGGTATCGACGATTTCAAACGGGGCCGAGCCGAGCTTGCAGACCGAGGCGATGCGGTCGCGGGTCACCCCCGGCTGGTCGTGGACGATCGAGATCATCCGGCCGGCCAGCCGGTTGAAAAGGGCCGACTTGCCGACATTCGGGCGTCCGACGATGGCGATATTGCGCATGAAAATTCAGTGGGTTTGTTCGTGGTGGCGGAGCTGGCGGATCCCGCGCGAGACGTAGATCGCACCGCTGGCCAGCGTGAAGAATCCCGCGACGTAAACAGATATGAGGTGATCCGGCAACTGCAGCATGATCCACGCGATCGCCACCATCTGCGCGGCCGTCGCCAGTTTTCCCGTAAAGGCAACTCTCACCTCCAGCTTTTGGTCGAGGTGAAACAGCACGGCGTAGCCGACCAGAATGATGGCGTCCCGCGCGATGACCAGGACCGCAAACCATATCGGAAACGCATACGTCCACTTGCAAAGGCTGAGCGTGATGATTGCCGTGAGCAGGAGGCCCTTGTCGGCAATCGGGTCAAGAATCGCGCCGAGCCTGCTGCGCTGCTTCCAATTCCGCGCGACCCAGCCGTCGATGCCGTCGCTCGCCGAGGCCACAAGGAACGTGAGGATCGCGGCCCACCGCTGCCACTCCTGCGGCTCGCCGGTTTCGATGCCCCGCCCGTAGTAAACGGCGAAAAGCACAAAAACCGGAATGAGCAGGATTCTCGTGATGGTGATCTGGTTGGCGAGTGTCATGGCCCGGAGGGATTCTGGCACAGAATATATTCTGCGTCGATCCTTCGCATGGGTGCCCGATCCGCATGTAAGATCGAGCCTGGAGAGACGCGTTGCTTCGCTCCACTTCGGGTGTGCTCCCTGCACCAAACTCTCGACTTCCCCTCTTCAGGTAGCGCTATCGCGCTGGTTTTGGGCGGTTTTCTGCCTGCTTGTCGAAGCCCCGGCAGGAAGGGATAATCGCCGCGAATGATTGTGCGTGTTTTACCGGATCAGGCTGCGGGGCGGCTGCTGGATTACCGCGTGCCGGAATGTTTCGGGGATGCGGTGGCGGTGGGATCGCGCGTGAAGGTTCCGGTGCGGACGCGCGTGCTGACGGCCACGGTGGTCGAGGTGCTGGACTATTCGGAGGTCCGGGGGCTGCGGGATATCGCGGAGTTGCTCGACGAGAAGCCGATGATCCGGCCCGCGCTTCTCGACCTGGCGCGATGGATGGCCGACTACTACTGCTGCCCGGTGGAGACTGCGATTTGCAGCGTGCTGCCTGTGGCGGTGCGGGACGGCAAAGTTTCAGAAAAGCGGCGGAACATGGTGCGGGTCGCAAGGGAAATCCCGGAGGACGAATTGGCGGCGCTGGAAAAGCGGGCGCCGCGGCAGGCGGATGCCTTGCGGGCATTGATCGAGGCAGGCGAGCCGGTTCTGGTTTCCGAGGCGGCCGCGGAGGCGGGAGTGGCGGAGGGGGTTTTCCGGATTCTGGAGAAACGCGGGCTCGTGGTGATCGAGTCCGCCGTGGTCGCCCGCGATCCGTATGCGGAAAAATTTCTTTCATCGGCGAACCTGGTTCTGAATGCCGAACAGGAGGTCGCCCTGCAGGCGGTCGAGGAGGCGATGGCGGATCCGGCGGCCAAACCGATCCTGCTCTTCGGGGTGACGGGCTCTGGGAAGACCGAGATCTACCTGCGCGCAATCCGGAAGGCGGTTGAGGACGGGCGCACCGCGCTGGTGCTTGTTCCGGAAATTGCGCTGACTCCGCAGACGGTCGAGCGATTCAAGTCCCGCTTCGCGGACATGCAGGAAAAGATCGCCGTGCTGCACAGCCACCTTTCCGACGGCGAGCGCCACGACGAGTGGCACAAGATCCACAGCGGGGCCGCGCGGATCGTGATCGGCGCCCGGAGCTCGATTTTTGCGCCGCTGGAAAACCTGGGGATCATCATCGTGGATGAGGAACACGAGAATTCCTACAAGCAGGACGAGGCGCCGCGATATCACGCGCGCGACATGGCCGTGCTGCGCGGGCACCGCGAGCAGGCGGCCGTCCTCCTCGGCAGCGCGACCCCCTGCCTCGAGAGCTGGCACAATGCCCAGTCAGGAAAATACCGCCTCGTCCGCCTGGACAACCGGGTCGATGACAGGCGCATGCCGGTCGTCCGGGTCGTCGATCTCCGGCAGGCGGCACGCCGCTCGCCCGAGGGAGGGATCCTCTCGCTTCCGCTCAAGGAGGCGATCGAGGGGCGCATCGCCAAGGGCGAGCAGACGATCCTGTTTTTGAACCGGCGCGGATTTTCCACATCGATGCTGTGCGAGGCCTGCGGGCATGTCTGCACGTGTCCGGACTGCAGCGTCTCGCTCACGTTCCACCGGGCCGCCGAGCGGATGTGCTGCCACATCTGCGGGCATTCGTCCCGCGCGCCAAAGGTCTGCCCGAAATGCAAGGATCCGGGGATCCGGCACTCCGGGGTCGGCACCCAAAAGGTCGAGGAGGCGGTCAAAAAGATTTTTCCCAAGGCCCGGATTGCGAGGATGGATGCGGATTCGATGACGCGCAAGGACGCCTACCGGGAGACGCTCGGGGCATTCAAGGAGGGGAAGATCGACATTCTCGTGGGGACGCAGATGATTGCCAAAGGCCTGCATTTTCCAAATGTCACGCTCGTCGGGATCGTCAACGCCGACCTCGGTCTTCACATGCCCGACTTCCGCGCCGGCGAGCGCACGTTCCAGCTGCTGACGCAGGTTTCCGGACGGGCCGGGCGCGGGGAGATGGAAGGAGAGGTCCTCGTGCAGACGTTCACGCCCTTCAGTCCATCGATCCAGTTTGCGCGGCACCACGACTACGAGGGGTTTATGGACCAGGAGATGGAATTTCGCCGCCAGTTCGGGTATCCGCCGTTCGGCCGCATGGTGATGATCACTCTGCGAGGCACAATGCTCGAGCGCGCGCAGTTCTCGGCCGAGACGCTCTCCCGGAAGCTGAAGGCCGCCGCCCCTGCAGGAGTCGTGATCGGCGATGGCGTTCCCGCTCCGCTGGAAAAAGCCAAAACCTACTTCCGCTTCCAGGTCTCGCTGCGCGGGCCGTCCTCCGTCCAGCTTGCCCGCCTCGTGCGGACAACGCTCGATTCCCTGCCGATGCCGGAAGATGTCTTTGTGGCGGTGGACGTCGATCCGCTGCATCTCCTGTAGGATGTCAGAACGGAAGGGTTATTCCTCGCGGCGCTCCTCGGCACGGTCTTCGAACCGCGTGTAGTCCTCGAGAAATGTCAGCGGGACATCGCCGGTCGGACCGTTCCGCTGCTTCGCGATGATGAGCGTCGCCTTGCCTTCGGCTTCCTTGCGGGCTTCCTCATCCTCGGCATAGTATTTTTCACGGACGAGGAGGGCGACGACGTCGGCGTCCTGTTCGATGCTTCCGGATTCGCGCAGATCGCTGAGGCGCGGACGGCCTTTGGATTCGCCGGTGCGGGACTCGGGATTCCGGTTGAGCTGCGCGAGCACGATCACCGGGATCTTCAACTCCTTGGCGAGCGCTTTGACGCCCGAGGAAATTTCCGCGATTTCGATCTGGCGGTTATCCTGGGCGCGGCGGGAATTTGATCGGAGGAGCTGGAGGTAGTCGATCACGACGAGCTTGATGCCCTCGCGGTTGTGCAGGCGGCGGGCCTTGGCGCGGAGCTCCAGAATGCTGAGCCCGGGCGTGTCGTCCACAAACATCTTCGCCTTGGAGAGCAGGCCGGCTGCAGAGCTGATGCTTCCGAGTTCCTGCTTGCCGATGAATCCGTCGCGGAGCTTTTTGGAATCCACGCGGGCGCGGGAGCAAAGCAGGCGCTGCACGAGCTGTGGGGAACTCATTTCCAGGCTGAAAACGGCCACCGGCTTCCCGGCATCCAGCGCGACGTGCTCGGCGATGTTCATGGCCAGGGCGGTCTTGCCCATCGACGGGCGCGCGGCGATGACGAACATTTCGCCGGCATGCAGGCCGCTCGTCATGTTGTCGAGGACGTGGAATCCGGTGGACAGCCCGGTGATGCCGCCCTTGTTGGCGACGAGCTGCTCGATGCTGGTGATCGCGTCGTTCACCATCTCCTTCATCGTCGGAATGCTCGAGCTCACCCGCTCCTCGCCGATCTCGAGGATCTTTTTCTCGACCTCATCGACCAGGATTTTTACATCCCCCTGTTCGTCGTAGGATCGCGCTGCGTATTCCGTGCAGACGGTGATGACTTTTCGCAGGAGGTATTTCTCGCGAAGGATCTCGCGGTAGTAGTCGGCGTTCGCTGCCGTGGGGACAAAGGTCAGAAGGTCGGTGACGACCGAGGCTCCGCCCACCTCATCCAGCAGCTTGCGATCCTCAAGGTGCTGGGTGACCGAGATGAGGTCGATCGGTTTGCCGGCATTCCGCATCTCGACCAGCAACTCATAGATCTTCTGGTGCGCGGGCAGGTGAAAGTGCCCGGCCTCAATCTGGGAAATGGAATCGTCGAGAACAGTCGACGAAAGAAGAACCGACCCAAGTAGCCCCTTCTCCGCATCAAGGCTCTGGGGGAGGGCCCTGTGAACATCCGGCAAATAACTCGCCGGTTTTTGTGAATAATCGCCCCTTTTTCCCCGGCCTTTTCCCGTTTGGGCCCCGTTTCCAGAAACGGGGCTCTCCTCAGGGCGACCAGGAGATCCGGCGGCCATTCAAATCAGGATTTTGCAGTGACTCTGCGGCGGGGTTTTCTCTCCCCGTCCTCGTCAGCTTCCTCGGCCTTTGGTGCCGCCACCACCGGGGCAGTCACTTTGAGGTGCAGGGTCGCCGTGACATCCGGGTGAAGCTTCACGCTCACCTCATGGTCGCCGGTTTCCTTGATCGCCTTGTCGAGAACGACCGCGTGCTTCGGCAACTCTTCGAGCTTCAACTCGGATGCAATCCGGTCGTGGATATCCTTGGCCGTGACCGAACCGAAAGCTTTTCCGGTCTCGCCGGTTTCCAGGGTGAAGGAAATTTTGAGCTTGTTGATCTTGCTCGCCAGCTCCTCGGCGGCATTGACCTCGCGCCCCTCGCGCTCGGCGCGCTTGGCTTTCAAGTGGTTGATCTGCCGAAGCGAGCTTTTCGTGACTTCGAGTCCCTTGCCTTGGGGAAGAAGAAAATTCCGGGCATATCCGCGGCGGACTTTGACGATATCGGCTTCCGCTCCGAGCGACGGGATGTTGGTGGTAAGAATAATTTCAGTGTGTGCCATAGAATTAGAGATTTGGCGGGAGGGAGAAGCTACCAACTTGCAGGAGCGTGTCAATCCTCCTCATGCAGAAAACCACGCTCTTTTTTCCAGACCGGCCGTCGGGGCCGCCCCGCTGCTCAGTAGTTCGGCACAAACATCCGCTCCGCCACATGCTGTTCCAGATCGGCCGGGCGGGGGATTTTGGCGTAGCCCAGCGCGTAGGCCCGCTCGGCGACGGCCTTGGCGATTTTTAGCGAGACGGCCCGGATGCGCGTCAGCGAGGGGTAGACGCTGCCCCTCGACAGGTCTTCCGTCGTCACCTCCGCAGCAAGCGTCCGCGCCGCGGCGAGGAACATCGAATCATCCACCCGCGAAGCCGCGCAGCACAGGGCTCCGAGGCCAACGCCCGGGAAGATGTAAACGTTGTTCCCCTGCCCGGGATGGATGGTTCGCCCCTGGTATTCCACTCCCTTGAACGGGCTTCCGCTGGCAAATAATCCGCGGCCGTCCGTGTGCAGATACGCCTCTTCCGCTGTGCACTCGGCCTTCGATGTGGGGTTCGACAGCGCAAAGATGACCGGCCGCTCGTTGATGGCCGCCATGGAACGCAAAACGTCGGCGGTAAACGACCGGCCCACGCCGGAGACTCCGATCAGGGCTGTCGGGCGGATCTTTTCCACCGCCTCGGCCAGTGACGCGACATGCTCCCCCTCGTGCGCAAACGGGAGTTTGTGCTTCGGCATTTCGTCGCCGCGGTTTTTGATCAGCAGGCCTTTTGAATCCACAAACCAGCAGCGCAGCCTGGCCTCCGCCTCGCTGACACCCTCCTCGCCCAACGCGCTGACAAAAAGTTCTCCGATCCCGGTCCCCGCCTCACCCGCGCCCAGGAAAAGCACCCTTTGGTCCCGAAGCGGCACCCCTGTTTCCTTCGTGGCGGCGATCAAACCCGCCAAGGCGACGGCGGCAGTTCCCTGGATATCGTCATTAAAACAGCAGATCCGATCCCGCCATTTTCCGAGGAGGTCAAAAGCATTGTGATTCCCGAAATCCTCAAACTGGATCAGGCTTCCCGGGAATACTTTCTGGGCAGCTGCGACAAATTCCTCCAAAAACTCCTCATATTCAGCGCCTTTCGCCCTCGTGCGCGGCAGGCCGATGTAAAATGGATCCTCCAGGAGCTTTTCGTTGTTCGTGCCCACATCCAGCGTGATCGGGAGGCAATAATACGGGTGCAAGCCAGCGCAGGCGGTATAAAGAGCGAGTTTGCCGATGGGGATGCCCATCCCGAGCGCGCCCAGATCTCCCAGACCGAGGATCCGCTCTCCATCCGTCACGACGATCAGTCGGACGCCCTGATTCGGCCAGTGGCGAAGCACGCTCTCGACGTTGCCCTTGTCCTCAATGCTGATCCAAAGCCCCCGCGGACTGCGGAAAATCCCGCCGTATTCCAGGCAGGCCTGCCCGACGGTGGGGGTGTAGATGATCGGCATCGTCTCCTCCAGATGATCCAGGAGCAACCGGAAGAAGAGGGTTTCGTTCCGCTGCTGAAGCGCGGTCAGAAAGATATACCGCTCCAGATCCGACTCCTTCTTGCGGAATTGCTTCAAGGCCCGCTCCACCTGCTCCTCCATGGAAAAAATCCGGGGAGGCAACAGACCCTTCAAACCAAGCGCGTCGCGCTCCTCCGCGCTGAACGCCGTGCCTTTGTTTCGCAGGGAATCCTTCAGGAGGGAGACGCCCGTGGGGAAGTTGACCCCGCCATGGGATTGGATCTCAAGGGACTTGGATATCATACCCCGACATGAAGCCATTCCCGGAGACGGGTGTAAACAGCGTTCGCCGCAAATTCCTGAATCCATTGATCAAGAGCATGAATGCCCGCGGCACGTCGCCCGGATTTGGCGGGGAATCCGGGAAAAAATTCAGGCGCTTTCCCGCGCTTTTCACCGCCGTTTTCGAGCAATATTCCGTCCGTTGAATTTTTTTTCATCCCGCGGAAACTTTTTCGTTTTTTTTGTTGACGTCAGAAATCACTGATAACAAAAGGATCCGCGGTCGTTTGGTCCGGGTGTCTACCCACAGGTATCAGGGCTCGCAAAAAATATTTTTCAAAAACCATTGACGTTTTTGCGCGGGTGGATATTCTGACAATCCCGCTAGCCAAAAGGTTGGCAGGAAATTGATCTTCCCGAGGGTGACCTCGACACGCCGAACCAGTGGAATAACTTCCCTGCAGGGCGCGTCACCAAACGGGTTTGTTTTTTGATAGTCTGATTCGAATTTTCGCCGGTCATCGGCAAAATTCAGAACGCAAACACAAATAGACAATCAGCAATATGCTGAATTGTGCGTTTCCGTCGGTTTTGTAATTTTAATTTGACGGCCCAAATAGTAGCCGAGTCTCACTCGGTAATATATGGATAGTCAGAAAACTTTCCTCCGCTTAGCGGCGGAGGGCAAACTTTTCACGGAGAGTTTGATTCTGGCTCAGAACGAACGCTGGCGGCGTGGATAAGACATGCAAGTCGAACGGGATTACGTTTGTAGCAATACA
>JAPLTF010000030.1 GCA_026398275.1 Verrucomicrobiota bacterium
GAAAACGAAGAACAAAACCAAGGAAGAAGAGCCTTGTGGGAAGCTTTTGAAGAAGACGCCCGCCGGGAAGTATCCGGTTTTCAAACCGGCCAGATCACCGGGCTTTCAGATCGGCGCCCGCAGGCGCGGCTCCCCTCCTCCCGTGGTGTAAAGTAGCACGGCCGACTTATGATCGGTAAGCCCTAGATGTGGGCGCGGTCCGGGTGCGAGTCCTGGCGGGAGGACCATTTTTTTCACGCTCCGTAGTTCAGAGAGAAGAACGCCGGTCTCATAAGAACCTGTGAAATAATTAGGAAAAAGCCGCGTTGCTGAGGATTTTTGGCTTGGCCAAGGCACGAAGGCGGCGGCAATACCCACAGCGGTGTTGCCGATGCTTCGCATCGCCCTCCGGGCTGCCTGCGGCAGGCTGTCTCGGCCTTTTCTACTCTCGCGCGGCTTTTCCTAATTATTTCACAGGTTCTAAGCCGGATGTCGCAGGTGCAATTTGTCGCCCTCGCCCCTCGACCTCTCCGCTTCGCTCCGAGTCTGCCGGAGCGATTCTTTTGCCCACGAATGCAAAGAGACGAGCAGCTCGCCTTTCAAGCGGGTCCTAGCCGGTGCAAGCCCGGCCGTGGGTGCCAATTTTGAGCGCGATGAACGCATGAGGAACACACGAGAAAAGTTTTACTATGAAAGACAAACTCACATCTCCAAACGTGCTCGCCCTGAACGCGAACTGGCAGGCCATCGATGTTTACACGCCGCAGAAGGCGTTCTGCATGATGTCCTCGTCAATCTCCCCGCGCGCCCGCTCGGAGAGCAGGTTTAAGCGGTGGTCGATTCATGGGCAAAAAATATCTGGTATCTTTTTGGTAGGACACTCGTTGACCGGGTTGCCCTGCGAGGATGTCGGGCGATATGAAAAAAGACCTCACAGAAATCGCCTTCATCCTCGACCGCTCCGGCTCCATGGCTCCCGTCACGGAGGCCGCCATCACCGGGTTCAATGTATTCCTCCGCGACCAGCAGAAAACGGAGGGGCAGGCCCGCCTCACTCTGGTCCTGTTCGACAACGAATACCTCGTGCCGCTGGACTGCATCCCCGTGCAGGAGGCCGTCGCGCTCGACACCACGACATACATCCCGCGCGGATCGACCGCCCTGCTGGATGCCATTGGCACCGCCATCGATCAGCTCGGTGCCCGCATCTCCGCCCTGCCCGAACCGGACCGCCCCGGGCAGGTCATCGTCGCGATCCTCACCGACGGATACGAGAACTCGTCGGAGAAGTTCACATGGAAGGACATATCCGCAAAAATCCTTGAGCAGACGAACACCTACAAGTGGCAGTTCCTGTTCCTCGGGGCCAACCAGGATGCGATCGCCACGGCCGCGAACCTCAGCATTTCCGCTGAGAATGCGTCCACATACGTCGGTGATACCGGTGGCACCTACTCAAGCCAAAAGGCCATGAGCCGGAAGACCACCGCCCTGCGGAAAATGTCCTCAGGGGCACGCATGAGCCTCCAGGAACGAAAAGACACCGCCACCCCGTTGAGCGAGATCGTCGCCGAGGAGGATGCCGAAGGCCGGAAGAAATGAGCAATGATCCTTCCAAGGCGGGCGACGGGGGTGCGCGGGGCAAGAAGACGCCAGCCCGCAGGCCCGAGAGCTATCTCCCGGAAGCCCTTCGCGCACTTCCCCAGAGCCTCGATGCAGAAAAAGGAGTTCTCGGCTCGATCCTGCTGTCGCCCACGACGGTCCTCGACGAATGCATCAAGAGGCAGGTCGGCCCGAAATACTTCCATCTTCCGGCTCACGCCTTGATTTTCTCGGCGCTCGTCGAGATGCAGGAAAAGAGGAAGCCGATCGACCTCATTTCCCTCACCCAATTCCTTGAGGATACCAAACGCCTGGAATACGCGGGCGGAGCTGTGGCCGTGACAGACTTGTTCACGTTTGTCCCGACTGCGACCAATGCGTCCTACTACTTGGAGATCGTCAGGGAAAAGTATCTCCTTCGGCAGATCATCGCGACCTGCACCGAATATGCGGCCCGGGCGTATGACGAGCAGAACGAGGTGCCGGTCCTGCTCAACGAGGTGGAGAAGAAGGTCCTCCTGATCGGGCGGGACAGGTTCTCAGGAGTCTCCAAAACCATCAAATCGCTCGCCCTGGGTGCATTGGAGTCAGTGGAGAAGCTCTTCGAGAATCGCGGGGCGCTCACCGGCTTGGCGAGCGGATTCAAGGGGCTGGATGATATTACCAACGGCCTCCAGAAGTCGGAAATGATCGTCATTGCCGCCAGGCCATCGATGGGCAAGACCGCACTGGCCATGAACATCGTCGAGCACGTTGCTGTAAACGACGGGAAGTGCGTCGCCGTTTACAGCCTCGAAATGTCCGCCGAGCAACTGGCGCTGCGCATGCTCTGCTCCACGGCGAGGGTGAACATGAGACAAATTCGCGGTGGCTTCATGAACAAGGCAGAGATGAACAACCTTCTTCAGGCCACAACCAGAATTTCAAAATCCAAGCTCTTCATTGACGACACCCCCAGCCTGGAGGTGATGGATTTCCAGGCCAGCGCCAGGCGTCTCGATAACGAAAACCGCCTCGACCTGATCGTCGTGGATTACCTTCAGCTCATGCGCTCCCCCTCGAAAAAGGGCCAGGAAAACCGGCAGGTCGAGGTCGCCGAAATCTCGGGTGGAATCAAGGCTCTGGCGAAGGAGTTGAAAGTCCCCATCATCGTCCTGGCCCAGCTCAACCGGAATCCCGATGCCAGACCCGGAGCGACAAAGGGGAAGCCAAATCTGAGCGACCTGCGCGAATCGGGGGCCATCGAGCAGGATGCCGATCTGGTCGGCCTGCTGTGGCGAGAGGCCTACTACCTCGACGGAGACGAAAAGAAGGAGGCTGCGGGGAAGGCGGATCTGATTATCGCGAAACACCGCAACGGCGAGGTCGGCACCATCCCGCTGACATTTCTCGATTCCATCACAAGGTTTGAAGACCGCGCACCGGAGGACCGAACCCCGTAGAGCTGAGCATGAGGATACATTCCCTGCTTCCGACGGGCATCGCCTCTTGCCTTCTCGCCTTCGCTGGCTGATATGAGTTCACCTTCTCCTGATCTGGGGCCTCCTCCGCCTGACAACCTGGATGTTGTTGTTCGTGGCCAGACGCTCACCGCCATGGAAATTCCGTTTCAGGAGGACGACGGGCGGCTCTTCACCCGTCTCGGTCTTGAAAACGTGGAGGTCCAGGTCGTTGCTTGGGGCTACCCAGATGATCTTGCGAAGGTGATCGTGCGGCTCCCGGTCCGTGCTGCAATGAAACACCGGGCTGCGGCCGGGGATTTTCTGCACCGGCTCAACTGCAACGCCCGCCGCAAATACTGGGAGATGGACTGCGACAGCGGGGAGATGATCCCGCGCCTCGCGACGGGCAGCTTGAAGATCCGCACTTTTGAGTTTGTGCCATGCGGGGCACCCTGCTACCTTCGGATCCACACTTTGGGCAGTTAGCTCAGCGGTAGAGCGGTAGTTTTACACACTATTGGTCGGGGGTTCGATCCCCTCACTGCCCATGTTTTCAAAACCATGAAATTCCAGACCGGACAAGCGACTGCGGCCCCGCTGTATTTTAATGTCACGTCGTTTGTGGACATTCTGATGGTGCTGGTCATCTTCATGCTGGTGGCCTGGTCCACGGCGAGGATCGAGTCCGATGTGGGGATCCAACTGCCGACGTCGAGTTCCTCGGCTCCGCGGAATCCGGCCCCGACGCCGGTGATCGTCAATGTGCGCGCCGATGGCGCGATGTCGGTGAATCAAAGGGAGATTTCGGATGGTGATTTGATCCAGATGCTGGGCAAGCTTGTGAAGCTACAGCCCGGGCAGGTGGCCGTTGTCCGGGCGGACCGCCAGGTTCCGTATGAGCGGGTGCTGAAGGTTTTGGACTACTGTCGTGAGGCCGGGATCAGTCAGGTGGGTTTCAGTGCCTTGGTTCCCCCGAAGCCCGGGGCCGGCCACCAACCCTGATGCTGTTTACTTAAGAAAGGAGCGCGGTGCGTCCAGCCCGCAACCGAAAAACCAGCGGGCGGGACGCCCACGCTCTTTTTTGCAGCAAAGTGAACAGTATTGCCACTAACCCCGAAAAGGTTCATTTGCGGGGCGATCTGCCTACCATAAGCCGGAGGCGAAGGGCACTGACGCCCAATTGACGGGCTTTTTTTGTCCACACGTGGATTTGCTGGCGATTTTTCGCCAGTTTAGCACGTTTCTTCTGGTGTCCGGCAGTTTCGGATAGTTGGCATGATGATTGCTTTTAACCATCAGTGGGCAGTTTTGCCTGCAATAAACCAACAAAAAACAACCATGTTCAGAACCAAATACCTATTGCCGACCTTGGCTGCTGCGCTTTTTGCAGCCGGGTCGTTCTTCACCCCGAATGTGGCGTCCGCGCAAGACGCTGCTCCAGAAGCTGCCGCTCCGGCAGCATCTCCCACTCCTTCCATGGAAGACCGGATCAAGGGGCTGGAGGCTTACATCAACAATGTTGACCCGGCAGGAAGCGCGATCGTCGGAGTTGCGGGTCCCGGCCATACCGCCTGGATGATGACGGCGGCGGCGCTGGTGTTGTTCATGACGCTCCCCGGCCTGGCGCTGTTCTACGGGGGCCTGGTGCGGGAGAAGAACGTTCTCTCGGTCCTGGCCATGTGTCTGGGCCTCGCGGGAATGGTGACGATCCTCTGGTGGGCTGTTGGTTACAGCCTGGTCTTCGGGACGAATTTCAAGCCGGAGTCCGGCCCGACCTTCCTGAGCAATATCCTCGGCGGGACCGAGTATTTCTTCCTGAACGGCGTGACGTCCGCCCCGAACACGAACTACGCCTACTGGGTGCCTCAGAACGTGTTCTGCATCTACCAGCTGACGTTCGCGATTATTACGCCGGCCCTCATCTTCGGAGCCACGGCCGAGCGCTTCAAATTCATCCCGCTCATGGTGTTCACGTTCCTGTGGATGTTCGTGGTTTACTTCCCTCTCGCCCACATGGTGTGGGGTGCTTCCGGCCTGATGAACGGCGTCTGGAATGCCGATGCGAAAATCCCTGCGATCGATTTCGCGGGCGGCACGGTGGTGCACATGTCCTCGGGTTGGACGGCGCTCATCGTCTGCATCATTCTCGGCAAGCGGATCGGGTTTGGCAAGGAGCCGATGCCGCCGCACAGCATGGTTCTTTGTATGGTCGGCACCGGAATGCTCTGGGTCGGATGGTATGGGTTTAACGCTGGCAGCGCCCTGGCTGCGGACGGCGTGGCAGCGAATGCCTTCCTCACGACAACTCTGGCGACCGGTGTGGCCTCGTTCGTGTGGGCCTTTGCGGAACTTGTGTTCAAGGGCAAGCCCAGCGTGCTCGGCTTCTGCTCGGGTGCGGTGGCCGGACTGGTCGTCATCACTCCCGGCTGCGGGTTCGTGAACGCGACCGGCGCGGTGATCATCGGTGTGCTGGCCGGCTTCGTGCCGTTCCTCGCCGTGACCTACCTCAAGAAGATGATCGGCTACGATGACGCGCTCGACACGTTCGGCGTGCATGCGGTCGGCGGAACGATGGGGGCCTTCCTGACGGGCGTCCTGGTCGACCCGGCGGTCAACTCGAACCTCGTCAGCGACGCCTACGCCGCCAAGAACGGCCTGAAGGCGGCGATCGAGGGCCACAGCCTCTGGCTGGTGCAGCTCGAGGCCATCGGAATCACGCTGGCCCTGGCGATTGTGGGAGCCACCGTGCTGGCCTTCATCGTGAAGCTCGCGCTCGGCCTGCGGCCCTCGCAGGAAGACGAGTCCGCCGGTCTCGATATCAGCGACCACGGCGAAGAAGGATACATCCTCAACAAGTAACAGCAGCGACCAATTAGAAAACTACACCTATGAAAAAAGTCGAAGCAATCATCAAGCCGTTCAAGCTGGAAGAAGTCAAAGACGCGCTCGCCGACCTCGGGATCGAGGGGATGACGGTGAGCGAAGTCAAGGGGTTCGGACGGCAGAAGGGCCACACGGAAATCTACCGCGGCAGCGAATACACGGTGGACTTTCTTCCGAAGATAAAAATCGAGGTGGTGCTGGCCGACGCCTCGCTGGAGAGCGCCCTGGCGGCGATCGTGAAGGCGGCCAAGACCGGCAAGATCGGGGACGGAAAAGTGTTCGTCTCCCCGGTCGAGGAGGCGATCCGGATCCGCACCGACGAGACCGGAGACAAGGCGGTCTAGTCCGCGCGATAGACAGTTGAAAGTGCATGGCGGCGGGAGAAGGAGAGCTCCCGCCGCTTTTGCGTTTTGTCGCTTTGCTTTACGTGAGGGGCACTCTGCCATATATTCTCCGCGATGGCCTCTCCTCCGACCCCGCAAACGAGATCCATGGAGCCCGTGGAGGAGGCGGGGCTGCCGCAGTTTCTATTCCAGATCGGGTGGATGACGTTCGCGGTTTTTCTCCTCTCCCAGGCCGGGGGGTGGTTTTCCAAATCCTCGTCGGGGATCATCAGCCCGATCTGGCCATCTGCGGGATTTGCGCTGGCCGTGGCCTTGATCTACGGGCTGGAGCGGGCATTTCCGGCGGTCTATCTCGGCACGCTTGCCAGCAATCTGCTGAACGGGGAGCCGGTGGCCTTCCTGTATGCGGGGCCGGTCGGCTATGTGCTCGGGCTGGTGCTCAGCTGGGCGCTTCTCACCAAGAGCGTGAGGATCGACCTGACCTTCTCGAGGGTGGGGGATTTTGGAAAGTTTGTCGTTCTGGGATGTCTTCCCGGTCCCATTCTGGCCGGATTTTACGGGGTGATGGTCCTCCATTTGAGCGAGAGCCTGTCCGCCTCGCAGATGGCGTCCGGGTATCTTGGATATGTCCAGACGAATGCCTTCGGGACGCTGGTTTTCTGCCCGTTCTTCCTCTTTGTTTTGCGTCGGCAGGATTTCCGGCCGCCGACGACGGCCGGGCGTTACGAGATGCTGGGCTACTCGCTGGCGCTTGCCGCCTTCGTCTGGGTATTGATCAACGGCCCGGACCTGGGGCAGAGCGTCCGGTTTGTCTCCATCGGCGGTGTGCTGATGCTCTCGCTGCTGGTATCCATCCGGTTCGGCCTCCGCACGGCGACGCTTTTTCAGGCGATGTTCATTTTTCTGGTTCCGGCCTTTGCGGCGACGGTTCCCTCGCGGTTGGTCGAGATGCGGACCGTCCCCGGCGGCGAAGGTTTCCAGCTATCCGCGCATGGCCTGGCTTTCATCTCAAGCCTGGGATGCCTGCTGGTGGCGGCATTCCGGGACGAGCTCTCCTCGCTGCGCATGAAGTTTGCGCTGGCGCTGTCGTCCGCCGATCTTTGCGTCTGGGACTGGAGTCCCTCCGGCTGGGCCTGCCACACTCCCTCCTGGAAAGAGAAATTCGGGCTCACGGGCTCGAGGATGATCCCCGAAGAAGTGTTGCGCAGCCTCGTGCATCCGGACGATCGCGACGAGTTTGAGGAGAATTTTCGGCAGCTGGCCGAGTCGGAAATCCCGCAGTGGAGCCAGATCATCCGGATGCGGGACGCCGAGGGGCGATGGGCTTGGATCCAGCTCGACGCCAAGCCTGTGCGTCGAACTGCGGATGACGAGATTGCGGCGGTGGCGGGGGTGATGCGCGACATCACGGGCGAGCGCGAGGCCGTCCAGAACCGGATCACGGCGATCGAGACCGAGGCCCAGCTCCGCACGCTCCGCAGCCAGATCAACCCGCACTTTCTGTTCAACGCCCTCAACAGCGTGCGCGCGCTGATCGGCCGTCAGGACTCGAAGGCGAAATCGATGATCACCTCGCTGGGGAGCCTCCTACGGGAGGTTCTGGCAGGCCGGGATGCCAAGCTGCAGTCGGTGGAAAAGGAGATCGAGATCGTGCGGGATTACCTCGAGGTTGAAGCCATCCGCTTCGGGGACCGCCTTCGCTACAAAATTGAATGTCCGCCGGATCTCCTCTCGCAGCGGGTGCCCGGGATGCTCGTGCTCACTCTGGTCGAGAACGCCGTGAAGCACGGGGTCTCCAAGCTGGAAAAAGGGGGCAGCATCGAGATCGTCATCGCGCATGCCCCGGATTCGGGTGCGCTGGTGGTTTTCGTCGTGAACGACGGGCCCCTATTGACCGGGGAGAGCGACAGCAAGACCTACAGCGGGCAGGGGCTCGACAACACCCGCGAGCGGATTCTGCTGGCCACGGAGGGCCGCGGGAGCTTCGAAATTCATGAGATTCCGGGGCCTCGTGTGGAGACGATCGTTCTCCTCCCGTTCGACGAGCGCTACCGGCCGAATACCAAGGTCAGGCGGACAGACATAGCCGAGCTTGCCGGGGCGGGAGAATCCAAGGATTCGGGGTCATGAAAATGCTCCTGCCGGTGCGATTAGTGTTGTGCAAGTGGCGGCGGCTGTTGCATGCTTTGTTGCACTCCTCATTATGAAAACTGTTCTTGTGGTCGAAGATGAAGCCGTGGCTCTTGAAGATCTTAGGGATTCGCTTCTGGAGATTGATCCAGGGCTGGAGATCGTCGGAGTGCAGACGGCCATGGAAGCCCTCGAGCTGCTCGGTTCGAGGAAGAGCGACAACCCCCAGACATTCGACGGGATTTTCCTGGACATCGAGCTGCCGGGGATGAGCGGGATCCAGATGCTGGAGCGCCTGCCCAAGCCGCTCCCGCCGACGGTCCTGGTCACCGCGCACGCGATGATGGCGCTGGATGCCTTCGGGCTCGGGGTCATCGGCTGCCTGCTCAAGCCCGTCGACCAGCAACGCCTGCGCCGGGCCTACTCGCAGATGAAGGCGATTGCCGATGCGCCGAAATCGGCGGGCCCGTCCGCGACTTTTGAGCCGGGCTCCGAGAGCCGCGTGCTGCTGCGCGACCGGAACGGAATCCACATGGTGCATGTCCTGGATTTCACCCACCTCACCGAGGAGCGGGGATCGACGCGGATCTTTTTTGGAAACCACAGCGTGGTGGTTCCGCACCGGCTCGGCGACATGGAGGCCGGGCTGGACCGCGAATTCTTTTTCCGGGTCAACACCTCGACGATTGTCAATCTGGACAAGGTCACGCACTACACCACCTCGCCAACGGGGCTGTTTGTCGCCGGGCTTCCGGACGGAACGGCTGCGGAATTCAGCCCGGACCGCTCCCGGATATTTCAGGAGCGCTACGAACTCTGACTTGATCTTTCCGCGGCAGGGCGGTCCACTGGAGCCGGTATGAAGCACACTTTCGCCCTCCTCGGTTTCCTCCTCACGTCCTGTTTGCTTCCGGCCCAGGACCTGTCGGCTTTTCGAAACGGGGAAGGGGTGACCGGAAGCGTGCTGGCGCTGGTGGCGCAGAAAGACGGGCAGATCATCATCGGCGGCGCGTTCACCGCGGTGAACGGCGTGCCGCGTCAGAACCTCGCCCGCCTGAACGCGGACGGAACGCTCGATGCGAAATTTATTTCGCAGGCTGTCGATGGGCCGAACGGTCCGATTGCGGCATTGCTGCTGCTGCCTGACGGTTCGGTGATCGCCGGCGGGGATTTCACCTCGGCGGGAAATCTCGTGCGCGGGGATCTCGTCAAATACAAGCCCGACGGAATGGCCGACGCGGAATTCGGAGCAATGGAGGGAGGGGTTGCCACCAATGGCTCGGTCTCCGCGCTCGCGCTTCAGCCGGACGGAAGCATCGTTGTCGGCGGCAGCTTCACGACATTTTACGGCCAGCCCCGCCGCAGCATCGCCCGCCTCAACGCCGATGGCACCGTCGCGAAGGCCGGGAAAGAATCCGACACGCTGAGCGGCAAGGTCAGCGCCCTCGGGATCGGCCAGGAAGGCGCGGTCTTTGCCGCCGGATCTTTCTCCTTCCCCGGCCAGAGCGCGCGCAGCATCCTTCGCTTGAGTCACTGACAGGCGCGGTCTCCGACCGTCGCCATCCAACGCGGCATGCCATCCGACAAGCAAAAGTTCATCCGGATCAAGGGAGCCCGGCAGCACAACCTGAAAAACCTGGATGTCCGGATCCCTCGGCACAAGCTGGTCGTGGTGACCGGGCTGAGCGGGTCGGGGAAGTCGTCGCTCGCGTTTGACACGCTGTTCGCCGAGGGCCAGCGGAAGTATGTCGAGAGCCTGTCCGCGTATGCGCGGCAGTTTTTGGACCAGATGCAGAAGCCGGACGTGGACTATATCGAGGGACTCTCGCCCGCGATTGCGATTGAGCAGAGGTCGTCTGGCGCAAACCCGCGCTCGACGATTGCGACGACGACCGAGATCTACGATTACCTGCGCCTGCTCTACTCGGCCATCGGGGTTCCGCACGATCCGGCGACAGGCCAGAAGGTTTCCCGGCAGACACCGCAGGAAATTGCGGATGCGATCCTGCGCTGGCCGGAGGGCACGAAGTTTCTTGTGCTGGCACCGCTCGTCAGCGGCCAGGTCGGGGAGTTCCGCGATGTGATCGAGAAAGCCCGCCGCGAGGGATTTGTGCGGGTCCGCGTGGATGGCGAGGTCGTCGAGCTGACAAAGCCCGACGGCATCAAGCTCAACAAGGCGGTGCGGCATACCATCGAGGCGGTGGTGGACCGGCTCAGCATCCGGGAGGGGCTTGGGCAGCGGCTTGCGGATTCGATCGAGACCGCCCTGCGGTGGGGAGGCGGGAAGCTGTCCACAAGCCGTCAGGAACCCGGCGTCACGGCATGGGTCGAGGAGAAATTTTCGACCGACTACTGCAACCCGGACACCGGATTCACGATGCCGAAGCTCACGCCGAAGCACTTTTCTTTCAACAGCCATCTGGGCGCCTGCCCGGTCTGCCACGGGATCGGGACCGAGCTGTATTTTGACCCCGACCTCATGGTGGATGCCGAAAAAACTCTTGCACAGGGAGCGGTCCGGCCGTGGAAATCCGCCAACAAGCGCATGCGTTCCTACTATGCCGCTCTGCTGCAGGGGCTGGTCGACGACACGCCGGTCCCATTGAACAAGCCCTGGAGCGAGCTGCCGGAAAGCTTCCGGGAGCTGGTCCTCTTTGGATCCGGCGACCGCGGCATCGCGATCGCCACCGGAGCCGGGCGCGTGGTGACGAAGCCGTTCGAGGGGGTGGTCGCGCAGGCGCAGCGGCTCTACGAAACCAGCCAGAGCGAGTTTTCCAAAAAGCGCCTGCGCCTGTTCCAGGGCCGCAGAATTTGCGGGACCTGCCATGGCGCGAGGTTGATTCCGGAGATCCTTGCGGTTTCCATCGCGGGACCGGACGGGCGGGAGTTTGGGATCCAAACGCTTTGCTCGCTGAGCATCGAGGAGGCGGGCGTCGTTCTGGGCGGTCTGGTGCTCCCGGCTGCGCAGGAGGAGATCGTGAAGGATGTTCTGCGCGAGGTCCGGCAGAGGCTCAAATTTTTAAATGAAGTCGGTCTTGGCTACCTGCAGCTCAACCGCGAGAGCGGGACCCTCTCCGGCGGCGAGGCCCAGAGAATCCGCCTCGCCACGCAGATCGGCTCCGGACTCTCCGGCGTGATGTATGTCCTCGACGAGCCGAGCATCGGGCTGCACCAGCGCGACAACGACCGCCTCATCCAGACGCTGCGCGACCTGCGGGATCTGGGGAATTCGGTCATCGTCGTCGAGCACGACGAGGACACCATCCGCGCCGCGGACCACCTCCTCGACCTCGGTCCGGGGGCGGGCCCGCGCGGCGGGCGGCTTGTGGCCGAAGGCACGCTCGAAGAAATCCTTCAAAGCGAGGAGTCCCTCACCGCACAATATCTCAAGGGCTCGATGCGGATCCCTGTCCCGCGGACCCGCACGGCCCCGCGAATGACCGGAGCCAAAGCGGGAGACGTCGGGGACGGGTGGCTGCGGGTTCTCGGGGCGGATGAAAACAATCTTAAAAATATCAATGCGTCGTTTCCCGCCGGCTGCCTGACCTGCGTGACCGGGGTTTCCGGAAGCGGGAAATCCACGCTCGTGAACGACATCCTGCGGATCGCGCTCGAACGGGACCTGAACCGCGCGAAGGCGCGCCCGGGAAAGCACGCCGGGATTTCCGGGATCGAGCAGTTCGACAAGGTCGTCGTGATCGACCAGAGCCCGGTCGGTCGGACGCCCCGCTCGAACCCGGCCACCTACACCGGAGCCCTCGGGCCGATCCGCGACCTTTTCAGCGAGCTGCCGTCCTCGCGCGTGCGCGGCTACGATGCGAGCCGGTTTTCCTTCAATGCGAAAGGCGGGCGCTGCGAGCATTGCCAGGGGGACGGGTTCATCAAAATCGAGATGCACTTTCTGGCCGATGTCTATGTCGAGTGCGAGGTCTGCCGCGGCCGGCGCTACAACCGGGAGACGCTCGAGGTCACCTACAAGGGCAAGAACATCGCCGACGTCCTCGACATGACGGTCGATGATGCCGCACGGTTTTTTCGGAATGTTCCCGCGCTCTGCAACAAGCTCGAAACGATGCAGGACGTCGGGCTCGGCTACCTGAGGCTCGGGCAGTCGGCGACGACGCTCTCGGGCGGTGAGGCCCAGAGGATCAAGCTTTCGGCCGAGCTCTCAAAGCGCGCGACCGGGCGGACGGTTTACATCCTGGACGAGCCGACCACCGGCCTGCATTTCGCCGACATCCACAAACTGCTCGAAGTGCTGATGAAGCTGCGCGACAGCCGGAATACCTTGATCGTCATTGAGCACAACCTCGAGGTCATCAAGTGCGCCGACTGGATCATCGACCTCGGACCGGAGGGCGGTGCCGGAGGCGGAATGATCGTCGCGGAAGGCACTCCCGAGCAAGTCGCACGCTCGACGAAGAGCCACACCGGACGTTATCTTGCCCGATATTTTTCCACATGATCTGCTCACTCGCCCTGCTCCTGCTCGCCTCCGGTCCGGACAATCTCGCGGCAGCGAAGTCCGCCCTTGAGGACGGGCTCCCCGCTGTCGCCATCAACAAATTGGAGGGCTCGCCGCGCACGGCGAAAGAGGCGGTGCTGACCCTGGCGCGGGCGTATTTGGATGACGGGAAGCCCGCCAAGGCGGTCGAATTATTGAAAGCGCACCCTGCGGGCGCAGTCGGGGATTTCTGGCTGGCGCAAGCCTGGGCGGCGCAGGGGCAGTGGGAGGCGGCCCTGCAAATGTATCTGGCTGCCCGCGACGAGCCTGCTGTTTCCAGCGAGGCGATCCTCGGCCAGGCCCGCATGCAGCGCAACCTCGGGAGAAGCCGGGAGGCGCTCGCCGCGCTGGAGCCGGCAAAGGGTTGGCCCGGGAGCCCGCTCCGGCATCAGGCCGACTTTGAACGCGCGGAAGCGTTCCTGCAATTGGACCGCCCGCAGGACGCCAAGCTTGCCCTTGATGCGCTGGCACCGGCGGACCGGGCCGAAAAATCCCGCCGCGACTACCTGATGGCGAGGTCGCTCTCCCGGTCCGGCGACGACACTGCGGCCCTCGTGCTTTTTGATGCGGTCAAGCCTCTGGACCCGGCCATGGCCGTCGGGGTGGTGACCGGGCAGGCCGGAGCGCTTGTGCGCACCGGCCAGTCTCCGAATGCGGAGAACCTGCTGGAGGATTTTCTTTCGAAAAATCCCGGCCTTCCCGGTTTGGAGGCGGTGTTTTCCCTGCTCGACACGATCTATGCCGCGCAGTCGGCGGCATCGCCGAGCGAGCTGAAGCGATGGGCGGACGACGGGGATGCCTCGATGAGAAAAAGTCTCGCGGCCTTCTACCTCGCCCGCTTCGAGGCCCGCCTCGGCAGGGAGGATCGCGTGGAGAAGCTTTTGGAAAATGTTGTCGCAGGCTCCGCCGACAACCCCGCGCTCGACGCGGCATTTTTGGAGCTGGCCAAATTCCGCCTCAAGCAGAGGCGGCCCTCGGACGCGTTGAAACTTCTGCCTCCCGAGGGGAAGTCCGCGCAGGCGGATTTTTTACGGGGCCTGGCCCTTGCGGCATTGAACGACCCGGCGAAAGCCTCCGATCTCTTCATCTCGGCCGCTTCCGGGGATTCGCTGGCGGAGGTCGCGCTCTACAATGCCGCAGTCTGCGACCTCTTTGCGGGTGGAACGAAATCCCGGGGGTTCAACCTTTTGAAGGAACGCTTTCCATCGAGCCCGAAGCTGGATGGATTGAGGCTCAGGGAAGGCTACGAGCTCGCAAGGCTGAACGATGCGGAGGCGCAGGGTGTTTTTGAAAAACTTTCCAAGTCCGGCGATGGCAGCCTGGCCGCCGCCGCCAACCTCGCGCTGGCCGAGTGGGAATATGAAAATAACGACCGGGCCGGGGCGCTGGCCAACCTCCAGAGGATGTCCGCGTCCGGCGGAAATGAAAAAGATCCGCAGGCGGATGCGCTTTCGGTTTTTCTGGCCGACGACGGAAAGTCCGATGATGCCGCGATTGCCGCCGCAACGAAATTTCTCTCCGCGAACGAGGGAGCTCCCGCCGAGCCAGAGGTGATGATGAAGCTCGGCGAGATTCTTTACAGGAAAGGGGATTTTGCCGGGGCGCGGGTCCAGTTGGAGTCGCTCGCAAAAAAGCATCCGGGAACCCCGCTGGAGTTTCCCGCGCTGTTTCTGGCCGCCCAATCCGCCTCCCGCCTCCAGACCCCCTCCGCGCTGAACGATGCGATGCTCCTGTTCGAGGAGGTGGCCTCGTCGGGCAGCCCGCTGGCCCTGCGGGCGAGGTTCGAGCAGGCGGTGCTTCAAAACGTTCTCGGCAAGCCGAGCGAGGCCATTGTCATTCTGGACCGGATCATTTCCTCCAACAGCACCCCGGAGATGAAATCGGCCGCCCTGATCGAGAAGGGCAAGACCCTCTACAGCCTCGGCAGCACGGATCCAAAATCGTATCGCGACGCCATTGAGATCTGGAGGCAGGTGGCAGGCGATCCCTCCTCGACCCCGTCCTGGCGCAACCAGGCCCTGGCCCGGATTGGATCGGCTTACGAAAACCTCGGCGATTCCGAGGCCGCCGTGGCCGCCTATTACGATGTGGTCAAGGACGGCAAGCTGGCCCCCCAGGCCTTCTTCTGGTTCTACAAGGCCGGGTTCGCCGCCGCCCGCCTTCTGGAATCCTCGAAGCGCTGGGACCAGGCGATCAAGGTCTATGAAATGATCGCCGCAGCCGGCGGGCCGCGCAGCGAGGAGGCCACATCCCGCATCAACAAAATCCGCCTGGAAAACTTCCTCTGGGACGGGCCATCGGGGAGCTGAGAATTTCAGAATCACTTGCGCAGCGGCGGGGATCGCGCAAAGATACCCATATCATGAGCACTGGACGTGGGACGGCTGGAAATGTCATCGCCGCACTCTGCAGTTTCTTTTTTCCCGGGTTGGGGCAGTTGATCCAGGGCCGGATCCTTGCCGCCCTGCTGTTTTTCGTCGCCGCCGGGATCCTCTGGTTTGTGATGCTGGGGTGGGTGGTCCATATCTGGGCCTGCGTGAATGCCGCGATCTGGAAACCGCGTTGAGGAGATGAAGCTTCAGAACTACATCAACGGCCGGTTCTGCGATGCGCGCGGCGGCGCGGTGCGGGAGTATTTCAACCCTGCGGACAATTCTGTTCTGGGCCGCGCGGCGGAATCCGGGGTGGGGGATGTTGACGATGCGGTTGCGGCGGCGCGGGAGGCGTTCGACAACGGTCCCTGGAGCCGGACGCCGGCCGGCGAGCGGGCGGCCAAATTGTTCAAGCTGGCCGACCTTGTGGAATCGCGCGCGGAGGAGCTGGCTGTTCTCGACACACGGAACAACGGAAAGCCTTTGCGCGAGGCGCGGTTTGATGCCGCGGATACGGCGGCCTGCTTCCGGTATTACGCCGGCCTCGCCACCAAGCCGCAGGGCCAGACATTCGAGGTCGGGGATCCGAACATCCTCTGCCAGACCGTTCGCGAACCGATTGGCGTGTGCGGTCAGATCATCCCCTGGAACTACCCGCTGCTCATGGCGGCGTGGAAGCTGGCCCCGGGGCTTGCGGCCGGGAATTGCTGCATCCTGAAACCCTCGGAGCTGACCCCGCTTTCCGCCGTGCGGCTTTTCGAACTGATCGACGAGGTCGGATTTCCGCCGGGCGTCGTCCAGCTCGTGCTCGGCGCGGGCGATCCGGTGGGTGCCGCACTTGCCGCCCACGATGGGGTGGACAAGATCGCTTTCACCGGCGGAGGAGTCACGGGCAGAAAAATTCTGATCGCAGCGGCGGGCAACCTGAAAAAGGTTTCGCTCGAGCTCGGAGGAAAAAGCCCCAACATCATTTTTGCCGACACGGATCCCGGGGTGGCCCTGGAGTTTGCGATGTTTGGAATTTTTGCCGGGCAGGGAGAGGTTTGCAGCGCGGGATCGCGGCTCCTGCTCGAAAAGTCGATGGCCGGGGAATTTCTTCCGCGCCTCGCGGCGGCCTGCGGAAAAATTGTGGTCGGCGACGGCATGGACGAGGCGACCGAGATGGGGCCGCTCATTTCGAGGCAGCACCAGGCCAAGGTCCTTGGTTTTGTCGCGGCCGGCACCGCCGAAGGCGCGATGTTGCTCTGCGGCGGCGGCGCGTATTCCGACCGCCGGAAGGCCGGGAATTTTGTCGAGCCGACAGTGTTCGTGGATACCCGCCCGGACATGCGGATCGTGCGGGAGGAGATCTTCGGGCCCGTGCTCGCCGTCCAGACTTTTGAATCCGAGGAGGAAGCCATCCGTCTCGCCAACGATACGCCGTATGGCCTTGCAGGGGCGGTGTTCACGCAGGACGGCGCGCGGGCGCAGCGGGTGATCCGGCGCTTGCGGGCCGGGATTACGTGGATCAATACCTATCACCCGACATTCAACGAGGCGCCCTGGGGCGGATTCAAGCAGAGCGGACTCGGCCGGGAGCTCGGCACGTATGGATACGAAGCCTACACAGAGGTGAAGCAGATCAGCACCTGCCTTGCCCCGCAAAAATCCGGCTGGTTCAAGGGGGTCCCATGATCCGGCGCGCCGCCCTGCCATGGATGAAGCTGGCGATGAGCCTCTGCGTGCTGGCGTGTCTCGCCTCCGCGCCACTCGTCGCGCAGGAGGCGGATGTTCTGGTCCCGGAGGAATTCTCGATGCCCGAGCCGCTCCGGCTGACACCCGGAAGCGAGCAGCGCGCCGAGGTGATGGCGAGGTATCTTCAGGCGCTGTTCGAGGAGGAGACCGAGGGCCCCGACCGGGCGCTCGATGCCAAGCGAAAAGTCCTGGCGCTGGATCCCGGATTCACCGACCTCGCGATGGAAGTGGCGCGGCAGTATCTGAGAATCGGGGAAACCTCGGAGGCCATCTCCGTGCTGAAGGACGCCGCCAAGAGCGCGCCAAAAAAATCCGATCCGCTCGTGGCGCTCGCGGGGATCTACCTCCGGCAGCTCCAGAAGCCCGACCTCGCGGAAAAGTTTGGAACCCAGGCGCTCTCGGCCGCCCCGGACGAGTCCCCCCCTTACCAGATTTTGTTTGAGATCTACAAATCGACTTCCCAGGGCCAGAAGATTGAGGGCCTGTTCGCGAAGGCGGTGAAAAGGAACCCGCCGAGCGCCGATTTCTGGCTGGATCTGGTGGACCTGCGGCTGCGCGATATCAGCCGGCAGAGCCAGGATTTTTCAAAAGCTTTGGACCTGCTCGACCGCGCGCAGCAGTTCGCGGGAGACCGCGTGGAAACCCTGGTGAGGGTCGGAAATGCCTTCGTGATATGCAACCAGTTCGACCGGGCCATTCCGCTTTACCAGCTCGCGCACACGCTCAGCCCGAACATGGAGGGGCTTCGCGAGAAGCTGGCCGCCCTCCTGCTCCAGGCCGGGGACACAGCCGAGGCAATCAAAGTGATCGAGGAGATGGTGAAGGCCAACCCGCTGGACTTCCGCACCTACGATCAACTGGCCGATCTCTATCTCAAGACGAATGAGCCCTCGAAGGCGCTCGCCAGCCTCAAGCAGGCCCTGCTGGTCGCCCCCCCGGATCCCAGGCGCTACAGCAACCTCATCCAGCTCAGCCTGCACTCCAAAGATTCCGGGTCCGCGATCGCATTTTCCGAGGAGGCCGAAAAGGCGTTTCCGAGCCTGATCGAGTTCACATTTTTCAAGGCCCTTGCCCTCAGCGAGTCGGGAAAGCACGAGGAGGCGATCAAGGTCTTCGAGCGGATCCTTGTGGAGGCAGGAAATTCCCGCCCGGAGATCCTGAACGGCGATTTTTATTTCAGCTACGGGGTTTCAGCCGAGCAGGCGGGGCGGTTTGCGAAGGCGGCGGAGGCGCTCAAGAAGTCGATCGAGGTGGACCCGGCAAATGCCGCGCGCGCCCGCAACTACCTCGGCTACATGTGGGCGGAGCGGGGTGAAAACCTCGACGAGGCCGAGGCGCTGATCCGCAGGGCCGTGGAGTCGGATCCGGAAAATGGGGCGTATCTCGACAGCCTTGGCTGGGTGTATTTCAAGAAAGGCCTGCACGCGCAGGCCCTCAAAGAACTTCTCCGCGCGGAGGAGTTTCTGAAAGCCGATGATGCGACGGTTTTCGACCATATCGGGGATGCGTGCGAGAAGCTCGGCAGGACCGCCGACGCGCTCGCGTATTGGCGCAAGGCCCTCCAGCTCGATGAGGGGAATAAATTGATCGCGGCGAAGCTCGAGGCCCGGTCCGCGAGGGTTGCCCGGAAACCCGGCGAGCCACAGAAAGTGTCTTCCCCTTAGAGGGGATTCCTGTTTCATTTTTTGGGATGTCAGGCGGTGCCCCCACCCACGAATCCGATCTCTCCGAAAAATTCCGTCGGCTCATCGAGGTCGGGTTGGCATTGACCTCGGAAAGCGATGTCTCCGCGCTCCTCAGCCGGATTCTTTTTGAGGCGAGGCGGTTCACCTGCGCGGAGGCGGGCACACTGTATCTGGTGACGCCGGACGGGAAGCTTCGGTTCAGCGTGGTTCAGAACGACGGGCTCCGGCGCTCGGAGGTCCTGGTGGGCAACGCGTCGCAGCCGATCACGATCGAAATTTCGCCGACCAGCATCGCGGGGTGGGTCACTGGGACCGGCTCGACGCTCAATATCCCTGATGTTCACGACCTGCCCGGGAACTGCGGATACCAATTTGACAGCAGCTTCGATTTGAAATCCGGCTATTGCTCGCGCTCGATGCTGGTCGTGCCGATGAAGTCCCCCGCCGGCCACATCGTCGGGGTCATCCAGCTCATCAATGCCCGGCGGCCGGGGACGGAGGAATGCACGACCTTCCCCAAGGAGCAGGAGGAGCTCGTTCTTTGCCTTGCCTCGCAGGCGGCGGTCGCCCTCAATAATGCCAGGCTCACCAGCGAGCTGCAGCTGGCCTACTCGGAGGCGATCCACCGCCTCGCGCGGGCGGCGGAGTTCCGCGATCACGATACCGGCGAACACATCGAGCGCGTCAGCCGATACTCGGCGGCCATCGCGGAGGCTCTCGGCCTGGCTCCCTCGGACGTGTCCCGGATCCTTCTCGCCAGCACGCTTCACGACATCGGCAAGCTGGCCATACCGGATTCCATCCTTCAAAAGCCGGGCAAACTCACGGCCGGGGAATACGCAGAAATGAAGTGCCATGCGAAGATGGGTGCCGACCTTCTGGCGGGGAGCGAAAATCCGACGATTCTCCTCGCGGCGGAGATCGCCTTTTCCCACCACGAAAAATGGGATGGAACCGGATATCCCCGCGGGCTTCGGGGGGATGAGATCCCGGTGGCCGCGCAGATCTGCGCAGTGGCCGATGTCTTTGATGCCCTGTGCTCGTCCAGGTGCTATAAAACGGCTTTGAGTTCCGAGGAGGCCTGTGAATTTCTCAGGAAGGAATCCGGGCGGCATTTCTCGCCGCAGGTCGTGGAGGCATTTTTCGCGGTGATCGACAAGATCACCAGGATCCGCAGCGAGCTGCCGGCGTGAGCGTGTCCTATTTCACAAACTCGATTTCCCCGACGGGAGGGATGAGGCCCTTGGCAGAGGCTTCACCCAGAAACCTTCGGATCGCCTCGCGACCGGTGTCGCCGTAGTCCAGCGTGTAGTCGTTGACATACATGCCGATGAACTCGTCCGCGAGCGGCACATCCATCCCCCGGGCATGCGCCATGCTGTGCTCGACCGCGGGCTTCCGGTGCTCCAATCCGTAGCGGATGCTCTCGCGGAGGATGTCCGAGAGCTCCGAGCGGACATCGGGCGCGATGTCCTTGCGGATGATATTTCCGCCCAGCGGGAGCGGAAGCCCGGTGGTGGATTTCCACCAGGCGCCCAGGTCGCGCACGAGATGGAATCCATCCCTTGCATAGGTGAGCTGTCCCTCGTGGATGATCAGGCCTACGTCTACAGCCCCGCTTTTTACGGCTTCAAAAATCTCATCAAACGGCACGACCACGTGGCGGAAATCCGCTCCCAGATAGAGCTGTGCGGCCAGGAATGCGCTGGTCAGTTTTCCGGGGATCGCGATCGTTTTGCTCCGCAGCCACTCCCGGCGGGCGTCCTCGTCCGGCAGGCTGCCGGCACTTTGGTCCAGCGTGATGAACATCGGCCCGTAGCCGTCCCCCATGCTTGCGCCACTCGGCAGCGGGGCATATTTGTCGAGAAGATAGGCCAGCGCATGGATCGAGACCGCCGTGATGTGGAGCTCCCCGCGCGAGGCCCGCTCGTTCAGGGTCTGGATGTCCTGCAGCGTGTGCTCGAACCGGTAGCCGTGCAGGTCGATTTTTTCGGCCGCCATGGCATAAAACATGAACGCGTCGTCCGGGTCCGGCGAATGGCCGAGCGTGAGTGTGATCGATTTCCAGTCCGTCATATGAGCCGTTCATCAAAGCATGTCCCCCCACGCCTTGCCAGCGGGAGTTTTCCGGCGGCTGCTTTTCGGGTGTGAATGTGATGCTGTCTGAAAAAGGCCAGGTCACAATTCCAAAACTGATTCGCGATGGAATGGGGTTGGTTCCGGGTTCTGTATTGGATTTTGCGGAGGACAACGGTCGTATCATTGTGCGCAAGGCGCTTGCTGAGAATCCCATTTCAAGTTTGCCTCCCCGGCTTCACGCTCTACTAGGCAAGGACCCTTTCCCGCTCCATTTTCTTCTGAACGCTTGACGCCACGCGAGTAAGACGGCATCTTACTTCACATGACTGCAACAATTTCCAGCAATGGGCAATTTGTCCTGCCTGCAACCATCAGGAGGCAAGATCGGGTTTTACCGGGTCAGCGGTTCGCCATTCAGAGATTGGAAGCCGGGGAATATCTTTTCCATCGCCAGGAATCCGGAACCAATGCCGGTCTCGTTGACTGGCTGCTGGCTTGTCCGGATAAGGGCTGGTTTCAGGAAATCGAATCCTAACGCCCCCAATTCCCCCCTTTTATTGCGACGCGCTACAGGAGTGCGTGGACTGTAATTGTTGAGTTTCAGGTTTGACATAGCAGTAAGAAATCCTACTGTTTTGGTATGAATGCGATGCTGTCTGAAAAAGGCCAGGTCACAATTCCCAAACTGATTCGCGATGGAATGGGGTTGGTTCCGGGTTCTGTCTTGGATTTTGAGGAGGATAATGGCCGCATTATCGTGCGCAAGGTGCTTGCAGAGAATCCCATTTCCGCATGGCGGGGAAGAGGGCGCTTGCCTGTTGGGAAGTCGGTCGGCGATTATCTGGCGACCATTCGCGACGGCGAATGAAAACCGCACTGGATACCAGCGTGATCCTCGATGTGCTCACCGCCGATGCGGTGTGGGCCGACGCTTCGGAGTCAGCTCTGAAACTTGCCCTGGTTCAAGGGCCGCTCATCATCGGCGAGTGCGTTCTTGCGGAAATTACCCCGGCATTGGAACCTGCCGAACTCGATCAATTCCTCAAGGATTGGAAGATTCTCTTCCTGCCGTCAACGCACGAGTCGGCCCGCGATGCCGGCCATATGTATCGCCGATACCTTCTGCGGACATCCAAGAAAACCCGGGTGCTCCCGGATTTCCTCATCGGCGCGCACGCACAGTTTCACGCCGGTCGCCTCTTGGCCCGCGACCGGGGCTACTACCGCGACTATTTCTCCAGCCTCACTCTCATCGAGCCCTGACCCGGCCACGCTCTCGACACTGACGACTTTATTCCCTTTCAAGTTTCAAGGTAACTGCTCAGGGGGCATCCTGCTTCAGGATGCCCCCTGAGCAGTTACTAAAGAAATGGGAAATTGACATCGCCCGATAAAAATGCAATTCTGCATTCAACCAGAAGCAAAATGACGCTCCATCAATTGGCCGCCGCGCCCGATCTTACACAGATCGAGGCGATTGAAAACGGGCTTCCGTGCTCGACGATCCGTGATCTGACAGGGGGGATGCAGATCTCCCGAAAAAGTCTCGTTTCGAGTTTGGGCCTTGCCGAGCGCACCGTGGCACTGCGGGAGCGCGGTAAAAAGCGGCTCTCGGCCATGGAATCGGAACGGTTCCTGCGGGTGGCAAGGGCACTCCGGTTGGCGCGTGAGGTTTTTCCGAATACTAAAGACGCTTCCGGGTGGCTGAAAACGCCGGATGTTTCGCTTGGAAACCGAATCCCGCTTGCCATGCTTGCAACCGATGTCGGTGCCCGCAAGGTGGAAAATCTACTCCTGGGAATGATCCACGGCCTTCCGGTGTGAAAGTCCACAGAATCGCGCTGGCGCGTTATGCTTCGGACAAACGGCAGGTTTTCAGCGGGCTGAGCGGGTTTGTCGTGGATGGCCGCTGGCATTCGAAGCCCCGGCTTATCGACTACGCATCGCAGAGCGTCTCACTTGCCGCCCTCGAACGGCTCGTCCACTACAAGCGCTTGGACGGCCTTGCTCCTCACGTCCTCTGTTCCGTCGACCTGCCGGAGTCGTGCATCTTGCGCGTGGAGGCACCCCCCTTGGGCTGGAATGCTTTGGAGTCAGCCACCGCCGTTCGCGATGTCGGAAATGGCTGGCATGATGAAATGAAATCGGCGGCCCTCATGGTTCCCAGCGTGATCATCCCGGGCGAATTCAACTTCTTGATCAATTCCCGACACCCCGACTGGCGGTGGACGTGGGTTTCCAAGCCGGTTCCTTTTGCATTCGATCGCCGTCTCCTGGAGCTGGTCTCGGGAAAATCTTTGCAGGGCCGTCACCCATGAAGCTCGAACCACAATGAGACTCGCGCCGCTTCCTCTATCAAACATCGACGTCGCGATTCTCGTCGGCGGGCTTGGGACGCGCCTTCGGGGAGTGGTGGATGGCGTGCCGAAGCCGCTTGCACCGGTGCTGGGCCGCCCGTTCCTGTATTACCTGCTCGACATGCTTGCCCTGCGGGGTGCCCGTTCGGTGACGCTCTGTAGCGGCTATATGGCCGGTTTTGTGAAGGAAAAAACCGGAACGGAGTGGCTCGGGATGCCGATCCACCATTCGGCCGAGAATGAGCCCATGGGAACGGCCGGGGCACTCGCTCTGGCGCGGAATTATTTGCGAAGCGAGCGAGTGCTCGTCCTGAACGGCGACACCTGGCTGGAGCCGGATTTTAAGGCTTTTGCGGCTTCCGCAGAAAAATCGGATTTTTGTATCGCAGGCGCGACAGTTCCGGATGCGTCGCGCTACGGCATGTTGGAGTGGGACGCATCGGGGCGCCTGATCGCCTTCACTGAGAAAAACCAATCCGGCACCTCGGGGAGCATCAATGCCGGGATGTATTTGATCACACAAAACCTCCTCGCATCATTGACCGTGGAACCCCTCTCGTTGGAGCGTCAGGTGTTACCGGGGCTCACGATTGAGGGACGCGTGAAAGTTTTTCGAACGGACAGCCCGTTTCTCGATATCGGAATCCCGGAGGATTACGCCGCCGCCGGAAACTTCTTTTCCGCTCTGGGCATCGCCCCGCACACCATGTTTCCCGACATGCCGCCGATGGAACTAGCCCAGCCGAAGCTCGGAACCTGCGCCGTGATTTTCGACGAAAGCGGGCGCATCCTTCTGGAACAACGCTCCGATTGCGGATGGTGGTGCCTGCCGGCCGGGCGTTTGGATGCTGGGGAAACCCTCGCCCAAGGAGCCGTCCGCGAGACGCGGGAAGAAACCGGGCTCGATATCGAAATCACCGGCTTCCTCGGGATGTTCTCCGACCCTCGCCGACGCACGGTCTGCTACCCCGACAACGGCGACCTGCGCCAGCTCGTGGACGCCGCTGTGACGGCCCGCCCGACCGGAGGGCAACTCGCGCCAAGCCCGGAAAGCCTCGATTTGCGGTGGTTCGCCCCCAACGAACTTCCCCTCAACACCGCGCCTCCGGTCGTGGAAATCCTTCGCGTAGCATTCCGCCACGAATGCATCCCAGTCCTGCGATGATATTTCCCCGTCGTTTTTTCTGCGCGAAGCGACCACGCCCTCAGCGAAATTGAGGCGTTCAGGATATTGCCATTGTGCTGATCGTGGGATAGGCTACCCCCTGAACACTGACCTCGACGCTCGTCCCTCGACTTCTTCAATGTTGACTTGTTGCTACGCTGCGCTCCGGTTGCTTCCCCAGCCTCACGCTCATTGAGGCCCTGATCCGGCCTTTTCTACTCTCGCGCGGCTTTTCCTAATTATTTCACAGGTTCTAAGCCGTAACAATGCAGTTGGAAGAAGGGCCACCGTCTGGGAGTTGTTGTTTCTGTGAAGAATCATCAACAAAAAAACCACACGGCTTCGACTCACCAGACGGTGACCGAGGCAA
>JAPLTF010000101.1 GCA_026398275.1 Verrucomicrobiota bacterium
TGCCCGAGCAAGCACCGCCAAAAATCCACTCGCCACAAATAACCTCAAATCAAGCCCGGCTGTAGTGCCGACCTTTTGATGTCGATATCGCAAAATAGCGGTTTTACAGCCATCCGACCCCTCCAGTCCGCGAAGTGGGGGTAGGGGCGGTGTGTCACCGCCTGTTCGAACCAACCCGAATCCGGCAGACGAATTTCACGCAAAGGACGCAAGGGCCGCCAAGACAGGAAACGCACAAGAAGTCGCAAAAAACACGGATTCCAGCCGGGGGATGACGGAGTTCCCTGCCGCCGCCTGTTTTTCTGTCAGTGAGCGAAAAGCCCGGTCAAATTTCGGCGGGTATAAATCACGGCTTCCAAGGCTTGAGCCGGCCCGCTTTGCGGTCGCTCTTGATCGCTCCCAAGTCGCGCTTGGCGGACTTTTCCACTTCCTCCGCCGTGACCCGATATTCCTCGAACGGAGAAACGGGCCCGACAAAAAAACTCCAGACCGCTTCCTGAACAGCCGCCGAAGCATCTTTGAATCGCCCGGTCTTCACCTGCGTGTCCACAAGGCGGATCAACGGTTCAGAAAGCGTGATGTGTTGGCTGCTCACGGATGTATCATGGCACACCGAACCGAAGAATCAATCTCGAAGAGCATGCCCCGCGGCCGCGGTTGTATGGGCGGTGTGTCACCGCCTGTTCGAACCGGCAGATGAATTTCACGCAAAGGACGCAAGGGCCGCCAAGACAGGAAGCGCACAAGAAGTCGAAAAAACACCCAGTCAACCCCATTCCTTTTTCGCGCATTTTCGCGCCTCTTCGTGGCCAACCCCTCCGGATTCTTCCCGGCCGTCGCCGGATCGCAGCAGTTCGGTTTTCAGGCAGCCAAAGACTCTCCTGAGGAAAGTTTCGCGTTATACTTTTCCCATGCCCGGCGGGAAAAAAATGCGGCTTCTTTGTGGCCGCAAATAATCGCGTTGGCTCCCAGGTCGTAATCCAGATCCGGCCAGTGAGCCGCATAGTGCGTGATATGGTAGTCCGCCCTTTCGGAGGGGGTGGCCAGCATAAGGGTGGGATACCATGCCAAAGGAACGGAGCAGGACCGACCGTCCAGGAAATCCCAGACCATATTCCCGTCAACAAAACGGATCCGGAGAACGTCCGGATAGAGAAGGTCATTTGGTTCCATGGATTCTTTCATATTCTGTGATGAGTTCGGATTTGTGGGATTCGATGATCGCAAGAAATTCGGTGACCTCATGGGCTCGAAACCCACGGCTTACAAGAACCTGCATGGGATCCAAGCGGACTTTTGCCGCATTGTCATCTTTGAATACATGCACATGGGCGGGTTCGTCCGGCTCATCCACGAATACCATGAACCTGTATCCACGTTCCCGCAGAATCGTCGGCATGGGTGCATTCGTATCATAAAAGTCGGGTGAATGAAGCAGAAAATGCAATCCGAGGGCTCATTGGGGGGGCCCTCGCACCCGGCCGCCGCGCCCGAAATTTCAACGATTCCCAGCCGCAAAAAGGCGCAAGGATTCACAAAAAATCCAGCCAGGAACCAATCTCGAAGAGCATGCTCCCCGGCCGCGGTTGTAGGGGCGGTGTGTCACCGCCTGTTCGAACCGGCAGACGAATTTCACGCCAAGGACGCAAGGGCCGCCAAGACAGGAAACGCACAAGAAGTCGCAAAAAACACCCCGCCAACCCCATTCCTTTTTTTGCGCATTTTCGCGCCTCTTCGTGGCCACCCCCTCCGGCTTCTTCCCGGCCGCCGGCCGGATGCCAGCAAACGATTCCCAGCCACAAAAAGGCACAAGGAGTCGCAAAAAATCCCTCGGTGCGCCGGCCCTGCAGCCCGCCATTCCTCCTTGCGCGATACGCCGGGCTCAGGCATGTTGCCTCCGTGCCACGATTAACTGCAGCGTTCAAGGATGTTGAAGGCGGATGGATTGCCGCATGGATCGAAGAGATTCCAGGCGTTGTGACTCAGGGCCGCACAATGGATGAAGCCCGCGAGAATCTCCGGGATGCCCTTGAAATGGTCCTTGATGCCAATCGCAAAATATCGGCAGACCTCTCTCCGGAACGGGAAGAAGAATTTGCAGCGGCGTGAAGCGGGCCGACTTGCTTCGCCACTTGCGGAATTGCGGCTGCTCACTCTTCCGGCAAGGGGCAAAGCATGAAGTTTGGTGGAATCCAGAGAACAAGAAAACATCCGCCGTCCCCAGGCATTCAGAAATCAACGACTTCACGGCACGGAGTGTTTGCCGGGCATTAGAAGTTCAGCCACCGGCGCGTTTCAATCGCTGATTTGCGGACTCGACACGCAGGCAAGCGCCTCCCTTTGCGTCCCTTGCGACCTTGGCGCGAGCCTCTTCTGCCAGACTTAGGTTGAAAGAAAGCGGGCCGCTCCCGGCCGCCTTGCCGAACAACCCGACATTGGAGGGCGCTGCGCCGTCAGCGCCCTTTCCCCTGCTCCTCCATCCATCATCCAAAATCGATCATCCAAAATCCCCTCACCCCACTCCGCCCCAGCTTTCTTGACCCCGGTCATCCCTTTGTCATTCCTCCGCTTCAGAATCGAAAATGCCACTTGCAAATACGCCTTAAATGCGCACTGTAGACCCTGCAACCTCAGAATTTTATGGCCACAAAAGTCGGGAACGATACAAACGAAACTCTCCTCGGAACAAGCGTCACGGATTACCTTTACGGCCAGGGTGGGAACGACACGCTCTACGGTTACGCGGGCGATGACTCCCTCGATGGCGGCACCGGCAACGACAGCATGGTTGGAGGGACGGGCAATGACACATTTTACGTGGATTCGGCTCTGGACGTCGTCGTCGAGAATGCTGGCGAAGGAACCGACACGGTGATGTCCACGATCTCTTTCGATCTCACCGCCCTGACAAACATCGAGAACCTGACCCTCAATGGCTCTTCCGTTACCAACGCCACAGGAAATTTGCTGGGCAACTACATCCTCGGCAGCGGCCAGGCCAACGCCATCTTGGGTCTCGCAGGGAACGACACCATCAATGCCAGTGGCGGAGACGATACTGCCCTCGGGGGAAGCGGTACGGACTCGATCCTTGGAGGCTATGGGAATGACTCATTGGACGGAGGCACAGAGAACGATACGCTCCTCGGCGAAAGTGGAAATGATTTGCTGGATGGCGGGGCGGGCAATGACTCGATGGTCGGCGGCGCAGGTAATGATACCTACGTCATTGACAGCCTCTCAGCCGTAACAATGCAGTTGGAAGAAGGGCCACCGTCTGGGAGTTGTTGTTTCTGTGAAGAATCATCAACAAAAAAACCACACGGCTTCGACTCACCAGACGGTGACCGAGGCAATTAAAGTAAAAACGGGGAATAAAACCA
>JAPLTF010000014.1 GCA_026398275.1 Verrucomicrobiota bacterium
AATATTTGGGTTCGGACGGAGCCTCACCCTCCCGATTCCGCATTTTTCGGTTTGCCCCGGCGCGATAGCGGGTAAAGTGCCCTGCTCTCATGATTTCATCCACCGAAAAGCAGCTCCGCGAACTTCTGTCTGAACGCATCCTCCTCCTGGACGGGGCGATGGGGACGATGGTGCAGCAATATCAATTGCAGGAGGCCGACTACCGCGGCGAGAGGTTCGCGGATTGGAGGGGGCAGGACCTCAAGGGAAACAACGACCTGCTTGTGCTCACGCGTCCGGATGTGATCCGTGAGATCCACAGCAAATACATCGCGGCCGGCTCGGACATCATCGAGACGAACACGTTCAGCGGCACGGTCATCGCGCAGGCGGATTACGGGCTTGAGGAATTTGTTCCCGAGCTGAACCGCGAGGCGGCGAAGCTGGCGCGCGAGGCGGCGGACGCCTGCGCCGACCGGCATGTCTTTGTGGCCGGAGCCATCGGGCCGCTCAACCGCACGCTCTCGATCTCGCGCGATGTGAACGATCCGGGCAAGCGCGATGTCACCTTCGAACAGGTCGCCGCCGCCTATCTCGAACAGGTGGAAAACCTCGTCGCGGGCGGCGTGGACATCCTGCTCGTCGAAACAATTTTCGACACGCTGAACGCCAAGGCCGCGCTCTTCGCGATCTCGGAATATTTTACCAGCCACCCCCGGGTTCCGGTGATGGTCTCCGGCACGATCACCGACCTCAGCGGACGCACGCTGACCGGCCAGACCGTCGAGGCGTTTCTCAATTCGGTGTCGCACTTTCCGCTTCTCTCGATCGGCCTGAACTGCGCGCTCGGGCCGAAGGAGATGCGGCCGTATATCGAGGAACTTTCGCACATCGCTCCGTTCTTCGTGAGCACATACCCGAATGCCGGGCTCCCGGACCCGCTCTCCGCGACCGGATTTCCCGAGACTGCGGAGAGCCTCGCCCCGCAGCTCCGCGATTGGGCGGAGCAGGGCTGGCTGAACATCGTCGGCGGCTGCTGCGGGACAACGCCCGCCCACATCCGCGCGATGGCCGATGCCGTGAAGGGCCTGCCGCCAAGGACGATCCCCGAACGCACGACCACCCTGCGCCTCAGCGGACTCGAGCCGTTCACCGCGCGTCCCGAGATCCCGTTCATCAACGTCGGCGAGCGCACAAACGTCACCGGCTCGCCGAAATTTTCCAAGCTGATCCTCGCGGGAAATTACGACGAGGCGATCACCGTCGCGCGCCAGCAGGTCGAAGCCGGAGCCCAGGTCATCGACATCAACATGGACGAGGGCATGCTCGACGGCGCGGCCGCGATGACGAAGTTCCTGAACCTCATCGCGAGCGAGCCGGACATCTCGCGCGTGCCGGTCATGATCGATTCGTCGAAGTGGGAGGTCATCGAAGCCGGGCTGCGCTGCCTCCAGGGCAAGGGGATCGTGAACTCGATCTCGCTGAAGGCCGGCGAGGAGGAATTCAAACGCCACGCCGCGCTCGTCCGCCGGTATGGGGCTGCGGCGGTTGTCATGGCATTCGACGAGGACGGCCAGGCGGACAACTACGAGCGCCGGATCGCGATCTGCGCGCGCGCTTACCGGATCCTCGTGGATGAAGTCGGATTCCCGCCCGAGGACATCATCTTCGACCCGAACGTCCTCACCGTGGGGACCGGCATCGAGGAGCATGCGAACTACGCCAGGGATTTCATCGAGGCGACGCGCTGGATCAAGGCCAACCTCCCCCACGCCCGCGTGAGCGGAGGCATCAGCAATGTCTCGTTCTCGTTCCGCGGCAACAACCCCGTGCGCGAGGCGATGCACTCGGTGTTTCTTTTCCACGCGATCCAGGCCGGGCTCGACATGGGGATCGTCAACGCCGGCATGCTCGGAGTCTACGAGGAGATCCCCGCCGACCTGCGCGACCTGATCGAGGACGTCATCCTCAACCGCCGCGAAGATGCCACCGAACGCCTTGTCACTTTTGCAGATACGATCAAAACGAAATCCAGCGGCGGCACCGCCCCGACCGCCGATCTCACCTGGCGCGAGGGCACGGTCGAGGAGCGGCTCAAGCACGCGCTGATCAAGGGGATCGTGGATTTTGTGGATGCCGATACGGAGGAGGCGTTCGCCAAATACCAGCGCGGACTGCTCGTGATCGAGGGGCCGCTCATGGATGGCATGAAGGTCGTCGGCGATCTCTTCGGCGCGGGAAAAATGTTTCTGCCGCAGGTTGTGAAGAGTGCCCGCGTGATGAAAAAATCCGTCGCCTGGCTGACACCGCACATGGAGGCCGAGCGCGCCGCGAATCCGGATGCCCGCGCGCAGGGGCGGATCCTCATGGCCACGGTCAAGGGCGATGTCCACGACATCGGTAAAAACATCGTCGGCGTCGTCCTCGCCTGCAACAACTACGAGGTCATCGACCTCGGGGTCATGGTCCCGTGCGAAAAAATCCTCTCCACCGCCCGCGAGAAAAACTGCGACATCATCGGTCTCTCCGGCCTGATCACCCCGTCGCTGGACGAGATGATCCACGCCGCGAAGGAGATGCAGCGCGAGGGGTTCACGATCCCGCTCATGATCGGCGGCGCCACCACGAGCCGGGCGCACACCGCCGTGAAGGTGACCCAGCATTACGCGCCGGGCGTCGTCCACGTGCTCGACGCCTCGCGCTCGGTCAACGTCGTCAGCGCGCTTCTCAGCCCGGAGCAGAAGCCGGAATTTCTGGCAAAGCTCGCGGCGGATTACGAAAAGCTCCGTCAGGAACACGCCGACAAACAGGCCGGCCGCCCGCAGCTCACGCTCGCCGAGGCTTCAAAAAACAAGTTTCAGGCCGACTGGTCGGACATCGCCAAGCCGTCGCAGCTCGGCGTGATCCCGATCGACGTTTCGCTCGAGGAACTCGTTCCGTATTTCGACTGGTCGCCATTCTTCCACGCGTGGGAACTGCGCGGTCGCTTTCCGGGGCTGCTCGACGATCCCGAGGTCGGAATCGAAGCGCGCAAGCTTTACGACGACGCGCAGCATCTTCTCGATGAGATCGTCTCCAAAAACCTCTTCCGCCCGCGCGGGGTCATGGGATTCTGGCGCGCCGCCAGCACCGGCGAGGATATCCAGCTCTTTTCCGGATCCGGAAAACCCCTCGAAGTTCTCCACGGCCTCCGCCAGCAGCAGAAAAAGCCGGCCGGGCAGCCGAACCTTTCGCTCGCCGACTTCATCGCGCCGGAAGCAGCCGGCGTGCCAGACTACATCGGCGCATTCGCCGTCACCACCGGGCGCGAGGTCCATGACGTCGCGGACGGATACGAGAAAAAGCACGACGATTACCTCTCGATCATGACGAAGGCGCTCGGCGACCGGTTCGCCGAGGCCTACGCCGAATGCCTCCACAAAAAGGCCCGCGATCTCTGGGGCTTCGGAGCTGCAGAAAACCTGACTCCCGATGACATGGTCCGCGAAAAATACCGCGGCATCCGCCCCGCACCGGGCTATCCCGCGCAGCCGGACCACACCGAGAAATGGACGCTCTGGAAGCTCCTCGACGCCGAACGCCACACCGGCATCACGCTCACCGAGAGCCTCGCCATGTTCCCGGCCAGCAGCGTGAGCGGACTCTATTTCGCCCACCCGCAATCAAAGTATTTCGCGGTCGGAAAAATCGAGCGCGACCAGGTCGAATCCTACGCTGCCCGCAAGGGGATGCCATTCGAGGAAATCGAGAAATGGCTCCGCCCGTATCTCAACTACGACCCCGACAGCACCCTCACCCGCCAGTGCGTCCCGGGCGCGAAGTGCTGATGGACCGTCTTCAGCGGCCCTCGACAAGCATCAGGAGCGGGTTGAACTGCTGGACCACATTCGACTCGGTGATATCCACGGGCGTGTTCAGGGGATCGCGCGAATCGAAGGTCACGAACCAGAGCCGCACCTCGCCCGACTTTGCGGAGCGGATGCTCGTCTGGATGACATACTCGCCGGGCTGCGGAACTTTGCACTCGAAGCGCCCGTCCGAGTCGGTGGCGGTCGTTTCGATCGGCGGCGGGATGTCCTTGAGAAAGTGCGCGCAGAGCCGGGCGGGGTCGGTTCCCCCGGCCTCGGCAATGCGGGAGTAGCGCGCGGAGAGGAATGCCTCGATCTCCGCTCGCGGATAGAGCCGGACCTTGATCCCCGGGAGGACGACGCGCTTGCCGGTGGCATCCCGGATAATGACCTTTCCACGGACCAGATCGTTCGAGGCCACCTCGCGGGCAGCAAAGAGCAGGCTTTGGTATTTTTGCTTCAGGTCTGCGTTTGTGGCCTCCGCAAGTTCGAGCCGGGTTTGCAGCGCAGCGTTCTCCTGGGAGAGCTTTCCGGCCCAGAAGATCGCCCCCCAGATCGTGAGCGCGGCAGCAAAAATCGCCAGCAGGAACCAGCCGGGTTTCCTTCCGCGCCGCTGGCGGCGGGATCCGCGTGCCGGAGTCTCCGCCTCCGCTCCCTGTTTGCGCGCATAGTCCGGAACCGATCCCCGGCGGATAAAATCCTTGATCGGGACCCATTTGGAATGCTCTGGGTCGAGGCAGCGGTCATCGCCCTGGAGGTGGCCGGTCTCAAGCAGCGAAGCCATCTGCAGCGGATGGTATTCGCCAATAACCTTCCCGTTCCTGGAAACAGAAATCCTCGGGTTTTTGCTATTTGTAGGAGACGCCATGCTGTGTTGATCCGGAGGCTTCCCTGCACCAGCGCCCCCGGTCGCTCGACCCGGCATCATCCTTGTCCCGGGGTGCGATGGCGAGCCCTTTGTTGGGCAGGTCATACGTATGAAAATGCACGTGTGCCGCGCGGGTTTCCGGAAAATCGTGTCGGAGGGGCGCGAACCGGAACACGCGGGACGCGTTTGCCTGAAAAATTGAGCGCTGCCGGTTTTTTCTCTGCAAAGCGGTCGCGCCCTGTTATAAGCGCCCGTTCGCCCTTGCATGGAAACACCCGAGACGCCCGATGAAGAACTCGTGGCCCGCACACAAGCGGGCGACGCGAGGGCGTTTGACCAGCTCGTGGTACGGTTCAGCCCCCGCCTCTACGGGCTCGTCTACAACATGACGTCCAACCACGAGGATACCAACGACTTGCTGCAGGACATTTTCGCCAAGGCCTACCGCTCGATCAAGGGCTTCCAGGGCAAATCCAGCTTCTATACGTGGATGCACTCAATCGCCGTGAACATGGCGATCAATTTCCTCAAAAAACGGAACCGCCGGATGACGATGAGCCTCGATGACGTGGACAACGGGATCGCCAACGACCCGGAGTTCATCGAGGCGACCAGCGATTACGACCCCCGGCACCAGGCGAATCTCGGCGAACTTCAAAAAAAATTGAACGAGGCCATGATGAAGCTGTCAGACGAACATAGAACCGTCGTCACCATGTTCGATATTCAAGGCATGCCGCATGCGGAGATTGCAAAGATTTTAAAAATCTCCGATGGCACCGTGCGATCCCGCCTTTTTTACGCGCACAGACAGTTGCAAAATTACCTGCAAGAGTTTATCACCACCTAGTCGCTTAACCATGACACCCGAAGAGCAAATTTCCAAACTGTTGCGGCTGAAACGCTACGAGCAGCCACGCCCGGGTTATTTTGAGGATTTCCTCCAGGAGTTTCAGGCCCGCCAGAGGGCTGAGCTGATCCGGCGCCCGCTCTGGGAGATTGCTTGGGACCGGCTCGTTTCGCTGGCACCCGCCATTCAGGTTCCCCGCCTGGCCTATGCCACGATCGTGGCGCTCGCCGTCGCGGCTTCGGCCGTGATCATCGTCCGTCCGGGCGCCCCCGTTTCCAGTGGAACCCTGGCCGCCAACCGCTCGACTCTCAGCCTCACCTCGCCCCACTCCGTGACCATTGGCGAGTCTGTGCCCGTAACGCTGACCTCCACCGGCTCCCCTTCCGTGCACTACGTGCTTCCGACCCGCCCGGTGAGTTATGCCTCTTCCCGCAGTTTTTAGCCCTTCCAGCCGCTTCCTGGCCCTTTTCTGCATGGCAGCAGCGACTGTTGTTGTCTTCTCGTCGCCATGCCTGCAGGCCAAAGAGTCGATCGCCGACAAATTGTCCTCGCAGGTCCACAAAGTCTTTGACGAGCGGCGGGGCGCGGTGGTCAAGGTGCGGGCCACGGACTCCCTCGGCATCCGCTTTGGAAGCGGATTTTTCACCGATCCCACTGGCACGATCTACACCCATGCGGGCATCGTGCTGAATGCGCAGGATGTTGTCGTCCTGTTCGGAGGCAAGGAACTTCCGGCCCGGGTCCTCGTGGCGGACGAGCGCAGCGGCATCGCCATTCTGAAAGTGGATGCCAGCACGCCATTCATCCCCGCAGGCGACTCAAAAAAGGTCGGCGTCACGACGCCTGTCATGCTGATCGGATATCCGGAGGATCTCGAAGCCTGCCCCAGCTTTGGGATCGTGGCCGGCCTCGACCGCAAGTTTCTTGGGCAGTATTTTTCCACGACCCATTTCCGGGCGAATCTTCCGGTGCAGCGCGGGCAGGGCGGAGCGCCGATCCTGAACATGAACGGCGAATCCATCGGGATCCTTGTCGGCCGGATCGATGGCGGCGCGGCCTGCCATATCCTTCCGATGCATGCGGCGGAGAAAGTCCGTATGGATCTGGCGCGTTTCGGCGAGCTGCGCCCGGGCTGGGTCGGAGTCGAGGTGGAGGATGCCGAGGCTCCTGCCGGGGGTTCCACCGCCAAAATCGGTGCCCTCGATCCCTCAACCCCCGCCTCCCAGTCGGGCCTCCAGGCAGGAGATATGCTTCTCAGCGTGGGCGGAACAAAAATCGGCACGAGCGAGGACGTTCTCGATGCCTCCTATTTTTTAACGGCCGGCGACAATGCGGACATCGAGGTGATGCGCGGCCCGGAAAAAATCACGATCTCCGTGCGGCCGACCCTCCATCCGCTGGCTCCCGGCCACCAAATGCAGGCGATCGCGGTTCCCGATGCCATCCAACGCATCAACCTTCAGTAGCGGCGCAAGGAGCTCGGGCACGAAGGTTGCAACAAGGGAGAAAAGGCGTCCCGCCTGTTTGCGCCCAAGCTCCCGCATCTGGCCGCCGCGCCAGACACGGGCGGAAAACCAGCCTGTGCGGCACTGGCTTCGGCTCGCGTGCCTGGCCGCGCTACCGTTGCTGTTTTCCATCCCGGCCCATGCCTGGGACATCAAATCTTTCTCGGGCCGGGACCATGTCCCACTGGATGAGATCGCCACCTTCTACGGGCTCGGCGAGGCGACGTCCCCGGACACCAACACGCGATCGTTGAAGGGCTCGGGCCGCGAGCTGATCGCCACACTCAACAGCCGGGAGATGGAAATCGACGGCATCAAACACTGGCTCGCATTCCCGGTCATGGAGGAGAGCGGACACGTGTATGTCTCCAGGCTGGATCTGGGAAAAACCATCGAACCCGCGTTCCGGCCGGCCCGGATTCCGGATTTCCCGGCGGTTTCCACCGTGGTGCTCGACCCCGGCCATGGCGGTAAGGACAACGGCGCGCGCAGCCCGTATGAGCACGAAAAGAACTTCGCGCTCGACGTCGCCCGCCGCGTCCGCAACGAGCTTCAGAAGTCCGGCGTCCGGGTCATCCTCACCAGGAACAGCGATTCGTTCATCGAGCTCGCCGACCGCGCCGGCGTCGCCAACCGGCTGACAAACTCGATCTTCGTAAGCCTTCATTTCAACGCGGCGGATGCGAGCCAGGCGGCGAATGGATTTGAGATCTACTGCGTCACCCCGCGCGGCGCCCCCTCGACCGCCTACGAGCAGATCCACACCAGGGACATGGTCGAGGAGAACGGCAACGAGCACGACATCCACAGCTTTGCGCTGGCCAACGCGATCTACCACGCAATGCAGGGCAGGATGGAGATGTTCGACCGCGGCGTGAAGCGGGCCCGGTTCGCGGTCATCCGCCTGGCTGGGGTCCCCTCCGTGCTGATCGAAGGGGGCTTTTTAACGAATCCATCCGACGCCCGCAAAGTGGCCTCAAAGCAATGGCGCGACAACTACGCCGCCTCGATCGCCCGAGGCATCCTCGAATACAAAAAGCTGGCCGAGCTACACATTGCGCCCCGGGAAGTGGCAGCCTATCGAAGTCCCGAGCTGGCCCCTCCTCCGGTCGCAGAAACCAGCAAGCCGGCCCCGGTCCCGGGCGTGACCCTGCGGGATCTCCCGGAGTAGCGGCCCTCTTCCCCTTCGCTCCGGCTGCCCCTCCATCTGAGTTTGATTGCCCTCACTCGGGGGACTGCAGGTCAAATTGCAGGTCGTAGAGCCTGCGGTAGATGCCCGAATGATCGAGCAGCTCGCGGTGGGTTCCGATTTCCTTTACGCGCCCCCGGTCGAGCACGAGGATCTGGTCGGCCTTCAGGATCGTAGAGAGCCGGTGGGCGATGGCGATCACCGTCCGGCCGGACGCCAGGACTTCGAGCGCCTCCTGGATTTGCTTTTCCGAGGCGGAGTCGAGGGCCGACGTCGCCTCATCCAGAAGCAGGACCGGCGCATTTTTCAGCAGGGCCCTCGCGATGGCGATCCTCTGCTGCTGCCCGCCGGAGAGCATGCAGCCCTTGTCGCCGACCACCGTGTCGTAGCCGTCCTGCTGGGCGAGAATGAAGTCGTGGGCATGGGCCTGCCTGGCCGCGGCGATAATTTCCTCCTCCGTGGCATCGAGGCGGCCGTAGGCGATGTTTTTACGGATCGATTCGTGAAACAGGAACGTGTCCTGGGTGACGATCCCGATCTGCTCGCGCAGCGAGTCCTGGGTCAGGCTCCGCATGTCCCGGCCGTCGATGCGCACGCACCCCGTGTCCGGATCGTAGAACCTCATGATCAGCGAAAGGAGCGTGCTTTTGCCGGCGCCGCTCGCGCCGACCAGCGCATAGTATTTCCCCTGTTCGAAGCGGAAGCTGAAGTCCTCGAGGGCGGTGATGCCCTGGCGGTAGCTGAAGGTCACATTCTCAAACCCGATCTCGCCGCGGCAGGCATCGAGAACCTCCGCATCCGGCGCATCGGCGACCGACGGCTGGAGGCGCATCAATTCAAACAGGCTCGTGATCACGACGTGGCTGCGCGTGAGGAGAAGGTGGCTTTTGCTGAGGGTCTTCATCGGCTGGTAGAGCAGGAAAACCCCGATGCAGAGGGAGAGGAACGTGCTCCCGCTCATGCCGACGGAATAGACGTAGTAGAGCCCGAGCGCGACCCCGATGGCGGCAAGGCTTTCCACGAGCGGGGCCGTGGTTTCCATCAGGCGTCTGGCCCGCATGGCCTGTCGGAACTGCATCCGGCTGGAGGAGTTGAAGCGGGCGACTTCGTGTTTCGTGCGGGAGAAGGATTTGATCACTTTGATGCCGGCGATCATCTCGTGCAGGATGACCATCATCTCCCGGCCCTCCCCCTCCTCGCCCCGGGCCGCCTGCCGGATCCGCTTTCCGAGAAAAATCACGGGGCCGACGCAGCAGGGCAGGAGGATCAGCGCGCCGAGGGTGAATCTCCAATCCAGCTTGAAGAGCACGATGAGGCCCGAGATCATGGTGGCCGGCTGGGAGATCAGCTGGGTGTTGACGATGGTGAGGACGCTCTGGACTTCGCGGGTTTCGTTGATGATGCGCTGGAAGAGGTTGCCGGCGCGCGCCTCGTTGAAATATTCGAGCGACTGGGAGGTGATGTGCTCCATCAGCTTTGCGCGGATGTCGATGAGCACGCGCTGGCCGGTCCATTCGCTGCAATAATTGTTCAGGAAATCGAACGCGCTGCGGACCATCATCACGGCCGGGATGAGCAGGCAGGCGACGGTGACCAGAAACGATTTTGAAACGTGGTCGAGATGGAAAACGTTGAACGCGACCGCCTGGATTGGCCCGGCCATGGCCCCGAGATTGCCGATCTCCGCGGCGAGGGTTGAGTCCGGCCCGCTCGAAAAGATCACCTTGCCCACAAAGTTGATGATGAACGGTATGGCACCGCTCACCGCTCCGAAGCCGATGCCGCAAAGCGTCCCGAGAACAAAGACCCAGAGATAGGGCTTGAGAAAGCCTGCCAGGCCCGCGTAAGGGGCGAGGGTGGTCCGGATGCGTGAAATTCGCGCGGCTGTGTTCTTGAATGCCATGGGGCCGGAAAATACAACCGGTTTGTGGAACGCATTGCAAGTGGGACGCCCTGTCTGCCGCGAGAAAGGGTGTCATGAAATGTGGGTGAGGCTGAAAGCCGATTCTGGCAGGGAGGGACGTCCCCGGCCCGCTGCAGCCACTTTCCGCGGTCGGTCCGGAGGCCCGCCCCTACCTCATATTGCTCCATGGAACCCCACCCAGCTTTAATCGCACCCCGGATACAAGGCAGCTTGTTTGCATCCCGGACAGCGTCTACTTTCGGCGCGGTGAACCCGACGCATCAAATCCAGGAAGCCCGCCGGCAACCCATAGAGCTCCCGGAATGCTGACTCCAAACGATTCCGGCTGGCAGGCGAAGCCGGCCGGCGTTCTCCTGCTCCTGTTTCTTTTTCTGGCCCTCATGATGCCGGCGGTGAGGCTCTGGGACCGCGACGAAGCCATCTACGCGCGGACTGCGGTCGAGATGCTCGAGTCGGGCTCGCTTCTTGTTCCGAGCTTCAACGGGGAGGTCTTCGCCCACAAGCCTCCCCTGATCTTCTGGCTCATGGCGCTGAGCATCCGGGTGTTTGGTGTCAACGAGTTTGCGGTGCGGATTGTTTCCGCCGCCGGCATGGCTGGCACGGGGTGGCTGACGTTTCTGCTCGGCCGGCGCATGTTCTGTCCGCGGGTCGGATTCTGGGCAATGGCGGTGCTCCTGACCTCGATGATGTCGGTTTACCTGGGGGCCGTCGCGATGCTCGATGCCATTCTGCTTTTGTGGATCACGCTGGCGGTCTGGGCCTATGTGGAGCTGCTCTACCGGCCCGGGAGGTGGCCGGTGCTGATCCCGGTATTCGGGGCCGCCCTGGCACTTTCCCAATTGACGAAGGGCCCGGTCGGCCCCGCCGTCGTGGGGGCGATGGTTGTCACGACGGCATGTTTTGCACGTGGGCAGATTTCGCTCAGGTGGCCGCATTACCTAGGCCTTGCTGCTGCCGCGGCAGCCAGCTTCGGGGTGTTTCTCGCATGGGCGATTCCGGCCAACGCCTCATCGGGCGGAGAGATGGCCCGCATGGGGCTGATGACCCATGTGGTCGGGCGTGCGCTTCATCCGATGGAGGGTCACGGCGGCACAGGGGCTGCAGGGTATTTTGCCACGCTGCTGATTTACGTGCCGGTGATCCTCGGAGGCTTCATCCCCTGGACGATCCATCTGCCGGGAACACTGTCCGCGCTGGCGGGCGGGCGGATCGGCTCCCGGAGGGAACGCGCAATCCTCTGGGCGTGGATCGTGCCGGCGTTCCTCATGTTCAGCCTCGCCGCAACGAAGCTCCCTCACTATATCTTCCCGCTTTTCCCCGCCCTGGCGCTGGCCACGGCCGCCGCCCTCGATGCCCTCCGTGAAGGGCGGTTGGCCGCGAAGGACCGCGCCTGGTTCCGACGCGGAACATGGATTTTTTCTCCGGTGATTTTCGGTGCCGGCCTCCTGCTGCTTGCCGGCCCATGGCTTGTCCTTCCCCCGCCTCAAGCCCTTCCGACCCTGGCCTCGGGCGTGGCGCTCATCGCTCTCGGTTGGGCCGCAGCCCGCGCTCAACGGAAGGAGCAGACCGAATTCGTGAGCCGGACTCTTCTGGTCGGATTTCCGATGGCGGTGCTCGTGGTGGTCTGGACCACCGTTCCGCGCCTTGAGCCGCTGATAAAAATCTCTCCGGATATCGCCCGGGTGGTTCGATCCGCCGCCGGCCCGGACACCCCGGTCTACATGGCTGGATACACCGAACCCAGCCTCGTCTTTTATCTGAACCGTCCGGTGGGATCTCCGGTGAAGACGCTTTCCGGACCGCTCGAAAATCTGGCGAAGGAGTTCGAGCAAACGCCCGGCCTCGTGCTGGTCTCGACGGAAGCCTGGTTTGCCTGGGCCAGCAAGTTGCCGCTCGATCCCCCGGTCCGCGAGCTGGCCCGCTTCCATGCCATCAACACCAATGCCCATGCCAAACGGGAGGAAGTTGTCGTGTCAGGCCGGGGGCTCAAAAACTGATGCAATCACAGGGGGAAATCTGTAAAACCCACGCAATGGAAAATGACGAACCGATAGCGATCACGGGGATCGGCTGCCGTTTTCCAGGTGGTGCCCACGGGCCGGATGCATTCTGGAAGCTTTTGCGCAACGGCACCGATGCGATCACGGAAGTCCCTGCCGACCGGTGGAACATCCCCGCGTATTACGACCGGGAGCCGGGGCTTCCAGGCAGGACGAATTCGTGCTGGGGCGGGTTCATTGACGGGATCGATCAATTCGACCCGGCGTTTTTCGGGATCTCGCCGCGGGAGGCCGCGTTCATGGACCCGCAGCAACGGGTCCTGCTCGAAACCGCATGGGAGTCGATCGAGGATGCCGGGCTGGTCGCGGATCCGGTCGCGGGTTCGGAAACCGGTGTGTTCGTGGGGATCTCGACACACGACTACTCCCAGATCCAGACAAGCCTCGGCGACAAGACCACGATCGACACCCACAGCACGACGGGAACCGTCCTGAGCATCGCGGCGAACCGCATTTCCTACCTCTTCAATTTTCACGGCCCGAGCTTCGTCGTGGACACGGCCTGCTCGTCGTCGCTGGTGGCGGTGCATCTCGCGTGCCAAAGCCTGCGCCACGGCGAATGCGCCACGGCGCTGGCCGGCGGGGTCAACGCGATCCTGGTGCCGGACACCTACGTCGGCTTCAGCAAGATGTCGATGCTCTCGCCCGACGGACGCTGCAAGGCCTTCGATGCCCGCGGAAACGGATTCGTGCGCGGCGAGGGGGCGGGAGTGATCGTGCTCAAGCCGCTCTCTGCGGCGCGGGCGGGTGGCGACCGGATTTACGCGGTGATCCGCGGCAGCGCGGTGAACCAGGATGGCCGGACAAGCAGCCTGACGGTGCCGGGATTTGAAGCCCAGCAGCGCCTGATCCGCGAGGCCTGCAGCAATGCGAAAGTCGACCCCGTGGAGATCGATTACATCGAGGCGCACGGCACGGGGACCGCGGTCGGCGACCCGATCGAGACCTCCGCGATCGGGGCCGTCCTCGGAGAAAATCCCGCCCGCCGCGCCTGCGCCATCGGCTCGGTCAAAACCAACATCGGCCACCTCGAAGCCGGCTCCGGTATTGCGGGGATCATCAAGACCGCGCTGGTTCTCCACCACGGCGAGGTGCCGCCGAACCTGCATTTTGAAAAGCCAAACCCGGACATCGATTTCGCGAAGTGGAAGATCCGCGTGCCGGTCGCGGCTGAAAAACTTCCGCGCACCGATGCCGTCGCCGCGATCAACTCGTTCGGGTTCGGCGGAACGAACGCCCATGTGATTTTGCAATGTGCCCCGCAGGCTGGCGTGGAGGTTTCCGGCGAGCTGGCGCAGCCCGGACTTTTCGTCCTCTCTGCGCGGGACGCGGAGGGGCTGCGCGCCCTGGCATCCCAATACGCCGCCTGGCTCCCGAACTGCGAGGAGTCGCTGGCAGACATCTCCCACACCCTCGCAACGAGGCGGATACATGGTGCTCACCGGATCGCGATTGCCGCAGACTCGAAGCCGGCGGTGATTGAAAAGCTCGAGGCGTTTCTCGCCGGCGAGACCCGCCCCGGGCTTTCCTCCGGCGTCGCCGCACCGCAGGCAAAACCCGTGTTCGTTTTTACCGGTCAGGGACCCCAGTGGTGGGCGATGGGGCGCGAGTTGATCGCCAGCCATCCGGCCTTCCGCAAAAAGATCGCGGAATGCGACGCCCTCTTCCGGCAGTGGGGGAACTGGTCACTGATCGAGGAGTTGTCCCGCAGCGAAGCCGATTCCCGCATGGACCGTCCCGAGATCGCGCAGCCGGCGATCTTTGCGCTGCAGGTCGCGCTCGCCGAATGGTGGCGCGAGCACGGCGTCGAGCCCGGCGCGGTGATCGGGCACAGCGTGGGCGAGGCGGCGGCGGCGCATCTCTCGGGAGCGCTCGACCTACAGTCCGCCGCAAAGGTGATTTTCGAGCGGGGCCGCTGCATGCAAATCCTGCCGCCGACCGGAAAAATGCTGGCCGTGGCCCTGCCGCCCGAAGCCGCAATGCCGTGGCTGGCAGGCTTTGAAAAGCGCGCGGAGATCGGCGCGGTGAACAGCCCGCGGTCGGTCGTGATCTCCGGCGAACCGGCCGCGCTGGAGCAAATCGCGCGCAAGCTCGAGGCCGCGAACATCTGGTGCCGGTTTCTGAGGGTCAACTACGCATTTCACAGCAAGCAGATGGATCCTGCCAAAGGCCCGCTGAAAGCCGCGCTAAAAAAAATCGGATCGCAGATCCCGTCCGTGCCGATGTGCTCGTCGGTCACGGCGCAGATTTCCCGCGCAGAGAAATACCATGCGGATTACTGGTGGCGGAATGTCCGGCAGCCGGTCCGGTTCGCCGGGGGAATCCAGACGCTCATCGAGGCGGGGTTCACCACATTTCTGGAGATCGGCCCGCACCCTGCGCTTTCCGGTTCGGTATCCGAATGCCTCAAGGCAAGCGGTGCCGCCGGCTTTGTCACCCACTCGCTCCGGCGCGACGAAAGCGATTCGGCTTCCCTCATGAGCTCGCTGGGCGCACTCCATGTCCGGGGGGTGGCGGTCAAATGGGAGGCCCGCGGCCGCAGCGTGGCGCTTCCGCTCCATCCCTGGCGGCATGAGCGCTACTGGCACGAGGCTGCGGAATCCAGCGCCACGCGCCTCGACCCGCCCGCCCATCCGCTCCTCGGCCGCGCGCTGAACAGTTCCGATCCCCACTGGGGGGGGCAGATGCACATGGAGCTTCTGCCCTATTTGGATGACCACCGCCTGAACGGGCGGGTGGTTTTTCCGGCCGCAGCCTATGTCGAAATGGCGCTCAGCGCCGGGAAGCAGGTCCACGCGAAATCTCCGCTCATCCTGGAGGAGATCGAATTTCACCGCGCCCTTTTCCTGCCCGGGCCGGAACAGGCCGCGCGATTGGAGTTCCGTTACAGCAACGCAGATCGCGTGTTCCACATCCACTCGCAGACCGGCTCCGGTCCAGCCTGGACGTCGCACTGCACGGGAAAAATCCGTGAGGCCACCGGCGCGGCACCAGCGCCGGCCGATCTCGACGGAGTCAAAACCCGCTGCGCGGAGGAACGATCCGGTTCGGCGAGCTACGAGCAGTTTCAGAAAAATGGATTTCATTTCGGCGATTCCTTCCGGTGCATCTCGCGGGTCTGGCGCTGCGACGGGGAAGCGCTTGGCGAGATTTCCGCGCCGGAATCGCTGAGGAGGGAGGGCTACCTTTTCCATCCGGCGATGCTCGACTCCTGTTTTCAGGTCCTTCTCTCGGCGCTGACGCCGGGCGAGAGCGCCCGGGGGCTTTTTCTGCCGGTGAAAATCGAGCGCATGCGTTTCTTCGCGGCCCCGATAGGAAAAATCTGGAGCCATGTCCGCCTGGTTGAGGCTGGCGAATCCGCCATCACCGCAGACCTGCGCCTGCTGGATGAGGAAGGGAACACACTCGCCGAAATCAAGGGGTTCCGCTGCGCGGCCATCGAGCAGGCAGTCGCAGCAACCGAACCGTTCGCCGATTCCTTCTATGAGATCCGGTGGAAGGAAGCCGAACCGGAACCGCCGCAGTCCGCCAGCGAGGGCTGGCTGTTGATCGGCGGAGAGGCATCCGGTGCGGCGATGATCGCGGCGCGGCTGAAAGCCGCCGGCGATTCCTGTGAGCTCGCGCGGGATGCATCCGCGCTGCCCGCACAGACCACCCATGTCGTCTATCTCGCCGAACCCGGGGATGATGCGATTTCGACAAGCCGCCTCTGCGCCGAACTGCTCGGGATCGTGCAGGAACTCTCGGCAAGCACGACCGGGATCCGCCTGTCCGTCATCACGCGCGGGGCCCAGCCGGTTGATGCCAATCCGGTTTCCGCAGCACACGGCGGACTGCTCGGCCTCGCCCGCGTGGTGATGAATGAGCAGCAGGATTTGCGCTGCCGGGTCCTCGATGCCGCGGATCTTGACGCAGATGCACTGATCGCCGAATTGCGGAGTGGCGGCGAGGAGGAGGTCGCGCTGCGAGAGGGCCGACGCTTCGTCCCCCGACTGGTCCGGTTTTCTCCGAAGCTGAAGGGATTGAGCGGGTCGGTGGTGCCGTTCCGGTTGGAGACCACCAAGCCGGGCAGCTTCGAGCAGATCGCATTCCGCAGACACGGCAGGCGTGCGCCGGAGGAGGGCGAGGTCGAAGTCGAGGTTCACACGGCGGGCCTGAACTTCCGAGATGTGATGAAGGTGCTCGGGATTTATCCGATCGAACTGCCGGTCGATCAGTTGCTCGGAGATGAATGCTCAGGGCGGGTGGTCGCGGTGGGAGCCGGGGTCACAACCCTGGTCGTTGGAGACGAAGTGATCCTTATCTCGCCGGGGTGCTTCTCAAAATTTGTCACCGCGCACTCCGCGTTCGTCGTCCGGAAGCCGGCGCGGATTTCCTTTGAGGATGCCGCCACGATTCCGGTGACGTTCCTCACCGCGCACTATGCGCTGAATCACCTCGCGCGGATCGGCCGTGGCGAGCGGATCCTGATCCACGCGGCTGCGGGCGGGGTTGGAATTGCGGCGATCCAGATCGCAAAGCTTGCGGGCGCAGAGATTTTTGCGACGGCCGGGAACGACATGAAGCGCGACCTCGTGCGAAGCCTGGGGGCCGCGCATGTGATGGATTCGCGCACGCTGGATTTTGCGGAGAAGGTGATGAAGATCACCGGCGGGCGCGGCGTGGATGTTGTGCTGAACTCGCTCGCGGGAGATGCCATTCCGAAAAGCCTTTCGTGCCTTGCCCCGTATGGGCGGTTTCTGGAAATCGGCAAACGGGACATCTACCAAAACAGCCGGCTCGGCCTGCGTCCATTCAGCCGGAACCTCTCATTTTTTGCCATCGATCTGAGCCAGTTGCTGCGCGACCGGCCGGCCTTCATCGCGCAGATGAGCAGCGACCTGATGCGGCAATTCGAGTCCGGGGAACTGGTGCCGCTGCCGCACAAATCCTGCCCCGTCACGCAGGCAGCCCAGGCTTTCCGCGAGATGGCGCAGGGCAGGCACACCGGGAAGATCGTTCTGTCGCTGAACACCGAAGACGTTTTGGTGCAGCCGGACTCCGACGAGCGGCTGCACCTCGATCCGGGAGCCACGTATCTCGTCACCGGCGGAGTGCGCGGGTTCGGGCTGGCAATCGCGGAGTGGATGATCGAACGCGGTGCCCGGAACCTGGTGCTGGTCGGCGCGAGCGACGCCTCAGCGGCTTCCGCAAAAGAGCACTTTGCCGGGGCGGTCGCCAGCGGAGTGAATCTTCTCACCGCAGCCGTGGATGTGTCGGATGCGGCGGTGCTGGAGGGCTTGCTGTCCAAAATCCAGGCAACGATGCCGCCGTTGCGCGGGGTGATTCACGCGGCGATGAAGATGGATGACGGGCTCGTGTCGCAGCTCACGCCCGCGAGGCTGTGGAGCGTGATCGGGCCGAAGGCCGGTGGTGCATGGAACCTGCATGACCAAACGAAAGACCTCCCACTCGATTTCTTTGTGATGACATCGTCGGTCTCGTCGCTGGTCGGCAACCCCGGCCAGGGAAACTACGCGGCGGCCAACGCCTTCCTGGATGCCCTGGCCCACCACCGCCGCGCACTCGGCCTTCCGGCGCTTGCGATCAACTGGGGCCATCTCGGGGAGGTCGGCTACGCCGCCCGCCACGCAAATGTCAGCGGACATCTCGAACGCTACGGGGTCGTGCCGATCGGTTTGAAGGATGCCCTGAAAATGCTTGAACGCCTGCTCCGCTCGGACACCGCAGAGGCGGCCGCGATGTCCATCGACTGGACGCGCTGGGCTGATGCGAATCCGCAGGTGAAAAAGTCGCCCCGCTACGAAGAATTGATTTCGTCCGGGGACCTGGAGAGCCAGCCGGATGGCACTTCCAATGGACTTGCCGCGGCGGTGCTCGCCGCATCCGGAGCCGGGCGCATCAATCTTCTGGAAACCTTCATCCGGGAGGTGGCGGCGCGCGTCCTGGGAATGCCGGCGGCCCAGATCGATCCGGCCCGCCCGCTCAACGAGTTCGGGCTGGACTCGCTGTTGGGTATCGAGCTGGTCAACCGGATCGAGGAGGGGCTTGAGCTGAGATTTCCTGTCGAAAAAATCATGGGCGGGCCAAGCGTTCAGCGACTGGCAAAGATCCTGGCCGAGTCGATCCCGGCCACCGACCCCGCACAGGTGCGCCCTGCCTGAGATCCCGCACCACGATGCCGAGCCTTCTGAATCTTTCGCGCCTCGCCGGATACGCGGTTTATCTCGGGTGTGTTTTTCTCGCGCGCCCGGTTCCGTTGCCGCTGGTTTTTCTGCTTGGAAAAGCCCTTGGGGCAACCGGCTATTTCATTCTGCGGGGGCGGAGGAAGCTGGCGGAGTCGAACATTCGGGCCGCCCTTGGAATCACCGGACCCGAGGCGCACAAACTGGCGCGCCGGAATTTCATGATCCTCGGGGCAAACCTGCTCTCGATGCTGAAGATGGCCACAATGAGCGACGCCCGGATCTGGAGGCATGTCACATTCGAGATCGCTCCGGAGATTCCGCAGGAGGCCGGCCGCAAAGGCTGGGTGGCCGTCCTCAGCCACATGAGCAACTGGGAGCTGGTCGGCCGGATCTCAAAACTTTTCCCCCAATACCGGTTCGGGGCGATCTACCAGAAGCTCTCGAATGCCCGTGTGAACCGGCATTTCAACGAAAGCCGCGCCCGTCTGGGGGTCACGCTTTTCGATCGGAAGGAAGGGTTCTGGAATTCTGTCGCGTTTCTGGAATCCGGCGGTGTGCTCGGTGTCCTGACAGACCAGTATGCGGGGGTCTCCGGCACATGGATGCCATTTTTCGGACGGCTCACCTCGACTTCGACGCTCGCCGCCGCGCTGGCGCACCGGGTCGGCGTGGAAATGGTTCCGGTCGCGATCAAGACCACCGGCCTCGCGCGCTGGCATGTCTCTGTCGGACATCCCCTGCCGAAAGGAGGCACGCCCGAGATGTCAACGGCCGCCATCAACTCCGAATTGGAAAGGCAGATCGCCGCTTCGCCCGACGACTGGCTCTGGTCTCACGACCGGTGGAAGACGCCGCGCTTCGGATTCCTGCTGTCCGCCAGCAACCGGCGGATATTTTTTCCTCCGGGATTCCACCTCTCGAAGCTGGCTCCTTACCGCATCCTCGTGCGTTCGGTGGACGATCCCTCCGAAGCAGGCCTCTCGGTGTCCGCCGTGCGGGCGATCAAGCACGGAAGGCCCGACGCCCACGTGACGGTGGTCGCGGCCGAGGGGCTGGAGAATTTTTGGGGAGCGATCCCGGAGGTGGATGAGGTGATCCCGTTTTCCGCAAGCGAAGGCCCATTGGCGCTCGCCGGAAAGATCGCCCGGACAGAAGGGTATCAGGTGGGAATTCTTCTGCCGGGAACCGTCCGCGCCGCTGTGGAAATGGCACTTGCAGGGGTTCCTTACCGGCTCGGTCCTCCCGCAAGATTTTTATTGAATGACTGGCGCAATCCGCCCGGCATCCCGGATCCGGACGCCACCGGAGAGGAACGCTACCGGCGCATCGCCGGAGCGGCGGGCGCAGCCGTCTGAGCCGGAAGTAAAATGAGCTCTTGTTCCAGAACCGGCACTCCATTCAGAATGGACCATATTCCTGCCTGTGCATAAATTCCAACAAGCGCGACCTCTATGAAAATCCACCCGACAGCACTCGTCTCCCCCCGCGCGGAGATTGCCGACGACGTGGAGATCGGCCCCTATGCCGTCATCGGGGAGGAGGTCAAGCTGGGCGCGGGATGCGTTGTCCACGCACGGGTGGTGATTGAAGGACGCACGACCATCGGCGAAAACAATTCGATCGGCTGCGGAACGGTGCTCGGCGCGCCTCCGCAGGATCTCGCGTTCAATGGCGAGGTCAGAAGCAGCCTGCGGATCGGGACAGGGAATACATTTCTGGAATACGTGACCGTCCATCGCGGCACGAAAGACGGCTCTGCGACAGTCGTCGGGGATGGATGCCGCATCATGGGCGGATCGCACCTCGGCCACAATGTTGTGCTGGGCAACAACGTGGTCATCGCCGACAATTGCCTGTTCGGCGGCTATGTGGAAGTCGGCGACGGTGCCATTCTTGGCGACGGCTCCGTCTTTCACCAGTTTCTGCGCGTCGGCCCCCTCTCCGTGGCCCGCAGCGGCACGCGCGCCGTCAAGGACATCCCTCCCTACGTGGAGGCCTACTGGAACAACTACCTTTCCGGGGTCAACACCGCCGGCCTGCGCAAGGCCGGATGGCCGTCCGCGGCGCGCCTCGAAATCCAGCGCGCGTTTGACCTGGTTTATCGGAGCCATCTGAATGTTTCCCAGGCGCTGCAAAAGGCCCGGGAGACGGAGTGGAGCCCGGCTGCCCGGGTGTTTTTCGACTTTATCGCAGCATCCAAGCGCGGAATCTGCCGCGAGCCGCGCAGGGAAAGCTCTGCGGCCTGAGGATTCCCGTGAGCTTTGATCCCGAAAACCGCGTTTACGAAACATGTTCCATGTTCCGCTACAAGAAACGCCGTTTTCGGGTTGATCGGACCACCGGGAGCCTGTTCCTCTGATGAAAATCCTCGACCGGCAGACGGGATCGGATGTCCTGCTCGCGACAACCTTCGGCGTCGCGGTGCTGTGCCTCGTGCTCGTGCTGGGAAATGTGTTCAAGGAGCTGTTCGATCTGATGATCAACAAGAACCTCCCGCTCGGCCCGGTCCTGGGCTTTGTCCTTCTTGTGGTGCCGTTCTCCCTCTCGTTCACCATCCCCTGGGGGTTCCTCACGGCGCTGCTGCTGGTGTTCGGGCGGATGTCTGCGGACAACGAGCTGGTTGTGATGCAGACCCATGGAGTGCGGCTCCTGCGCGCGTGCGTTCCTGTTTTCCTTCTTGCCATCGGGCTGTCCGGGCTCTGCCTGTGGATCAATGCAGAGGTGGCTCCACGGGCTGAAGCGAAGATGCTGTCCACCGTCTTCGACCTGGCGACCAGGGATCCCATGGATCTGCTTGCGCCGGACGAGGTGATCGACAACTTTGAGGACCGGCGCATCTACATCGGCGGGAAGGAAAACGGGACGCTGAAGAACATCATCATCTTTGAAATGGATGAGCAGTCCATGCCGACAAGGATGATCACCGCAAAGGAAGGACGCCTCAGCCGGGACCCCAAGACGTCCGGGCTGCTGTTCCAGTTCTCGCATGCGCGCTTCGAGCACCGGGACAAGGCGGATCCCTCCAATCTGGAAAACATTCAGACGGGCCTGATCATGGAGGAAGGCGGATATATCCTGCCCCTGGACAGGCTTCTGACGTCGGTCAGGAGATACAAACCCAGAAGGGCCTACCCCATGTCCGACCTCTTGAAACACATGGCCGCCGGCGCAGACGGCGAGATGCTCAAGGCGGAAGTCGAATACCACCGGCGGTTTTCCCTCGCGATGGCGTGCGTGACATTTGCCCTGATGGGTGTGCCGCTCGGGATCACCGCCCACCGCAAGGAAACATCAGTCGGCTTCGGCATCGGCGTGGCCGTGGCGCTCGCATTTTATTTCTTTGTCGTCCTCGCCCTGACATTCAGCGGAAGCCCGCAGGCCCACCCCGTTTTTCTCATGTGGCTGCCGAACATCCTGTTTGGCGGCCTCGGCGCGTTCCTGCTACTGAGGCTCGACCGGAGATAAATCCTGTGAAGAACGAAATGGAACCCACGCGTCGCCTGCGAACACTCATGGCGTTCACCCATGGCACGACGGATCCGGCCAGCCGGTTCCGCGTGCTCCAGTATATCCCCTGGATCGAGGGGCGGGGGTGGCAGGTTTCCCACCGGCCGAAGCGTCCCGGGCGCGACCCGGACGGCGGGCGCAGAAGGTCGCTCCGGCGGCTTCTTTTTTCGCCGTATGGAAAATGGATGAGGAGCCGGAGCCGGCTGCAGGACATCCGGGATGCGCGGCACTGCGATGTCGTCTTCCAGAACCGGGACCTGCTGGCGGGAAAGCTGATCTGGGAGCAGCGCCTCGTCCGCTCGAATCCCAGGGTCGTCTTCGATTTCGACGACGCCATATTTCTCGGGGAGAAGCGCCGGCGGCATATCGAGTGGATCTGCCGCCACGCGGCCTGGGTGACGGCCGGCAACGAATACCTGGCCGATTTTGCGAGGCGCGTCACGCCCAACGTCACCGTGCTGCCAACGACCGTGGATACGGGGAGCTACGTTCCGCGCGACTACCCGGCCGCTCGCACCGGGCCGATCCGACTCGGCTGGCTGGGATCGGGCCACTCGATCCGCCAGACCCTCTACCCCCACCTCAAAATGCTCGCCGGACTCCAGCGGGAGATCGGCTTCGACTTCACAATCATCAGCAGCCCCCGCCCGGAGCTGCCGGAGTCCGGGCTGCGGTGGAATTTTGTGCCGTGGACGCCCGCGCAGGAAACCCGTGTGGCGGATGTCATGGACGTGGGGATCATGCCGCTTGTGGACAACGAGTTTCAGCGCGGAAAATGCGGCCTGAAGCTCCTGCAATACATGGCGGGCGCGCTGCCGGTGATCGCCTCGCCGGTGGGGGTCAACCGGAGCCTGGTTGAAGGAAACGGATGCCTCGCATCCACCGAGACGGAGTGGGCCGGGGCCATCCGGGCGCTGGATGGCGACCGGGAATTGCTTGGGCGCCAGGGAATGGCCGGACGCGATTTCTGCGTGAAAAACTACGATATGGCCAAGTGGGCCGCCGTTCTCATGCGCGTGCTGGAAGATGTCGCTGAAAGGGGGCCATGCGGTCAACCCGAACCAGGCACCACGGATCTGAAGCGCGGATGATCCGGCTCTGCCAGATCCTGGCGACAAAATTCCTCCCGCGACGGCCTGCCGGCATGGTAGGCTGCGCCCGCTTGAACACACCGCTCAATCCAACCAGACTGGAAGCCTGTCCGCGATGAAAAGAATCATCGTCGTGCTCGGCCCGCACCGCAGCGGCACCAGCACCATCACCAAGGGGTTGGAGGTTGTCGGCGCCTCGCTCGGCTCCCGGCTCATGCCGGCGGATTCCCGCAACGAGAGAGGCTACTGGGAAGACCTGGATTTTTATGCCTTGAACCGGGAGATGCTGGCCTCAACGGGGCGGGACTGGCACCACCTCAGCCTTCCCGATGAGCGCGGGTTTGCCCTGCTGCGGGAGAAGTATTTCGAGCGCGCATCCCGGCTCCTCGCGGAAAAGACCGCAACCTCCGACCTGACCGGCCTGAAAGATCCGAGGTTCTGTCTCCTGCTGCCGTTTTGGTCCGGGGTCTTTGCCAGCTGCGGCGTGGAGGCCTCCTATGTGCTGGCGCTGAGGCACCCTGCCAGCGTCGAGGCCTCGCTGCTGGTGCGCGACAGCCTGCCAAAAGAAAAGTCCGACTGGATCTGGATCCTGCACATGCTCGGAGCCCTTGCCGGCACGGCAAATTCCCCGCGCATCGTCGTGGATTACGAGGAGCTGCTCCGGAATCCGGCGCAGCAGATCGGAAGGCTCGCGAACGCTTTCCGCCTCGAAGTCGGGGAGGACCTGCTGCGCGCTTTTCAGGAATCGTTTTTGGAACCATCGCTGAACCACCATGCCTCCGGAGAGGATGCCGCGGCCGGCGTTCCGCTCGCGATGGAAATCCACGAGCACCTGCACCGGGTCGCCACGGACAGGTCGTCCTTCGCCGGGCCGGACTATGAAGCCGTCCTGGCGAAATGGCTGCGGGACCAAACCTCCGTACAAAGCCTTCTGGCTCTCTCCCACTCAAATGACGTTGCGATCAGTGAGATGGAAGCATTGGCTGCGGAGCGCGCGAGGACCATTGCCGAACTGCTGGCGGCTCTCTCCGGGCACGAGCAGCACATCGGGCTCCTGAGTGTCGAGAAGGAACGCTTGAACCGGGAGATGAAGGGGAGCCTGTTGAGACAGCAGTATGCCTTCGAGAGTCTGCAGGCGACGAGCAGCGAGATGCAGAGGGCGCTCGAATCGATTGAATGCTGGCAGAAGTCCTGGCTCCGGCGCGCTTTCACCCGCTGGCACAGGGTTCGGGACGGCAGACGGGCGGGGTTTTTCCGGAGGCTGGAGCGCTCGATCCGTAAATGGCGCAAGAAGCTTCTTGGGGGGCAGGGCACGAAAGATCAGGACTCCGGCAGCCCTGCAATCCGCAGCGGGGCGTGGAATCCGCTGGCGGCCCGGGAGATCAGCCGGACCCATCGCGCCAGCCTCCTGGCTCCGGGAAGTGTTCTCATTGTCGCCGAGCTGTCGATCCCCCAGTGCCTGAGGTATCGGGTGAACCAGAAGGCGGAGGTGCTGGAGTCCATGGGCCATGCCACAAAGGTCATCTCCTGGACCGATTCTCATGCCTGCCTGTCCGCGCTGCCGACCCATGGGGCTGTGATTTTCTACCGCACGCCCGCGGTGAAGGAGGTGGTTTTGCTGGCGCGCGAGGCCAGGAGGCTCGGGCTTGCAACGTTTTTTGAGATCGACGATCTCGTCTTTGATGCGGAGGAGTATCGCCGCAACAGCAACCTTCTGGCCCTGGAAAAATCCGAGCAGCTGGATCTGCTCCGGGGCGCGGAGCTTTACAGGGACATGCTCGGGCATGTGGATCACGCCATCGGGAGCACGGAGCTGATCACCGGGCGGCTGCGGGCGCTCGCCCCCGGGCAGGCGTTCACCGTGGAGAACGCGCTCGACCGCACCCTGCTTGACGCGGCGGAGCGCCGGTTCCCGCGTGCGGCGTCCGCTCCCGTCACGATTGTGTATGGCAGCGGAACGAAGACCCACGATGCGGATTTTGCGCTGGTCGCGAACCCGCTCGCCCGCGTGATGGCAGAGCATCCATCCGTCCGGCTCCTCCTGGCGGGCCCGCTTCTTTTGCCCGCCGCCCTGGAGCCGTTCCGGGAGCGGGTCATCCGGATTCCGCTCATGGGATTTGAGGACTATCTCTCCACGCTGGCCCGCTGCGACATCAACCTCGCGCCGCTGGAGCCGGGCCTGTTCAACGATGCCAAAAGCAACATCAAATTTCTTGAGGCATCCGTCCTGGGGCTGCCCAGCATCTGCTCGCCCCGGGAGGAGTTCAAAAATGTGATCAGGGACGGGGAGAACGGGTTTCTTGCCGGAGACGACGAGGAGTGGCACCGGAAGCTGACCGCCCTGGTGGCCGATCCGGACCTGCGGGCGGGCATGGGTCGGCGGGCGCGCCAGGAAGTGCTGGCCACCCATGACCCGCAGATCCGGACGCGGCAGCAGCTCCAGCCGCTTCTTGAGGTGGCATTCCCGGCCGTCGAGGCGGCCGGAACGGAGCCTGGATCACCGCTCAAGGTTCTTGTGGTCAACGTCCTCTTCGCGCCGACTTCCTTCGGCGGAGCAACCTGCGTGGCCGAGCAGATGAGCCTCGAGCTTTCCCGGCTTCCGCAAACCGAAGTCGCGGTCTTCACAGGCACGGTCAATCCCGAAACGGAGATGAACTCCCTGCATTGCTACGAGTGGAACGGCATCCCCGTCTTTGCGGCGAAGCTTCCCGGCGCGGGCTCCCCGCGCGATGACTACGAGAACCCGGCGATGGCTCGCCTTTTCATGGAGGTGCTCGATTGCGTCCGCCCGGATGTCGTCCATTTTCACTCCGTCCAGATTCTGTCGGCTGAACTGGCGCGAGTCTGCCAGTGGCGGGAACTACCCTACGTGATCACGCTTCATGATGCCTGGTGGATCTGCGAAAGGCAGTTCATGGTGATGGCGGACGGACACTATTGCGGCCAGCGTGGGGTGGATCCGCTGAAGTGTGTCGGCTGCACTGCGGACACGGGGATTACGACGCGGCGCTTCAACTATCTTTGGGACATCCTCGCGAAAGCTCACCACCTTTTGACTCCGGGCGCATTTTTTCGGGAATTGTATATCCGGACCGGCGTGGATGCGGACCATATCAGCGTCAATAAGAACGGGGTGCTGCAGCCGGCAGGCCGCCCGCGCCAGGCCCGGGATGAGGCGGCCGGACGCTGCGTGACATTTGCATTTGTGGGAGGCCGCGCCACTCACAAGGGATACTTCTGGCTCCTCGAGATTTTCCGGGAGATCAGGGAAAGCAATTTCCGGCTGAAGATCGTCGATCTGGACAGGAAGTTCGGCGGGCGGTCCGTTTTTGCCAGGGAATGGTCCGTAGCCGGGGAGGTGGTGATCGCGGAACCCTACACCCAGGACACCCTGGAAGACTTCTATTCCGACGTGGATGTCCTGCTCTTCCCTTCGCTGTGGAAGGAGAGCTTCGGGCTGACGGTCCGCGAAGCCCTGCTGCGGGACATCTGGGTCATCTCGACGGACTGCGGGGGGCCGGCGGAGGATCTGCGCGACGGCGTGAATGCAAACATTGTTCCGATGGGCGACAGGGGCGCTTTCCGGGACGCGGTGGTCGCGATTCTGCGGCAGCCAGAATGGCTCAGCGCTTATAGAAATCCGCACAAGTCGGAAGTTCGTTTGTTTCCGGAGCAGGCTCTCGAGACCAGGGAGTTTTTGGCCAGGGCGGCTCAAAGGCAAATGCCATCGGAAAAAGAGGAGCAAATTTCTCATATCGAACATCCGCAGGAATCCAATGATGAATAACCTTTCCGCCCGGCCATGGCATGTGTCGCTCCCGGCTCTCAGAAACTTTTGTTGCAGCTCCCGTGCGCTCTGGCTTCATGGATTTCTGATCATCTCGTTGACGGTGGCGCGCCAACCCAAGGCGCTTTTTTCCGCACAGTTCTGGGCGGAGGACGGCACGTATTGGTATCGGGAAGCCTATGAGTCCGGATGGGCTTGCATTTTCGAGCCTCACACTGGGTATCTCCAGTCGGCCTCCCGTTTAACGGCATTGCTCGCGGTTCAGTTTCCGCTTCTCTGGGGGCCTGTCCTCTTCGCACTTGTAGCCTTGATCATCCAAGTCCTGCCGCCGATCTTTTTGCTTTCATCACGGTTTGATGCAGTTTTGCCATCCCGCACCGCGCGTCTGGTTCTGGCCTATTTTTATGTCGCTCTACCCAATTCCTGGGAGATCCACGTCAACCTCACCAATGCCCAATGGCACCTGGGGCTTCTAGGATTTCTGATCGTCGTTTCCCAGCGTCCCTCAGGCTGGGCGGAATGGGCGTTTGATCTCTTCTTTCTCACGCTCGCCGGTTTGTCCGGGCCATTTGTCATTATTTTGGCCCCACTTGCGTGGCTGCACTGTTTTCAGAAGCACAGCCGCCATGGGGTGGTTCGCGCACTGTTACTCAGCGCACTGGCTGTCGCCCAGATTCTGTTCCTTGTGTTTGCCACGCGCCCGGCTTACTCGCTTGGCGCGAGCGGCTTTCTCTTCACCCAGATCATTTCAAATCAGATCGTGCTGGGTGCTGGAATAGGAGAAAACTTCACGCGCCAGTTGATCGCCAGGCCGATCTGGAGCCTGCCATGGATGCCGCTGTTTATGGCGCTGGCGGCAGGCTTGCTTGTCGTCGGAGCCTTGGTTCATGGGCCCCAGATTTATCGTCTGTTTGTTTTGTTTGCCTCTCTGCAACTTGCAGCGGCGCTGGTTTCTCCTCAAATATCGATGACCGAGCCTCAATGGCTATCGATGACCCTGCCTGGTTGCGGCGGGCGCTATTTCTTTCTGCCCATGCTCGCCTGGTTTGCTTCTCTGGTTGTCCTGGCTTCGATGCGCTGGCGGATAGCGCGGATCATCGCAATAGTCCTCATGGCTCTTAGCGTGATTGGAATCTTTGGCGATTGGAATCAGCATGTATCCCGGCAAGCCGGCTTTGAGGCGGCAGCGAGGGCTTTTGACAGGGCCGACGCCGGAGCCCAGATGACATTTCCGATCAATCCAGACGGCTGGTCGATGACATTGACCAAGCATCCGCCGGGCGAACGTGCCCGATGACCCCGCCTTTTCCCGGCTTGTGCAGGAATCGTTTTCCTTTCAGGAATCGCCGGCATTCACTACGGTGACATCGAAAAATCCGACACCCCGAATGCCACCACCAACGAAGATTCTTTCCCGGACTGACGATGGACGGTGATCTCCCAAGCAGCGGCTTTCCATTTCCCCTGATCTCCGGGGCGACTTTTTGGCGGCCCAACTGGGTCAGGATGTCTGCATGGACCGAGCATGTCCCCTTTGCCTTCTGGGTGACCGAGGCCCTGCGGCCGGGTGTGTTCGTCGAGCTCGGCACCCACGCCGGAACATCCTACTGCGCGTTCTGCCAGGCGGTGGACACGCTGAACTCGGAAAGCAGATGCTTCGCCATCGACACCTGGGAGGGGGACGCCCATGCGGGCTTCTACGGGGAAGAGGTGTTTGACGCGCTCTCGCGTCACAACGAAATCAACTACCTGCATTTTTCCACCCTGGTCCGCGCGAAATTCGACGATGCGGTCTCCCGTTTTGCGGATGCTTCCATCGATCTCCTGCACATCGACGGGTATCATGGCTATGATGTTGCGCGGCACGATTGGGAGACGTGGGCACCGAAGCTCTCGTCCCGGGCGGTTGTTCTGTTTCACGATACGAACGCCCGCAATGACGGTTTCGGAATCCACCGCCTGTGGTCGGAGTTGACCCCGGACCATCCTCACTTCGAGTTTTACCACGGCAGCGGCCTTGGGGTGCTTGGAGTCGGGCCGGATGTGCCGGAGAGCGTCCTCGCCCTCTTCAGAGCCTCGGGCGATGCCGCACAGAGCACTTTGATCCGGGGGGTTTATGCCCGCCTTGGAGGTGAGATCAGACGGGGGTGGATGGACGGCAATCACATTCGGGAAATGGACACCCTGTTCGCAGAGCAGGCGGGGCATATCGACCGGCAGAAGGAATTGATCGATGTGCTGACCATCGACCTCCGGGCCAGGGAGAGCCGCGTGGCGGCGCTGGAAAAATCCCTGTCGCGGGAGCGCTCGGAGTTTTTTATCCTGCGTTCGCAGCTGGATCAGCGAACCGCCCGATTGTCCGGCCAATCCGATGCCCTGCGCGCCCAGCTGTCCGCGGAATCCGGCGCATTGCGCACGCAGTTGGAAAATCTGAGCGCGCTCCAGTCGATGCCGCACGGGCGATGGGAGCATTTTCTCAAGAAATGGGGAACGAGCCTTCGGAAGCGCCGGCAGGAGGTTCGGGATTCGATGTTCAGAGCCATGGTTGCCGCGGGGTTAACCAGACGCCACAGGAAATTTCAACGCCAGCGGAAACTCATCAAACAATCGGGGTTGTTCGACAAGGGATTTTACAGGCACGAATACAAGCCGCTGCTCTCACGGGCGGCCGATCCGGTGCTGCACTACCTGCGTTGCGGGGCGGCGATGAACTGCAATCCGAGCCCGGAGTTTGACACGCAATGGTATCTGGGCAGGCATCCCGAAGTGGGCGCAGCCATGCAGAATCCGCTCGTCCACTTCATCGAGCACGGGGCCGATGAGGGGATGGAGGACGAAGGAAATCCCAAGGATCCCTGGGCGCTGGCCGGGAACAAAATCCGCGTGGCATTTTTGACGGGCGAGCCGGATACTCCGGGCTCGGTCTACCGCGTGGAAATGCCTGCGGAGGCCCTCAATTCCAGGGATTACCATGTCCTGATCGTCCGGGGCGACCAGGTCGGCGCGCATCGCGACGCGCTCAGCTGCGCGCAGGTTTTGGTGATCTGGCGAATGCCTTGGAGCGGGGAGCTGGAAGAGCTGCTGCGCCGGAGCCGGGATGCCGGACAGAAGATCATCTTCGATGCCGACGACTACCTCTTCGAGCCGGAGATCGCCAAGGTGCGGATCATCGACGGCATTCGAACCCAGGGCCTTGCCGAGGACGCGGTCGCTGACCTGTTTGGCGGGTTTCAAAAGACCCTGCAGGCGGCCGATTTTTGCACGGCCCCCACCGGGACTCTCGCCGCCCGGATGCAGGCGTTCCGCAAGCCCGCCCACGTGATTCCCAACGGCTTCGACCGGAAAACCTACAAGACAAGCCGGCTGGCGCTCGCCGAATGCAGATCGCGACAAAGCGACGGAAAAATCCGGATCGGATACGCCGGCGGCACGAGGACCCACCAAAAGGATTTCCTGCGGGCCTCGGCGGCGGTCGCACGGATTCTTCGCAAGCACCCGAACTCGCTGCTCGTCCTGTTCTTTCAAAATTCCCAGCCCGCAGTGCGACGCTGTTTGGAGATTGCGGAATACCCGGAGTTTGCGGGGCTGGAGTCCCGGATCGAATGGCGGCAAAGCGTTCCGTTCCGTCAGTTGCCGGAGGAACTCGCCCGCTTCGACATCAACCTCGCACCGTTGGAAACCGGGAATATTTACTGCGAGGCGAAGAGCGAGCTGAAGTATTTCGAGGCGGCGCTGGTCGAGGTGCCCACGATCGCCTCCCCGACGCTGCCCTATGAGGAGGCCATCCGGCACGGGGAGACGGGATTTCTTGCGCGAACCGAAGATGACTGGTTCGAGTGTCTCGACGTGCTCGTCACCCGGAACGATGTCCGCGAGCGGGTGGGAAAAAATGCCTTCCTGGATATCTTGTGGAAATTCGGGCCGGAACGCCGGGCCAGGCAGATGGGTGGCCTCATCCGGCAGCTTTTGGGGGGGGAACCGGCCGCCGCCGGATTCTTCGGGGCGGAGATTTCCCGCTCCCGTTCCGCGAGGCCTTCGCTTCCCGTGATTCCCGGGCTTGAGGTGATATTTGCGGACGGGGACCGGTCGGCGTCCGAAGCGGACATCATTGTTCCGCTCTTCAATTACGAGCAATACATTGAGGAGACGCTCGATTCGATCGGGGCGCAGTCCCTGGAGGCCAAAGGCCTGATCGTGATTGACGACTGCTCCCCGGACAGCTCGCGCGCGCTGGCTCAGCAATGGATCGGGCGGAACAGGCACGCCTTCCGGCATGTCGCCCTGCTCAAAACCAAGGCCAACGCCGGACTGGCGCTGGCGCGGAACGCCGGGTTTTCATTTTCCGATGCACCTTTTGTGATGCCGGTGGATTCGGACAACCTCCTCCAACCCGACTGCCTCTCAAGATGTCTGGAGGCGCTGGCCCACAGCGAGGCGGCGGCGGCCTACCCGTCCATTCACGAATTCGGGGAGCACGAGGGCGTGCGAAGCTGCGGGGAATGGCATCCCAGCCGGTTTGTCGCAGGCAACTTTATCGACGCCATGGCTTTGATCAGGCGCTCCGCCTGGGCCGCCGTGGGAGGGTATGAGCCGATGCTCGGCTGGGAAGATTACGACCTCTGGGCGAAATTCGTTGAGAATGAGTTTTGGGGGATCTGGGTGAGAGATGCGAGCGCGCTCTACCGAACCCATGGCGAATCCATGTCCCGCACAATGACCGATCCGGAGCTTAAGGAAAAGCTTGTCGCGGCCATGCGGTCGAAACATCCGTGGATTCAGAATCCGTTCGGATCAAGCGTCTGTTGAGGGGGCCCGACCATCGGATGAGCAATCACGACATCAACCCCGGGCCCGGGCGGAAAATCCCCTCTTGGATTTTCAGCGTGCCGCCGCTGTTTGTCTTCCTGCTCTGGTGGGCGGCTCTGTTCCCGGGAATGATGAACGCCGATTCCATTTACATGTGGGGGGAGGTCGTGTCGGGTTCCTTCGATGAAATGCACACGGCGTTCGTCCCCATTCTCTATTCGGTCCTGGCGAAAGTCTGGGGAACCCCGGCGGTGGTCGGCCTGGCTCAAATCCTGTTCCTCGTCCTCGTTCTCAACTATCTCTTCCGGGTGTTGAAATCGATGGGGGCACCGGACGGGGCGCTCGCTCTGATCTCCCTCTATTTTTGTGTTTCGCCGATGATCGGCGCGACCCTTGTGACATTGGAAAAGGACATCCCGTTCGGCGTTCTGATGCTTCTGCTTTCCGCGTATGGGATCCGCATCGTCGAATCCGGCGGCAGGTGGCTCGGATCCACCCGGAACCTGGCGTGCCTGTCTGCTTCGCTGGCTCTCCTGTCACTCTGCCGGCACGAGGGAATTATTCCGGCCGTGGCATTTGTCATCGCCCTGCTGGTGTTTTACTTCCCGGAATGGAGGCGCATCACGGCCGTCCTGGCGTCTGGCGCGCTGTGCGCGCTCATCGTCCGCGGCCCCATCTATGAGTGCTATCATGTGAACCGGGATATTTATCGCCAGGTTGCCATCAAGGAGTGGTGTGATCTGGCGGTAGCTCGCGCCAATGGCGGCACGTTTTCCGACGCTGAAAGGGCCGTTTTCAGCAGCATGATGCCGGAAGAGGCCAATAAGCCGGCATTCGATAACTACAGGCCTTTTGCCAGCATGATGTCGGCCAAAGTAAATCTTCCAGAGCTGTATGAGGGACATCGGGAAATTCATTCCATTTGGAGGCGGTCCTTGAGAAACAACTGGCCGGTCCTGTTGGGGAATCTCCCGAAGTCCGGGTCGCTTGTCTGGCAGATCTTTGAACCGCCGGGCTGCTGGACCTACACCGTGCACCTGGTCCCCGTGCCGCAGGGCATCGATGACAGCAGCCTGGGGCTCCATCTGGCCCACCCTCTTCCGCTGGTCGAAGGAATCCTCAGGCGGCTCCTGGAAATCACCGACGCACGGTTTTGGAAGTCCGTGCTCTACCGGCCGGCGCTGTATTTATACGCGTCTGTTTTTTCCGTTTTGACCGCCTGCATTCTTGAGAGAAAGCCCGCGCTATCATTGCTGGTGCTTCCCCTGCTGGCGCATGCCATGTTCCTGTTCCTATACATCTCCGACCAGCATTCCCGGTATCTGTTTTATGCATTTCTCATGGCCCCGGGCCTGGTGGCTTATTCCCTGATAAAAGTCCGGTCCCCCGGTGCCGGGACTCCGGCGCTCACGGGTGCCGGGCGCTTTTGTCGATCCGCTTCCGGATGGAACGGATCAAGTTGAAAACCGGCACGGCCGGCTTGTAGAGCATGAGCTGCAGCAAGTAGCGCCAGCGCTTCATCGACTGCATGGCGAGGTCATGTGCCTCCAGCGCGCCGGGGGATGTTCCGGCGTTTTTTTTCATCCCTCTTAAAAATAGAAACAGGGCGCGGTCTCTCCGCCACCACGATCCCCCCACCGGTATGAGCGCGCACGTCGTCTGGATGTAGCGGCCGACCGGCGAAGAGCGGTATTTCCGACAGACCGCCTGGTAGCTCTCCAGAAACGAGGCGTCATATTTTCCGGTGCTCTTGTGAAGAAGGTGGAAATCAACCACCCAGGCGGTCAATCCGCGGGATTGTGCGGCCTGGCAAAGCTCGGTTCCATAGAAGTGAAAGCCATGGAGACCGGGGGAGAGGCGCAGGCTCGCGGACCGCTTGATCAGAATAAAGTTCTCATCGAGGGACTGGACCCGTGCCGGAAATTTCCCCGATTTTCGCTCGTCCCCGCCGGCATGCGTGATCCTTACCGCAAAGTGGCCGGGCCTGATCCCTCCGGCGTTTCCCAGCAACCCCCAGTCCGCGTCCCGCGCGTCCATTTCCCGAATGATGCGTTCGAGTTTGTCGATCCGATCGAAGTTGAGCAGGACATCCTGGTGGCAAAAAATGAGGTATTCACCACGGGCCGAATCGAGAAACGCATTGCAGCCCGCAAAGGCGTCGAGCTGGTTGGATCTGCTGTTGTCGCAGTAGAGATATTCGCAGAGGCCGGGGCGAAATCCCGCCCGGAGAAAGGATTCGACCATTTCCCCATATTCCGACGGATTGGAGACGAGCGTGCAGATCGAATACCGGCAGCCTGCTGCGGCAGCATCGCCGACGGGCCTGGCAATAGCGGGAAAGCTCATGGTCCTGCGTCCGGTGACACCGCCCTGTTCTTGCGGGAAACGACTTCCTGATAAAGTGCGAGGAACCTGCCGGTTTGGTGGTTCAAGGAATGCTGCCCGGCCAGCCTGCGCGCGGACGCTCCCATCTTCGAGCGCAGGGCCGGATCGAGCAGCACCCGCATCTTTTCGGCGAGCGCCGCAACGTCGGCGGGATCGGCGAGAAGGAACCCCTCCTCCCCGTCAGTCATCAGCTCCGAGACACCGTTGAAGCGCGTTGTGATGAGCGGAAGCCCGCAGGCCAGCGCCTCAATGGCCACAAGGCTGCAGGGATCATACCACGTGGGATGCACGCAGACATCGGCCGCCGCGTAGCAGGGGCGGATATCGCCGAGAGCTTCCAGGAATGTGACGCGGTCCGAAATGCCCAGCTTCCGCGCCAGCTCCACAAATGGCCCGGGCCGCTTTCCGCCCGCAATCACAAGGCGGGCCGGGGCACCCCCGGCGGCCAGCACGGCAAGCGCCCGGATCGCCGACTCCGCGTTCTTGAGCCGGAGGTTGTGCGCGACAAGGAGGAAGACCGTTTCGTCGCCGGAGGCACCGGTCATCCTGCGCGAGGCCTCCCGAATTGCGGCGCAATGCTGCGGCGAAAACCGCTCCTCATCCACGCCGTTGTGGATCAGGCGCAGGCGCTCCCGCGGGATGCCGTGCAGCGCGTGAAAATGCTCCAGCACCATCTGCGACACCGCCACCACGAGGGCCGCCGGATCGGCGAGCTCGCGCCGCTCGATCTCCGCCTGCTCGCGATACCGCCGCTCGCGCCAGAACCGGATCTGCCTCCAGCGCGGGATCCGCATGAGATTGTGTTCCCGGAACGCCCTGGTCGAGCCGCCGTGCGGGTGATAAAGATCGGCATACCAACCGCATCCCATGTCATGGATCACATCGAGCCGCAGGGAGCGCAATACCTGCTCAAACCTTGCGGCCCGCAGCACGGGAGACGTGACATATTCCACCGGATGCAATACCGGCACCCTTCCGGTGGCCGACGAGGCAAAATCGCACGCGATGACATGCACCTCGTGGCCAAGCTCCTCCAGTCGCTCCGCAAACTGCCATGTCCAGTTCTCCAGCCCGCCCCTCTGCGGATCAAAATGCTCCAGCACCAGGCCGATTTTCATGGGCGGGCGGGCGGTTCGCCGAGCATCTCCTCGAGGATTTCCACGGTCCGCCCGGTGGCGCGGAACGGCAGATTTTCTCCAAGGTGGGCGCGGATTTCCTTGTAGCCCTCCTCCATCAACCGCCGGTCCTCCTTATTTTCGAGCAACCTTTTCACCCCGGCGGCAATGGCATCCGGGCGGCAGTTCAGTCCCAGAAGTTCGGGCACGAGCGGGCGCTGGAGGATGATGTTCGGCATGGCGATGAACGGGATCTTCTTCCACATCCAGAGGAGCAGCCATTCGATCCGGCTCACCCAGCCAAGGTCATAAACGGTCACCTGCGGAGCGCCGGCGACGGCGGCCTCCAGCGTCGCCGAGCCGGTTTTGACCACGGCAACATCGCACGCCAGCAGAGCGTCGGTCGCGCGGTCGACGACGACCTGGATGGAAGGCGGGAAGTGGGCCCGGGCCATCCGCACCAGCGGAGCGGGCACCGGCACGAGGAATTTGATCGAGGGATCGCGTGACAGGACCCTTGCCGCAGCCGCAAGGCGCGGGCCGAGGACCCGGATTTCCGAAGGCCGCGATCCCGGAAGAAGCGCGACCAATTTCTCTCCCGCCTCCACGCCGAACTCCCTCCTCAGGAGCTCGCGGCTGCGCGATCCCCGGACAGATTCCAGAAGCGGGTGACCCACCCAGTCCGCACGGCAGCCCGCATCCGATAACCGTTTTGCCGACCACTCAAATGGCGTTGCCACCCGGGTGACGAGGGGCGCGAATTGAAGCCCGGCTTTCCCGGTTCTCTGCCAGGACCTCGGGGGGAAAAAGTAGAGGGTGGGCACGCCTGCCTTCCGGAAAAATGTCAGCTTTCTGCAATTGAATCCGCCCCAGTCGCAGAGCACTGCCGCATCGATCGGGTGGGCGTGCAAAAACCGGTGCAGCTTGAACGACAGCCATCGCGCCCGCAGGTAGATGAGCAGGACCGAGATCAGGCCGATGGCGCTGCAGTTTGTCGTGTCGGCAATCCACGTGCCGCCGGAGCGCTTCACGACCCCGCCCAATCGCCTGCCCCCGAGCGCATGGAGGACGATGTCCGGGTGCCGCTCCGCCAGACGTTCGGCGAGTTGCGCGGTGCAGGCATCCCCGGACAGATCGCCGGCGATAAACAGGACTGAGCGGCGGTGGTTGGAACCGGGCATGGCGGAACAATGGATTTACCCCGAAAACGGCGATTCTTGTAGAGGAATTCTGAAAGAATTTCTCAATCCCCGTTTTCGGGTTTACAGAACCGCTTCACCAACGGCAAAGAAATATGGCGGGGAGCCACGCCGGAAATCTCACGGTCGCGTTGTAGGGGTGCTCTCTGAGCGCCCATCCGCGCTTGCCTGCCGGGCGATCCGGGGTCACGGACCCCGGCTACAGCCTTGCGGCCTCCCAAACCGGAGTGTGTGAGATATGCGAACTAATTCGGCTCCGGGTTGCCGCGTCCCCCGGAACTCCGGTGGCACAGAAGGGTCACCGGGATGGCGAGGGCAACCGCGCCCAGAAGATCCAGCCACGAATGGTAGCCGAGAAACACGATGAGCCACCCGTAGAGCGCAGCGGCTGGAACGGTAAGCAGTGCCGACCGGCGATCGAGCAGAAAAAAGGAAGTCGCCAGCGTGAGAAAAAATGTCATGTGGCCGCTCGGAAACCCCCGGTGCTCCGCCCACAGCGGCATCCAGTGGTTGATGTGCGCGAGAAGATACGTCACCAGAAGCGCAATTCCGGCGCGGGACATTAATGCCGTCACGCGACCCCTGTTCCCTCGAAGCATTGCCACGCCGCAGACGAGAAAAACGCAAATCAGGGCCGGGTTTACGGCATCGGCGATCCAGTCCAATTGTTGATGACTCATGCCCATGGGATCGCGCGCCGACGCCGCCCGGGTCGCGGGAGACTTGCTTCAGGTATGGACGCCGCTGCCGGCAGCACACAAAACCGGCGCGCCAGCACGGGTTCCTACACCTTTCCGCAGATCGCGACCTTGAGGCCCAGCTCGTTCATCGCGGCGGCCTTCGCGTAGAGCGCGCGGCGGGCACCGGCTTTGCTCGGGGCGTAGGCGACCTGAATGTGGTTGCTTTTGTGGCGGGCCATCATCTGGTCGCGGGTCACCCCTTGAAGGACGGCATGCATGATCGGCCACTGCGGGGTAGTCAAATTCCAGCGGTCCTCGGTCTCCGCCTGCGGAAGTTCGACGACTTCAGCGAGGCCGGTATCGAATTTCAAAACCCCATCGGCGACAAAAACCCGGCTCCAGACAATCCAGCCCGGCTTACTGATCCCCTTGAGCGTCCCTCCGCCGAGGCGGAAATACATCGAGGGCTGGCGCTCGCTGGAGGCTCCGGCCCATCCGCCGGTGAAATGCTCCGGAGGCGCGGCTCCGCTGATGAGAAACACCCAGACATAGGCGTCGAGCTTGTCGTCCGTATACTGGCGTCCCCAGCGCAGATCGTGGAGCGTATTTTCGGGGGCATATCCCAGCTCCTTCCAGATCCGGTTGGTGATCAGCCCGTCGAGCCCGGCGCATTCGTCCACCTCGTTGAAGTGGGGGATCGCCTCGCCGGCAAAAAGCTCGCGGCCGTCCTCGGAATAAACCGGCGGACGATCCACGTTGTTCAGCGTGCCCTCAACGAGGTCGGATGCCGGCGCGAGGTCCTTGAGCCCCTGCTGGTATTGGATGCCGATCGTCGCGCAGCCGAATTCGTCGGCGATCCGCACGGCGGCGATATACATTTTGCACTGCTGGAGGATCTGGTGCTCGGTGAGGTCTGTTTCCTCGTTCCCGCCGAGGCGGAACTGAAGGCCCCTGTCCTTATACCAGTTGAAGACCGCCCAGGCTTCCTCGTCGCGGACGGTCAGCATCTTCGCATACAGCGACGACTGGCTGAGGCGCTCCTTGTAGACGCCCGTCTTGTGGAGGAGTTCGTCGGGGATGATCGCGTTATACATGCCCATGCAGCCTTCGTCGAAAATTCCCATGATCGCCTTCTCGCGGCGGAGCTTGCGGGCGAATTTCTTGCCGAGGGACGAGGAGCTTTCCGGCACATCGGCCTTTTTGAACGGCACCACATGGGACTCGTCGTGTTTGACCTTTCCCTTTCTCAGCCAGCGGCGGAGGCCGTTGAGAAAATATTCGTCGGTGAAGTCCTCGCTCCAGAGCGTGCTGTAGTTCACCCCGGCCTTGGTGAGCGAACCGTTGAGGTTGAGCATGCCCACGAGGCCCGGCCATGTGCCGCTCCAGTTGGCGAGCGTAAGGATCGGTCCCTCGTGCGAGATGAGCCCGTGAAGCAAGTGGTGGCTGTATTGCCAGACCGCCTCGGCGACGATGAGCGGGGCATCCGCCGGAATGTCGCGGAAGACCTGCATGCCATACTTCTGGCTGTCGATGAAACCGTGTCCCTTCTCCGGAATAAATGAGTGGGCGCGCTTCACCGACCAGCCTTCCTTCTCGAGCGCCGCGGTGATCTGCTGCTCCATCGCGGCTTGCGCCGCTTCGCATTTTTGGTTGGCCGAGGTTCGGAGATCGCCATTGGCGACGAGATAGACAGTGTTCATAATCGGGAGATAATGGAGATTGGATCATAACGGTTCTGTGTGCAAAATGAAGAGGAATCACTGACATGCCATTGTTTTTCGTCTCCTCCGCTCTTCGCTCATGGGTCGAAGTCGATCCCGGCGCACTCCGCCACAACCTGGCTTTTGTCCGGAAGACCATCGGGCCAAAACCGGAGATCCTCGCCGTGGTCAAAGCGAACGCCTACGGTCACGGAACTGCGCAGGTGGCAAAGGCGCTCGCGCATGATGTGGCGGTTTTTGGCGTGGCCAACCTCTCTGAGGCGCACGCGGTCCTCGCTGCGGACACCGGCCGGCCGGTCATGCTCCTAAGCCCGTGCCTTCCCTCGGAGCGCGAGGAGGCTGTGGCGGCGGGGCTGATCGTCACTGTTTCGAGCGCGGACGAGGCGGAGGGGTTCGCGGCCATAGGCCCGGCGGTGGTGAACTTCAAAGTCGATACCGGCATGGGCCGCATTGGATTTCACGGCGAGGCCGCAGCGCAGGAAATCGCCCGCATCGCCGGACGGGTGCGCATCCACAGCATCTCGACCCATCTGCCGTGCTCGGATGAGGACGAGGCATTCACCCGGAGCCAGCTCGAAAGGTTTTCCGGGATGCTCGCGGACTTCCGCAGGCTTGTTCCTGAAGCCAGGATCCATTCGCTCAACAGCGCGGGGATTTTGAGGTTTCCGGAACACGCGGAGGACATCGTCCGGGCCGGGCTGATCCTCTACGGGCACTCGCCGCTCCCGGAGTTTCAAAGCGAACTCCGGCCGTCACTCACCTGGAAGACGCGCGTGACCTTGGTGAAGGATCTGCCGGAAGGCGCAGGCGTCTGCTACGGCCGCACGTTCATCACGACGCGCCCGACCCGCACGGCAGTTCTCGCCGTGGGTTACGCGGATGGATTTCCCCGCCAGGTCTCCGGCAAGGGAGCCTGCGTGCTGATCCGCGGCCGCCGCTGCGCGCTGCTCGGCCGGGTGACCATGGACCAAATCGTCGTGGATGTGACCGGCATCGGCGACGTCAGCCCGGGCGAGGAGGCGGTCATCCTCGGCAGCCAGGGCCGCGAAACCATCACCGCCGACGACCTCGCCGCCCAGGCGGACACCATCTCCTGGGACATCCTCACCGGCATCAAAGGCCGCGTCGCAAGGATCTATCCGGACTGATCTTTTTTACTGCGGCCCGCACGGAATGTGCGGCAGGATCCCGGCGACCAGATCGCCCATGGGAAGCGTGCCATCGAGCACAAGATCCGCTTGAGATTTCTGCGGAAGAACCCAGCTTTTCACCGATGGCCTGACCCATTGGTCGAACTGCGCCCTCACGCCGGCTTCGTCGCGTCCGCGATCGTGAACATCCCGCGCCAGGCGGCGGGCGAGGCAGACCTCCACATCGACGTCCACGTAGATCCGCAGATCGAGCAGCGCCGAAACTTCGGGAAAACAAAAAACAAAGATCCCCTCGATGATGACAACCGGCATGGCGGCGAACGACGCGGACTCCGGTTTCCGGGAGTGGGTGGCAAAATCGTAAACCGGCACGTCGATGGAGAATCCGCCTTTCAGCCGCTCCAGATCGGCCCGCATCCGGCCGGCATCGAGCGCGGCGGGCTGGTCGAAATTGTTTTTACTTCGATCCTCAACCGGCAGGTGACCGAGATCGCGGTAGTAGGAATCCAGGGAAAGCACCCCGCAAGTCGCTTCTCCCAGCTTGTGCTGCAAGGCCGTCGCCAGGCAGGATTTCCCGCTGCCCGAAGGTCCGGCAAGGCCGATGAAATACGGTTTCGGCGTCATGGAACCGCTCGCCCGGCAGGCGGCTCAATCCCGGTGCTTTCGCACATGAGGCCGAAGATTTGCTGGATCTTCTGCAGCCCCTGCGGCAGCGGGCGGTTGCTGCAGATCATGGCTTTCGAGTCGGGGTCGGACGGATGGAATCCGTGCATCCCCTTGATCGCTTTCCGGCCCATGAAGCTCGGCGCGATCTGCAGGCCGGGGTTCATCAGAAAAATCAGATCTCCGTATTGGGCGTCCGGAAAATAGACACCGAGCTCGTCGAGTTCATCGTCCGGAAGAATCCGCCCGGCGGGGTGATTGCCCAGAAAGACCTCAAGCTTTCGGCAGGCTTCGGCATTGAGGCACCAGAACCGCCCCATCGTGGAATCGTAGAACGCGGCATAGTCGGTCCCGAACTTTAGCCCGAGCGTTTCGATTTCTTTTTGGAGATCCCACCCCTGCCGGATGTCGTGCATGCCGTGGTCGGTGAAGACATACAGCCGGACATCTCCGTAGTTTTTCTTCGCGAGTTCGACGAGGTGACGGATGCGGCCGTCATACCACTTCAGCAGGTCGCCGACTTTCGGGGTCTGCGTGCCTTCGGCATGCATGAGCGCGTCGAGTTTTCCGAGGGAAATGTAAGCCAGCGAGATCTTCCCCTCGCCGAGCGACGCCTCGAGGTCGGCGAGCTTTCCCTCGTCTCCCTTGTTGCTGTCGTGGACATACCAGGATTTTCCCGCAGCCTGGAGCATGTCGAATATGCTCGTCCCCTCGGGCAGTCCGCCCGGAACCCAGATCCGCTTCCACTCGGCATAGTGGAAGATCGGGAGCAGGCGGAACGGCACGTTGTAGAGCTGGAAATATCCCGTGATCCCGCAGACTTTTTTCACCAGCTTCGACAGGTAATGCCGGACGCGCGCCCGCTCGGTGAGCCGCTCCGGGAGGAACCCCAGCCATCGCACCCAGTCGAACGGCGAGCGGCGGCCGGGCACGAAGTAATACGACGACCAAAGCTTGTGGCCGGATGGCGTGAGGCCGGAAATGATCGAAGGATCGCAGGCGGAGGAATAGCCGAGAATCGTCTCCAGCGGCCGCCGGTCGGGAGCGATGTCGGAGAGAAATTCCGGATGCCGCCGCAGCACCTCCCAGCCCAGCGCGTCGATGAAGACAAAGAGCCCGAGCGTCTTCATTTCAACCCCCGGGCTTTGCGCTCCTCACAGATGCCGAGATAGAGCGCGCGGTGGATCGTGTAGCGATGGGCGAGGTTGAACGGGATCGTGTCGAGCCGCCCCTTGCGCACGGCATAGAGGAGATCGCGGACCATCTCCTTCGCGCATTGGACGGTCTGTTTGAACGGCTCGGGTTTGGATCCGAAGATGTCCACATACGCCCGCCCGTGGCGGTAGCGCTTTTTGTGCAGCCCGGGCAGCGTGAAATTGTGCGAGTGCTCGACGCGCGAATCGGCGACGAGGCGGAACCGCGCGCCGGCCTGCCGGCATTCCCTCGCCCACGCGAGATCTTCGGAATAGCCCTTGTCCTTGAACGGATGCTTCTCCCACAGGTCCCTGCGGAAACAGCACGCCACCGCGGAAAAAAAGTCCTCGTTCTCCTCCTTGATGTTCTTCGGGTCGTAGGCTCGCGCATAGTCATAGGCGACGATAAAATCCGCGTCCTCCCTAGCCACCTGGACGCTCATCGCCGCCTCGACATCGCCGCGCTCCACCGGCGCGACCAATGTCGAAAGCCAGTCGTCGCTGAGCGGGATCGCATCGGCATTGAGAAAAACTATGATCGGTTCTTTTGTCATCCCCACCATCCGGTTGAGCACCGGGCCGGGCTCGTAGTCCTCGGGCGCGATCTGGACGAGCTCATCGGGAGGAAACGCTTGGATCTCCTCCAGCGATCCATCGGTGGACCCGGAGTCGATCGCGTAAAGCCTCCAGCCCTTCCGGCGCTGGGTGCGCAGCGCGGTGAGCGTGCGCCGCGTGTAGGGCATCTCGTTTTTTGCCCGCATGATGATGGCGAGGGGTGTGCTCATGGCTGGAATTCCGGTTTTGGGTAGAGGGAGAGGAGCTGTCGCGCGATCGCCGGCCAATCGTAGCGCATTTCCGCAAGATGGAATCCATTCTTTGCCAGGCTGGATCGCAAGCCGGGCGATCCCGCGAGCGTGCGGAGCTTTTCGGCCATGGCTTCGGACTCTCCGCTGGGAGTCAGTAAAATATTCTCCGCATCGGTTGTAAAACCAGGTATCCCGCCCACGCGCGTGGCGATCACGGGCAGCGAGGCGGCCCAAGCCTCAAGGATCACAATCCCGAACGGCTCGTGCGCGCTCGGGAGCACAAAGACCTCGGCCGCGCGGAATGCGCCGGGCAGGGAAGGATCGTTGGGCGCGAGCCCCGGGATCCATGTCGCGCGGCGCTGCAATCCGCGCGCAGCGATTTCCTCACGCAGCTTGCGGCCGTATTCCTCCACGACCTCGGCACCAATCAGGACAAGGTGGTGGTCCGGAAGGCTCGCGGCCACGCTGGCAAACGCTTCGACGAGGAGGAGCTGGTTTTTTTGGGGATCGACCCGCGAGACGCAGAGGATGATCCGCTTCCCGCGAAGCTGCGGGAATTGATGGAAAAAATCTTCCGCCTGCGCGTCGCGAAACCTGGGGAGGTCCACGCCGTTCGGCTGGTAGTGCACCGACTGGCCGGGCCGCTCCTGGCGCATCGCATCATACTCATCCTGCCCGACGCAAAAGATCGCGCCGGCATCATCGAGGGTGTGGCGAGCCCCGAGAAGCAGGCCCGCCGCTTTTCCCCATTCGATCGTGCCCTTGGTGGGAGCCAGCATCTGCCGCGTCTGCTCGCCGGGAAGCGTGTGGTGTCCGCCATGGATCGAAACCGCATAGGGAATCCCGAGGCGTCTTGCCGCGAAGCGCACGCTCCCCCCCAGCCGGTGCTGCACATGGGCGTGAAAGAGGCTCGCAGATTTCTCCCGCCGGAGCGCATTGAGAAGCGACAGGGAAAAAGGATTCCCGCCTTTCAGCTCGAGCGCATGCCGCGCTTCGGGCGTCAACCCCCACCAGGGGAGCGAGTAGGGGAACCGGTGAATCTCGACGCCGCGAACCGTCTCCTTTCCCTCGCGCGCGAACATCGATGTCGCGTAGATCGGGCTCTCGATTCCCAGCCGTGAGAACTCCCTCGCCAGATGAAAAACCACGCTCTCTGTCCCGCCCCACTTCGCCGGCACAAAGCGGCGCATCACGTGGACGATCCGGCGGAAAGCGGGCGGCTCGCTCATGGAGGATCGCGGTGCAGCGCCTCGCGCAAAAGGCTTCTCGCCCGGCTCAAACGGGTCATGAGATCCGCGCGAACGGCCTTGCTGGTTTCCGAATAGGCGGCCCTCCCCGCCAGCAGCCGACGGGTTTCGCGCACGAGTGCCGGGAAATCGCAGGACTCGACCGAGCCGACCGCCTGGAGCCCGAACGGCGCGAGAAAATTGTCCACCTTCGACCCCCGGCTGATTCCGATCAGCGGCACATGATGGATCGATGCGAGGATGAGCAGATGCAGGCGGCTGCTGATGATCACATCCATCCGGCGGGCGAGAGCCGTGATGTCGGCGGGTTCGGTGACCCCGGCAACGATCTGAAATGCTTCCGGCTTCACGACGGCGGCCTGGAGCTTTTGCAGGAGGGCGAGATCGGTGATCGGATTCATCGGCAGCCCGACAATTTCCATGCCCGGGGTTTCGAGGATTTGATCGAGCGCCCCGACGAGTTCGCTCCAGCGCGTGATCTCGCGCTGCGCGCTGACGCAAAGCGCCACCCGCTGCACCCCCGGCTTTTCCAGGCGGGCAGTATCCGCAGCCGGCACCATCGGGAGCGGCCAGGGAGAGTCCGGCTGCAGCAGCGCGGAATCCGCGCCCGTCACGATGCGTTTGGGATCCAGGCCGCATCCGGCCAGCTCCCGTGCGCTCTCCGGATCGCGGGTCACGATCAACGAACAGGTCTCGAGCTCGGCGCGCAGTCCGGCCCGTGCTTTCGCCTCCATCGATGCCTCGATCGAGCGCCGGATTTTCAGGACGCCACCGGTGAGCCGGTCGGCAGTTTCCGCGAGCGCGAGCTTTTTTCCGCGAAGCTGATACTTGGCGGGATTGAGCTCGGTGTTCATTCCGACATTCCAGACGATCCGGCGGCATCCGGCTTCACGCGCGGCAGCGAGCAGCTCGCAGGCACGGTCCGGGTAGTCGGACAGCCCGGTCGCGCCGGCCCAGACGTAGACGTCATTCCGCGCGAGGACCTCCCGCATGGTCTCGGCGGAATACGGCACGACATCGAAACCGAACAGCGGACAGACATCCACCCCCAGCCTCTCCGCCGTGGCGGGATCATCCGTGCTCACCGTCAGCCGCGCCTCCGGCGCTTCCTCGCGCAGGATTTGAACGACGCAGGCCAGGATCGCCTCGTCGCCAATGTTGTTCCGCCCGAAGGGCACTCCTCCCACGAGAATTTTCATGCTTGTTTTCCGACCAGCAGATCAAGAAGCCGGTTGAGTTTTCCAAATTGAAGTCCGCGCAGCTCCTCGACGTCCCGGTGTTCGAGCAGTCTTGCATAACGAAGGGCGACAAAAAAGATCAGAAAATAGACCGCCGCCGCAAGCAGCAGTCCGGGAATCGACAGCCCGGGCAGCAGCCAGTGGACAGCGACGGCAATCAGCGGGCAGGCGACCGAAAACTTGATGAAGAATACGGCCGGAAATTGAAACCCGCCGAGCACGGATCGAATCAACTTCAGGCGGAACGGAAATGTCAGCGCAAATGTCAGCACCACCGCCGCGAGCGCCCCCATGATCTCAAACCGCGGGATCAGGAGCCAGTCGAGCAGCAAGTTGAATCCCACCCGGATGTAGAGCAGCGGCAGGAAGTCTTTCACCTTCTCCTTCGCGCCGATCGCCAGGGAAAACGGAATCGCAATCATCGGCAGCAGGTTGATCACGCAAAATGCCGCAGCCACCCACCCGGCCCCGGCCATTTCCTTTCCATAAAAAAGAATGACCGCCTGCGGTGCAAAAAAGACCCCGAACGCCGCGACCGGCACGGAGAGGAGAATCAGAATCTTGTAGAGCGATCCGACCAGGCGCGGCAGGCAGTCCGGATCCTTCACATACGCCTCGGCCAGCCCGCTTGAGAAGATCGTCTGCAGGGCCATCGGAAAAAATGTGATGACGAGCATTGTGGACGAATATCCGAGGTCGTAGATGGCCACCACCGATGGGGTGAAATAGAACCCGAGAAAAAATGTCTCGGTATATTTCATCATAAACGCGCGGCCGATGCTGCCGCCCCAGACCGCGAGGCCGAGGTTCCAGACGCGGGTGCGCCCGATCCCCTGCGGCGGCGACTTCCAGTCGATCGCCCGCAGGTGGCGGACGAGGATGACCGTCGCCAGCGTTCCCGCGACACCAATCGAGACGAGCTCCACCATGATGATGGTCATGACATCCGCCCCGCCACGGCCAACCAGCCAGCCCAGCAGGGCCGCCCAAAGCAGCCCCTGCACAAGCGAGATCAGCGCGACGGATTTTCCAAGAAACAAGCTCGTGAGCACGTCATTATACCAGGACTTCGCGAGGATGAACCCGACCGAGATCGCGGAGATCAGGATCAGATACCCGAACTCCACCCCGAACCACTTGCTCAGGAGCGGGGTCATCGGTGTGAGGACCGCGATGGCAAGCACACTCGCTCCGAATTGGATGGCGGCAGATTTCCATAGCAGGCGCAGCAGGCCGGCGCGGTTGTGCTTGACCGCAAGTTCCGGCACGAAGCGGAGGATCGCCGAATTCATCCCGAGCCCGCCGAGGATCACCACCACATCCACAATGTTTTTGCAAAGCGCGAAGACCCCGTATTGCTGCTTGCCGAGCGCCCGGACGATCAGGATCGAAATCCCGAAGTAGACGAAAAACAGGATGACCTTGGAGGCGACGATCCATGGCACCGCCCCCACGGACTCGCGGGAGAAAAAGACTTTCTGTGAGGCGGGAGTGCTCATGCAGGAACGGGTTCGGCGCTTTGCTCCATGGCTTGATGCTGCGCCTGCCAGTTTCGTGCAAGCGCGGAGACGATGGCGAGCGAAATCATGATCAGGAAAAAGATCGGCGTCTGCCGGAACGAAAGCTGGACCATCGCCTGCACATGGCAGACCAGGCAGAGGAGGGTCGCCCCTGTCAGCGCGGCGAGCTCCATGCCTTTGAGTCGCCAGAGAATGAAAGGTGCCGCCATGCTGAAAAATCGCAGCCAGAGGCACATAAAAACAATGAGCCCCGGATACCCGGTTTCGCCGAGCGTGAGGAACCAGATGTTGTGCGCCGGCGTGCCGGGCGGGTTGTCGGGATCAACCATCGCCGCATAGCGGTCCCAGGAAAGCGCCGAGAAATTCCCCCCCCCCACACCGAATGGCCTCTCGCGCGCCATGATCTTGGCCTGGTTGTTATAATACATCCGGTATTCCAAATCCCCCGCCGCATCCTGCTGGCCCACGAAGCGAGCCAGCAGGGTGTCGGCTGCGGCGATGAGCACGACCACGGCTGCAAGCGCTCCGAGGATGACGATGATGATGTTTTTGGCGCAGATGTTCCGCCAGCCCAAAAGGAGAAAGCTGAATGTCAGCCCGATCACGAGCGCGCCCAGCCCCCCGCGCGAGATCGTCATGACGACGCTCAACCCGGCCAGCGCAAGGGCAAAGATCTGCATAAGGATCCTTGCCAGCCGCTTCTCCGCGAGCAGCGCGGAGAAGATCAGCGTCGCAGACATGGCCATATACGTGGCGAGCGCGTTCGGGTGCGGCAGCGTCGCCTTGACCCGGTTGATGTGGTGGATGTAGCGGTCGCTCATCACGACCAGCCCGAGATAGATGGTGGCGAAGCAGATCGCGAACAGGACGATGTCGAGATTCTCCGGCTTGCGCAGGTAGTAGTAGATCGCCAGGAAGAGGAGAAACCCGCGAAGCCACTTGCTCGTCTCGAACAGCGGGTAGAGCTTCGTTTCAAAATTGTCGTAAGGGATCGCGAACGGATGCTCCTGGGCCGCCAGGGGAACCGGCACCGACATCGGGGCGGTCACCCACGAGAGAAGGTAGGTCACGAGGATCAGGACAAAGAGGATCGACAGTGGCGGCAGGCCGGGCGCGTTGTATTCGTCGCGCTTGAGGTAGATGCTCCCGAGGAGGACCAGCGCGGTCAGGTCGCCGAGGCTGATCTCGAATCCCTTCGTCAGCGCAAAGTAGAACTCGCGGGAGCAGAAGTTGATGCCGGTGTCGTCAGGAACCACCGTGCTGAAGACCAGGAAGATGACCACCAGCTTTTCGACCAGCGGATGCTTGTTCGACAAGATGATCCCGAGCGGCACCCCCACGATGAGGACCGCGAAGAATATCAGGTATTTGAACTGGGCCATGGATGCCTATTGCGCGGGAGCCGGAGCCGGCTGGCTCTGATTCGAGTTTTGATTCGATCCCGAGTCGAGCTGGAGCTGGACCCCGACCGATCCGGCGTCCACCCCTTTCACGACGCGGATTCCCTCGTTGGCCGCCATGGTGCTCACGGCGGTATTGAGAACCACATCGATGTAGCTTTCGATCCGCTCCCAAGGGGTCCTCGGCACCCAGATGATATCGCCCGGCAACACCGCGACATCCCGGTGTTTGCCTTTGACGATGGAATCGTAGTTCAGGATCGCCACGCGGGGCTTGGTAAAGCTGCCGCGCACCAGAAGAATTCTCTGCACATACGCCCCCTTCTTCGGGCCCTGCGCCTCGGCCATCGCGGCGACGATCCCCATGCCCTCACGCCATCCCACGGCTTTCGACACGCCCACCGCGCCGAGGACCATGATTTCCTTTGTGCTCTTCGGCGGCAGAAAAATAAAATCCTGATTCTGGATATAGACGTTGTAGCGCGCATCGCCCTGGCGGATCAGCGCCTCAAAGTTCAGCGGAAGGATTTTCCCGTTCCGCACCAGGAAGCTGCGCGACAGGTCCGCCAGCTCCTCCGTGGTTCCGGTCCCGCCCATCAGTTCCATTCCGCCCGCCCGGGCGATCGCGTCCAGCAGCGTGGTCGGTTGGTTGAGCGGGTAAATGTTCGGCGCGGACACTTTTCCGAGGATCCAATACCGGCGGCTCTTCGCCGCGCTCAGCGCCACCGAGACCTCCGGCCGCTTGTAGAATGGCCGCAGCGCCTCGGTGAGTTCCTTGGAAAGCTCCGTCACCGACTTTCCCAGCGCAACGACCGGCGGAGCCAGATCGAAGTGGACCTTCCCGTCCGGCATGATGAACGTTTTCAGGCTCGCGTTCGGGTCGGTTTCCTTGGCGTTCAGCCGGTAGATGATGATCTCGTCTCCGGCCCCGAGGAGATAGGGCCCCTCGGTCGGCTTGAGATCCAGCGGCGGAGCGGACTCGCGGTTCACCGCCTCGGTCTTCGCGTTATCGAGCGCCTCGGCCCGCGGGTTGAATCGCACCGAGGGTCTTGGCCCGAGGACACAGCCGCCCAGCGCGAGCAGACCGACAAAAATCACGGCGGTGGAAAAGGATCGGAAACGCAAGGCGTTGCTCATTTCGGCGGCGTCTGATTATACGGGCTATAAGGCAGGAGTGCGTTATAGAACAAGATCGGCGCATTGGCACCGGTCCACGTCGCGACCGCACTCTGCAAAAAGACATTGACCGCCGAATCCATGATTTCCTCGGCCTTCTTCCATGGCCGGTTGCTCACGTAAACGATGTCCTTCGGCTGGAGCGCAAAGTCCTTCTGCGAGCCTTTCAAAATCGCGTCGGCGTTCACCACGATCACCTCCGGATCGCTCATACTCCCACGCACAACCAGCACCCGCTCCCGATAGGCCTCGTCCTGAAAGCCAAGACGCTTCGCGATCGCCGCGATCACGGACGCCCCTTCCGTGAACCCCTCGCGGCCGGGCTTGCGCACGGAGCCCAGCACGAAATAATCGTTGGAGAGCGCCGAGGCGACCTGGATGTAATCGCCCGGCGCCAGCGCGACGTTCTGAGTCATGTCCCCTTCCAGCATCAGCTTCCGGAAATTCACCGGAAGGCGCTTGCCGTCGCGCAGGATAAAACTCCGCTCCAGGTCGGCCAGATCCACATAGCGCCTGTCGAAGAGGCCGGATACCGTCCCGCCGGAGCGGGCCAGGGCCTCGATCAGCGTGATCGGCTGCACGAGCGGAAAAACCCCGGAATTCTTCACCATGCCCATGATCGTATAATTTTTACTCAGGAGCTGGATCGGGGTGACGATGATTTTCGGGTTGCGGTAAAAGCTGGTGAGCGTGGCCTCGATGACCCCGCGCGCCTCATCAATCGTTTTTCCCCGGACCTCGACGCCGGTGGCCGACAAATAGGAAACCGTGCCGTCCGGAGCAACGGTCACCAGCGGGCGGGTCAGTTCGGGGCGTCCGTAAAACTGAATGGAGAGGACGTCGCCGGCCCCGAGCCGATACGGCATCTCCCCGTAGCCGGGACCGATTTCGCCGGCCTTGGGCGCAGTGGCTTCCTCTGCGGAAACGAAAGCCATTTGACACAAAAGCAATCCGGTCAGGAGGCGGAGCGCATGGGAAAATCTCATACGATTCAGCCAAGAGCCACGACGCCGCGGAGCGGACGGTTCGTCGCCAGCAATGTCCGCTGCGTGTGCCAGAATTTCCGGTCCGCCGCACCGAGCGCGCAGAGAAGGATCGTCTCGGAAAATTCCCTGCTCACCGAAGCGGCCGGCTCCCGAACCAGCCCGGCGGTCTCGATCCAGATTTCCTGGTAGGCCGGCTGCGCCGCCTTGACCAGCGCCGAGATTTCGCGGCCCTGCTCGGTGGTGAGGTCGCCGGGAAGCTCGAGCAGGACGACGCGCTCATCATGCGGCGGCGATTGCAGCTGCCGGGGGGCAATCCGCGGCAGCGCGGAAAGCTCTGCGGGGACCTCGCCGGCAAGGTGGACGAGCAGGATGCGCAGATCCATGCTCCGGCCGGCTTCGAGCAGGGTATCCCAGAACTGTCCCGCCCGCGCGGCGGCGACCGGCGCCCAAAAAACCCGCGTCTTCCCCGTCGAAAGAGCCCCGATGACATCGGCCCAGAGCTGCTGTGGGCGAAGCGTGGAGGGGTCCTCTTTTTGTTTCGCACCGTGCAGATGCGCGAGGCACGGGGACTGGAGCGCAACCTCGGCTTCTGCCGCCGTCCGGACTGTGGAATCCAGGAACTCCAATCCGGCGGCGGCGAGCAATCCCAACGCAAAAAACGCAAAGCCTCCGAGCATCGCGACGACGATCAGTTTGCCTTTCCGCGAGCTGACGGTCACATCCCGCGCGGTGGGCGTTTTGAACAGCCGGTAATACCCGGGCGCGACTTCTTCAAATACCGCCACCTCCTGCAGCCGCTTGGTCAGAACATCCTTGGCCGCGCGCAGCGACTGGCTGGTCTCGAGCAGCGGCCCGGCAATCATCGCCTTCTCGGGGAGATCCTTCAGCTTCTCGCGCTCGGACTTGCGCGTCTCTTCGAGCTGCGTCCGCTGCAGGAGCAGGTTCTTGTGCTTGGATTCCAAGTCGAGGATCTGGAGGTAGAGGGCATTCCCGACATAGGTGCCGGTAAAATCCGAGAGCGGCACGTCGCTCGACGAGAGCTCTTTTTCGACTTTGGCGCGGAGGGTTTTCACCCGCTCGATCTCCTCCTGGTAGATCGGATTCTGGTCGGTGTAGATGTCCGACATTTCCTGCATCTTCGCCTCCTCGGTCTTGAGCTCTTCAAAGCTCGGGCTGTGCTTGGGAATTTCCTTCCGCAGCGCCGCAAGCTGGTATTCCACGGACTCCAGATCGATGCGCGCCGTCTCGTAGCGCAGGTCGAGGTCGCCGAGGGATTTGAGATAGACGTCGATCTCCTTCTCCACATCGACCACCCCGGCCTCCCTCCGCATCGCGATGATCTCCTTGTTCACGCGCTCCAGCTCGGCATCCGTCCGGCGGAGCTGTTCCTTGAGATACCGGTTCATCTCCGCGCTCTCATCCGACTGCAGCCGGCTGGTGAATGTCATCGCCTCCTGAGCCCAGAGGGCACCGAGCTTCGCCGTCTCCTGAGCATCGAATGGGGTCGTGACAACGATGTCCACGAAGTCCGTCTTCCGCACTTCCTGGACCTCGACCATTTTTAAAAGCTGGCCGGACGTGAATTCCTTGCCGAACTGATCGGCCACCTCCCGCGCAACCTGCGGCGAAGCCAGCGCCCCGAGCAGCGTCGCCCCCTGGAGGCGGGACGGGACATAGGATGTCGTGCTCACCGCAAAGCTCTGGGGGTTCCTCGCCATCAGGCGCACCGAAACGGTCGACGAGACCTCGAAGACGTGCAGCCCGGCGAGCAGGCCGAGAACCATCCCTCCAACAAAAAGCGGCACAGGAATCCACCATCTTCGCAGCAGACCGCCGGGAATGCGGAGAAGGTCAAAACCCTGGAAAATCGTGGGCGGGCTTTTGCGGAGCGGAGCGGATGCGCGGACCGCCTGCTGAACGTCGGGCGCGGACTCCCCGGCGGGTTGTTGTTGCGGCCGTTCCTGCGGAGGCCCGGCCGCCGGAGTGGTGGAGCCATACGCGGCGGGCGGGGCGATGGGCGGAACCGGGGGCGGGGCTTCCTTCCCCGCACCGGACCATTCACTGAGGCGAAGCGGGAGAGGCTCTTTCATGGCCTGTTGGCAAAGACCGCCGGCAGCGACTGGTGGCGCCTCAAGTCCTCCACCACGCTGTTCACCTGCGCGTGGTCCACAAACGAAATTCCGGAAGACGCCGCCGATTCGAGCGAGAGCTTCGCGATGCGGTTGATGTCGCGCGGAACCCCGCGGCTCGCCTGATACAGAAGCGCGGCCGCGTCCGGTGTGAAGATGTCGCTCGTCGCATGCCCGGCCACCCGGAGGCGGTGGCGCAGGTAGGACTCGACCTCGTCGCGCGCGAGGTTCGGGAGGTGGAATCTCAGGCTGATCCTCTGGTCGAGCGGCGGAACACTGGCGGTCTGCTCGCGCAGCTCGGGCTGGCCGATCAGGACCATCGTGATCCGTCCCTCGATCTCGCCGTTCAAATTCGACAGCCGCTTCAAGTGCAGGAGGTTTTCCTCGGTCAGATCCTGCGCCTCGTCAAAGATCAGAACAAGCTGCCGCCGCTGGACCCTGTGCAGCTCGGTGACAAGGATCGTGACCGCTTCAAAAAGCCGGGCCAGGCCGCCTGCGGCCTCGATATCCCGGCGCTGCTGCCCGGACTTGACCAGCAGGTGCACCATGAGCTCGGCAAAAGAAAATCCGGAGTTCTCGAACTCGACCACGTAATGCCGCTGCCAGTCGATCTGGGACGAAAACACTTTCCGGGTCAGCGATTTTCCGCTTCCGATCTCGCCGGTGAGCATGCCGAAATACATCGACTGCTGGTCGACGAGATATGTGAGGCGGGCGAGCGCCTCGCGGTGCTCGCGGCTCGCATAATAAAACCGGGGATCGGTCACGATCTCGAAAGGCCGCTCTTGCAGACCAAAATGTTTGAGATGCGAATCCATGCCGTTCAGCCAGTAGACTTGTTCCTCCTCGGCCCTGTCAAAGCATTCCCCTCGGCGCGGCGGTAGATCTCCACGGTTTCCGACGCGCAGCGGCTCCACTCGAATACCGCCGCCCGCGCCAGCCCGGCGGCCCGCAGGGCGGCCTGCTTCGCTGGATCACTGCAAAGGTCCCGCATGGCTTGAACCATTCCGGCGGTATCCTCCGGATCAAAAAGCACGGCCGCCCCACCGGTCACTTCCTTCAAGGACCCACGATCCGAACAGAGAACCGGGCACCCGCACGCCATCGCCTCGACAGGCGGCAGGCCGAACCCCTCGAAGAGCGATGGAAAAATCAACCCCTTCGCACCGGAATACCACGCCGGCAAATCCTCCTCGGGCACGAAGCCGGCGCAATGGATCCGCTCGCGGACGGGAGAGCTCTCGATCGCCCGGTGAATCACCTCCGCCCCGTGCCAGTCCGCTCCCGCCAGCACCAGGCGTCCGGCATCGCCCGACCTCTCCGCGCAGAGCTGCGCAAAGGCCTCGAGCAGCCGCAGGTGGTTTTTCCCGGGGTGCTCCAGCCTCGCCACGTAGACCCACCAGCCGTCCTGCCATGCAGCGGTCACCGGCAGCTTGGCGCGAACGGCCTCCGGGGTTTGCGGAAAGAACCGGCCGTGGTTGATTCCGTTGTAGATCACGGTGATCCTCTCCGCCCGGACTCCAAAAAATTCCCGGACATCCGCAGCGGTCGCCTCGCTCACGGCGATCACCTCCTGCGTCCGTCGCGCCAGGCGGGTCACCATCTGCCTGCCGTAAAACATCCGGAATTGATCGTATTTCCCCTGAAGGCGGAACGGCGCGCAATCGTGCACGGTCACGACCTGCGGGATCCCTGGAAGCGCGACCATCCGGCGGTAGCTCGGAATGTGGAGCAGATCGCAGCTGTGCCGGCGCAGCAATCCGGGCAGCCGGGTTTGATGCCAGAGGATGTTGGCCACCGCCGGACGGAATTTCTCCGGAACCCCGACCCACGTGCACCTGTCGAGCCAAGGCGCAAACCACGCCTTGTCATCCTCCAATCCAAACAGGACCACTTCCACAGGCCAGCCATTTGCGGCGAGACCCCGCAGCAGCCCGGCCACATAGGTCGCCACGCCGGATTTGCCACGCTGAATCACCGAAACGGAAAGCCCGATTTTCATAGGCGGTCCGGCCATCTCCGCGCCATGGCCATGATCGGGCGATCAATTGGTTTCGGTATTGCGACGGGCATCACTGGTTCGGGAGAGTGAGCATGGGTTTTCAACGTCGCAGAAACCCCTGAGATGTCTGAAAGAAGATCCGCAACGGGAAGCCATTACTAACATCCCGCCTCCGGAAAACCAAGCAAAACCAAGTATTGTGCCCCGGGCGCTCCCCGTCAGAAGTGGATCGCGTGCCCCTGCGAGGCGTGCGCGGCCTCGTGGACGGCCTCGCTCAGAGTCGGGTGGGCGTGGATCGTGGCGATGAGCTCCTCGTAGGTCGCCTCCATGGTGATCGCGAGCCCGAGCTCGGCGATCATCTCGGTGGCGTCGGCACCGATGATGTGAGCGCCAAGGATCTCGCCGTGCTTTTCGCCGATGATGAGCTTCACGAAGCCCTCGCTCTCGCCGACGGCCTGGGCTTTGCCGCTCGCCATGAACGGAAATTTTCCGACCTTGAACGCCAGTCCTTTTTCCTTCGCGGCGCGCTCGGTGAGCCCGACGCTGGCGACCTGCGGCTGGCAGTAGGTGCAGCCTGGGAAGACGCTGACCTTGCGGGGCTTCTTCCCGGCAAACATCCCCTCGACCGCCTGGACCGCCTCGAAGCTGGCGACATGGGCAAGCCACGGAGGCCCGATGATGTCTCCGGCCCCGTAGATCCCCTTGACGCTGGTCTCGTATTTGTCATCGGTCTTGATCCAGCCCTTCGCGTCGGTCTCGAGCTTGATTCCCTGCGGCATGAGCGGGCTCACGCCGATCGCGACAAGCGCGATGGCGGCCTCGATGGTCTCGTTGGCTTTTCCGCTCACGGCCAGGCGCACGCCCTTGTTCGTGGTCTCGGCCTTCTCGACCTTCGTGCCGGCAAGGATCTTGATCCCCTGCTTGGCGAGGGATTTTTCGAGCGTCACGCTGACTTCGGTATCCTCGATGGGGAGGATGTTCGGAAGCATTTCGACCAGCGTGACCTTCGTGCCGAAGGAGTTGAAAAAATACGCGAACTCGACCCCGATCGCACCGGCGCCGATGATGATGATGTCCTTCGGCTGCTCGGCGATCACCATCGCCTGCTTGCTGCCGATGACGCTCTTGCCGTTGAAGGGAAACCCGGGCATCTCGCGGGCGACGACGCCGGTCGAAACCAGGATCTTCGCACCTTTGATCTCCGACTTTTTGCCGTCCTTGTCAGTCACTTCGACGACCCCGGCCTTCGGGATCGCAGCCTCGCCGCGGATGTAGTCGACCTTGTTCTTTTTGAAGAGCATCTCGATCCCGCCGGCGAGACGGTCCGCGACTTTGCGGCTGCGCCCGATGACCTTTTCCCACTCGTAGCTGAGCCCCTCGACCTTGATCCCGAAGTCGGCGGCGTGGCGGCTGAGAAGCTGGTAGACCTCGGCGTTTTTCAGGAGCGACTTCGTCGGGATGCACCCCCAGTTCAGGCAGGTTCCCCCGGCGCGGTCCATCTCGACGCACGCCACTTTTTTTCCGAGCTGCGCCGCGCGGATCGCTCCCACGTATCCGGCAGGTCCGCCGCCCACAACAATCAAATCGTAATCAGCCATATGTTTAAATGAAGCACATGGACCTTGAACGCAAACGGAACCGGTTGCAACTGCGAACCTCCCCAAACCCGCGCGAGTCCGGGCCCGTGCCAACCCGGAATCTGTGCCGCCTGCGGGCGCGCCAGCGATCACCCGGGCGATTGATTTGCTTGCCCAACCGGACCGCAGCAGCCAGAAAGAAGCCATGCGCCGACTGATCCTGCTGCTCGCGATTCTGTGTCCGGTTTTCATCCGGGCCGAACTCCCGCCCTCCGCCTACGAGAGGATGCAGAAGGCGGCAACGGACGTTGTCGAGATCGAGGTGCTCCGTGTGGACATCGAGCCGGGGGAGGCTCCAGGAAGCCAGAACCTCCACATCACGGCACTGGTCAACAAAGTCACGCGCACCACGAATGTGAAGGAGAACGATATCATCAAGATCCAGTATCTCGTCACCACGCGTGAAAAAGGGTGGGCGGGCCCCGGGGAAATTCCCATTCTTGAGGAGAAGCAAAAAACTCTGGCCTACCTCGTCAAGGACCCGGGCAGCGAGGAGTTTCACCCTGCCGCCGGGGCGATGAGCTTCCGCAATTTCTAGAACGGTTTCCGTTTTCCTGGAGCCGCGGCGCTGTGTCGCCGCGTCGGCAGAACGCCTTGACACAGCAGGGCGGCTACAATTCCAGCGGCCACGATATTTGTTAAACCGCTCCAGTCATACCAACCCGCGATGGTAGGGATGCCGCGCGGGCGGGAGCCATCAATCCAGGAACGAGCAGACGTATTGACAGATCCCGTCGTTCACGGTGATCGTGAAGCCGGAATTGGCGGGCACGCGGAATTCGGTGCCGGATGCGTAGGAGGATTTCAGCTCCGTGCCGTCGGGGACGACCGAGCAGCAGCCGTCCACGATCTGCATGAGCTCCGCCGCGGCTGTCCCGAAGTGGTATGTCCCGGGATAGATGAGGCCGAGGGTGCGCTTCGATCCGTCCGCCGAGAGGATCGTATGCGAGACAACGCGTCCCTCGAAATAGACGTTGGCTTTTGCGACAGCGGTGACGTTTGGGAATTCCATGCCCTGCAAATGGCGGAAGGAGGCGCGGCTTGGCAAGTCAATAAAACCGGTGCGGCGCCATCACGGGCTGCCGCTGCGTCAGGCGTTCGACGAAGCGCTCCCATGAGGCCTGGCCGGCGAGAATTTCGATTTCCACCCGCAGGTAATACACCGGGACCTCCGGCTCCAGGATGCGCGGGATGCGGACGGCGTCTTTCTCGGTGGTCAGGATCGCGTCCAGCTCCCGGCGGCCGCACCGGCGGATGAACGACTCGATCTCCTTCGGCGTGAACCGGTGGTGGTCGGCGTAGGATTTCGAGATTTCGATCTCGGCGTCGAGTTTTCTGAGGGCGTTCTCGAAGCTTTCCGGGACGGCGATCCCGCAGATCGAGCCGATGCGCAGGCCGCGCAGAAACTCGAGCGGCTTGATCTCGCCGGTCACAAAGTTCCGGAGGTGCTTCGGCCGGTGCGAGCATTCGATGATGTCGGCGGTGCGGTTGTATCCGCGGATGCGTTTGATGATATCCGTGTTGTCCGTGCCGTCGCATTTCGTGAGAAAAATGTGGGTGGCGCGGCAGAGATGGCGCGGAGACTCGCGCAGCGTGCCGCGCGGGAGCAGAAACTCGTTTCCGAACGGGGCCTGCCGGTCGACGAGAACCACCTCCAGCCCGTGGCGCATTCGGATGTATTGGAACCCGTCGTCCAGGATCAGGGTGTCCGCCTGGAATTCCTTCACGGCGTAAGCGCCGCTCTTGACGCGGTCGCGGTCGACAAGGACCACGACCCCGCGAAGGTTGTTCGCGAGCATGAACGGCTCGTCGCCGGCGGTCCGCGAATCGAGCAGCAGGGACTGGCCGTCGCTGACGACGCGCGGGATGAACACCGCTTTCTTCTTTGTGATTTTATCGGCCAGCCGCAGGAGCAGCGGGCGAGGGACGCTCTTGTATCCGCGGCTGAGGATGGCGACGCGGCGTCCGCCTTCCTGGAGCGCGCGGGCGAGGAGTTCGACGACCGGCGTCTTGCCGGTGCCTCCGACGGTCAGGTTCCCCACGCTGATCACGAGGCAGCCGTGGGAGTGGCTCCGGAAAACCCGGTTCCTGTAGAGGGCGAGCCGGGTATTGACGGCCCCTCGGTAAAACCACGACAGGATCCACAGGAGCCCCCGCAGCAGATCGGCGCGACGGCCATACCGCCGGTCGAGAATGACGTCGATCAGAAAGGATTCGAGCCCCTCGATCCAACGTCTCATGGGAGGATTTGGACGCCGGCATTGTCGGCGCCCACGACGACGGCCACCGCGGAATCCAGCTCCGACCCCACAATCATCGCATTCGCCACGTTTTCCGGGTTGCCGAGGGTCGCGCAAGCGATTGTGGATCCCGAGCCGCTGAGCCAGCCCCCGAGCGCTCCCGCTTTGCAGGCGGCCTGGATAACGGGGGAGAGAAACGGGATGAGCGGCTCGCGGTAGGGCTGGTGGAGGCGGTCGCCAAAACACCCTGCAAGGCTCCGGTAATTCCGGGTTGCAAACGCCGCGGAGATCGCCGCCGCGCACCCGGCGCTGAAGACCGCATCGCGCAGGGGAATTTTCCCCGGCAGGGCTTCCCTGGCCGCAGGGGTGGAGATTTCAAACTCAGGAATCAACAGGGCAAAGCGCAGGGTTTTTTCAATCTTGTAGCGCTGGAGCCGGCCCACGGGAGGGGCGATCGTGAATCCCCCGAACGCGGCCGCCGCGGCATTGTCCGGATGCCCCTCCAGCATGGCGCAGAGACGAAATATGCCGGTCCGGCCAAGCGGACGCCCGGCCAGCTCGTTCAGTCCATGCAGCACGCCGAGCCGGACGGTGACGCTGCTGCCGAGGCCGCGGGAGCGCGGCACCGAGCCCTCGACCTCCCAGTGAAACGCAAACGCCCGGATCCCGGCCTCGCGAAAAAAGAGCTCTGCCGCCTCCTCCGCCATCTCGCCCTTCGCCGGCCCCCGCCCGCGCCGCACGGTCGTCGTATTGTAGAGCCGGAGAGCAATTCCCAGGCAGTCAAAACCCGGGCCCAGATTCGCCGTCGAGGCGGGAACACGCACGCGCACTTCATTCATGCGCCGGATCATGCCGCAACAACCCGCACCCGGAAAAGAACATATCTACTCACATCATCTGCGCGCCCATCTCGGCGAGGGCGCTGCGCTCGCCTTTGCTGAGCGAGATGTGGGCGGTGATGCTCTGGCCGCGGAGGCGGTTGCGGGCGTAGACGAGCCCGTTCGAGCGGCTGTCCACGTAGGGATTGTCGATCTGGGCGGGGTCGCCGACCATCACGAGCTTCGAGCCTTTGGACATGCGGGTGACGACGGTTTTGGCCTCGAGCGGGGTGAGTTGCTGCGCCTCGTCGAGGACGAAGAACCGGTTCGGGATCGAGCGGCCGCGGATGTAGCAGAGGGCTTCAATCTCCAGGAGTCCGCGTTCGATCAGCTGCTCATACGGTTTGACGACCGCATGGTGGGCGTGCGGGTTGGGATGCGCGTGAGGCTGGTGGTGATCCTGCTTTTTGCGGTCGGAGGCGTTGCGGGGCTTGCCCTCGGGCGGCGGAGGGTTCAGCGGCAGGAGCACTTCGAAGGCATCGTAGATCGACTGCAGCCACGGATGCATTTTTTCCTGGAGGGTTCCCGGCAGGAATCCGAGCGTGTCGCCCATCGCCACGACCGGGCGGCTGACGGTCATGCCATTGAAAACCCGCTGGCCGGTGAGGTAGAGCCCGGCGGCGACGGCGAGCAGGGTCTTGCCGGTTCCGGCCTGGCCATAGCAGGTGATGAGCGAGATGTCCGGGTCGAGCAGCGCGTCCAGAAAGCACTGCTGCCCGGGATTGGCCGGCCGGAGCTCGATCCCCTTCGGCATCTGCAGGGTCGGCGGGATATTGAGCCGCACGAAATGCCCGTTGCCCATGTGCCGGGCGGGCATCAGCTTGTGCGCATCCACCGCGAGCAGGACGTATTCGTTGAGCTCGATCGGGCCGGTGCGCGAGGCGTCGAGATCCAGCGAGCGCGAGCTTCCGAACCTCTGGAGCTCATGCGCCTCGACCTGGATCGAGCGGGTGTCGTATCCCTCCGCATCCTTAACCGCGACCTTGTCGTTGAGGTAATCCTCGCACGTCAGCCCGATGGCCATCGCCTTGAGCTGCATATTGAGGTCCTTGGTCACCAGAATCGTCTGGCGGTCCTCGTTTTCCTGGAGCGACAGGCAGGCGCCCATGATCCGGTGATCCATCCGCTCCTGGTCGGGAAAAATTTTCAAAAACCGCCGCATAGCGGGCGACGTCCCGCTTTTTCCGAGGGCCTCGTTGATGAGGATCCGCACCGATCCCCCGCCGGCGGTCGTGACCCCGCGGGTGACTTTTTTCGCATTCTGCCCGAAGACCTGATTGAGAAAACGGTGGACCTTCCGGGCATTCGCCCCGCGCTCGGTCTGCTCGTTTTTGAACCGGTCCAGCTCGGACAGCACCTCGACCGGGATGAACACGTGGTTGTTCTCAAACCGGTTGATGCTGTGCGGATCGTGAAGCAGGACGTTCGTGTCGATGACGAAGTTCTTCACGGCTCCCGCCGCCGGCCGCCGGCCCGAAGATTTTTCGACGCTCGGAAAAAACAGACTTTGCTCCTCGGGGGATTCGATCGCGGATGGCAGATGCATGGGCTTGGTTAGGGAGAGGGGGTTTGGTGGGTTGAGGATGGAAATTGGAGAAGCTGGCCGCTTGGGAGGTGACCGGAACGGGGGGCTCTCGAAAAAAATGAGGCGGAGAGCCAAGAAATCCAAGTCAGGGTGCCCGTGGGATTCCCGACACAGATCGAAGCGTTCTGGAAGTCAGAGCGGTTCAAGAGGCCTCTGTATCGCACCTCTTGCGAACTGGCGCAATCCCAAACTTTGCGGTTCGCAAAAAAAGCGAACACAAGCGGTGGTGGTCGGGACTCCGAACCGCAGAAAATCCCCTGTTTTCCGCTCAACGACTCTCTGAATAGTCGGTAGGCTCACCGACCGCCGCCCAGGCATCGAGTTCGCGTTGTGCGGCCGCGATTTTTTTCCGTGATTTGTCGGTCGCATATTTGCCCAGCACAAGCCGAAGTGGAGGCCGATCCGAGAGGACCGCTGCAATGATGGCTTCGGCTGCTTTTTCCGGATCGCCGGGCTGTTTGCCCTCCATGTTCTCGAGATAGTGGGCAAACTTTCCACTCGTCGGGGCGTAATCCGCCATCACTCGATCAGCCCTCTCCTGCGACCGGGTGAGGAAATCGGTGCGAAACGGCCCGGGCTGCACGAGCAGGACCTTCAGGCCGAGCGGCCGAACCTCTGCCGCCAGCGCCTCGGAAGCGCCTTCGAGTGCCCACTTCGTCGCGCCGTATATGGAAAAGCCCGCGTAATTCGAAATGACCGCGGCCGCGCTGATATTGACGATATGCCCGCTGCCCTGCGCGCGCAGAATCGGCAATGCCGCGCGGATCACGCGCAGAGCGCCGAAGAAATTGGTTTCAAAATTGCGCGCGATCTGCTCGTCGCCCAATTCCTCCAGCGCGCCGACCAGCCCGTAGCCGGCATTGTTCACAACGACATCGAGCCTGCCAAACGCGGACGCCGCCTCTGCGACGACGGCTTGCACCTGATCCGGCAACGTGACATCGAGCGCAAACGCACGGCAGTGCGCGGGATGGCCTGCCACCAGATCGGCAAGCGTGTCCGGCTGCCGGGCAGTGGCCACGACACGATGGCCCCGGGCCAGAGCACGCAGCGCAAGCGCGCGGCCGAGTCCGCTCGAGCAACCGGTGATGAACCATACCGGGGAAATGCTTTGTTCGTTCATGAGGAAAATGCTTTCGCAGGTGCGCCGGTTTTGAGGGGACTCAACGGAAAGATGGAAACGTCCACCGCCGCGGCGCCGAGCAGCGAGACAGGTTCGCCGGTCAGGAAAAATCCCGCCTGCCGGCCCGGCCCGGCCGAAAACTGCGTGACCTCGGGGGCGAAGAGCCGGTATGGCGCATGATGCACACGTCCCTCGAACAGCCGGCCTGCCGGGTCGGCGGCAAAAAGCAGGTAGCGCTCGGCCAAAAAGAATTCGAGCGAACCCGGCTGGGCGGGCGAGGATCCGGGTCCGGATCTCCAGGCATATTCGCAAACCGGCGCGCCTGCCGCGCAGCGCTGCGATCTGTAAAAGACCGTTCCGTCGCGAATCCCCGACGACATCTCCGCATGAAAATACGGGAGGTGGAAAAAGCGCCTCGCAAGGGACACCGCGACCGGTTGGTTGCAGTCCAGCGAGTAAAACCAAACGCCCGGACGGCCCCCGGCATCAAAAACGTAAGTCCGCACGTTGAGTTCAAGAAACCAGGAAATCGCTGGAAGCGGCGGTAGCCAAGCCGGACGGACGCGCTGCATAAAAAATGGCACGACACCGAGATAGGCATCGCCTTCGAACGTATCGACAAACAATCCCGGCGGCAGCGTCGCCTGAATCTCCGCCGCGGCGATTTTCCAGTGACAAAAGAGCAAATGGTTCCAGCGTTGCCGGCCGACCACGAACGATGCGGGTCGCTCGCGCAGCGCCAGCCGCTGCGCCATGGACGGCTGTTCACTCAGGTTCGCCGGAAAAGACTCGGAACAAATCGTCACACTGGGAGCAGTATCACGATCAGCGGGAATAACAACGGGGCAGACCTATTGGCTCCCTTCAGCCATGTGCCGGCCGTCGCTTTTCCAGAACCAGTCGGGTGCCCTTCGCCTGCGGCAGGTAGGCGACATGGTCGAAGGCCTGCTGGATGATATGGACGCCGAGGCCGCCGGGGCGGATGTCCTCGAGCTTGCGGCTCTTGATTTTCTTTGGATCGCAGGAGCGGCCGTAATCGCGGAGGACAAACCGGACGAGCTTGTGCAGGCCGGTCATCTCGAGCCGCACCGGTTTGCATTCGTGGGCGTATGCGTGGCGGATCACGTTCGTGCAGGCCTCATCGAGGGCGAGCACCATCAGCTCGGTCGCGCACTCATCGAAGCCATTCTTTGCCAGAAACCCCCGCACCGCTTTGCGAACCTTTGCGAGGTGGCATGTGTCGCTTGTGAAGGTGATTTTCATTCGAAGCCTCCCACAAGAACCGTCAGGTCATCGAGCTGGCGTCCGTCCCCGCGGTGCCGGAGTTCGGCATTCACAAGCCGGTTGAGGAGGGTAACCGTGTCGGCGGCCGGCCCGGATGCATGATCGAGCAGGCCTTCGTCGAACTGCGAATCCCCGCCTTCCTTGCGCGACTCGCTGAGACCGTCAGTGTAGACAACGATTCGATCCCCCGGCCCCAGAACCAGTGCCCCGTGGTGGTAGCCGGCATTCGGGAGGATCCCCAGCGGCAGCGCGGCGGGAGTCTCGATCCTCATCGCCGAGCCGTTGGCCTTGACCAGCAGCGGCTGGCAATGTCCCGCGCTCGCGATCTCCACCCGGCGGGTGGCGGGGATCATCCGGCCGATGATCGTCGTGACAAACATCCCGCGGATAACGTTCGCATAGAGAGTTTCGTTCAGCCGGGCGAGCGCGGTGTCCGGGCCGGTCGTCCCGGCGAGGACGAACTGCATCGCACTCAGCGTCTGCGCCATGAGCAGCGCGGCGGAGATCCCCTTTCCCGACACATCGCCGATCGCGAAGCAGATCTCATCGGCGTTGCGCACAAACACCCCGTAAAAATCTCCGCCGACATTCGCGGCCGGGCTGTTGTGGGCGGAAAACACCGCGCCCTGAACGTCCTTGGGGATCGCGCGGGAGAGCAGCTCGCTCTGGATCTCGGCTGCAATCGCGAGATCGCGCTCGACCCGCTCCTGCGCGCGGATTTTTTCCAGCGTCCGAAGCTTTTCAATCGCGGTCGCCGTCAGGTTGGCATACGCGCAGAACCCCTCGAAATCCTCCGCCTCGAAGGCCGGCTTCTCGCGTGGGTTCAGGACTTGCAGGACCCCGAGGATCTGGGACTCGCTCTTCAGCGGCACGCAGATGATCGAGCGCGTGATGAACCCGGTCTTTTTGTCCGCCTCCTTGAAAAACCTCTCGTCCTGGTAGGCATCCGGGATCAGCAGCGGCTCGTCGTGCTCGAAGACCCATCCGGCGATCCCCTTGCCGCGCGGAATCGAAAGTTTCGGCTCGACGTAGCCGGTTTCGCCGCGGGTCGCGATCGCGAGCTCCAGGCCCCCGGTTTCCGGATCCACCAGAAACAACGACGCCGCCTCCGCACGGATCACCCGCCGCGCCACGTCGAGGATCGCCCGCAGCAGCTCGCCGTAGTCGGTGATCGAATTGATCAGCCCGCTGACTTCGACGAGCCCTTTGTAAATCTGCAGGGATTTGCGGAGGGATTCATCCGGCATGCCCGGAATGTTTCACAGCGGATCGCACATTGCCAGCCTCCGATGATCGCCGGGACAGAAACCGCGTCGATTTTCCATTGGAAGAAATCCGCCTCATGGTGAATGATGCCGGCATGTTGCGCCACGTATTCTGTCTCACGCTTGTAACGGCTGCGGGACTTGCTGCGGCTCCGGCAGGCCAGGTTCTCTCCGGCCTCAAAGCCATCGAATCCCAGCCCTATGCCGCCACGGCAAAAGTGGTCGAAATTCACGGCGAACGGGGAGATCCGCAGCCGAAAGAGTGGGTCTATCTTCTGAGCGATTCTTCCGCGCGCGGCGGGGTGCGCGAGATCGCGGTGGCCGATGGCAAAATCACTTCCGAGCGGACACCTCTCCGGGGGATGGCCGAAGTCGCCGGCATGGCGCCGATTGATACCCGCGCACTTTCCGTCGATGCCGGGGAGGTTTTTCGCATCGCCCACAAGGAAGCCGAAAAGAACGAGCTGGGATTTGACTGGATCGACTACACGCTCCGCACGGACGCCGACAGCAACGCCCCGGTCTGGATCGTGAAGCTCTCTGACAACATGGGCGCCCCCGTGGGAACCGTCCGCATTTCCGCCAAGGGCGGCACGGTGGTGAGCGCCCTCCAACCCGACCCCGATGCCAAGGCCCGCGCCGGCGCCACGCCGGTCAGCAAGGACGGCGGGATCCTGGGCAGTGTCAGCAAGGCGGCCGGCCGCGCCGCAAAGAGCACCTCGGACTCGACGCTCCATTTCATCGGCACCCTGCAGGAGGAAATCGTGGGCGAGCGCACGATCGGACCCAAGGAAAACGAATGATCGGACAGGCGATCATCGTTCTCGTCGTCGTCGGTTTTTTGATGATCGCCGCCGAGGTCTTTGTTCCCGGCCTCGTGCTCGGAACTCTGGGCGGCCTCTGCCTCATCGGCGCGGTCGTGCTCTGCTACGTCTCCTACGGAGCGCTCCTCGGAACCGTCGCCTTCGCATCGCTCGCCGTTCTCAGCATCCTCGGATTTTTCCTCTGGCTCAGGCTTTTCCCGCATACGCCGCTCGGAAAAAAGATGATGCTCAACAAGTCCCTCGCCTCCCGCAACTCCCTGCCAACCTCCAACTTGATCGGAGAAACCGGCGAGGCGGTCACCCCCCTCCGCCCGGCAGGAACCGCCATCATCCATGGCCGGCGCATGGATGTCGTGGCCGAGAGCGGGCTCATCGAATCCGGGGAAAAAATCACCGTGGTTTCCCAGGAGGGAATCCGGATTGTCGTCCGCCTGCTCGCCTGACCGGATTTGTGGAAAATCCCGCCGACTACAGGATTCTATTGACGCGGGTCATAAAACGAATGGTTTTGCGTCGCCGCGGGAATTTGATATAAGGCAAACTTATAAAATTTCCGATGCTGGACGAAGAACTCAAAGCCGATTTGCAAAAGCGCGGAATCTTCGTGGCCTCGTTTGAGGACCTCTACAACTGGGGCCGGAAGAATTCGCTTTGGCCGCTGCAGTTCGGGCTCGCGTGCTGCGCGATCGAGATGATTGCGACTGCGGCGGCGCGTTTTGACATGGCGCGGTTCGGGGCCGAGGTGTTCCGTCCGTCTCCACGGCAGGCCGATCTCATGATCATCGCGGGCACGGTGACAAAGAAGATGGCCCCGCTCGTCGTGCGTCTTTACAACCAAATGCCGGAGCCGAAATATGTGATCGCCATGGGCGCGTGCGCGATCTCGGGCGGGCCGTTCAAGGAAGGCTACAATGTTTTGAAAGGGATCGACCGGTTTATCCCTGTGGACGTCGCGATTCCGGGATGCCCACCCCGCCCGGAGGCGCTCCTCGAGGGGCTCATCAAGCTTCAGGAAAAGATTGCGGGCCAGCGGCTGTTCGGGCCGAACCGCGCGCGACATGCCGATACCCGCGATGCGGCGGACTACCCGGTTCCGGCCTACGGCACCCACGATCTCGAGCCCGCGTTGAACCCCAGGATTTTCCAGCCCGATCCGCCACGGAGGGATGGGGAATGACCGGAGTGCTCGAAGCCATCAGGGACGCATTGCCGTCAGCCGGGGTGGAGGTTCTCAAAAACTCCAGCCCGTGCGCACAGGACTCGCTTGTCGTCAGCGCGAAAGACGCCCGCGCGGTCGCGGAATTTCTGCGCGATTCGCTGGGATACGATTATTGCTCGAACGTGAGCGGCGTGGACTGGCCTGCGAGGAAGGTCAAGGAGGAGGTCGTTCACAAGGAGTCGGTGGAGGGGGTGGAATCCGAAGTCAAAGAGACCGTCGAGCGCGAGATTCCCGGGTGCCTCGAGGCTGTCTACCACCTCTACTCCATCGCCAAAAGATCCGGCCTCCTGACCCTGCGCGTGCGGACGGGCGACCGGAAGAACTCCGTGACGATCCCCTCGCTCACGCCGGTTTGGAAGAGCGCGGACTTTCAGGAGCGCGAGGCGTTTGACCTCTTTGGGATTCATTTTGAAGGCCACCCCGATCTGCGCCGGCTCCTGATGTGGGAAGAGTTTGCCGATTTTCCGATGCGCAAGGACTACGTGCCGCCGGACGACTTTGAATACGAGCCGACCCCGCACGATGCGATCCTGGCGAAGGTGAAAGCACGAACGGAGGCCGCATGAGCACATCTGCGAACACCGCGACCATCAGCCCAGGGGGCATGGGCGTCCCGCCCGTGTGCGGCGCTGGCTCCGCATCGCCGGCCAATCTCCAAACAGGCGGGACGCCTGTTCTCCCTGAGAGGAACCAAACGATCGACGTCTCCCTCGGGCCGCAACACCCCTCGACGCACGGCGTTTTCCGCATGAACGTCACGCTCGACGGCGAGACGGTCACGAAGCTCCAGCCGGTCTTCGGATACCTCCACCGCAACCACGAAAAAATTGCCGAAGGCAACTCGTGGCTGGCCGCGATGCCCTACACCGACCGCCTCGATTACATCTGCCCGCTCACGAACAACTGGGCGTATGCGCTTGCGGTGGAAAAGCTCGCGGGTATCGAGGTCGCCGAGCGCGCGGAATACATCCGCGTCATCACCGCCGAGCTCACCCGCCTTCAAAACCACACCGTATTTCTCGGCTTCATCCTCGGCGACATGGGCGCCTGGGGGTCGGCCCTCATGTATGCGTTCCGCGAGCGCGAAAAAATCCTCGACCTCTTCGAGTCGCTCACCGGCGCCCGCATGATGTGCAACTACATGCGCTTCGGCGGATGCCGCTGCGACCTGCCGGCCGGATGGATCCAGTCCGCCCGCAAGCTCGTGGACGGATTCCCTGCGTTCCTCGACGAGATGGAGGCGCTGCTCACCGGCAATGAAATCCTCCTCGCCCGCCTCCAGGGCATCGCCCCCCTGACCGCCGAACGCGCGATCAACGGCGGCCTGTCGGGCCCGTGCCTCCGCGCCTCGGGCGTGGACTACGACATCCGCAAGGTCGAGAACTACGGTGTCTACAACCGGTTCAAGTTCCGCGTGCCGCGCGGCTCGACCGGAGATTGCTACGACCGCTTTATGATCCGCGTCCTCGAGGCCCGCGAGTCGGTGGAGATCCTCAAACAGGCGATCGCCGGAATTCCCGAAGGCCCGATCGTCAACCCGAAAGCGAAGCAGCGCGGGTTCCGCCCGCCGGCCGGCGAAGCCTACGGGCGCATTGAAGGCCCGAAGGGCGAACTCGGATTCTACCTCATCAGCAACGGCAGCGACCGCCCCTACCGGTTCCGCATCCGTCCGCCAAGCCTCATCAATCTCACCCTGCTTGAAGAGCTCAGCATCGGCACCAAAATCGCCGACGTCATGGTCATCCTCGGCTCCATCGACATCGTTCTCGGGGAGGTGGACCGGTGAACATCCCCGGATCCGGCATCATCAAAGGGCTCGCGGTCACCGCGCGGAATTTCCTGGGAAGCTATGTCGAAAAGGACCGTCTCACGACCGAGCAGTATCCCGAGGAGCGCCCGAAGCTTCCGGAAAATGCCCGCAGCTTCCCGTTCCTGGTTTTCGACGGCGAGGATCCCGAGGCGGGCATGCGGTGCGTCTCGTGCAAAATCTGCGAAAAGGAATGCCCGCCGCAATGCATTTACATTGTGCAGGACCGCGACGCGGCCGGCAAGGCGATCAAGCGCCCGAAGGTTTTCGACATCGACATCTCGGTCTGCATGAGCTGCCAGATCTGCGTCGAGGTCTGCCCGTTTGAATCGATCCGCATGGACCAGGACTACGAGCTGAGCTCGTTCGACCGCTTCGGGTCGCTCGTCCTCGGCAAGTCTAGGCTTCTGAAATCGAACACCTACTACCGGAACATCCACCCGACCGAGGCAGCCGAGACGGACGCCCGGCTCGAAGCCGACCGGAAAAAGAAGGAGGCTGCTGCAGCCGCCAAGGCCGCAGCCGCTGAGAAAGCGGCCGCTGAAAAAGCCGCCAAGGCTGCCGTCGAACCGGAGGTCAAAGCCTGATGGACCTCCTCGAACGCGCACCCATCGAACTCAAAAGCTGGTTCCTGAACCTGCTCGGATCGTTTGGCGTTCCTCAAGGGATCCTGTCCGTCCTCTCCGCAGTCATCATCATCGGCACGGTCATCGGAGTTTTTCTCGGTCTCTTCGCGCTCATGTCGGTGATGGAGCGCAAGATCCTCGCACGGGCGCAGAACCGTTACGGCCCGAACCGCGTCGGCTTTTTCCGCTGGCGGCTGTTCGGCCTCTTCCAGCCGGTTGCGGACGGCATCAAGATGATCACCAAGGAAGACCTCGTGCCCCGCACCTCGGACCGGGCGGTCCACTTTCTCGCGCCGGTTGTGATGATGATTCCTGCGCTCCTTGTCCTCGCGATCCTTCCTTACGGGCGCGACATGGTGCCCGCGGAGCTCGATGCCGGGATCCTCTATTTCTTCGCGGTCGGGGCCGGGACCGAAGTCGCGGTCTTCATGGCCGGGTGGGCGAGCAATAACAAGTATTCCGTGCTCGGCGCCATGCGCGCGATCGCCCAGATGATCAGCTACGAAATCCCGCTCGTCATGGCCGCGATCATCGCGGCGATGATCTCGGGCTCGCTGTCGCCCTCGGCCATCGTCGCCGCGCAGGGGGGATTCGCGTGGGGGTTCGTGCCGCAATGGTTTGTGCTCACACCGTGGGGATTTACCGCCGGCCTCCTGTTTTATATCGCGGCGCTGGCGGAATCAAACCGCAGCCCGTTTGACCTGCCGGAGGGGGAATCCGAGCTTGTGGCCGGACACCTCACCGAATATTCCGGCTTCAAATACGCGACGTTTTTTATGGCTGAATATATCGGGATGTTCGCGGTCTGCGGTCTGCTGGTCACCCTCTTCCTCGGCGGATGGCAGGCCCCGCTCCCGTTCCTGACGATCATCCCGTCCTGGTGCTGGTTTTTCGGCAAAGTCTGCTTCGTCGCGTTCACGATGGTCTGGGTCCGCGCGACCCTGCCGCGGCTGCGGATCGATCACATGCTCGCCTTCGCGTGGAAATTTCTGCTGCCCATGAGCTTCGCCGCGTTCCTCTCGGCCGCCTGCTGGCACTATGCCGGGCGCGGCCCCTTGGCCTGGCTGCTCTCGCTCGCCATCGTCGGGATCCCCTACCTGATCCTCGGCACCGCGTTCACCAACCGCTTCGCCATCTCGCGGCGGACCTACCAATTTTCCGAATGACCTGCGAATTTCTGAAAGCCTGCTCCGCCGATCCGATGAAGTTCCTCGGGGAATGGTTCGTTCTGCTTCCGGCGCTGGTCCTTCTTATGGCCGCCGGCGCAGCGGTCGTCATGCGGAACCTGATCCACGCCGCGCTCTGCCTCACGCTCAGCTTCATCGCGCTCGGCATCGTCTTCATCGCGCTCGGCGCGGAATTCGTCGGCTTCGTCCAGCTCCTCGTCTATGTCGGAGCCGTGGCCATGGTCATCGTCTTCGCCATCCTCCTCACCAAACCGGAACGCCTCACAAAATCCGTCTCGGCGTTCTCCGGCCTCGGCCCCGCAGGCGGTGCGGCCGTGGGATTTGTGGTCCTCGCCGCCCTCCTGGGATTCATCTTTACGAGCCCGCTGGCAAAAAAGCCGCTGCCGACCCCGGCCTCCGCTCCAGTGGCAGACATCGGCCAGGCGCTCATGGGCGACTACGTCGTTGCGCTCATCGCGATCGGCGTCCTGCTCACCGCCGCACTCGTCGGGGCCGCCGTCATCGCCATGGAGGACAAACCATGATGAGAGTGGATTGCATTCGATCTTCTCAGGGGGCACGGGCGTCCCGCCCGTGTGCAGCACTGTCTTCGCTGAGAACCTCAGTCCCAAAACAGGCGGGACGCCTGTTCTCCTTTAACTCCAACGGCGCACCCCTCCCATGACGCTCCAGATCCTTCTCGCCATCTCCGCGATCCTCTTCGCCTTCGGCCTCGCCGCCACGCTCTCGCGCTCAAATGCAATCATGATCCTCATCGGGATCGAGCTCATGCTCGGCGCGGCGAACCTGAATTTTGTCGCCTTCTGGAGATTTTCTGAAAACCCGGCCGCCATGACCGGCGTCCTGTTCGCGATCTTCTCGATCGCCGTCGCCGCCGCCGAAGCCGCCGTCGGCCTCGCCATCATCATCCTCGTCCACCGCAGGATCAAAAGCGTCGAGGCGGATGACGCGTCGAATTTGAAAGGATGAAGACAAAGCGGAAAGCGGAAAGCGGAAAGCGGAAATGGGGCGCAAGCGCCCGCGTGCCGCTTCGCGGAGTTGGACGGACACGGCGGCACAGCGCCGTGGCTACAACGCTGCCGTCCTTGTCACGCTGTGCGTTTGATGCCCCGCTGGCGTTCCGGATGGCTGCCCGCCTACACACTCGAATCTCCCTTATTGACACGAGGCGCTGGCGCGCTGGTGTTGTAGCCGCCCCGCTGTGCCGGGGCGTGATCGCGGCTTTGCCGCCACTTCTTTCCTCTTTCCGGCTTCCGATTTCCCATTTCCGCCTTCCATGATTTCCCTGATCCCCATCCTCCCGCTGCTTGCCGCCGGTGTGACCGCCTTGATGAAGCGCGGCCAGCGCGCGCCGGCCGCGACTTTGGTGATCGCCGCGCAGGCGGCTTCGACGGTTCTCAGCCTGCTGGCATTTCTCCAGACGCTTGGGGCGGAAGCTGTGCATGGTGATGTGGCGCGGACGTATTTCAATTTCCCCTGGCTGAGCGTCGGGGGCGAAACCCTGAGCCTCGGGCTGCTCCTTGATCCGCTCGGCGCGGGCATGGTGCTGATGGTCTCGTTCGTCTCGCTGCTGATCTTCATCTACAGCGTCGGCTACATGAAGGAGGACGCGAACTTCACGCGGTTCTTCTGCTTCCTGTCGCTGTTTTCCGCCGCGATGCTCGGAGTCGTCCTCTCGAACAGCCTGCTGCTCACGTTCATCTGCTGGGAGCTCGTCGGCCTGGCGTCGTATCTCCTCATCGGATTCTGGTTCCACAAGCCCGAGGCGGCTGCGGCCGCGAAGAAGGCGTTCCTCACGACCCGCATCGGCGACATGGGTTTCCTGCTCGGAATGCTCTGGCTCTACTCCGCTTCCGGAACGCTGCTCTTCTACGATCATGGGAACGGCTGCCTCGAACAGGCCGCGCTCACGGCGATAGCCACGAAGACCGCCTGCATCGGACTCGCCGTCTCCAACTGCATCGCCCTCCTCATCTTTTGCGGGGCCGCAGGAAAATCCGGCCAGTTCCCGCTCCACGTCTGGCTGCCGGATGCCATGGAGGGTCCGACTCCGGTCAGCGCGCTCATCCACGCGGCCACGATGGTGGCGGCGGGCGTCTATCTCGTCGCCCGCATGTTCCCGATTTTCTCCGCGACCGGCAATGTCTCGGTCGCGCTCACAACCGTGGCCTGGGTCGGCGCCTTCACCGCCCTCTTCGCCGCGCTGATCGCCGTCGCGCAGACCGACATCAAGCGGATCCTCGCGTATTCGACCGTCTCCCAGCTCGGCTTCATGATGCTCGCGCTCGGGGTCGGCAGCGTCACGGCGGCCATGGTCCACCTGATCGCCCACGCGTTTTTCAAGGCGCTCCTCTTCCTCGGCGCGGGCTCGGTCATCCACGGTGTCCACGAGGAGCAGGACATCCGGAACATGGGCGGCCTGCGGAAATACATGCCGGTCACATTCATCACCTACGCCATCGGCATGATGGCCCTCTGCGGCGTCCCGTTCTTTTTCTCGGGCTTCTGGAGCAAGGATGAAATCCTTCACGTCGCCCACCAGTGGCCGGTCTCGCAACTGCCATTCTTCATGGCCGCCGCCGCCGCATTCCTCACCGCGTTCTACATGACCCGCCAGATGTGCTACGTGTTTGGCGGATCGTATCGCGGCCACGCCCACCCGCACGAAAGCCCGGCGGTGATGACCATCCCGCTCGGGATCCTCGCCGGTGCCGCCGTCCTCATGTCCATCCCCGCAACTCCCGCATGGCCGTGGTTCCATGGGTATCATACGGGCGAAGACATCGCGCTGGATTTCGCCCGCCTGATCGAACACGATTTCCTCACCATTGCCGGGCTCTCGATCGTGATCGTGACCGCCGGAATCGGCATCGGCTGCCTCCTCTACCGGCGCATCGGAATCGAAAGCCAGGGGGAACGGGCGTCCCGCCCGTTTGGGCAGGAGACATCGCAAGCGCTGAGCCATACACGGGCGGGACGCCCGTGCCCCCTGGATCATTCCAATGCTGCACCGTCTGTAGATCCGCTCCAAAAACTTTTGCCGGGGCTGTATTCCGCGCTTGCGAACCGGCTCTATGTGGACGAACTCTACAACGCGACCGTCGTCCGCGCGCTCGGGCTGCTCGGCTGCCTCGCCGCATGGATCGACCGCTGGATCTTCTCCGGCATCGTCCGACTGGTCGGCGCGCTTTCGCTCCTCGCCTCCGCGCTCAGCGACCTCTTCGACCGGTTCGGGATCAACCTCGGATTCGACAGCCTCTGTGGCGGACTCCGCAACGGGGGGCGGGTGTTCTCCTCGTGGGAAAGCGGGCGCGTGCAGGGCTACCTGCGGTTCCTGAGCGTCGGGGCCGTTCTCCTTCTTATCATTCTCGGATGGCTGCTCACATGACTCTCCTCACGCTGATTCCACGGGAGCGCGGGCGTCCCGCCCGCATCGTAAAACATAGCGGGCAAGATGCCCGCGCTCCTTTACAAACCCGGAGCCGACAATGACTCTCCTCACGCTGATTCCATTTGTCGGAGCCCTACTGGTCGCCCTGCTTCCGTCGCACCGCGCGGCGCGCATGTCCGGCCTCGTGTTGATGGCTGGCGTCCTCGGCCTTACCATCTCGCTGGCGCTCGGCTACGACCGGGCTGCCGGCGGAATCCAGTTCATCGAGCGCCACGCTTGGATCCCCTCGCTTGGCGTGGACTACTTCGTCGGCACCGATGGCATGAGCCTGATGCTGCTTCTGCTGACGGCGATCATCACGCCGTTCGCCCTGCTGTCCGCCGGGCCCGGAATTTCCAGGCTGCAAGTCGTGCTGATCCTGCTCCTCGAGACGGCGCTCATTGGAACATTCACCGCGCTCAATTTCATCCACTGGTTCGTGTTTTACGAATTGAGCCTCGTCCCCGCTTTCCTGCTCATCCGCTCGGCGGGAACGAAGGAGTCGACGACCGCAGCCCTCCGGTTCTTTATCTACACCCTGCTCGGCGGGCTCGCGATGCTCATCGGGTTCCTGGCCATCCAAATTGCCGCCGGGACATTTGATCTCATCAAGCTTGGAGAAATGGGCGCGTCGCTCGACAGCAAGCTGGCCGCAGCATTCGGATGGCCGTCGGCGGGCCTCCTCGTCTTCTGCTGCATTTTCTTGGGCCTGGCGGTGAAAGTGCCCGTCGTGCCTTTCCACACCTGGCTGCCGGACGCCTACTCGGAGGCTCCGTCTCCGGTCACCATGCTCCTCACCGGCCTGATGTCGAAGATGGGCGTCTACGGATTTCTGCGGCTGCTCGTGCCGCTGTTTCCGCAACGCATGCAGGAACTCGCCGCTCCGCTTCTCTGGCTGGCGCTCGCCACGATCATCTTCTCCGCCTTTGCCGCGCTCGCGCAGACCGACCTCAAGCGGATCTTCGCGTATTCGTCGGTCAACCACCTCGGCTATTGCCTGCTTGGGATCTTTGCCGTCGCGGCTGTCCCGATGGGCGCTCCCGCCGCCCGCGCGGCGGCAACCAACGGCGTCCTGCTCCAGATTTTCAACCACGGCCTCACCGCCGCCGCCCTCTTCTGCTTCGTCGGATTCCTCGAACGCCGCTCGGGCGGGCTGCGCGGGATGGCCGGCTTCGGCGGACTGCGCGCGGCAGCTCCCGTGTTCGCCGGGCTCATGGGCATCGCGATCTTCTCCTCGCTCGGCCTCCCTGGACTGAACGGGTTCGTCGGGGAGTTTCTGATTTTCAGCGGGACCTTCAAACTCGTCTGGTGGTCGGCGGCGCTCGCCGCCATCGGCCTCTTCGTCACCGCGGTCTTCCTGCTGAACATCATCCAGAAAGTCTTCACCGGCCCGCTGCCGGAGCGGTGGTCAAAATTCCCCGACCTCACCTCCGCTGAAATCCTCACCGTCGCGCCCGCGATCGCCCTGATGTTTGTCCTCGGCATCTACCCGCAGGTGCTCATCGTCCTTTTCAATAAGCCATGATCCTCACCGCGACATTCCTTTCCGCCTTCGCAGGTGCCGCTCTCATCCTCCTGCTTCCGGAGCGCCTCGCGCAACTCGCCAAGTGGATCGCCCTCCTCGCCGCGCTCGTCGGACTGGCTTTTGCAAAGACCGCATTCCTGGGTTACGACAACTCGCCCGCCGCACCGCATTTCCAATTTCTCACGAAAATCCCGTGGGTCCCCCGGCTCGGCATCTCGTTCTCGACCGGGGCCGATGGGATCAGCGTGGTCATGCTTCTGCTCACCGGAATCATCGCCGTGGCGGGCATCCTATTTTCATGGAATGTCACTCACCGGCCGCGTGCGTTCTTCGCGTTTTATCTCATCATCATCGGCGGGGTTTACGGCGTCTTCCAGAGCTTCGATCTGTTCCTGCTCTTTGTCTTCTACGAGATCGTCATCATCCCGAAATATTTCCTGATCGCGGCGTGGGGGTCCACCAACCGCGAATACGGCGCGATGAAGCTGACGATGTATTCCGTCGCCGGCAGCGCGCTGGTTTTGCTTGCGATGATCGCGACCTACGCCGTATCCGGCGCGCATTCGTTCGATCTCTTCACCCTTGCCGATCCCTCGAAAGCACACTTTTCCCCCGCCTTCCAGGCCTGGACATTTCCCGTGATGTTCACCGGCTTCGCCGTGCTGGCAGGTCTCTGGCCGCTGCACACATGGGCACCGACCGGTCACGTAGCCGCGCCGACCGCCGTCTCCATGCTTCTCGCCGGGGTCGTGATGAAGCTCGGCTCGTATTCCGCGCTCCGCGTGGCCATGACGCTTTTTCCCCAGGGCCTCGACCAGTGGCGGATCGCCATCGCCGGGCTCGCGACCGCAGGCATCGTCTTCGGCGCGCTCGTCGCCCTCGCGCAGAAGGATCTGAAATTCACCGTCGGCTACTCGAGCATCGCCCACATGGGATTCGTCCTCCTCGGCCTCATGACGCTGAACCTGCCAGGCCTCGGCGGATCCGTCCTCCAGATGTTCTCCCACGGCATCATCGGCGGGCTGCTCTTCGCTGTCGTCGGGCGCATGATCTACGACCGCACGCACACGCGCGACATCGCGGAGCTCGGAAAAATGGACCTTGCCAAGGCGCTCCCGTTTGCCGCCCTCACATTCACCGTCGCATCCGTCGCCTCGATGGGCCTGCCGGGCTTCAGTGGATTCATCGCCGAGTTCACGATCCTCAAGGGTTCGTGGAATTCCCTGCCCCTGTTCCTCATCCCCGCCGGCATCGGGGTTGTCATCACGGTGGCGTTCACCCTTCGCGCGCTCCAGCGGACATTCTATCCATCCGGTGGACCCTCCGCGCACGCGCACCCATTCGACCCGATCACGCTTCCGGAAAAGCTCGGCGCGCTCATGCTCATGGCAGCGACCCTGTTTGTCGGCCTGTTTCCCTCGGCGCTCCTCGATCCCATTCTGCGCAGCTTCCAGAGCCCTTTGATGCACCGGCTTATCCAGGAGGCCGGGAAGTAGGAGGCGCGGGGAGGTGTCGGGCGAAATGTTTTGTCAGAGCTGCCGCCACAACAGAATCGTGTTGTGCCCGCCAAAGCCGAACGCCGCCGAGAGCGCGACATTTAACCGCGAGGGACGGGCCGCGCCGCGGATCACATCGGCTGCACATGCCGGATCGATCTCCCGGCAGTTGATGGTCGGGGGCATGATCTGATCGCGCAAGGCCATCACGCAAAATATTCCGGCCACCGCGCCTGCCGCGCCCAGCATGTGGCCCGTGGTCGACTTCGTGGAGCTCAAGGGCGGGAGGTCGTCGCCGAACACCTGGCGATAGGCTCTGATTTCCAGCGGGTCGCCAACCGGCGTGCCCGTGGCATGAGCGTTGATGTAGTCAACCTGTGCGGGGTCAAGGCCAGCCTTGCCGAGGGCGCGCAGAACCGCCCTTGCGGCCTGGCGGGCATTCGGGTCGGGAGCTGTCGGGTGCGTGCCGTCGGAAGTTCCGGCGCAGGAAACCAGTTCCGCCAGGGGCTCAGCCCCCCGCCGCTCCGCATGCTCCAGCGATTCCAAAACCAAAACCCCAGCCCCCTCGCTCACCACGAAGCCGTCCCGAAGGGAATCAAACGGACGGCTCGCTTCCTTTGGGGAATCGTTCCTCCGCGAAAGGGCGCCCATGTTGTCGAAGCCTGCGATTCCCAGCGGGTGCACCGCCGCCTCCGCACCGCCGGCGATCATCACCTCGGCATCTCCTCGCACGATCGTTTCAAATGCCACGACGAGCGCGTCCGCTCCGGAGGCGCACGCGGAGGCGATACCGAAGCTCGGCCCGTGCAAACCGTATTTCATCCCCACCTGCACGCCGGCCGCATCAACGATCTCCATCGGGATCAACATGGGATTCATCTTCCGCGGCCCGCGCAAATTCATCACCGCCTGCTGCGCGGAATACGTCCAGATCCCTCCCGACCCGGAACCGATGATTGAGCCGATGTCGTCGGCGTTTGCGGCAGAGATCGAGAGGCGGGCCTGTTCGATGGCCTGGGCGGAGGCGGCCAGGGCGAACTGGGCATTCCGGTCGGCGCGGCGGGCTTCCTTCGCGCTCATATAGTCGAGCGGATCAAACCCCCACGCCTCGCCCGCGATCTTCACCCTCCAATCCTCACCGCTCACATCGAACAGGGTGATGCCGCCGATGCCGGAACATCCCTGCATGACATTCGCCCAGGCCGCCGGCACATCCAAGCCCACGGGCGAGATCATGCCCATTCCGGTCACGACGACACGACGCATATTGATAGAAGAATCATCAGGGGGGGGAATAATTATGAATCCGCCTCAACGGTGGTAATCAATCGCGGCGGACTTGGTCAAAATCATTCGCTCCGATTATTGGCGTTTGCTCTTCACTTGTGGATCAGGTAGCACGCGGGAATGTCGACAACACTTGGATGGCTCGCATCGGAACTCGGGGGGGAACTGCTGGGAAATCCCGAAATAGAAATCCGCCGTGTCGTCCACCCGTCGCACGCGGAGAACGAGCATGATCTCGCGCTCGTCTATAGCGCGTCTGTCGCCCCGATCGTCAAGGAGCGGGCGGTGCAGACCGCCATGGTTCCGCTTTCGCCGGATGTCCCAGGAATCCCGAACCAGATCAAAGTGCAGCGCCCCCGGGTCTCGCTGGCCCGGTTGCTGGAGATTTTTGCCCGCCCCCCCGTTGTGCCGACCGGCATCCATCCCACCGCGTTTGTTGATCCCGCCTCCGAGATCGCGGCGGACGTCTCGATCGGACCATTGTGCCGGATCGGGCCGGGCGCGAAGATCGGGGCCGGAACCCGCCTTGTCTCCGGAGTCCAGATCGGGGCGGAGGTCGAGATCGGCTCCGGCTGCCTGCTCTTTTCAGGCGTGTGCGTCGGGGACCGCGTCCGGATCGGAAACCGGGTGATCATCAAGGCGAATGCGGCGATCGCAAATGACGGCTTCAGTTTCCAGACCGTCGAGCCCGGAAGCGCCGAGGTGGTCAGAAAGACGGGGAAAGTTCAGCCCACCGAATCCCGCATCCTGCGGATCAATTCCGTGGGGACCGTGGTGATCGGGGACGATGTCGAGGTCGGTGCCTGCACGTGCATCGACCGCGCGACGCTGCATGAGACGCGGATCGGCAACGGCACAAAAATCGACAACCTGGTCCAGATCGCCCACAATGTTCAGATCGGGGAAAATTGCGTGATCGTCGCGATGGCGGGCATTGCAGGCAGCGCCACAATCGGAAACCGGGTGGTGATCGCGGCCCAGGCGGGGATTCCCGACCATACGACCGTCGGCGACGACTCCCTGATCATGCCCCAGGCCGGCGTCACCGGCCACCTGCCGGCCCGGTCGTATGTCGGAGGAACCCCCGCCATGCCGCGAAAGCAGGCGCTGCAGGATCTCATGCAGGTGAAGCGGATCAAAGGACTTGGCAAGAGGATCAAGGAACTCGAAGCGCGCCTCGATCAAATGGCCTAGTGTAGTCCGCCTTACAGATTGCATATTATAATATTTCTGCTGCTTTTCGTGAATGAGAGTAGCCCCGGCCATCAATCTGAGCATGCAAGAGCGTCGAAAACTGGAAGCTATCAAACGGGGACGAGCCTCTTCGGTTCGTGCCAAGGAGAGGTCTGCCATAGTGCTTCTTGCTGCCGACGGTCTCCAGAACAGGGAGATTGCAGATCGCCTGGGCGAAGATGTCAGGCCAGTGAGCAACGACTTTCGCATGGTAGCCCTCGACTTTCTTGAGTGTCTTCTCCGCCGCATTGCTGTAGCGGTCCAACTCCTCTTGAGAAAAATCCTCCACCGTTCGGGCCGCCTGCTTGCGCTGGACCTTGAACCCGGTTCTGATGACATCCCGTGCCTCACGCCTGGCCGACTGGAGGTCGGAGTTTTTCAACTTGTGCCAGACCGGCTTGCCCGCTAGCCTGCACCGGAGATAAAATCCTCCGCTCTTGTAGCGGCAGATGCCTTCCGCAACCCGTGAAAACCGACTTTCATTCTTCTCGCTCATTTGCTCCCACCTGCTTTCTCCACTCTCCCAAGTGTGCCCAAAGCATGCGTGTAGAAAATGGCGATTCGTAAAGTCGTTGATGCAGAGTAGTCTCGCCGACATAGCTCAGTGGTAGAGCAACGGTTTTGTAAACCGTCGGTCCTCGGTTCGAATCCGAGTGTCGGCTCCCCCTCTCAAATGGAATTGCACCCGTGAGGGGAGATGGGTAGGCTGCAATCCCTATGGGAAGACAGTGGTTGCACGCAAAGCGTGAGGTCGCGAACCTCAAGAAGGGTCAGGTTGTCGGCAAGCTGGTCAAGGAGATGATGGTGGCCGCCAAGCTGGGCGGCCCGGATGTCGAGAGCAACGCGCGGCTGTTTGCCGTGGTGGAGAAGGCCCGGCGGGCTTCGGTGACGAGGGATGCCATCGAGCGGGCGATCAAGAAAGGAGCGGGGATCGGCGGGGAGAAGCTCGTGCTCGATCACTTGGTCTTCGAGGGATACGCCCCGCACAAGGTTCCGGTTATCGTCGAGGTTCTCACCGACAACAACAACCGCACGGCCCCGGAGATCCGGGTGCTCTTCAAGCGCGGCCAGCTCGGCACGCCGGGGAGCAATAAATTTTTATTCGACCATGTCGGGATCGTCGAGGCGCACCATCCGGATGCTGCGACCGACATCGAAGCCGCGGCGATCGAGGCCGGCGCGAATGACGTCGTTTCGCTCGCGCATGCCGAGAACGATGACATTCCCGAGGGCGTGACGGGCGCGCGGTTTCTCACCGAGCGCACGGCAACCGCGGCGGCATCGAAATGGCTGACCGCGAATGGCTGGTCGGTCGTGACCAGCGAGCTCGGCTACGTGGCGAAGCAGTTTCCGACATTGTCCGATGAAGACCGCGGCGATGTGGGCGAGTTCCTCCAGGAGCTCGAGGACCACGATGATGTCCACCGCGTCTGGGCTGCCGTGAAATAGCCTCCCGATGGAAGCCACCGCCACGCGGATCGTCCGGCGCCTGCGTGCCGCGGGGCACGAGGCCTATTTCGCGGGCGGATGCGTGAGGGACCGCCTGCTCGGGCGCGCGGCTCACGACATCGACGTGGCCACCAGCGCCCGCCCGGAGGATGTTCAAAAGCTGTTTCCGCGAACCGTTGCTGTGGGTGCGCAGTTCGGCGTGATCGTCGTGCTGGAAGACGGCGCGGAGTTCCAGGTCGCGACGTTCCGGGCCGATGGCGTCTACATCGACGGGCGGCGTCCGGAATCGGTGACGTTCACCACGGCCGAGGGCGATGCGCATCGGCGGGACTTCACTGTCAACGGGCTTTTCTTCGATCCGATCGAGGGACGGCTGCTGGACTTTGTCGGGGGAGAGGCGGATCTGAGGGCGGGGATCATCCGCTGCATCGGCGGGCCGGCCGACCGGTTTCGCGAGGACAAGCTGCGGCTGCTGCGGGGCGTCCGCTTTGCGGCCACGCTGGGATTTCAGATCGATCCCGCCACATGGACAGCGCTCCGGGAACTCGCAGCCGCGATCACGGATGTCAGCGCGGAGCGGATCCGGGACGAACTCGTGAAAATTTTCCTCCATCCGTCCCGCGTGCGGGGATTCGACCTGCTCGATGAGTCCGGGCTGCTGGAGATCCTGCTGCCCGAAGTGACCCGGATGAAAGGATGCGAGCAGCCCCCGGAGTTTCATCCCGAGGGAGATGTCTTTGTGCACACGCGGCTGATGCTTTCGCTGCTGCCGGAGACGGTTTCGATTCCGCTGGTGTTTTCGGTGCTGCTCCACGACATCGGCAAGCCGCCGACCTGCCAGGTCGATGAGACCGGCCGGATCCGGTTCAACGGACACGAGTCCGCGAGCGCGGCGATGACCGGGCAGATCTTCGAGCGGCTGCGGTTTTCCAACGCGCAGACCGAGGCGACGGTGGTGTCGGTCAAAAACCACATGGCCTTCAAGGACGTGCAGCACATGCGCGTCGCGACCCTCAAGCGCTTTCTCGCCCGACCGACGATCGGCGACGAGCTGGAGCTCCACCGGGTCGATTGCCTCGGGTCCCACGGGCTGCTCGACAATTACGATTTTCTTCTCGCGAAACAGGAGGAATTTTCGCGCCAGCCGCTGATCCCGCCGCCGCTTGTCACCGGGCGCGACCTGATCGCGCTCGGCTGGAAGCCCGGTCCGGATTTCAAAAAGATTCTGGATGCCGTGCAGGTCCGTCAGCTGGAGGGCGCGCTGACTTCCCGCGAAGAAGCGACGGACTGGATTGCATCGCAGCGCGATTTCGTGGAGAAAGGAGATGTCCCATGAGCAAACGCCTGGTCCATGTCGCCCGCGATGGCAAAGTCCTCGGCCAGTATCCGCCGGAGCAACTCGCTGCCCTGATCGATACCGGCCATTTCCTGGACAGCGATCTCTGCTACAGCGAGAACCATCCGATCTGGACTCCGATGCCCCAGTTTCTGAAAAAAATTGAGGCCCCGAAATATTCGAGAGCACACAAGGATGACAGCCATGCCTCCGAGGTCGGTTATTCCAGGCGCGGCCACCGCTCGAAGAGGAACCTGCCAGTAGTGCTCTCGGGATGGATCGCCTTTCTGCTGGCGTTGTCGGCCCTGCTCGGCGCGGGCTTCTGGATCGCCGGCCTCTACGCCGAGATCGGTCGCCAGGCCTCGCAGGTCGCGGAGATGGACAAAACGCTTGTTCAGAAGGAAAAGGAAAACCAGCGCCTGCTTTTCATCTCCCGCGAGGTTGCGGAATCCGGAACCGTCCGCGGAAGCATCGTGATCCGCAACGAGGCGGGAAAGCGGGTTGCCATGCCGGGCGTTCAGGTTTTTCTCTTTCCCCGGAAAACCATCGAGAGCTACCTTGAGGCCCGGGCGGCAGATGTCGCGCGGATTCCCGCCGGAACCACCGTGGACGGCAACGAGTTTTTTACCGCCAGCCTTCCCTCGTCGGCGGCGAGCACGACCACCGATGCCAGCGGGCGGTTCGAATTTTCCGTGCCCGATCCGGGCGAATATGTGCTTTTTACCCGGATGAACAGCTTCGCGCAGGGCGCCCAGGTGGCGAAGATCTGGTTTGTGGGCTTCAATTCCCAGGATCCCCTCAACACGCTGGTGCAAATCACTGAGGCCAACAGTGTCCAGCAGTTCGTTCCCAGCCTCATGATCGTCGAGGGACGCTGAGCAACCCACTCAGGGTTGATTCCCATTGGGTCAGAGACCCCGAAGCTTGCTTGGGCTTTGATGCTGGAGGGGCGGCCGCCGTGTCGTCCGCGGATAGCAACGGACCGGACAGAGCCGGTCCCTCCAAATGCCTCGGGGCTTGCCCCGAGGTTTCTTTACCGCCCTTCGGGGAATTCCCCCAGAAGAAATTTGTCCTGTGCAGGGAGCGCAGATTGGCTCTATGTTCGTAGGATTCTTGACCAAAATCAATGATTTCCACGACCGCAGATTCCCCCCTTGTTGAGCAATCCGCGCATTCCCATGTGCAGGAAGGTTTTTTCCGAAAATACCTCTGGACCTTCGATCACAAGATGATCGGCCTCCAGTATTTCTGGACTGCGCTTTTCTTTCTCTTTGTTGGGGGGGCGCTGGCATTGGCGGTGCGCTGGCAACTCGCGATGCCCGGGACTGAGATTCCGGTGATCGGCCGGTTCCTGCCGCAGACGATCGCGGTCGACGGGGCGATTGTTCCCGGCGGATACAACATGCTGGTGACGATGCATGCGACGATCATGGTCTTCTTTGTGGTGATGCCGATTTTGATCGGGGCGTTCGGGAACTACCTGATTCCTCTGCAGATTGGGGCTGGGGACATGGCGTTTCCTTTGCTGAACGAGCTGAGCTACTGGCTTTACGTGGTGTCCGGCTTCGTGATCCTGGGAGCATTTTTTGCGCCCGGCGGCGCTCCGGGAACCGGCTGGACCGCCTACGCTCCGCTGAGCGCGGTGGCGGCATACAACGGGACGCGGGTCGGGCAGAGCATGTGGGGGATCGCGATTTTCATCAACGGGCTTTCATCGATCGCAGGCGCGACGAACTACATTACGACGATCGTGAATCTGCGGGCGCCGGGGATGAAGATGTTCCGCATGCCGCTGACCGTCTGGTCGCTTTTTGTGACGGCGATTCTTCTCGTGCTGGCCGTGCCGGTGCTCTCGGCCGCGGCGGCGATGCTCTTTGCGGATCTGAACCTCGGGACGAGCTTCTTCAAGCCGGCCGGCGGAGGGCAGCCGCTTCTCTGGCAGCACCTGTTCTGGTTCTTCGGGCATCCGGAGGTTTACATCATGATCCTTCCTGCGATGGGGCTAGCCTCCGAGATCATCCCGGTGTTTTCGCGCAAGCCGATCTTCGGCTACAAGGCGATGGTCTACGCGATGATGGCGATCGGGGTGCTGGGGTTCATGGTGTGGGGACACCACATGTTCGTGAGCGGGATGAACCTCACGCTCAGCGCGGCCTTCTCGGTCTCTACGATGGTGATCGCCGTGCCGTCCGCGATCAAGACCTTCAACTGGCTCGGAACCGTGTGGAGGGGTTCGATCGAATTCAAGACCCCGATGTGCTTCGCGCTGGCATTCGTGTCGATGTTTGTGATCGGCGGGCTCAGCGGAATTTTCATGGCCTCGACCCCGGTCGACCTGTTCGTCCACCACACGTATTTCATCGTGGCTCACATCCACTACGTCCTCTTCGGGGGGAGCATCTTCGCGATTTTCGGCGCGGTGTATTTCTGGTTTCCGAAGATGTTCGGGAAGATGCTCAACGAGCCGCTCGGGAAGCTCCACTTCCTGCTGACGTTCGTGTTTTTCAATATGACGTTCTTTCCGATGCACAACCTCGGCCTCGGCGGAATGATGCGGCGCATCGCGGATCCCACGGTTTACGAGCACCTGCGCCAGCTCCAGCCGCTGAACCAGGTCTGCACGATCGGCGCGATGGGGCTCGGCTTCACGACATTCATCTTCATCTGGAACATCATCTACTCGCTCCGCAATGGGCCGGCCGCCCCCGCCAATCCCTGGCATGCCAACACGCTGGAATGGACGGTGCCCTCGCCTCCGGGACACGGGAATTTTCCGCACACGCCCACGGTCTATCACGGGGCCTACGAATACAGCGTGCCGGGGCTGGAGGAGGACTACCTTCCTCAGAACGTGCCCGCTCCCGATCATGCGCGGCTGGAATCGCATTAGCCGCTTGCCTGGCTGCTGAAATCCGGCTCGAATGTTTCGCGCAATGGCTGAACCAAGTTCCAGCAAGTCCCTGAAGTGGCTCCACCTCTGGGCCCTCCTGACCCTCGCGGCCACACTTCTCCTGCTCTGGAGCGGGGGTCTTGTGACCTCGAAAGGCGTGGGCATGTCGGTGCCCGACTGGCCGACGACCTACGGCTACAACATGTTTTTGTTCCCGTTTTCGAAATGGGTGGGCGGGATATTTTACGAGCACAGCCACCGGCTGATCGCCTCTGGCGTGGGGCTGATGACGCTGGTCCTCGCGGTGTGGATCTTTGTTGCAGATCCGCGCCGCTGGGTGAAATTCCTCGGAGCGGCGGCGTTTGTCGCGGTCTGTCTGCAGGGGTTGCTCGGCGGGCTGAGGGTCACGCTTTACAAGGACGAGCTCGGGATATTTCACGCGCTGCTCGCCCAGTCGTTCCTGTGCGCCATCGGGATTCTTTCCGTGGCCACGAGCGCAAAATTTTTGCGCGGGGAGTGGGATATTTTCAACCCGGACCCGGTGCTCAGGAACCTGGTGCTGGCGACGACGGTCGTTGTCTTTTTCCAGCTCGGACTCGGCGCGACGATGCGGCACGAACATGCCGGGCTCTCGATTCCAGACTTTCCGCTGGCCTACGGAAAATGGATTCCCGACACCTCGCCGGAAGCGCTGGCCGCGATCAATACCGCGCGGGCCGCTGAGGACCAGGTGCCCACGAACGCCCTGTTCATCTGGGTGCAGATGGCCCACCGCGCGCTGGCCGCGCTCGTTCTCCTTGGCGTCGTCGCAGTCTATCAAAGGGCGGCGACCGCCTCGCGGCTGCGCTCCACAAAAGCCTGGAGCTCGGTCTGGCTCGGCATGGTCGTGGTGCAGGCCGCGCTCGGCGCCTGGACGATCTGGTCGAATAAAGCGGCGGACATCGCCACCACGCATATGGCGCTCGGTGCACTGATCCTCCTGCTCGGCGCGCTGTTTTCCTTCAGGCTCTGCCGGGCCACGGAGGCGGAGCGGTTCCGCTTTCCGGATGTTTCCCCGGCCTTCGCCTCGAGAATCGCATGAAATCCGCCACTGCCATCCCCCAGGAAAACTCCGTCGTCGGAGACGTGATGGAGCTGGTGAAGGCGCGGCTTTCGCTGCTGGTCCTGATCACGACGCTCGTGGGATTCCTGCTCGGCTCGCAGGGGCCGATGAACTGGCTGCTTCTCGCCGCCACGCTGACAGGCACCGCGCTTTGCGCCGGCGGGGCTGCTGCGCTCAACCAATGGTGGGAGCGCGACCTCGACGCGCTGATGAAGCGCACGCGTGCGCGGCCGCTGCCCGCGCATCGGATGCAGCCGCTCGACGCGCTGCTCTTCGGGCTGTTCTTCTCGGTGACCGGCGTCGCCATCCTCGGGCTCTTCACGAATCCGCGCGCCGCATTTCTGGCGTTTGCGACCATCGCCATCTACATCCTCGTCTACACCCCGATGAAGCGTTGGAGCTCGCTCAACACGCTGGTGGGAGCGGTTCCAGGCGCCCTGCCGCCGCTTATCGGCTGGGTCGCGGCGAGGGGCCGCTACGACCTGGAGGGATGCCTTCTTTTTGCCGTCCTCTGGTTCTGGCAGATGCCGCACTTTCTCGCCATCGCGTGGATGTATCGCGAGGACTATGCGAATGCCGGCTGCGTGATGATCTCCGGCAACGATCCTCGCGGCGACGTCACATCCCGGCAGGCGCTGCTGTATTCGCTCTGCCTCCTGATCATCACCCTGCTGCCCGGACTGATCGGGTTCAATTCCCCGCTGTATTTCTTCGCGGCGCTCGCCCTCGGAACCGCGTTCTGCGGGTTTGCGATGAACTTCGTTTTCCATCGCGACCGGTCCGCCGCCCGCCGGCTGTTCTTCTGCTCGATCCTCTACCTTCCGGTCCTGCTCGGGGTCCTCGTCGCCACCACCCGATGAAAATCTCGAACCTGCGCCTGATCCTGATGCTCTGGGGATTTGCCCTGGCCCTGGCGGCGACGATCATCTTCCTCATGATCCTCCGGGGTCCAGCCACAGCGCTCTAAAATTATGTCCACCGCCGTCCTCACCCACGATGCCCCCGCCCACCGCGGAGCCTCCCCCGCCACGTGCAAATTCGGAATGATCATTTTCCTGATCTCCGAGGGCATGCTGTTTGCCGGCCTGATCGCCGGATATTTTGTTCTCCGCTGGACGGCGAACGGGTTTCCCTGGCAGCCCGGCAGCGCATGGCCGCCCGATGCCTCTCTGCCTCATCTCCCGGTCCTGCTGACATCGATCAACACGGTCTTTCTCGTCTCGAGCAGCATCACCTTCCACATCAGCGAGTCGGCTGTGCAGAAGGGAAGATCCGGCCTCGGATGGCTTGCGCTCACGATCCTGCTGGGGGCGACGTTCGTTGTGATCCAGGGGTTCGAATGGGTCCACCTGCACCACGAGGGGCTGTGGTTCGACAAGGGCGGGATCTACGGGTCGTCGTTTTTTGTCATCACCGGATTCCACGGCATGCACGTGGCGATCGGCGTGCTGCTGATCACATGGTGCTTCCTGCGCCAGTCCGCGACGCGCTGCTTCACGCCGCAGCACCACCCGGCGCTCGCGAATGTGGCCCTCTACTGGCACTTTGTTGACGTCGTCTGGATCATCCTCTTCACCCTGCTCTACTGGGTCTGAGGGATGGGAATGACCGGGGGGATTCCGCGCCTTGGCTGGGTGATCGCATTTCTCGGAGCCGCGACCCTGATCACGTTCGCGTGGTCCGGCCTCAGGGACATGCGCCCGGTGCCGGTTCCCACGCATCTGCAACCGATTACGGACGTCCCGGATTTTCAGCTCATCGATCAGGCGGGAAAGCCGTTCGGCCTCGGCGATCTGAAGGGAAAAATCTGGGTCGCCAGTTTCATTTTCACCCGCTGCAGCGGCCCCTGCCCGCTCATCAGCTCGCGCATGGCCGAGCTCAACAAGATGGTCGAGCGCGCGGGAAAAGGGGTCGAGCTGGTCAGCTTTTCGATCGATCCGGAATTCGACCGCCCGGATGTGCTGGACGCTTACGCAGACAAGCTTGGCGCGAATCCCGCGCGATGGAAATTTTTGACAGGAAGCAAGGAGGAGATCGAAGCCATCGTGGTAAAGGGCCTCCTCCAGCCGCTGGCAAAAGAGCCCGACGGCACGCCGGCCCACTCGACGCGGATCGTGCTCGTTGACCGGGAGGGCCGCCTGAGGGGATACGTGGACGGCAAAGATCCTGAGGCGGTCCAAAAGCTTCTCATGGACATCGGCGATCTCCTGCGCGAGGATTCCGGCAAGAAACCATGAAACCCGCCTCGTTGATCACCGCCGCACTGCTGTTCCAACACAGCGCGATGGCCTGCGTCGGCTGCCGCGAGCCGGGTGCCTTCGGCCCCGACGAACCCCAGACCGTCATGGCCGGAATGGCCTTCTCGTGGAGCGTCCTCACCATGCTCGTCATCGTGGGTGCCGCCCTCGCCGGGCTCGGCTTTTACATCACAAAAACCTGCCGGCGGGTGGACCGCGAAAACGGCACCCGATGACGGATCTCCGTCAAACCCTTCAAGGAAATCAACGATTCGTGATCTGAGAGGCTGGTTGCGGCGTTGTCGCTCAGCGACTGGATGCCGTCGAGGTGCAAATCCCATTCATGCCGGGAGAAAATCTCTGCGGTTCTGTCGCTGATTGCTTTGAGCCCGCAAAGCATGAGTCCTCCACGGCATTTTGCCAGGGACGCTGCTGCCGTGTCGGAGAGATTTTTGATGCCGCACAATCCAAGGAGCCCTTGGTGTTGCCCGAGATGTTCTGCGACGGAATCGGGCAGATTTGTCAATCCGTCGAGATAGAGATCGCCGCGTTGTGTCGAAAGTAAGGCCGCCTGTTCATCGTTGAGGCAGGTGAGGCCACCCAGACTCAGGATGCCCGAATGCCGGGCAAGCGATCTTAAAACCGTATTGCTTGGGCAGGTTAGGCCGTCGAGAAGAAGAACTCCGCTGTGCTGGGAGTGAGGGTTCACCCGCAGGGTGAAGAGACTTTTGTGTTTCCAACGGCAGGCGGGACCGTGCGGCTGAGCATGAGCGGGGACGCGCTGACGCCCTACGGCGGGATCGTTCCCTGGAGCGCGTTCGTGCGACGATGCGGCATCT